>JAMPFS010000006.1 GCA_023664325.1 Clostridium sp.
TGGTACATAAGGTGCCAAAATACGGCACCTAAGTACCAACGGCTCCAAAGCACCTTGTTTATGATATTATCTATTTTGCACAACTGGATTTTGGAAACCGAGAGTTTTGCAATTGTCTAAACCGAAAAAATAAAAAAGGAGAGAATGGGTATGGAAATTTTAGGTTCGGTGAAAGAGACAAGGGAACAGGTGAAGGAGTGGAAAAAACAGGGATTATTGGTGGGACTTGTTCCGACTATGGGTTACCTGCATGAAGGGCATAAAAGCCTGATTGACCGTGCGAGAAAGGAAAATGACAGGGTGGCAGTCAGCATTTTTGTCAACCCGATGCAGTTTGGCCCAAATGAGGATTTTGATGCGTATCCAAGAGATTTGGAGCGGGATTCCAAAATCTGTGAGGCAGGCGGGGTGGATCTCATTTTCCATCCGCAAGTAGAGGAAATGTATGGAGCGGATTTTCACGGTTTTGTCGATATGACCGTGCTGCCGGAAAAACTCTGTGGCGCCAGCCGTCCGGTACATTTTAAGGGCGTGCAGACGGTTGTCACAAAATTGTTTCATATCATTCCGGCAGACCGGGCTTATTTTGGACAGAAGGATGCGCAGCAGCTTGCCATTATCCGCCGTATGGTGATTGACCTTAATTTTGATATTGAGATTATCGGCTGCCCGATTATCCGGGAGGAGGACGGTCTGGCAAAGAGTTCCAGAAATACCTATTTATCAGAGGAGGAGCGGAAACAGGCGGTTATTTTGAACCAGTCTTTGGAGGAGGCTATGCAGGCGATCCGGGCAGGGGAGAAGGATGCTTTGAAGGTAAAGGAAATTATCATAAAGAAACTGAATACCTGTCCGCTTGCAAGAATTGATTATGTGGAGGTTGTAAGTTTTGACAATATCCAGCCGATTGAGCGGATAGAAGGGGCAGTGCTGATTGCGATTGCCGTATATATCGGCACCACACGATTGATTGATAACCGGATTATAATGTAGAGGTGGCATATGGATTTTGAAGAGATAAAATTTATGATTTATAAGATATGAGGAGGGGAAGAAATATGTTTGTGAATATGCTGAAAGGGAAAATTCATCGGGCAGTCGTCAAACAGGCAGAGTTAAATTATGTCGGGAGCATTACGGTAGATCCCGTATTGATGGAGGCTGCCGGTATTTTAGAATATGAATATGTGCAGATTGTGGATGTTGAGAACGGCAACCGTTTTGAGACATATACGATAGCCGGGGAACCGGACAGCGGAATGATCTGCTTAAATGGCGCAGCGGCAAGACAGGTGGCAGTCGGAGACCATATTATCATTATGTCCTATGCACAGATGACACCGGAGGAGGCAAAGGAGCATAAACCGCATGTGGTATTTGTGGATGAGGCCAATCAGATTTGCCAGGTTTCCCGTTATGAGAAATATGGGCAGCTGAGTCCGGGAACTTGAAATTGCATGGTGATGCAGTTATAATATGATAAGGTGATTGCGTAATTCGAGTTTTGCAATCACCTTATCATACATACTGAGGAGGAGAAAGAAATGCAGTTAAAACAGCCAGGAGAACCATCAAATGGAAATTTGAATTATGGGCAGGGAAATCCGGAACATACCGGCAATGGATTGGATGAAAGCCTGCCGGAAGATGATTTTATGAATCAGTTTGAGGAACCGGCTTATGTGAGCAGTATGCCGGAGCCGAAAAAAAAGGATGGAAAACAGATTGCTGCGCTTGCATTTATTTTGCTGTTATTTGGCGGTATGAGCATATGGTGTCTGCTGTCAGGCGCAAAGGGTCTTTTTTTGGCAAATACCCATCCTATGGATGAGGCTTTCACCAATTTGATAAAGGGGGATGTGTATGAGGGACAGATTATGTACATATCACCGGAAGTTGGTGAATTAAAGCATACCATCAATTTTATTCCGGCAGGAACCGAACATTTTTATCTGATGTTTTCAGAAGACGGGGAGCATGTTGTTCCAATCCGGGCTCCCAAAGACTGGCATAATCAGTATACAGGCGATTCCGTGCAGACGGTTTCCTTACAGGGGCGGGGCATGGTCCGGCAGATGGATTCAGAGGTGAGAAGTGAGTTTTCCTCATATGTGACGGCATTTGGCGAGGAGGGCATCAAAATGGAGCCGAATCTGTATGTTGATTTGACTTCAAATAAAATCAGCATTTTGCAGATTATTGCAGGCATTTTAATGATCATATGTCTTGTTTACTTTACTTTGATTGCGGATAAAGAGGTTGTCACTACGGGGACAGGTTCCTTTAGAAGTCCGGCGGCATTTATTGTGTCGGCGCTGGCTTTGGTCGCTGCGGGAATGTTGATTTATGTGATGAATATGGCGGGATTCTAATACCACAGGATTCGTGTTTATTATGCCAGTGAAGGAGTAAAATATGTTACAGAAAAAGACCGTGGTGCTTGGAGTCACCGGCTCCATAGCGGCTTATAAAATTGCAAATCTGGCAAGCATGCTGGTAAAATTACATGCGGATGTGCATGTGATTATGACAAAGAATGCCACCCATTTTATCAATCCGATTACGTTTGAAACCCTGACAGGAAATAAATGTCTGGTGGATACCTTTGACCGGAATTTTGAGTTTAACGTGGAGCATGTGGCATTAGCGAAAAGGGCAGACCTGTTTATGGTGGCGCCGGCATCTGCCAATGTGATTGGAAAGATTGCAAACGGGATTGCCGATGATATGCTGACAACTACGATTATGGCATGCAAAGCCCCGAAACTGATTGCTCCTGCCATGAATACGAATATGTTTGAAAATCCGATTGTACAGGATAACCTGAAGAAATTAGCGGCTTATGGATATGAAATCATAGCGCCGGCAAATGGTTATCTTGCATGCGGGGATACGGGGGCAGGAAAGCTTCCGTCCGAGGAGCTGCTTTTGGATTATATCAAAAGGCAGCTTTGCCATGTGAAGGATCTGGCAGGTAAAAAAGTGCTTGTAACGGCAGGGCCGACGAAAGAGGCGATTGACCCGGTGCGTTTTCTCTCGAACCATTCCACCGGAAAAATGGGTTATGCCATTGCAAGGTGCGCAATGGAGCGGGGAGCAGAGGTTACGCTGGTGACTGGGCCAACGTCTCTTGCAAAGCCGCCATTTGTAAAGGTGGTTCCGGTCATCAGCGCAGCAGATATGTTTGAGGCGGTAAAGGCAAATATGGATGAGGCAGATTTTATCATTAAAGCAGCGGCGGTTGCCGATTATACCCCGAAAGAGGTGGCGGTGGACAAGATTAAGAAATCGGAAGGGGAACTGTCGATTACCCTGTCAAGAACTGTGGATATTTTAAAATATGTGGGAGAACATAGAAGGAAAGGACAGGTCATCTGTGGTTTTGCCATGGAGACAAAGGATCTGATTGAAAATGCGGAACGGAAGCTTGCCTCAAAGAAAGTGGATATGATTGTTGCAAACAGTCTGAAAGAAGACGGCGCAGGGTTTGGAACGGATACCAATGTGGTTACGCTGATCAAAGCGAATGAGAAGAAGGAACTGCCGATTATGACGAAGGATGCGGTTGCCGATGCAATTCTTGATGAGATGAAGAAATGCAGCGAAACCGGTATGCAGGATGGATGAGACAAAGCAGCCAAAAGCTCAGAAAGGACTTAGCAAAATGAACAAAAAAGCATTAATCCTGGACATAGACGGAACACTTACAAACAGTCAAAAAGAGATTACAGATGCGATGCTTCATGCCTTACTGGATATCCAGAAAAACGGGGCAAAGATTATTATCGCATCCGGCAGGCCGACACATGGGGTCAAATGGATTGCGGATGCGCTGAAGCTTTCGGAATACGGAGGGTATGTGCTTTGCTTTAACGGGGCGCGTATTACAGATGTGGGAAGCGGGCAGGTCGTTTATCAGCAGCAATTTCCCAAAGAGTGTATTGCGCCGCTTTATGAATATGCGGTTTCCCATGATATGGGGCTTGTCACCTATGAGGGGGACAAGGTGATCACAGGCACACGGTTTGATGCGTATATGGAATTTGAGGCAAAGCTCAATCAAATGAAGCTTACCCATGTGGATGATTTTCCGGGCTATGTGGATTTTGATGTGAATAAATGCCTGTTTACCGCCAGGGAGGAACAGGCGCCGGCATTGGAAAAAGAGCTGGCAAAGGCATATGAAGGGGTACTGAGCATTTACCGGTCGGAACCGTTTTTTATCGAGTGTATGCCATTAGGCGTAGATAAGGCGGCATCTTTGAAGCATTTATTTAAGGCGATTGGCGTAAAACGGGAGGATACCGTGGCATGCGGGGATGGGTTTAACGACATATCCATGATTCAATATGCAGGTGTGGGAGTTGCGATGGCAAATGCGCAGGAAGCGGTGAAGGAAGCTGCGGATATGGTGACGAAAAAAAGCAATGATGAAGATGGTCTGTTAGAGGTGGTTGCGCGGTATTTTGCAGATGCATGATGCAGGCAGCCGGTTTTTGCACCGGTTACAGACGGGAAAGGACAGCCTATGAAAATTCGGAAACACTATTTTGTAAATGGCAGGGTGCAGGGCGTGGGATTCCGCTACCGTGCTTATTACACGGCACAGTCGCTGGGGCTTACCGGATATGCGAGGAATCTGCCGGATGGCAGAGTGGAATTAGAAGTGCAGGGAGAAGCGGAACTGGTCAGAGATTTTCTGCACCAGGTAGAGAGGGGAAGTTTCATCCATATTGAGGAGATTAAGAGCCGTGACATGGAAGTGGATGTGTCTGACCGCCAATTTTATATGGAGTGATAACCTAAAGCATATTGGGAAAATATGGATGAAAAAAAATCACCGGAGTTTTCAAAACGAGAACTTCGGTGATTTTTTTATCCATTTTTCCATAACAATTTGCAAAAAAAGAAAAAACGGGAACTTTTTGATGCCGGAAAGCATCTTTGTATTAGAGGGGTAAAAGCGGTAGGACAGCTATATCTATCTGACAGTGGTGGAATGCCATAGGTTAGTGTTGACTAACTGGGGGGGGGTAGGTAGTATACTGTCCCTATCCTATTTTTGTTGGGCAAATATGTGATATATATGTGGAAGGAGAATATAAATGATGAAAACGCAGTCACGAAAGAAAATCTTACATATTTTTCTGCTGGCATTTTGTATCTGCGCTGTTTTTAAAATGGAAGCAAATGCAGCAGGTTCCTATCAGGTGACAGAAGAAAAAGGAATGCTTCAGTGCAAATATGACGGACAATTGCAGCTTGAGAAGTATCTGTCGATCAAAAAAACAGGTGACAAGTATCAGGTGGTGAAGCCCTGTACAACAGGCAGCAAAGTCTATTTCTTTGATTATGCAGGGGATGGAGAGCCGTATACAGGGAATCATTTTGTAAAGATTACATACCAAAAGTCTACTGGAACTTACTATTCACAGAAGGGCGTCCTTCAGAAAAATAAGATTGTTGGTGATAAGAAAGAGGGCTATTACTATGTGGATAGCACCGGGCGCAGGGTAGAAACGAAGGAAATCACGCAGGCTGTAAAGTTTGTCAGGGCGCATACAAAGTCAGGATGGTCTAAGAGTAAAAAATTACAGGCATGTTATAAATATCTGTGGAAAAATTACACCTATCAGCGTTTTTACGACACGCCAAAAGCATCTAAGATGTCAGGCTATGCCAACTACATGTTCAAAAATAAAAAGGGAAACTGTTACCGGTATGCGGCAAGTTTTGCCTGTATCGCAAGGGTGATTGGATATGAGTCCCGTGTGGCATGCGGTTCCGTTTCCAGCACCAGAGGTGGAATGACGCCGCATGGATGGACGGAAGTCAAAGTGGATGGCAAATGGTATATATGTGATGCGAATATGCAGAAAAACTGGCCGAAGGTTAATTCCTATATGCGGACAGAAAAAACATATGCATATAGGCATATTTGCAAAAAGCGTTATAAGCTGACAGTAAAAAATGGGAAGGTGTCCTGGAAATGATATTCAGTTCGCTTGAATTTTTATGTGTATTTTTACCGGTAACATATCTTTTATATACCGTTTTGCCCGGACAAAAGGCAAAGAACGGATTACTGGTTGTGGTAAGCCTTTTATTTTATGCATATGGGGAACCTGTTTTTGTGCTGCTCATGCTGTTTAGCGCATGTATGAATTATCTGTCTGCCCTGTGGATTGCGGGAAGCCCAAAGAGGAAAAAATTTCTGCTGGTATTAAACCTCCTCCTCAATTTTGGGATATTGGGAGTCTATCACGGATTGCTTTTGTTGTTGGAAGAGTACATACCGTTTGTCAAAAAAATCCCCAAGTGGATTGCGCATGTATACACCCTGTTAGCCGTGTGTGTCGGGTTTGTGGTGTTCCGTGCCGATACGGTTTCCCAGGGAATGTATTTTATCCGGCAGATGTTTACAGGGTTTGAATTTTCGCCTCAGGCATGGAATCTCGTGTGTCAGCAGATGACACCCTATTTTTTGTGTATGTTTTTGGTGGCGGTGATCGGGGCAGCGCCGATCAAACCGTTTGCCGATAAGGTGAGGAACGGGATGGACGAGGCAGTATCAAAATGGCAGCCGGTACAGACAGCGCTGTATGTTCTGTCCTTCTTTTTGCTGGCATGGTGCATGCTCCGTCTGTCAGGGAGTACCTATAATCCGTTTATCTATTTCCGATTTTAGGGTACTGACCGTGAGGTTTGGCTTTATGAAACAGGTACAGAAGGAACATTTTGCGGAACAAAGACGAAAAGAGATGGATGTGTGAGATGAAAAAGATTGGTAATGCTGTTTATATAATCATGTGTTTACTGTTGTGTGTCATCCCTTTTGCAGGCATGACAGTCTATTCTACCAATACAACGACAGAGAATAAAAAGCTGGCAGAACTGCCGGATATCCGGGAGCAGGGATCGTGGAACCGGGAATATCTGCAAGAGCTTGGAACCTATTTCGAGGAGCATTTTGCGTTCCGTCCGCAGCTTGTGACAGCGGATTCCGTCATACAGACGAAAATATTTGGCGTGTCCAATATGGATACCGTGCTGGCAGGTAAAAATGGCTGGCTGTATTATACGGCAACCCTGGATGATTATCTTTTTGAGAATACCCTTTCAGAAAGAGGCATCCAAAATGTTGCGCACAATATCTCCCTGATACAGCAGTATGTAACGGCTCAGGGTGCGGCATTCGTATTAACGGTGGCGCCAAACAAAAATTCCCTGTACCGTGAAAATATGCCTTATTATGCAGGGAAAACCGTCAGTGATACAAAGAATATGACAAGATTGGCAGCAGAACTTAAGGAGTGTGGGATTTCATATGCTGATTTATTCCAGGCATTTGAGGTGGAGGATGAAATTCTTTACTTAAAAAAAGATTCGCACTGGAATCAGAAGGGCGCAGTTCTTGCCTATAACACGCTGCTCGATTACCTGGAACAGGAGCATGAAAATTACGAGACCGTAGACAGCCTGCGGACAAAAACGGAATATGGGGATTTGAATAAAATGCTGTATCCCTGTGATTTTGAACCGGAATGGAATTACAGCTATCAAAAGGAACCCGTGTACCGTTATGTAACCGATACGGAAAGTGTGGAGGATGCATGGATTGTGACAAAGAATGAGACGGGGGAGGGAAGCCTTCTCATGTTTCGGGATTCCTTTGGGAATACGCTGCTCCCGCTTATGGCGGATACCTATCAGGATGCATATTTTTCAAAGGGGCTGCCGTATCATTTGGAAGAATATTGCAGTCTGTATCATCCGCAGACCGTTATTGTGGAAAAAGTCGAGAGAAATATAGTGGATTTTGCGGAGGAACCGCCAATTGTAACCGGAAGGGCAGTGGAACTGGAGGACAAGGCGGAAAAAGCGGATACCCGGACGGTATTGCAGATGCAGGAATCGCAATATGATACATCCTACTGGGAAATCAGCGGTGTTGTGGATGAGGCTTATATGAAAGCGGACACCAATATTTATATTCGGATGACCGCAAATGGGGAAACATCCACATATGTTCCCTTTTTTACCACTGTCAGGGATTCGGACTATGGATATCTGCTCTATCTGCCCAAAGCGCAGCTTATGGCGGATACGCTGCATATTGAAGTGTTGACGGAGACAGACGGGAAACTGCAAAGCGTTGCGGAAAAGGATTTTGATGAGTGGAATTAGAGGAGTGTTAGATTTGATTACAGCAAATGGAAGAAATAAAAACAGCAGGATGGTTCCGAAAGGACTTATGCTTTTCGCATGCCTTGTGCTTGCAGGAATGCTGGCAGGCTGCGGGCGAGAGGACATAAATATTACCATAACGGATTGCCGGACACAGACCAGGCTGGCTGCAAAACCGGGGCAGACCGTCAGACAGCTTTTAGAGGAGGCTGAAATCACGGTCGGGGGCAGTGATGAGATTTCTCCGGATCTGGATACGAAGATTACCTCAAATGATGGGCATATCACAATACAAAGGTATGCGAAGGTGTCTGTAGAGACCGAGGAGGGCAGTACGGAGGTGGAACTGACAGGAGGCAGGGTGCAGGATGCATTACAGCAGGCGGGAGTCACGCTTTTAGAAAATGATTATGTAAACCATGACCTGAATGCATACCTCACAGATGGGATGTCTGTTTCCGTCGTACACAGGTGTTCCGTTTTCCTCACCGTGGACGGCAAAACGGAACATTATCTGACGCAGGCGCATACGGTAGAAGAACTGTTGCAGGAGCAGGACATTACACTGGGTGAACTTGACCGTATCAAACCGAAGCGTTCCGGCAGATTGGAGGACGGCACAAAAGTTGTGGTGAAAAGGGTAGAGGTAAAAGAGGTGGAAGTGACGGAGCCTGTCATATTTGAAACAGAAGTCACCTATTCCGCAGCTATGTTAGTTGGCACAAGCAAAATTACCAGAGAGGGAACAAACGGAGAAAAGCTCGTTACTTATCAGGTAACTTATGTGGATGGAAAGGAAGAAAGCCGGAAAGCAATAAAGGAAAAAATTCTAAAGGAACCGCTCAGCCAGTTAGTTCTTCAGGGTTCCAAGCCAAAGGGAAAGACCGTTGTTTCCAAAGAGAGCGTGGATGACTGTGACGGATCCGGTCATGGCTATTATATTATCACTTATTCGGATGGTTCTGTGGAGTATCAGGATTATTAATGCATGATAAACCGTGAAAGCCTGCGTTTTAAAGTTTCAAAAACGCAGGCTTTCTGTTTGTAAATACGGTATAGTACCGGAAACCACAGCTGTAAAGCAGTTCTTCTGCCACATCAAAGCCAAATCCGATATCCTCCTGGCGGTGGGCATCGCTCCCGATGGTAATGATTTCGCCTCCCATTTCCCTGTATAGCTGCAGGGCTTTTCTATGCGGGTGGGGAAACCCTATTTTGCGGATTCCCGCAGTGTTAATCTCAATTCCCTTGCCTTTTTCGATCAGCAGTTTAAACAGTTCCTCAAAAATATCCCGGTAATCGTCAAAACGGTAGACAAAGGTTTTGTCCGGGCAGTAGCGCACGGCATAATCGAGATGCCCATATACGTCAAAGGCAGAGGTAAGCCGTACATTTTCCACTTCTGACATAAAATATTTCCGGTAGGCATCCCGGTAAGTCATTCCCTGATAATATTCAGGGTAATAGGGATCACCATTTGTAAGCCCTGTCAGGTGGGAGGAACCGATGATAAAATCAAAGTTATATTCCTTTGCAATTGCAGTTACTTTGTCTGCCACCTCCGGACAGATTCCCTGTTCCACGCCAATGCAAAGCTGAATTTTCCCGCTGTATTGTTCCCGAAGGTTTGTAAGACGATTGATATATGCCGGAAAATCCAGTTGGAAATCCATGTCCGGCGCCTGTTCGGAAACCGGAAAATCCGTATCGTGGTGATCGGTAAAGTACACATAGGAAAATCCCTTTTCAATCGCTGTTTCTATAATAGATTCCGGTTTTTCTTCTGAATCGGAGGAAAAACATGAATGAATATGCATATCTGTGGCTATCATATATGAGTACCTTCTTTCAAAGTCAATTCAGTAGACAGTTGCAAAACCATTTACTTGTGGAATCGCAAGTTCACTTTTTAAAGGTTTGCAATTGTCTACCATATACTAACATAAATGGGGTAAATCGTCCATGCCGAAATAAGAATATGCCAATGTGGAGCGCACAGCATTTTCCGTTTTGCCAAAAGGCATAAAATGGCATAAATGGAAAGATTTCATAAATTTGGCAAAAAAAAGATTTACTACTTGAAATTTAACTTTAAAAAAGGTATTATATTGACATAGGTCAGTCGGACAAGCGGTGACCCAATTTACTCGCAAACGCAATTAATTGCCGTTTCCGATTGTTCGCTGCGGTATATGCAGTTACACGAAAACATTTGCCTGCGGCAAATATGAAGTGTAACTAGTATAATATTCTAAACACTAGGAGGATTTTATTCATGGCAGTAAAAGTTGCAATCAATGGATTTGGACGTATCGGACGTCTTGCATTCAGACAAATGTTCGGAGCTGAAGGGTATGAAGTAGTGGCAATCAACGATTTGACAAGCCCTAAGATGTTAGCGCACTTATTAAAGTATGACTCTTCACAGGGTAAGTATGAGAAGGCTGACACTGTAACAGCAGGTGAGGATTCCATCACAGTGGATGGTAAGGAAATCAAGATTTACGCATTTCCGGATGCCAACAATTGCCCGTGGGGTGATTTGAATGTAGACGTAGTTTTAGAGTGTTCCGGTTTCTACTGCAGCAAGGATAAGGCTCAGGCTCATATCAATGCAGGCGCTCGTAAGGTAGTTATCTCAGCTCCGGCTGGTAACGATCTTCCTACAATTGTTTATAACACAAACCATGAGACACTGAAAGCTTCTGATACAATCATTTCTGCAGCTTCTTGTACAACAAACTGTTTGGCGCCTATGGCAGATGCTCTTAACAAGTATGCAGCTATCCAGTCAGGTATCATGGTAACAATCCATGCTTACACAGGTGATCAGATGACTCTTGACGGACCTCAGAGAAAGGGTGATTTAAGAAGATCTCGTGCAGCAGCAGTTAATATCGTTCCTAACTCAACAGGCGCAGCTAAGGCTATCGGTCTTGTAATTCCTGAGTTGAATGGTAAGTTAATCGGTTCTGCTCAGCGTGTTCCTACCCCTACCGGTTCTACAACAATCTTAACAGCAGTTGTTAAGGGTGCTGATGTAACAGTTGATGGTATCAATGCAGCAATGAAGGCAGCAGCTAACGAGTCATACGGTTACAATGAGGATGAAATCGTATCTTCTGATATCGTTGGAATGAGATATGGTTCTTTATTTGATGCTACACAGACAATGGTATCAAAGGTAGCAGATGACTTATATGAAGTACAGGTAGTTTCTTGGTATGATAACGAGAACTCTTACACATCTCAGATGGTAAGAACAATCAAGTACTTCTCAGAGTTAGCATAATTTTAGAGTATTATGACCTTGAAGGTCCGGTCTATTTGGACCGGACTTTCTTTTTTGTTACATGATAGCTTAGGCAATTGCGAAACTCCATTTTCGCAAACGCCTATATGAAAGTATATATATGAAAGGAGCAGAATAATGCTTAATAAGAAATCAGTAGATGATATTAATGTAAAGGGTAAGAAGGTTTTAGTTCGTTGTGATTTTAATGTTCCATTAATTGATGGTAAAATTACTGACGAGAATCGTTTAGTTGCAGCACTGCCAACAATCAAGAAGTTAATTGCCGATGGTGGTAAGATTATTCTTTGTTCCCACTTGGGAAAGGTTAAGACAGAGGAAGACAAGCAGACAAAGACATTGGCTCCGGTAGCAGCCCGTTTATCTGAGCTGCTTGGACAGGAGGTAAAGTTTGCAGCGGATCCGGAAGTGGTAGGTGCAAATGCGAAAGCTGCTGTTGAGGCAATGAAGGATGGAGAGGTTATTCTTTTAGAGAATACCCGTTTCCGTGCCGAGGAGACAAAGAATGGAGAGGCATTTTCTAAGGATTTGGCTTCTTTATGTGATGTATTTGTAAATGATGCATTTGGTACTGCACATAGAGCGCACTGTTCCAATGTTGGTGTGACAGAGTTTGTGGATACCGCAGTCGTTGGTTATTTAATGCAGAAGGAAATTGACTTCCTGGGAAATGCAGTGAACAATCCGGAGAGACCATTTGTTGCAATACTTGGCGGTGCAAAGGTTTCTTCTAAGATTTCAGTTATCGAGAATTTACTCGATAAGGTAGATACATTAATTATCGGTGGTGGTATGGCTTATACATTTATGGCAGCACACGGTGAGGAAGTTGGTAATTCCCTTCTCGAGGAGGATTACAAGGAATATGCGTTAGAGATGGAGAAGAAAGCAGAGGAGAAGGGTGTGAAGCTGTTAATTCCAATTGATACGGTTGTGGCAGACGATTTCTCAAATGATGCAAACTTCAAAGTAGTTGGACGTGGTGAGATTCCGGCAGATATGGAAGGGCTTGATATTGGGCCGGAAACGGAAAAATTATTTGCAGATGCAATCGCAGGTGCAAAGACTGTTGTCTGGAACGGGCCGATGGGATGCTTTGAGATGCCGAACTTTGCAAAGGGTACCATTGCAGTCGCAGAAGCTATGGCAAAGCTTCAGGGCGCTACAACGATTATCGGTGGTGGTGATTCCGCAGCAGCTTGTAACCAGTTGGGATTTGGTGATAAGATGACTCACATTTCAACAGGTGGCGGAGCTTCCCTTGAATTTTTAGAGGGTAAGGAACTCCCGGGCGTAGCAGCCGCTAACGATAAGTAAGAACTTAATGAACACAAGTGAAGCGCAGTGTGAATTTAGTTCGAACTTATGTCGCCGAAGTTAGCGAGCCCGAGCCGAAGGCGAAGGGAGAGCGTTACGGAGGACGACAAAGTGAGAAAGGCTAGTACAACACGAGCTCGAGCCGAAGGAATCAAATATATGATAAGGAGAAACAGACATGGCAAGAAAAAAAATTATTGCAGGCAACTGGAAGATGAACAAGACTCCTAGTGAAGCGGTTGCTTTGATTGAGGAGTTAAAGCCGTTGGTACAGAATGAGGATGTAGATGTAGTATTTTGTGTGCCGGCAATTGATATTATCCCGGCAGTTGAAGCTACCAAAGGAACCAATATCAATATCGGCGCTGAGAATATGTATTTTGAGGAAAGCGGAGCCTATACCGGTGAAATCGCTCCGAATATGTTAGTTGATGCAGGCGTAAAATATGTTGTGATTGGACACTCAGAAAGACGGGAATATTTCGCTGAGACAGATGAGACGGTAAATAAAAAAGTGTGCAAGGCATTAGAGAAAGGCATTACGCCAATCATCTGCTGCGGTGAATCCCTGACACAGAGAAAGCAGGGAATTTACCTTGAGTGGATTGCAATGCAGATTAAGATTGCATTTCAGAATGTAACGGCAGATCAGGCAAAGACCTGTGTGATCGCTTATGAGCCAATCTGGGCAATCGGCACAGGCGAGACTGCTACGGATGATCAGGCAGAGGAAGTATGTGCAGCAATCCGTAAAGTGATCGGTGAAGTGTATGATGAGGCAACTGCTGAGGCAATCCGTATCCAGTATGGCGGTTCGATGAATGCAGGAAATGCAGCATCCTTGCTTGCTAAGCCGAATATTGATGGTGGATTAGTTGGCGGCGCATCTCTAAAAGCAGATTTTGGCAAAATAGTAAACTATAATAAATAAAAGAATAAAGAAAGGATCGTCACAACAGACGGTCCTTTTGTCTGTGTAAACGTGAAAAACTTACATGGTTTCTTTATGAAGCGTTGGCGCAGATTCAAACAATCGGCAAAGATGGGAGATACCAATGAAAAAAAGATACTTATTATTTATTTTATTATTTGCAGTATGCCTGCTGTTTCCATATGACGTGGCAGAGGCAAAAAATGTATTTGAGGTTAGCGCACAGTGTGAGGTAAGCCCAAATGCGACATTGCGGATTAAGGTGAGTGAAAATGCTTATCAGTCCTTTGAAATTTATCGTGCAGAATCCATCAATGGAACCTACGAGAAAATAGGGGAGATTGGCTATAGTGATGATGACTATTATTATGGTTATGATGATGATGACAGTTCAAGTAATAATTATTACGAAAAATATGAATATGATTCAAAAAACAAATGCTATTACATCATATATTACTATACGGATTATAACCTACAGGTTGGCAAGACATATTATTACCGGGTAGATGCCTGCCCGAAAGATGGAGCTGTTGTCTCGAAGACGGCACAGACCGAGATTTTAAGCGCAGGCCCTGAAATCACATACGGGAAGCGGAATGGAAAATTGGGAGCAAAGCTGAAATGGACAAAGGCTGAGAATGCAGACGGTTATTTGATTTACTGTGTGAAGGATTATGATGATAAGAGTAATTATACAGCTGTAGATCCGAGTGATCTTGCAAAATACCAACTGGTTAAGACGATTCAGAATCCGAATACATTGACGGCAAGTTTTTCCAAACTGAAAAATGGCGTGACGTATACATACCGCATCTGCTCCTACCGGAATGAGGGCGGAAAGAAGGTTCTAAGTACACTATCACCGGCAAAAGCCGTTTTGATGAATTATTATTCCTATGATGGAGAGTCCTATTCACAGAGAATAAAGAGGGCATTTGGATCGGAAAAGAAGAAAAAGAGCAATTATAAGACGGCAAAGAAGGCATCTAAACAGATGAAACGGATTAAGATCAAGGTATGGGATTACAAAAAGGGGAAAAAGGGTAAGAAAGTGACCAAAACAAAATACCTGACGGTGAATAAAAAGCTGGCTCCGTCTATTACGCAGATGTTTTCTGAAATCTATAAGAGCAAGGAAAAACAGGTGATTAAAGATATTGGATGCTATAGCTACCGTACCGGTGAGCATATGTATGGCATGGCAATTGATATCAATCCGAATGAAAATTATATGATTGATAAGGTAAACGGAAAGAAGAAAATCCTTTCAGGAAGCTATTGGAAACCGAACAAGGATCCATATTCCATTCCGGCTAACTGTGAGATGGTGCGGATTATGAGCAGATATGGATTTTACCGGGGAGACTGGGGAGACCGGAAGGATTATATGCATTTTTCTTATTTTGGAACGTGATATGATATAAGAAAATCATGCCCTGGGACAAAGTTATGCGAATGGAAGTCAAAAGGAACGACAGGTTATAACGTCTGTCGTTCCTTTTTTACAGGGAATTTATAAATTCGATCAAAGCTTCATATTGGGCAGGTTCCAGTTTTTGGGCGGCATGCAGTAAATCCAATTGGTATTGGGTAAGCGATAAGGTACTTTCGTCATCTTCTAAAAAGAACTGGGAAAGCGTAATACCAAAGGCATCACATATTTTATTAAGCGACGGGATGGAAGGAAGCATATTTTTGCGATACCATGAGGATATTGTAGATTGTGTGAGACCGGAGCGCTCCGCAAGCTGATATTCTGTCCAGTGGCGCGCCTCCCTTAAAGCCACAATTTTTTCTAAAACATTCATGAAATTCTCCATTCTACTATCAGGTTAAATATTATTATCTCTATCATACTAAATGAAAGTATTGTCAAATAATACGAAAAGATGTATAATTATTACGATATTACGAATTATCCGGACGAGGATGTTGCGATTTGCCAAAAGGAGTATGCGAAGATGAGGGTGTCAATTATTGTTCCCTGTTATAATGAGCAGGAGGCATTGCCTATATTTTATGAGGAGATAAATGGCGTATTAGAAAGTATGCCCTGTGAATATGAAATTTTATTCATCAATGATGGATCTGACGATCATACGCTGGACGTTTTGAAGGAAATTGCAGCCGGGAACCAAATGGTAAAGTATATCTCATTTTCAAGGAATTTCGGCAAAGAGGCGGCAATCTATGCAGGTTTTTGCAATGTGACAGGTGATTATACGGCAATTATGGATGCAGATTTACAGGATCCTCCGGCATTGCTGCCGCAGATGTTGGAAATTCTGAAACAGGGGGATTATGACAGTGTGGCGACCAGGCGGGAAAACAGGGTCGGGGAACCGGCGGTGCGCAGTTGGTTTGCCAGATGGTTTTACCGCATCATCAATCGGATTTCGGATGCGGATATCATGGACGGCGCAAGGGATTTCCGTCTGATGAAAAAAAGCATGGTAGATGCCATTGTGAAAATGGGGGAGTATAATCGGTTTTCTAAGGGAATCTTTGGCTGGGTGGGCTTTCGTACATACTGGCTGTCTTATGAGAATCAGGAGCGGGTGGCAGGTGAGACAAAATGGAATTTCTGGAAACTGATGCGGTATGCATTGGAGGGAATTATAGATTTTTCACAGGTGCCGCTAAGCATTGCATCCTGGTTTGGGGTTATTATGACCGCATGTTCCTTTATCGCTGTCATTGTCATTATTATAAAGAAACTGCTGTTTGGGGATCCGGTTGAGGGCTGGCCTTCCCTGGCATGTATTATTACCTTTATTGGAGGTGTCCAGCTTTTTTGCATAGGGCTTATGGGGCAGTACATTGCAAAGGCATACCTGGAAGTAAAAAAACGGCCACATTATATTATAAAGGAGAGCAATCAGGAAAATATTGAAAATGTCAACTAGTTTGATGTTTTTGCCCGTTTTATAGCGGTGATAGAGTTACCTGTTGGAAGGCGCGGTTGAAAGAGAAAACGATAAAAAAGATTTGGCAAAATAGGGAGGAAATGGAAAGTGAAGCAGGAAAACAGAGGAAGGGGTAATTATAAAATCCGGGCAGCTTTGACGATATTTATTATACTGCATATCGTATTTGCAGTTTTTCTGGGAAGAAATAAAATCAATTTTCATTATGATGAATGGCTGACATTCGGGCTTGCAAATAACACGATGGGAGGCGTGAATATCGAAAATGGCAAAATATATCAGGGTTTTTCATTGTACAATGATTATCTTTCCGTAAAAAACACAGAACGTTTTGATTATGAAGGCGTGTGGGAAAACCAGGCAAACGATGTACATCCGCCATTTTATTATGTGGTGATCCATACCATCTGTTCTGTTTTTCCGGAGCAGTCCAGCAAATGGTTTGGCATTCTTCCCAACATTTTTTTTATGGCATGCATAGATATTTTGCTTTTTTTGCTGGCAAAATGCATTTTGAAGGATGAATGGCTTTCCTTTGTTACCGTTCTTGCGGCCGGAACGAATATGCTTGCCATGAATATGGTGATTTTTATACGGATGTATGAAATGGTGACATTTTTTATTGTCTGCACTTCGCTGCTGTTTTCGGCATACTTAAAGAAAGATAAAGATTGGAAGTTCTATATCGGCTGTTATATATGTGCGGTAGGCGGTACAATGACACATTACTATTTTTTGATATATCTGTTTTTCCTATGCCTTTTCTTTGGCGCGCATCTTCTGATGCATAGAAAATGGCAGGAAATATGGAGATTTCTGTTGACATATATCGTGGCTGGTGGAAGCTGTGTTTTGATTTTTCCGGATATGATAAAACAGATCTTTGGCGGCAGTGACAGAGGGAAACAGGCTTTTTCCGCCATACAGACATTTCAAAATTATGGCAAATATTTAGGGGAGTATTGCGAAATTTTAAATACATGTCTATTTGGCGGGGTATTTCTCTGGATGTTAATTGCATTTTGCTGCATGGTTTTCTGGCTTTTTTATAAAAAAAGGCTTGGAACATGGACTGCAAAAGTGGATTTGGCGCCGGTTATGCTTTTGTTTACGGGAGTTTTATATGTCATGTTAATCGCTAAAATAGCGCCTTACCGTACTGACCGTTATATTATGCCGGTTGGCTGGATTTTCATTTTGGTTTTTGTCTGGCTTATCAGGGACTTATCTGCTGTTATGGGCATAACCGGTAAAGGCAGGGTAAATGGAGGGATTTTACTGCTCCTGCTGTTTATGGCATTCAATTCCCTGAGAATATCGGATTGGAAGTACAAATATGATTACCAAAACGACAGGGAACGGTTTGATATCGTGGAGGAATATAAGGACTGTTCTGTTCTTTATGTTTACAGGATACGTTCCAGAACGGCATGTAATGCCGAGGAATTACGGAGATGCAAAGATTATGTTTTTGTCAAGCCGAAGGGCTTGTCCAAACTTGTGGAATCGGAGGATAAGGAGAAGCTGTTGGTATATATTGACAAAAAGTATGATGCTGCTGAGATTGTCAGCACAATATTAGATGCCAATCCTCATTTGCAGGATGCAGCCTACCTGTTTAAGAGCAGGTATGCAAAGGTATATTATATAGAGTAGCGTCTTTGTTTTTATGCAGGAAGGCTGCGATACCGGGAACACATATGTGTTCGTATCGCAGCTTCTTATTTTTTTCTTGTCTTATTGGGATAAAACAGTTATAATATTTAGCGTATATTGTATAACAGAAAGAAAGAGGTATTAAAATGTACAAGATTGTTAGTAAAGAGACACTCAACAGCGCAGTTGAGCTGATGGAGATTGAGGCACCATTTGTTGCAAACAAGTGTGAAGCCGGACAGTTTGTGATTGTTCGTGTAGATGAGGATGGTGAGAGAGTACCTCTTACGATTGCAGATTATGACAGAGAGAAAAAGACGGTTACGATTATTTACCAGGTGGTAGGATATTCCACAGAGCTTCTTGCCAAAAAGCAGGCTGGTGAGTATGTAGAGGATTTTGTAGGACCTTTAGGGCAGCCGGCGCCTCTTCATAAGTGTGAGCATGTAATTGGCGTAGCCGGCGGCGTGGGATCCGCTCCACTTTACCCACAGCTTAGAAAACTCCATGAAATGGGTGTTAAGGTAGATGTTATTATCGGTGGACGTTCTGCTGAATTTGTGATTTTAGCGGAGAAGTTTGAGGAATTTTGCGATCATGTATATATTGCAACGGACGACGGGAGTCTTGGAACAAAGGGATTTGTTACTACCGTGCTTCAGGAATTAATTGACAAGGGTGAAAAGTTTGATGAGGTGATTGCCATCGGGCCACTGATTATGATGAAAAATGTGGTAAATGTAACAAAGCCGCTTAATATTCCAACTGCGGTATCCCTTAATCCAATTATGATTGACGGAACCGGTATGTGTGGCGGCTGCCGCGTAACCGTTGGCGGCAAGACGAAGTTTGCCTGTGTAGATGGTCCTGATTTTGATGGATTTTTAGTTGATTTTGATGAATGTATGAAACGTCAGGGAATGTTCAAAGAAGAAGAACATGCCTGCAAGCTGGCAAATGCATAAGAAATAAGACAGGGACAAATTGATTAAAGGAGATATACGCAATGGAAAGAAATATGAGTATGACAAAGGTGGCAATGCCAGAGCAGGAGCCAAATGTTAGAAATAAGAATTTTTCAGAGGTTGCCTTAGGATATACAAAGGAAATGGCAATGGAGGAAGCAGCAAGATGCTTGAATTGTAAGCATAGACCATGTATGGACGGTTGTCCGGTCAATGTACCGATTCCCGGATTTATTGAGAAGGTGGCAGAGGGCGACTTTGAGGCTGCTTATGAGATTATAACCAGTGAGAATGCCCTGCCTGCCATATGCGGTCGTGTATGTCCGCAGGAAAACCAGTGTGAGGGCAAATGTGTAAGAGGCATTAAGGGCGAACCGGTTGCAATCGGGCGTTTAGAGCGTTTTGTAGCAGATTACCATATGGCAAATGCCGGTGAAGTTAAGGTTGACATTGAAAAGAACGGCAAAAAGGTTGCGGTTGTGGGATGTGGCCCTGCGGGCATTACCTGTGCAGGTGAGTTGATTAAAAAGGGTTATGATGTTACCGTGTTTGAAGCGCTTCATAAGGCTGGCGGTGTATTAAGCTACGGCATTCCGGAATTTCGTCTGCCAAAGGATTTAGTCGCAAAGGAAATCGAGACGGTCGAAAAATTGGGTGTCAAGATTGAGACAAATGTAATCATTGGACGTTCTGTTACCATTGATGAGTTAATGGAGCAGGGATATGGCGCCGTATTTGTAGGTTCCGGAGCCGGGCTTCCAAGATTTTTGAATATTCCGGGAGAGAATCTGCTCGGTGTATATTCTGCAAATGAGTTTTTAACCCGTGTGAATTTAATGAAGGCATACAAGTTCCCGGAGACGCCAACACCGGTTAAGGTCGGTAAAAAGGTTGCGGTTGTGGGCGCAGGTAATGTGGCAATGGATGCTGCAAGAACAGCTAAGCGGTTAGGAGCGGAAGAGGTATATATTGTTTACCGCCGTTCCGAGGAGGAACTTCCGGCGCGGGCAGAGGAAGTTCACCATGCAAAAGAAGAGGGAATTATCTTTAAACTTTTGAACAATCCATGCGAGATTCACGGAAAAGACGGATGGGTAACCGGTATTGAGGTTGTTAAGCAGGAGCTTGGCGAGCCGGATGAGTCGGGAAGAAGAAGCCCGAAGCCGGTGGAAGGTTCCAACTATATCATTGATGTGGACACGGTTGTCATTGCAATCGGGCAGAGTCCGAATCCGTTGATCCGCCAGACGACGCCGGGATTGGATACCCAGAAGTGGGGCGGCATCATTGTAGACGAAGACACGATGAAAACCAGCAAAGATGGCGTATATGCAGGCGGTGATACCGTAACAGGCGCAGCGACCGTTATTCTTGCAATGGGTGCCGGTAAGAAGGCTGCAAAGGCAATTGATGAGTATCTTAGCAAATAAAGCCGGATGAGCAATAACCCGATGGCAGGGAGTGCTGTCGGGTTATTTTAAGGTGATAAAATGCAGATATAGGAGGTATAATATGTTATTAAATGATGCTTATGTAGAGCAGTCTGTTAAGGCAACACCGGGGATTGGTTATTTCGGGAAGATTTTTATATCAGTCGCTTTGATTGTATTTGGATTTCCGTTTATTTTATTGCGTGGTTTGGGTCTTTTGATGATGGTGGCAGGTATTGCGCTTTTGATGCATTTTGCAGGGGATGCCAAAATGGAGTATGAGTACACCTTAACGAATGGGAATGTGGAGATTGCAGCCATTTATAATGCCAGCAGGCGGAAAGAAATCATGCAGTTTAATTTTGATAATGTCAGTTTGGTGGTGCCAAAGGGATCGAACCGGATCAATCCGCAGGAGAGGTTTGCAAAAACGTATTCCTTTGTCTCGAAGACGGGGGAAGGACAGCAGGTTTCTTTCGTTTTAGAGGAGAATGGCAAGAAGAAATTAGTAACCATTGAGCCGGATGAGAGGAGTTTGGAGCATATTAAAATGTATGCGAAGAATAAATGTTATGATATTTAACAGACAGGTTTGACTGGCGCTTTTATGAAGGATTCGTATAAAAACAGCAGGAGCAGGCAGAATGATAACGAATGAAACAAGATTTGAGTATTCGGGAGGTGGTTCACTTCCTAAAGGATATAATAATATATGAAAAGGAGAGTAGTTATGAGTAAGAAACCGGTTGTATTAATGGTACTGGATGGTTATGGTTTAAATGATAAGACAGAGGGCAACGCAATTGCGATGGCAAATACCCCTGTGATGGATAAGCTGATGGCGGAATGTCCGTTTGTTCCGGGCAATGCTTCAGGGCTTGCCGTCGGCCTTCCGGATGGACAGATGGGAAATTCCGAGGTGGGACATATGAATATCGGCGCAGGACGTATTATTTATCAGGATTTAACCTCCATTACCAAGTCGATTGAGGACGGTGATTTTTTTGAAAATGAAGCATTATTGGAGGCAATTGAGAATTGTAAGCAGAATCATTCCGATCTTCATTTATGGGGGCTTTTATCGGATGGCGGCGTTCACAGCCACAACACACATCTGTATGGAATTTTAGAGCTTTGCAAGAGACAGGGATTTCAGGATGTATATGTTCATCCATTTTTAGATGGACGTGATACTCCTCCGGCTTCCGGTAAGGATTATGTGGCAGAACTGGTTGCGAAGATGGATGAGATTGGCGTCGGCAAAGTAGCATCTTTACATGGGCGTTATTATGCTATGGACCGTGACAACAGATGGGATCGTGTGGAGAAGGCTTATGCAGCCCTTGTATATGGGGAAGGCGAGAAGGCAGAGGATCCGGTTTTGGCTATGCAGGCTTCCTATGACAAGGAAGTGACAGATGAGTTTGTGCTTCCAACGGTGATTACAGACGGGGACAAGCCGTTGGCAACGGTGAAAGAGAATGACTCCGTGATCTTCTTTAATTTCCGTCCGGACCGTGCAAGAGAGATCACACGAGCATTCTGTGATGATGGATTTGATGGATTTGAGAGGAAAAAAGGACGGATTCCTGTCACATATGTATGCTTCAAAGATTATGATGAATCCATTCCGAATAAGAAGATTGCGTTTAAGAAGCAGTCAATTGAAAATACCTTCGGTGAATATCTTGCAAAGATGGGTAAGAAGCAGTTACGGCTTGCAGAGACAGAGAAGTATGCCCATGTCACATTTTTCTTTAACGGCGGCGTGGAGGAACCGAATAAGGACGAGGATCGGACACTTGTCAAATCCCCGGCAGTCGCAACATATGACTTGCAGCCGGAGATGAGCGCGCCGGAGGTTGGAGAGAAATTAGATGCGGCGATTACAAGCGGCGAATATGATGTGATTATTATCAATTTTGCAAATCCTGATATGGTAGGACATACCGGCGTGATTTCTGCCGCAGTAAAAGCGGTCGAGAGAATTGATGCCTGTGTCGGATCTGCCGTGGATGCTGTCAAAAAGGTGGATGGCGTACTGTTCATCTGCGCGGATCATGGCAATGCAGAGAAGATGATTGACTATGAGACCGGTAATCCACATACGGCGCATACTACCAATCCGGTACCATTTATTCTGGTAAACTATGGGGATGTGAAGTTAAGGGAAGGCGGATGCCTTGCAGATATTGCGCCAACCCTGTTAGAGATTATGGAACTTCCGCAGCCTGCTGAGATGACAGGAAAGAGTTTGATTGTACATTAAATGTTTCGGCAGCAGGGCTAACTGAATATTCTAACCGGACAGGACATATGGAGGGTTGCCGCTATATGTCCTGTTTGGTTATGATATTTGGGGCAGAAATCAAAAATGAAGCCCCAAATTGCAAAACGCAACGTACAGGTGCGCAGATGGAATGTTAAATTGCTGGGAAAATGCAGCGCTATCTGATATATTGTAGTGGAAGACAGAAAAAAATTCCTTTGGGAAAAGAAAGGGTACATCCATGTTGAAATATTTAAAACAGGCAAAGAAAAATGGAAAGTTATTGCCGCTTGTCATTGGAATGTTATTGGTAACAGGAATCGGACTGACTATCGTGGTAATTACCGTTTATGAGATGGCAGTATATGGGGAACTGCAAAGTTTTATTGCGCCATTAAACAGTGTTGCAGCGGTGGCAAATATTCCGCTTGGAAGAATCATAGTGGGGAGTTATATTGCCTATGTCGGGATGACTGCGCTGCCGAGGTGGTCAAAGTATGCACAGATCCGTGAAGAGTATGTCGTGGCATGTGACGGGGAATATATGGAGATTGCTTTTCGGGGATGGAATTGGAGGGTGAAGCGGGAAAGCTTTAGCCCAACCGATCTTTTCTTTCGTGACAGCAACCATAAATTTGTATCCGTACTGCGGGGATATCAGGTCTATAATGCAATAGAGGCATTTTACCCGGAGTATATGGGAAAGGGGAAAAAACAGGGAAAAGGAAGCAGCAGCGTCATTGAGGATTTTCCGAACATACGGAAAATGACACAGGAGGAAAAAAAGGAATATCTGAAAAGGAAGGAGAAGGGAAACGGGTGTCTTTCCGTATTTATGGGGTTTCTGGCATTTGGTTTTGGGCTTGCCGCCGTTCGCCTGCTGCCGGACATACCGCAAAAAGTGTTTTGGAAGGATAAGTTGATGCTTTTGGCATTTTGTGCGGCGCTTTTTTTGGCTGCTTTTGCATTTATCATGGTAATTGTCATGATGAGAAGGACGAAACAATGGATTTTAACAACGGACTGTTTTGCGGTAACCGGGTATTCCTACCAGAAAAAGAAGGAAAATGTGTCAAGCGGTGATGGGCATGAAACCTTATACTATGCAAAGATATGGGATGGACAGTCGGTATATCTGCCCCGGTGGTTTCCGATTGGGGAGGAAGCATATAACAGGGAAGAACCGGTTGCATTTGAACTGTATTTTTATAAGGACAGGAGCGGGTATACAGAGATAGATGCCTATGTAAAGAAAAAAAACAGCCGGGGATGAGATGATATGAAATTTGCTGTATGTGTATAAATTATGCAGATATGGAAATACTTTCTATAAAAGAAATTTGATAGAAAGGGATCATTTCATGAGGGAATACGAGATATTGGATGTACATGCAGTGGAAATATTGGATTCAAGGGGAAACCCTACTCTGGATGTGACAGTTACCGTAAAAAATGGGATTACAGGCAGCGCTGCCGTACCCAGTGGGGCATCCACGGGGCAATATGAAGCGCATGAGCTGCGTGATGGGGATAAGCGGCATATGGGAAACGGTGTGGAACAGGCTGTGACGAATGTCAATACCCGTATTGCAGATAAGATTATTGGGATGAACGTGTTAGAACAGGTGAAAATTGACAGGCTGTTAGTACAGGCAGACGGAACGGGAAATAAGTCAAAATATGGCGCAAATGCGATTCTGGGAGTCTCTTTAGCATGTGCAAAGGCAGCGGCAAATGCATTGGGGATACCGCTTTACCGCTATATTGGCGGAACCAATACAAAAGTACTGCCAATTCCGATGATGAATATCTTAAACGGAGGAAGGCATGCAGATAACACGGTGGATTTACAGGAATTTATGATTGCGCCTGTCGGAGCCGATACCTTTTCGCATGCAATGGAGATGGCATGTGAAATTTATCACAATTTAAAAGAGGTTTTACGCAGCAAAGGACTCTCTACCGGTGTGGGAGATGAGGGTGGTTTTGCGCCGGATCTTGCGACGACATCCGAAGTGCTGGATTTAATTGTGGAGGCAGTGGAGCGATCCGGCTACCGAACCGGGCATGATATCAAGATTGCGCTGGATGCCGCAGCTTCCGAGCTTTATGATGTAAATGCGGAGCAGTACTATTTTCCGGGAGAAAGCAAGATGGCTGGAAAAGATATTTACCGGAATGCGGAGGAGATGGTGCAGTATTATGAGGATTTGGTGAACCGCTACCCGATTTTTTCGATTGAGGACGGGCTTTCCGACAATGATATGAAGGGCTGGAAGCTTTTAACTTACCGTCTGGGTGAAAAAATACAGCTTGTAGGTGATGATCTGTTTGTCACAAATACGGCTCGCCTGTCTGATGGCATAAAAGAGGGGATTGGGAATGCAATTTTAATCAAATACAACCAGATTGGAACCCTGACAGAGACTTTCGATGCAATTGAAATGGCAAAAAATGCAGGATATAAGACCATTATCAGCCACCGTTCCGGCGAAACAGAGGATACCTTTATTGCGGATCTGGCGGTGGCAGCCGGAAGCGGACAGATTAAGACCGGGGCGCCGTGCAGAAGTGACCGCACTGCAAAATATAACAGATTATTGAAAATTGAAGAGGAGCTTTCCAAGATATCTGAGTATGCATTTCGGTAAAATGCGGTTTCGCGGGGAATCGTTACTACAAATTTGTAAATTAACGGATTTTTGGCTTGTTTTTATGAAAACACTGTGTTACAATAGCGCTTAGTGAGTTTTAACAACGGGTGAAAACTTAGTCTTGTAATAGGAGGTGTTTTTGTTGAAGACAGTGCTGACAGTTCTATTTTTAATTATTTGTGTAGCGATTTGTATACTTGTTATGTTGCAGGAATCAAAGGATAATGGATTAGGAAGTCTGGCAGGTGGAAGTTCTGCCGGTGATACCTATTGGAGTAAGAATAAAGGCCGCTCCAAGGAAGGAATGCTTGTTCTGGCAACAGCCATAGGCGTTGCGCTTTTCCTTATACTGGCTCTTTTGATTAGCTCGAAATTCTTAAATTAGTGTATGAGGCTGCTGCATTTTTGTGGCAGCTTTTTTATGCTGGGGAAACTGCCTTAAAAGACTTGATGGCAGTCTGTACATCTTCTTGATTCTTAATTAGGAGAAAATTATGTCTGGCTATGATGAGAAAAAAAAGAAAATATTGAACGTGATAAGGGATAAGCATTATAAACCGTTAAAACAAAAAGAACTTGCCTTTTTACTGCAAGTGGAACAGCAGGACAGGGAAGAATTCAGGCAGCTTTTGGAGGAGTTGGTGAAGGAAGGAAAGGTTCTGCTTACCAAACGGGGAAAATACCAGCCGCTTTTTGATGTGACAAAGATTGGCATGTTTTGCGGAAATCCCAGGGGTTTTGGATTTGTCTCTGTAGAGGGTGAGGAGGAAGATTATTATATTCCGGAGTCCGCCACACTTGGCGCCATGCACGGTGACAAGGTTATGCTAAAGATTATGGATGCGCCGGCCGGCAGAAGGAAAGAAGCGCAGGTTACAAAGATTTTGGAGCATGGAACGGATGAAATCGTGGGATATTACCAGAAGAATAAGAAGTATGGTTTTGTGATTCCTGATAACCGGAAGCTTTCGGAGGATGTTTTTGTCGAGGCGCGCCATAGTATGGGGGCAGTCACAGGACATAAGGTTGTGGTAAAGATTACCCGGTTTGCAACGAAGGAACGCAAAGCGGAGGGGAAGGTTATAGAGATATTAGGGCATGTCAATGATCCCGGTACGGATATCTTGTCGATTGTGAGGGCGTTTAACCTGCCAACGGAATTTCCCGCGCAGGTGACAGAAGCGTTAGAAAAGATTCCGGAAGAGGTGTCGGCAGGGGAGACTGCCGGCAGGCTGGATTTAAGAGACATGTTAACGGTAACGATTGACGGGGAGGATGCGAAAGACCTGGATGATGCAATTACCCTGGTAAAGAAGCCGGATGGATATGAGCTTGGCGTGCATATTGCAGATGTGACCCACTATGTGGGGGAGGATTCCCCTCTTGACAGGGAAGCGCTTTTTCGGGGAACGAGCGTTTATTTAGTGGATCGTGTTATTCCAATGCTTCCGCATAAACTCTCGAATGGAATCTGTTCCTTAAATGAAAAAGAGGATCGGTTAACCCTTTCCTGTATCATGGATATTGATGCAGACGGCAGAGTGAAGGGGCATCGCATTGCAGAGACGGTAATTCATGTAAACCGCCGGATGAGCTATAACCAGGTTGATGCTGTTTTAAAAGCCCATGCGGTTGAGTCGGGTGAAACCTATGATGGCATGGCATATGGAGATGGCGGCGTACCGTTAGAGGATATTGCGCTGTGCTTAAATGACGGAACCGAAATAAGAGGCAGGGAGATTTTAGACGAGTATAAGGAATATCTGGAATATTTCTGTCAGATGAAGGAGCTTTCGGATCTTTTAAGGAAGCACAGAATGATGAGAGGTTCGATTGATTTTGATTTTCCGGAGGCAAAGATTTGTTTGCGGGAGGACGGCGAACCGGTGGAGATTCGCCCGGATGACCGGAATCCGGCGCACAGGATTATTGAAGATTTTATGCTGGCGGCAAATGAAACCGTGGCAGAGGACTATTTCTGGCAGGAAATCCCATTTGAATTCCGCGTACACGGTCAGCCGGATCCGGAAAAGGTAGACAGGTTAAGCGCTGTGATGGAGCGCTTTGGCTATCATTTTAAAACGAATGGGAACAATATCCATCCCAAAGAGTTTCAAAAACTGCTGGAAAAGATTTCGGGAACTCCGGAAGAAGGTTTTCTGAGCAGAATGACACTTAGAACCATGCAGCAGGCGAAATATGCGACTACATGCAGCGGACATTTTGGACTGGCTGCAAAATATTATTGTCATTTTACCTCACCAATCAGGCGGTATCCGGATTTGCAGATCCACCGGATTATTAAGGAAAATCTTGCCGGAAGATTAAATGGCAGGCGGTTAGAGCATTACGGCAGTATTTTGAACCTGGTTGCCGAATCAAATTCCCGGAATGAGCGGCGCGCCCAGGAGGCGGAGCGGGAGGTAGAGAAGCTTAAAAAAGTCCAGTATATGAGTAAGCGGCTGGGAAATGAATATGATGGAATCATTTCCGGCGTCACGGCATATGGTTTTTATGTGGAGCTTGCAAATACGATTGAAGGAATGGTTCGTATCGGTACAATAGCGGATGATTTTTATATTTATGATGAACGGGACATGTCTATGGTTGGGAAGGAGCATGGCAGGGTTTATGCGATGGGGCAGCAGGTGCGCGTTAAGGCGGTACATGTTGACAAGCTGCTTCGAACCATTGATTTTGAGCTGGTGGATGACAGCGAAACGATAGAATGTTAGGAAAAGAGGGATATTATGCCAAAACAAAAAGGTGAACGGCTGATTGCAAATAACAAAAAGGCATATTTTGATTATTTTATTGATGAAAAATATGAGGCGGGGATTGCGCTTCACGGAACTGAAGTAAAGTCGTTGCGGCTTGGACATTGCAGTATAAAAGAGGCTTTTGTCGCAGTGGAAAATGGAGAAATGGTAATCCGTCAGATGCATATTTCACCTTACGAAAAGGGAAATATTTTTAATAAGGATCCGCTCCGTCCGAGAAAGCTTTTGCTGCACCGATACGAAATCAACAGGATTATGGGGCAGGCAAAGATGAAGGGATATACAATTGTGCCGCTGAAAGTATATTTTAAGGACAGCCTTGTGAAAGTAGAGATTGGTCTTGCCCGTGGTAAAAAGCTCTATGATAAGAGGAACGATATCGCCAAAAAGGACATGAAGCGGGAGGCGGAAAAAGAATTTAAAATCAGAAATATGCGGTAATGATAAATTCACGAAATTTTCGGTTTTATTTTTTACGGAAATGTGGTAATCTATTATTGGACGAAAGATATATGGGAGGACGATATGAGTCAGGAAAAGGTCGAACGCAGAAAATATGAAAAGTACAATCGAAAAAAACTCGAAAGGCAGAGGAAGATAAAGATTACTGTTAAATGCATCCTGGCAGCTTTGGTGCTTGGAGCAATTATCGGGGTTCCGCTTGGAATCAATTATTACAGAAGCATTCCAAAGTTTGTCGGTGATGCAACCTTATCGGCATTTGTCGGCAATTATATTGAAGAAGCCCATGCATCCGATGTTCCGGATTTTTCCGGTTCTTCTGAGACATCAGAGGAATCAGTGGAGGATGAGCTTATAGATGCCATTGAGGAGGCAGTGGACGCTAAGGACAGCGAGGCAGATTCCGAGGAAACAGCAGATCAGGATGGTTCAGAGAACGAGGCAGATTCCGAGAGTAATTCAGAGGAATAGCCGGATTCCCTTTATCATATAGCAAACTATTTTAAAACTTAAAAACCAGGGCTTGTACTGGTTTCGACGGGGATTTAGAAATTGTGGAAGCCATTGATGGACCAGGACCATCTAAAAACTTGGAAATAAATATAAACGCAGACAATCAGTTAGCGTACGCTGCCTAATGGCAGCTGTCTTACCTAAGTTGACTCACGGCTTAGGATAAGGCATCAAAACAGTGGGGAACTTTGGCAGGAAAGCTTTGACTTGTCAAAAGATTTATGAAGCTACTAAGGGCTGCAGCCTGTCGGTTGGCGGCGGTCTGAGGGAATGTCAGTAAAGCGACTGTAATGGGAGATGCCATGATGGAAGAGTCTTCGGACGCGGGTTCGATTCCCGCCAGGTCCATTCCGGACAAGTGCTTGTAATGTAACGGTTACAGGCACTTTTTTGTGCATAGGAACACGTTAATAATATGATTTGGATAGGAGATACTATGGAACAGGAGACATTAATTGTGGATGGGTTTGTGTTTCCAAGCTTTAAGGAAGCCCAGATTGCATTAAAGGAAAAGAAAAATATTGAGATCATAAAAGAAAATACGCCATTATCGGATGATGATACATGCCTGGAACTTTATTCCAAACTGCTTGAGCGGGATATGTTTAAAACAGAAATCGGTTATCAGTTTTTGCATGAGCTAAGGCAGCATCTGATTACCGAATGTGGATATGATGAAGAAGACCTGAAAAACATTGTGCTTCCAAGAAAAATGGAATATGACAAGGTAAACAGGATCGGTTTGTTAGAAGCGAGAATAGAGCGGATGGCGGTAGTTCAAAACAGGCTGAAAATTACGATTGCCGCATTGGCATTTATGGTGGTTGCCATGTTTGTCATTGCAGCCATAAATCCGAATGCAAAATATATCAATGCGGAGCACAAGGTCGCTGACAAATATTCCGCATGGCAGGAAGAACTGGAACAAAGGGAACAGGCGGTTAAGGACAAAGAGGCAGAATTAAATATAGACCAATAGGTCACATTTTTAACATATTTATAGCCTATAATAAGAAAAATGTGACAGTCGAAGTCGGATTTAAGGAGGCAGGTCTGTGAACGAAATTAAGATTTTAGTGGTGGATGATGAAAGCCGGATGCGTAAGCTCGTAAAAGACTTTCTGGTACGGAAGGAATACACGGTATTGGAGGCGGAAAATGGCGAGGAGGCTGTGGATGTCTTTATTGAGAATAAGGATATTGCATTGGTTATTCTTGATGTAATGATGCCGAAGATGGACGGATGGCAGGTGTGCAAGGAAATTCGAGCATTTTCACAGGTGCCGATTATTATGCTGACTGCCAAATCAGATGAGCGGGATGAACTTTTGGGGTTTGAGCTTGGTGTGGATGAATATATTTCAAAACCATTCAGCCCCAAGATTTTGGTGGCGAGAGTGGAGGCTGTTTTGCGGCGGACATCCCTAACGGCTCAGGAGGAAAAGCTTACTGCCGGTGAGATTGAACTGGATATCTCTGCGCATACTGTTAAGGTAAAGGGAAAAAATGTAGAATTAAGCTTTAAGGAATTTGAGCTGCTTAATTACTTTTTTGTCAATCAGGGCGTTGCGCTTTCCAGAGAAAAAATTCTCAATAATGTGTGGAATTATGATTATTTTGGAGATGCAAGAACCATTGATACCCATGTGAAGAAGCTTCGGAGCAAGTTAGGCGAATGTGGGGATTATATCAAAACCATCTGGGGAATGGGGTATAAGTTTGAAGTGGAGGCTTAACTGCCTTGCAAAAGAGTAAGACCAATGTATAAAATATGGCAGTAATCGGGGTGTAAGATGATTAGTCGGTACAAGCATTCATTGCGTTTCAAATTAACGATGCTATTAATGGTTATGATGACATTGACGGTATTTGTCTCCATTTGCACAACGCAGTTATTTGTGAAAAAATATTTTCTGGGTGAACTGCAAGACCGTATGCGGAATATGTATAATAAGATTAACAATGTGTTTTCCATTGAAGGGCTGGATGACGTCCAGATTAAAGAACACCTGTCCAAGCTTGCCGCAAAGGGTGAAATGAACATTTTTGTCCTGCATGTAGGTGAAGATGGGAAACGATACATTTACAGCAATACCAATCAGGGAAGCCAGATGTGGGAGAGCATGCAGGCGATTGCGCAGTTGCTTGACGGAACAGGCGAGAAAGATTTAGAGAATTTTTTCGCAAATGGTGGAAAGGGATATTCCATCTTTCATCAGAATTATGATGAGGAGATGAATGAGACTTTTTTTGATTTAGTAGGCGTACTTGATGATGGAAGCCTGATTGCGCTTCGGTCTTCTGCAACCCGTTTTAATGAAAGTGTCATTACCACGATGCATTTATATGTATATGTTGGAATCGCTGCAATTATTGTCGGCTGTCTTGCCATGTTTTTTGCCAGCAGCTTCTATGTGCGTCCGATTCATGAGATGGCGGTAGCGGCAAAGAGAATGGCGCAGCTTGATTTTGATACGAAGGTTGAGAGTAAATCAAAAGATGAAATCGGGGAACTTGGCAACAGTATTAATGCTATGTCAAAAGAGTTGGAGGCTACGATTTCCGAGTTAAAGACAGCAAATGCCAGGTTGACAAAGGATATTGAAGAAAAGACACAAATTGATGAGATGCGCAAGGAATTTCTATCGCATGTTTCCCATGAATTAAAGACGCCAATTGCATTGATACAGGGATATGCAGAGGGGCTGAAAGAAAATATATCAGATGATATGGAGAGCCGGGAATTTTACTGTGAGGTCATTATGGACGAGGCTGACCGCATGAACACGATGGTTAAGAAGCTTCTGACACTAAATGAATTGGAATTTGGCACGGATAAAGTGAATTTCGAACGTTTTGACCTGATAGAGCTTATGAGAAATATCAATGCATCTTCGGATATCTTATTACAGCAAAATCATGTGTATCTTCACTTTCCATATGAGAATGCGCTGCATGTGTGGGCGGATGAATTTATGATTGAAGAAGTCTATACGAATTATCTGGTAAATGCGATCCATTATGCCAATGAAGGCGGGAATGTATTTATCTCATTGCAGGAACGGGATAATTTGGTGCGGGTGAATGTATACAATGAAGGAAATCCGATTCCGGAAGAAGAATTGGAAAAGATTTGGATTAAATTTTACAAAGTGGATAAGGCGAGAACAAGGGAGTACGGGGGAAGCGGTATTGGCTTGTCCATTGTGGCGGCGACCATGAAACAGCATGGCAGAGAATTTGGCGCTTACAATAAAGAAAACGGCGTTGTGTTCTATTTTGAATTAGAACTTGCAAAGCAGCATAATAACAATGATGAAAAATGTTGAAGTTGTGAATAATTCGTGATAAAATGTATACATGATTGTGAATGAATAGAGGGAAGGCTATGTTAAAGAAGATGAAAGGTATCCTTGTTGGCACATGCTGCTGCCTCATGCTGACAGGATGTAATGATGTAATAGACTTGACGGAGGAGCAGTCAACACTGATTGCAGAATATGCTGCGGAACTGTTGTTGAAGTATGATTTGCATTATGAGGATCGTATTGCTGAGGGAATGCGGGAGGCGAAGAAAGAAGAATCTACTGCGGCAGAGGATGAAGCTGATACGGAGGAAGCAGCGACGGAGGAGACCGAGCAGGAGATCGGGGAAGAAACTGCCGGGGAAGAGCCTGCACAGGAAGTTTCCGTTGGAACGGAGAGTGATATTGCAAAGATTGCCGGAATAGAAGGAGTATCCATTACATATAAGGATTATCAGGTTATGGATCAGTACCCGGAAGCGGATGGCGATAGTGAATCCATAAATTTAGAGGCAGAGGATGGACACAAGCTGTTAGTAGTGCGCTTTCAGATTGCCAATACAACAGAGGATGCAGTGGATATTTCGTTGTTGGACAGTTCCATTGAATACCGGCTCGTATGTAATGGCAGTAAGGCGGCGGATCCAATGCTGACGATATTGATGGATGATCTGGGAACGTTAGAGACGTCAGTGAAGCCGGATGAAGACCAGGAGGCAGTGTTGGTTTTCCAGATTTCCGAGGATATGAAGGATACATTGGATGCAATTGAGCTGAAAGTTGATTATAATGGCATGGAGAATGTCATCAAGATAAAATAGGGGGCAAGATATGGATACAAATATTTTATTAGAGAGTGGAACGAATGAATTAGAAGTTTTGGAGTTTATGATTGCGGGGAATCATTATGGAATTAATGTGGCAAAGGTTCGTGAGATTCTGCCGATGACGGATATTACTCCGGTGCCAAATTCACATCCATGTATTGAGGGTATTTTTATGCCGAGGGATACCATTATCACCGCTATTAATTTGGCGGCAGCATTGGGGTTTGAAAATCCAAATCATAAGGACAATATGTTGATTATTACCAATTTTAACAGTCTGAATATTGCATTTGAGGTAGAACAGGTACTCGGTATTCATCGCGTTTCATGGACGGATATTGTAAAACCGGATTCGACTGTCAATGCGCCGGGGGCAGGAATTGCAACGGGTATTATCAAAAAGCTGGATTCTTTGATTATCGTCCTGGATTTTGAGCGGATTGTAGAAGATATCTGTCCGGAAACAAGCCTTAAAATGTCTGAGCTTGCAGAATTAGGCGAGAGGGAACGAAATGATATTCCAATTATCGTTGCAGAAGATTCACCGATGCTGCAAAAACTGGTTTCTGATGCCTTGACACAATCCGGATATATTAACCTGCATTTGTTTGCAAATGGACAGGAGGCATGGGATTATTTATTAGAGCTTAAGAAAAATAACGGTGTGGATTATGGTGCCAGATGTATTATTACGGATATTGAGATGCCACAGATGGATGGACACCGGTTAATCCGTCTGATACGCAATGATGAAAATTTGAAGCATTTACCGATTATTGTATTCTCATCCCTGATTAATGATGATATGAAACGCAAAGGGGAAAGGCTTGGCGCAGATGCACAGATTTCCAAGCCGGAGATTGCGCAGCTGGTATCCTGCATTGACAATCTGATAGTTAATAATCCGTTGAATGCATAAATAAGAACCAAAAAAAAGAGCTTTGGGATAGCAGTGATTGCAAATCCGAAAGCTCTTTTGTGTGATTAGGAAATTTTCGTTTCCTAATCATGTAAAAACATTTTGGTGATTTTAATCTAACGTAAATTCTGCTGTGGCGTCTTCGTTGAATACACAATACGCCATGTTTTCTTCCGGTTTCACATATACATTCATTGATGTAATTTCAGAAACCTTTTTTCCCATTCCAGTCCAAAGCGCTTTAGCCTTTTTGATCAAATCTTTTTCGGTAAGCTGCTTTTCCTGGTATTCAACATATAAAGTTGTTTTCATAAGCAATCCCTCCTGTTAAATATTTGAATAATACTATCATAGTATAATATTTCGTAAAATGCAATACCAAAAATGGATATACGTTTTCCCTGCTTGTTAAAATGATAAAGATATGGTACAATATCCTTGTTTGTTTTGGTATTACTAAATGTTAAAGAGGTGCTTTTATGGATGAGAATTATCTGGACAATCTTTTGAATGAAATTTCATTGGATAAAGAATTTGATTCTAAAATTGAAGATGAGTTAGATAGCCAGATGCGAAAAGAAAAACGAGAGAGGCAGGCAAAGGATGCATTATCTAAGGAGGAGTCCTTTGATTTGCATTTGGAGCAGGAATCCAGGAACGTGGAAGATGCGCTTGATTTACATTTTTCTGAAGAACAGATGGAGGAATTGGATGCCCTTGAAAATCTGGCTGATCTGGATATTGGAGATTTGGATTTTGCAGATCTTGATTTCGATGATGTGGATGTGACGAAGTTAGACAGCTTGGATGACGGTAATTTTGATGAACTGCTGAAGGACTTTGAAGGGGATCTGGAAATTGATGATTTTTTTGACAGCGGTGATCAGAAAAAAGAATCTTTAGAGGATGCGGAATCCGAACCGGGTTCCGATGCAAAACAGCAGCAGGAACACTCGGAAGCGATGCAGAATGAGGATTTGAATGAAGATACTTTTGATGCAAATGAGTTTTTGGACAGCCTGCTAAATGATGAGGATGAAACAAAGGAAAATCCGATTCAGGATATAGATGAGAAAGAGAATGCTTCTGGTGATGAATTAAAGGATTCAGCGGACAGCCTGGATGGCTTGACAAGTGATGAGGATCCGGGTGAGGATACATTAGAGAGTCTTTTGATGTCTGATGAGGAGACGGAACATGAGGATGCAGATTCTTTGGAGGGAACTATGGATGCAAATGATTTGCAGATGATGGATGGAACGGAGGAACAGAACACAGATACTTTGGGTGAAGGAACTGCGGATGCTGATCTATCCAATGATGAGGTAGATGATTTGGATGATATACTTTCGATGTTGGATTTAGAAGAAGATGAGGAATCATCAACTGCATCTGCGCAGGAGAATGCAGTGTCTGATGGGGAAGAACAGGAAGATACGGCTGTCTCACTGAATGATAGTGAGGCGCCTGAGGAACAGCCGGGCAAGAAAAAAAGAACCTTTATGCAAATCCTGTTTGGTGACCCGGATGAGGAGGATGAACTTTCCGAGGAGGAGCTTGAGGAGATCGAGGCAAAAAAGGCTGCGAAAAAAGCTGCCAAAGCGGCGAAGAAAGAAGCTGCACAGGTTGCCAAAGCGGAAAAGGAAGAAAAGAATAAAGCCCAAAAGGCATTAGATGATGAAAAGAAGAAAAGGGCAGAGGAACAGAAAAATCAGTTAAAGGCGGAAAAGAAAGCAAAGAGAAAGGCAGAAGATGAGGCGGAGGCTGCGAAGGAAGGACCGGAGAAAAAGCTGAATAAGCCGATGGTTGTCTTTATATTTACCCTGTTCTTAGGTGGTTTGCTCGTGTTTTATATGGGAATGAATAATTTTAACTATGCGCAGGTCATTGAAAAGGCAGCGAAATATTTTGCCAACCAGAGATACCGTCCGGCTTATAATGAGATTGTCGGTGTCGAGGTAAAAGAGGATGATAAGGATTTGAAAGACCGCATTTATACGGTTATGCATGTGGAGCGCCTCTATGAAGCTTATAATAACAACATTGCGATGGGAAATAAAGAAAAAGCATTGGATTCGTTACTTCGCGGCGTGGATGAATATTATGAGTATTATGAAGAAGCCGAAGAGCTTGGAATCGTCAGTGATATCGACTATTCGTTTAACCAGATCAAAGAGGTATTGCAGTCCCGGTATGGGATTAGCGTAGAACAGGCATTGGAGATTAATGCAATGGAAAATCTTCAGTATGTGAAGACAATTGGCACATATGTAGAGAGTGTTGCGGATGCCAATGAGGGCGAAGAAGAGGGAGCAGATGAGTAGCAGACAAAGGACAGAGGATGTGGAAGAATGATAGCAATACTCGATTATGATGCAGGCAATATTAAAAGCGTGGAGAAAGCATTGGTTTATCTGGGTCAGAATGCAAAAATCACCAGGGACAGGGGTGAGATTATGACCGGTACGCATGTGATTTTACCGGGTGTGGGAAATTTTGGTGATGCTATGGCAAAACTCAAATTATATGGCTTGGATAAGGTGATATACGAGGTGGTTGAAAAGGGTATTCCTTTTTTGGGAATCTGTCTTGGATTACAGCTTTTGTATGAGAAAAGTGATGAGTCTCCCGGAGTGGAAGGGCTTGGTCTTTTAAAGGGATCCATTAACCGGATTCCGGATTGTCCGGGACTTAAGATTCCGCATATGGGCTGGAATTCTTTGGATGTGAAACCGGGAGCAGCTTTATTTGCAGGCGTGGAAGATAATCCATATGTGTATTTTGTACATTCGTATTATCTGCGGGCAGATCATGCAGAGGAAGTGGCTGCAACAACGGAATATTCCACACAGATCCATGCCAGCGTGGAGAAAGATAATATATATGCCTGTCAGTTCCATCCGGAAAAAAGCGGCAGTGTTGGGTTGCAGATTTTAAAAAATTTCATTGAATTGCAGTCTCCGGTAAAGGAGGATATGTAATATGCATACAAAAAGAATTATTCCATGCCTGGATGTTACAGGCGGCAGGGTAGTAAAAGGAATTAATTTTGTGAATTTAAGAGATGCAGGAGATCCGGTAGATGTTGCCAGGGCTTATGACCAGGCAGGGGCAGATGAACTTGTTTTTCTGGATATTACAGCTTCAAGCGATGCAAGAAATATTGTCGTCGATATGGTAAGGCGTGTGGCAGAGACCGTATTTATTCCGTTTACAGTAGGCGGCGGGATCCGGACAGTGGATGATTTTAAGGCGATTCTGCGGGAGGGAGCTGATAAAATATCCATTAATTCTGCGGCAATTGACCGTCCGGCGTTAATTGGCGAGGCGGCAGATAAATTTGGCAGCCAGTGTGTGGTGGTAGCGATTGATGCAAAACGCCGTGGGGATGATACAGGCTGGAATGTATATAAAAATGGCGGGCGGATAGATGTAGGTCTTGATGCGGTGGAGTGGGCAGTGAAGGCAGAACAGATGGGAGCCGGAGAGATACTGCTTACCAGTATGGACTGCGATGGCACGAAAGCAGGATATGATATCGAATTGACAAAGACAATTAGTGAAAATGTGAAGATTCCGGTTATTGCCTCCGGTGGCGCCGGCACAAAGGAACATTTTTATGATGCGTTGACGAAAGGTAAAGCTGATGCAGCTTTAGCAGCCTCTTTGTTTCATTACAAGGAGTTAGAAATTGTAGATTTGAAACAGTATCTAAGAGGCAGGGATGTAGCAGTAAGATTATAATATGATAGCAATACGGGAAAACTCGCTGACGGTTGAGGAGTATTTGGGCATCAGACGGCAGGTAGGGTGGAAGATATTAAAAAAAGAACAGGCGCAAAAAGCGCTTGCGAATAGTCTGCATGTGGTTGCGGTGTATGAGGATAATATTTTAGTGGGCATGGGAAGAATCGTAGGAGATGGGGCAATCATCTGCTATGTGCAGGATCTGATAGTGATACCGGAAAGTCAGGGAAAGGGGATTGGTTCTGCCATTCTTCAGAAGCTGATTGGATATGTGGAAGGACTCAGGCAGGAACACAGCGAAATGATGCTTTGCCTTATGTGCGCAAAGGGCAGGGAAATTTTTTATGAGAAACATGGTTTTATGGCAAGACCGACGAATCAGTTAGGCCCTGGCATGATTCAGTATTTGAAGGAGGAATAGCCTGTTTCAATACGACAGAACTTCCGGCAGGGGGATCTGCTGCCAGGATTTTTACCACAGGTGATGGAAAGGTATGAAGTGACATGAAACAAAAGGCAGGAAAGAAGCGATATACGACAGGAAGTTTCATCTGGATGTTGGGATTTCTTTTGCTGGCGCTGACAGGCTGTAAGGCGAAAGTAGACGAGAATGGTTCCCAAGTGTCAGATGACGGAAGAAGCTATGGCGGCGTGATTGAAGCAAATCAGGGAGAAATGGTAAGCACTGCATTTTTTGACGTGACAGTGGAACAGGCTGACAAATATGATACCTATCAGTTTGATGACGGACTCTATCAGGCAGACAGTGGAAATACCTATCTCGTGTTAAAGCTTACGGTTAAGAATACCTATGCAAAGGATCTTCCAATGAGCATAGCGGATTTTGTGCTGGATTTTGAGGGCAATGATTCTAAAAAGCCGGTGATCGGTTATGGAAATACAGACCTGAAGGATGCAGAGTTTATGGATAACATTTTTACCTTAAAACAGGGTGAAAGCGTCACAAAAAATATATTGTATACAGTGGCAGATAAGGAAGAATATTCGCTTGGCTATACGGAATATTATGAGGATGAAATGGAAGGAGACCGGTTTAAAATTGCCGTAAAGCCGTAATCGCAGAAATATATAAAAGTATCAGGAAACAAGAACTGCAAGTCAGAATATAATAATAAAAAGCGTATTAAGGTAAGACGTTATGGATATGCAGACAGGAAATGACCCGCAGGGAAGAAGACCGGGACAGTGCAGAGGGTATGTACATGTGGTGGAGGAAGGTGATACCCTGTATAAGCTGGCAAAGCAGTATGACGTGAAATTGTTTGACATTATGAGATTAAACCCGTATGTAAATGTATATAATTTGCAGATAGGGGAAGAAATTTGTATTCCGACTATGCCGGCAAGGCCGGAGAAAACTTATGTAGTAAATGAAGGTGACACGATTGCAGATGTGATTCGCGCCTTTGGGGTGTCATTTGATGTGCTGGCACAACATAATCCTGTGCTTTTAGAGGCAGAGCTGCCGGAGGGTCTGATTTTGAAAATGCCGCTTATTATGCCAAGACAGGAGCCGGGCATGCCGGATTTTGAGAGTGATGATTTACAGGATGATAATGATGAAGATTGAAAAGGGAAGAGAATGACGATTCAGAGCCTTATCCTGCAAAAGTATTTTGCAAAATACAGAATGATGGAAGTGTGTTTTTGAATATTTCAGGCATTTCAATCATTCTGTGGGCTCGTTATCGTTACACAATAAATAATAAAGGATGATGATTATGGACTTTATGACAAAACTGGAACGAAAATTTGGAAAATATTCCATCCCGAACCTCACAGTGCTGTTGATTGCAGGATTTGTGGTGGGATATCTGATTGAGATTTTGGGTGCAGGAGCATTGGAACTGATTGATTTAAACCCTGCAAAAGTAATGTCGGGGCAGATTTACAGACTGATTACATGGGTGTTGATTCCACCTTCCGGCAGTGATCTTTTTTTTGTGGTGATTATGTTGTTTTTCTATTATTCGATCGGAAAAACATTGGAGAACACATTAGGGGATTTCCGGTATACGGTGTATATCCTTTCCGGGATTCTTTTTACCGATCTTGGCATGATGATTACTTATTTGGTGATGAAGGCATTAGGACAGGCCCAGTTGCTGGATGTGTATTATCAGATGGGGCTTTACGGCGCATCTACTTATTATTTGTGCATGAGCATGTTTTTAGCCTATGCATTTCTGTTCCCGGAGCATCAGGTGTTAATCTGGTTTATCATACCGGTTAAAGTAAAGTGGATGGGTTATTTGGATATTATCTATCTGATTGTGGAAATATTGCGGTATGGACTCGCTCATTACTATACGGGAATGGTTACCGTTATGATGTCTGTACTTAATTTTATTGTATTTTATGTTTTAATGCAGGGTGGAAAACGAATGACACATGCACAGAAAAAGCGGAAGAGGAGATATCACCAGGAGGTTCGGCAGACGCAGATCCTTACCAGACATAAGTGCGCAATATGCGGGCAGACGGAGGAGGACAACCCTGACCTGGAATTCCGTTATTGTTCACGGTGTAAGGGGAATTATGAGTATTGCCAGAATCATTTATTTACCCATCAACATAAACAATAGGAGACAGCGAGGATGAAAAAGGAAAACAGAGCCATCTTAAAGGATATCATGCAAAACAGGGATTTAGATACAAACATTCCGGCTTATGGGAATTTGTATATCAATGCTGCCTATGAATACAGCTTAATCAGGCTTGTGCTTAATTACTATACGATGAAAGAGGTTGAAGATGAAATAGGAGCCGGTTTGGATGATGATTTGTCTGCGGCATTGGATGAAATTCATACGGTCTTATTTGAGGCATTATTGTCAGGGGATGTTAAGACAGAACCGGCAGAGCTTATAAACCGTGTGGATTCCCTGCGGAATCATTTGACGGAAAAAATGGCGCTTCTTACCGCTTATACGGATGCGCTTCAGATTTATGAGTATGTGTTAAACCGTGTGGAGTATGGTATTACCGGTGAGACAATTGAGGTAGAGGAGAGTGAACTGGCTGCAAAAGTTTTTCAGTATCTTTTTTGTGACAATGATAAAATGGTGGTAAACAGTAAAATACAGATGGTGACAGGGCAGCTTCCGATTCGGATGACAAAGAGCCGTTTTTTTGACTATCTGACAGACACGTTTAATATTTACAATGGATCAGACAAATCGTCTGTGGATGATTTTGCAGCTATGTTAAAGTCTACAGCATTGTTGGAACTTCCGAAAGGATATGGAGAGGAATACAAAGAAATTGCGCAGGTTATAAAAATATTAGAGGATACCGATTATAATGCGCTTAACCGGGAGCAGTTTGAGGCGCTGATGGAGCAGTTTTCCATGACGGCAGCGCATTTAACCGGTCTTGTCAGCAATTATCTCCTGACAATGGAAATTATAAATAATCTATATGCGGCATTGCTTGCAAAATCATTTGCAAACAGTACAGAAGAGAGTGTTTCGGTCTGCATCGACATGCTGAAGGGGCTGCATGATGCGTTTGTATCTGCCGGAGAGATTCCGGAATCGGTAGATGAAGGCTTTATGACGATTGAGGGCCGCCAGGAGGAACTTGGAGAGGAGATTATGCAGTATGAGAGTATTTTACCGGAGGTGTTAGGCGAACAGGCAGATACGGTTTCGTGGATGATGGCAGACCTGATTTTCGCAAATCTGGACAAGATTTCCAAGCTTTTATCCAACAGTTATTTTATAGAGTTAAAGAGTAATGGAACGACGGAAGGTGTTGCTGATTATGAGTACATCACATCCATTCGGGATGAACTGGTCGGTCTTTTGACGGCTTTTTTTGAAACGCATCCACGGGTGGTAAACAGGGCAGTGATGGCATCCCTGTTTTCCGGTATGCCGGTACTGTTTAATTCCCAGCAGGAGATTAAGGATTATATCGAATACAGCTTGAACCACTGCAATAACAGCAGTGAGCTTATGGCTTGCGCCAAAATTTTAGAAGAAATGATGGCAGAGGAGTAAAAGCATAGAGACAGGGTGAGGAAATGAGGATTCGGTTTCATGAAAAATTGTATAGCGATGACATTTCAGACCGAAAGCTTCGTTCGATTAAGAAAAAGGTGGCAATGCGGTCGCCGAAGCTTAATCTGTATCTGGTAACCCTGCCGCTTGGAAACCAGGGGATTTTAGAGGTATATTGGTATCCGGAGCTTTTGCAGAAGGCGTACCGGAGCATGAAAGGTGAGCTTGTTGTGGTCGGTGTGGCAAATGACAGGGATACTGCATTTGAACTGATCCGGCAGATTATATCAGAGATTGGCATACAGGAAGTATATATTCCTGTAGAGGAATTTTTTGAGGGGTATCAATGATTTTATCCATATTAAAGACAATCGGAATCATTTTTCTGATGATACTGGTAATTATCATTTTCATATTGCTTTTGGTGTTATTTGTTCCCATACGATACCGGTTTTGGGGAGACTATGAGGATGCACCGGATGGGGAGGCTGTTATAAAATGGGCGCCGGTTTTTTTGAAAGCAACGGCATCCTATCATAATAAGCAGTTTGTGTATACAGTGTGGCTGCTTGGCGGAGTGGTGATAACAAATACGGAAGCAAAGCTTTCGTGGATTGGAAGACGTTTTTTTGATTTTGGGAATGATGAAGAGGAGGAGGACACAAATCGCATGGCATCCGAAACGGTTGATGTCCCAGAGCCGGGAGCAGGGTTCCAAGCGGAAGAACAGCAGATGCGGCAGGTCTTTCGGGATGAAAAGGATTTATCGAAGGAGGACATGATATTAAATGAGCCGGGGCGAAAACATGACAGGAAAGCAGAAAAGAGAGCCCATAAGCCGCTTTTTTTGCGGATAAGGGAAAAAAAGCGGAGTTTTCAAAAGAGGTGGCAGGAATTTGTTAAAAGGCTGAAAAAAATACAAAATAAAAAGGAGTCACTGTTAAAGGTGTATCATTCCAGGCGGTTTGAGCAGGCAAAAAGTGATTTGAAGCAGTATGCAGGGGAAATCCTACGCATTTTGAAACCGGATCAGTTAGAAGGAGATATAAAGTTTGGATTGGAAAATCCGGCAAATACAGGATATGTGCTGGGTATGCTGGCAATGATTCTTCCGCTGTATCAGGGATTTCTGACCGTTGAACCGGATTTTACACAGCAGATTATCAAAGGCGATCTGAAGGGAAATGGAAGAATAAGGTTTATTTCCGTCGCAAAACTGGGAATTAAGGTCATATTAAATAAAAATCTTATAAAAGTAACAAGGAAAGTACAAACTATATTACAAGAGTAAAGAAATACTAAATTCGCAGCAAAGCTGCTCATTAAGTGTTCAATATAGGAGGGAAAAACATGGCAAATGATTTTAACACAACAGTAAGTTCATTATTTCAGGGAATGGATAAATTCCTTACCACAAAAACAGTAGTAGGCGAGCCTACAAAGATTGGAGATACCATTATTCTTCCGCTTGTGGATGTAAGCTTTGGCGTGGGCGCCGGCGCATTTTCTGCTGCTGACAAGAATAATGGAGCAGGCGCATTGGGAGGAAAAATGACTGCAAGCGCAGTATTGGTCATTCAGAATGGGCAGATCCGTCTTGTCAATGTAAAGAATCAGGATACGGTAACGAAGGTGCTGGATATGGTTCCGGATTTGATTGAACGTTTCCAGAATAAGAAAGAGGATGATGATTCATCAGAGGATTTAGAAGTAGATGCTGCGGTGTCTGACATTTTAGAGCAGAAGTAAATTATTTTATTGTCACAAAGGAAGCAAAACCGGAATATACTGTCTTATAGGAGGGTGTACGGAGGTACGGTTACTATGAAACGGGTATGGGGTTTTGCTTTCTTTTGGTTTGCTGTCGGAATGATTGTGGATTATTTGATGGAGGGATTTTGGAATTTTATGGTGGTTGTGATTGCATTAGCAATATCATATCTCTTATTCTGCCGTTGCTGAGAAAAGCAATTTTCATAAAAAAAGAACCATATGAATGGTTCTTCTTTTCTCCAAACTAAGCTCTCTCAACTTTACCGGATCTTAAGCATGAAGTACAAACATAAATTCTCTTAGGTGTGCCGTTAACAATTGCCTTAACCTTCTTAATGTTAGACTTCCACATCTTGTTAGATCTTCTATGAGAATGGCTCACCTGAATACCGAAATGAGCAGCTTTGTCACATACTGAACACTTTGCCATGACTTGCACCTCCTTGAATATATTAACCTATCGGTTTGCAACACGTCAATTCTAACAGAAGTAATATTAAAATGCAAGCATAAATTTAAAAAATATATTTCATTTTCAACCAAATATTGGTATAATAGTAAAAACTTTTGCCAATATCGTGTATTTTATCTTAGAAATGCTTCGGATAAAATAGAATAATTTGTAGCAACATATGTCATATAGTAATTGAGTGCTATTTTGCATATATTGTGTCATATGATTTTGGTAAATTAAGAAGAATTTAGAATATGGAGGAACAGGTATGAAGATAGAAGTAGATACTCCAAATGGTGATGTAATCATTGAAAGTGACGTGATTGCCCAGTATGCCGGGCTTTCAGCCATTGAGTGTTTTGGCATTGTGGGAATGGCTACCATTAATATGAAGGATGGTTTTGTGAAGCTTCTTCGGGGAGACAGTGTTTCCAAAGGCGTGAATGTGACAGTTGGCGAGAATAACTCGATTGCCATTGATTTTCACATTATTGTAGCATATGGTGTAAGCATTTCCACTGTTGCAGAGAATCTGATGTCAACGGTTCGCTATAAAGTGGAAGAATTTACCGGTATGCAGGTGGAAAGTATTAATGTATTTGTTGAAGGCGTACGGGTAATTGATTAGGAGGAGCTATGGGTCAGAGTATGAAAGTGAATGCTAAGAGCCTGCAGTATGGATTTTTGGCAGGCGCAAAAAGTATTGAAGAGAAGAAAGATTATATTAATGAGTTAAATGTATTCCCGGTACCGGATGGTGATACAGGAACAAATATGACATTGACGATCACTTCCGCAGCCAGGGAAGTGGCAAGCATCAAGGATCCAACTTTTGCGAACGTGACGAAAGCGATGTCAACCGGATCGCTGCGTGGCGCAAGAGGTAACTCCGGTGTCATTCTTTCCCAGTTAATCAGAGGATTTTGTAAGGAGCTTGAGGGAAAGGAAGAGGTTGTAATTGAAGATATTGCTGCGGCATTTAACCGTGCAGTCGCAACGGCATATAAGGCGGTTATGAAGCCAAAAGAGGGTACTATTTTAACGGTCGCAAAAGGGCTTTCTGATAAAGCTTCGGAACTGAGCCGTTCCCAAAAGGATTTGGCAGAGTTTGCAGAGGCTGTGCTTGCCTATGGCAGGGAGGTGTTGAATCAGACACCGGAAATGCTTCCGGTATTAAAGGAAGCAGGTGTTGTAGATTCCGGCGGCGAGGGTCTTATGACTATTTTAGAAGGTGCCTTTGATGCTCTGACGGGTAAGGTAACCTATGATTTTTCCAATGGCTATGGTGACGTACCGGCAGGTGGCAAACCGGCTCCGGATGCTTCCGGTCTTAAGACAACAAATTCGGCTGGGATTGACCGCAAGGAGATTGACACGTCCCATATTAAATATGGATATTGTACAGAATTTATCATTATGATTGAGAAAGAATACAATAAGCAGATTGAGGAGGAATTTAAATCCTATTTAGAGTCGATTGGTGATTCTTTAGTTGTGGTTTCGGATGATGAAATCGTAAAGGTACATGTACACACGAACCACCCGGGACTTGCCTTCGAGCGTGGTCTCACATATGGTTCCCTGACGAGCATGAAGGTGGATAACATGCGCGAGGAACATAGGGAGAAGGTAATTATGGAGGCCGAGAAAATGGCTGCCAAACAGGCACAGGAGCGTGCAGCGGCAAAAGCGGCGGTGGATGATGCGGTGAGATCCGAGAATGCCCGGCAAAAAGAATACGGATTTGTTTCCGTTTCTGTTGGTGAAGGGATGAATGATATTTTTAGGGATTTGGGCGTGGACTATCTGATCGAGGGAGGACAGACCATGAACCCGAGTACGGAAGATATGCTAAATGCAATCGAACAGGTAAATGCAAAAACCATTTATATTCTGCCAAACAATAAAAATATTATTTTAGCGGCAAACCAGGCGCAGTCCTTAGTGGAGGATAAGGAGATCATCGTAGTGCCATCGAAGACCGCACCGCAGGGTGTGGCAGCGTTGATTGGATTTGATCCTTCCAAATCAGGTGAAGATAATCTTTCCTCAATGACTGCGGATATGAGTAATGTAAAGACGGGGCAGGTAACCTATGCAGTCCGGGATACGAGTATTGATGGAAAAGAAATCAATGCCGGGGATATTATGGGGATTGATGATGAGGGAATCAAGGCAGTATCTTCCGATCTTCTGACGGCTGCGAAGGAACTTCTGTCAGAGATGGTGGATGAAGATTCTGAGTTAATCAGTATTTATTATGGCGCAGATGTCAAAGAGGAAGATGCCAAAGCATTCGCAGAATATGTTGAAGATACCTACAACGAATGTGATGTTGAGTTTAATTATGGTGGACAGCCGATTTACTATTACATTTTCTCTGTGGAGTAAATGTTTAAGCAGGGTATGGGAACGGTAGGATGAAAGAGATTTTGATTGTGGAAGATGACACAGCAATCCGCAGGGAAATGGAAGAACTGCTGCAAAACAACGGTTATGTGGTATCGGCTGCCGGGCGGTTTGATAACTTAAGCGAACAGCTTCAAAAAACGGCGGCAGATTTGATTTTACTGGATATCAATCTTCCGGGGGTAAACGGGGAAATGCTGCTAAAGGAATTGCGCAGGGAATCCCAGATACCGGTCATTATGGTGACAAGCCGGGCATCGGAGGTTGATGAGGTGTTATCCATGAGTTTCGGCGCAGATGATTATATTACCAAGCCTTATAATCCGACGATTCTGCTTTTGCGGATTGCGGCGATATTAAAAAGGACAGAGTATTCCGGGGAAACTCTGTCTTTTCGTAATCTGCGTATAAACCCTGCGAAGGGGGTGTTAAGCAGACTGGAAAACGGTACGGCGGCAGAGGCGGAAATTTCTCTTACCAAGAATGAAATGCTCATTTTGCAAACGCTGTTAAGCCACAAAAACCGTATCGTAAAACGGGATGAGCTGATGACGGTTTTGTGGGATAATGATGAGTATATCAATGACAATGCCCTTACCGTGAATGTCAGCAGGCTGCGGGCAAAGCTTGACGGGTTTGGATATCCGGATGTCATAGAAACCAGAAAAAAACAGGGATATATTTTAATCGAGGAGTAACCGGACGGAACGGGCGGTTGAGAACCGCTGTTTTTTAGATGTTTGTCCAATGTACAGATTTGGGGAGAACACGATGCAGTTAAAAAATTATCTGAAGGATAGATGGTTTGTCATTTTATTTGGAACCGGAATATTTGTTGTATTGTTTATGCTTTTAGCGGCATTTAAGACGCCGGCTGCGCTTAAGGCGGCATTTACACTGATATTCTGGTTTTTCATGGTGGTGTCTGTCGGATTTGAATATGTGCGCAAATATCGGTTTTACAATGAACTGAAAAAGAACTTAGATGGCCTTGACCAGAAATACCTTGTGCTGGAAACGTTGGAACGGCCGGATTTTTACGAGGGGCAGATTATGGCCGATCTGCTTTATGAGATTGATAAATCCATGACGGAGCGGGTAAAGGCATATTCCATGAACATAGAGGATTTTAAGGAATATATTGAGATGTGGATTCATGAAGCAAAGATACCGGTATCAAGCCTTTTGCTGATGTGCCGCAATCAGCAGGATAAAGCGCTGCCGGGCAAAGAGGGAGCCGGGGCTTGTGAAAGTGGCAGCGGGCTGTCGAATCCACTGTCAGATAAAAAGTACCTTGCGCAAATAAGAAGGCTGGATGCTTATATTAACCAGGTGCTTTTTTATGTGCGGGCAGAGCATGCGGAAAAGGATTACCGGATCCGGCGGACGGATTTGAAGAAGCTGGTGCATAAGGTGGTGATGGACAATAAAGATGATTTATTGGAAAGCGGCATTACTCCGAAGATCAGTGCGGTTGACCGGGAAGTGGTAACGGATGCAAAGTGGCTGGAATTTATTTTAAACCAGATTCTGAACAATGCCGTGAAATACAGACGGGAGGATGTGGAATCGGAGATTGCAATCTGGACGGAGGAGAAAGACGGCTGTATTTTCCTGCATGTAAGGGATAATGGAATCGGCATTCCAAGTGCCGATATCCAGCGGATTTTTGAGAAATCCTTTACCGGGGAAAATGGCAGGAAACAGGCGAAATCGACCGGCATGGGACTTTATATTGCCAAAAATCTCTGCCGGCAGCTTGGGCATGGCATTGATGCGCAGTCCGTTGTGAATGAATATACGGATATACGGATTTGGTTTGATGCGGGTGAGGCTGCATAAGGGAAAGGAGGGAATGCGAAATGATAGTATCATTTGATTTAGATGATACGCTGTTTGTATCGCCGGATAAGTTTAAAACAGAGGCGGAATTGCACTTTCCCTGGAATAAAATTTATAAAGAAAGATTAAGGCTTGGGACAATTTCACTGATGGAACGGCTAAAGGATGAGGGAATACATATCTGGATTTATACAACATCTTTTCGCTCGGAACGTTATATCAAAGGTCTGTTTCGCCATTATGGAATAAAACCGGATGGCATTGTGAATGGGAACAGGCATGCGCAGGAGGTTCAGGGAAATAAAACGGAACCGATGCCGTCGAAATATCCGGGCAGGTATCGGATTGATTTACATGTCGATGATGATGTGTCCGTATTGCAAAACGGAAGGCGCTATGGTTTTAAGGTTCATCTGGTTGGTCCGCAGGATGATGCGTGGGTGGAAAAAATATTGGATACGGTTCATCGCATTCGCTGATAGGGGAGATAGTGGCGGTAAAGTGGTGGCTGCTGTGAGGGCGTATGTGAAGAAAAATGATTCATTAAAGAAAAATACAAAGCATTTTTGGAGGGATGGGATAAAGAATAAAACTGGATGGCATTGTGAATGGAAAAAGGTATGTCGATGTGATATAATATGAACACTTAATGAGTGTAAGCGAAGCGCATTACCAAAAAAGGAGTATAAGAGTTATGACAGGAAATAAGCCGATTGCGATTGGGATAGAAAATTACAAAGAGATAGTGAATAAGCCCTACTATTATATTGACAAAACTCTCTTGATTCAGGAAATACTGGCTAAAGGCGGAAAGGTGAATCTCTTTACCAGACCCAGACGTTTCGGCAAAACCCTTGCCCTCAGCGTGATAAAAACCTTCTTTGAGCAGGAGACGGATGTACAGGGAAACATTACCGATAACCGGCATTATTTTGACGGCATGAAGATCAACAGGGCGGGAGAGGACTACACGAAGCATATGGGGCAGTACCCGGTGATTTCCCTGTCGCTAAAATCCGCCAAGCAGCCGGATTTTGACATGGCATATACGATGCTGGTAGACCAGATTTCGGCTGAATTTAAGCGGCACCGGTATATCCTCCATGCTGATGTATTATTAGAGGATGAACAACAGCAATATGAGGAGATTATGCTGCGGAAGGCAGGAAAAGCGGAATATGCAACTGCCTTGAAGTTTTTGTCCGACTGCCTGAAAAAGTATCACAAACAAAACGTTATCATCTTAATTGATGAATATGATGTGCCGCTGGAAAATTCTTATTTTGCGGGATTCTATGAGGAGATGATTACCTTTATCCGCTCGCTGTTTGAATCGGCATTAAAGACCAACGAAAGCCTGGAATTTGCCGTGATTACCGGATGCCTGCGGATCAGCCGGGAGAGCATTTTTACCGGACTGAACAATCTGGCGATTAATTCCATTTTGAATGTGGATTATGCGGAGTATTTTGGTTTTACACAAGGGGAAGTGGAACGGATGCTGGCAGATTATGATTTGTCGGCAAAGGTCAGTGAGGTAAAGGATTGGTATGACGGCTATCTGTTTGGAAAAACAGAGGTTTACAATCCGTGGAGTGTGATTAATTATGTTAAGACATTGATTTCGGATTCGGATGCATTCCCAAAGCCGTACTGGTCAAACACTTCATCCAACAGCATTATCCGGGAGCTGATTGAGGAAGCCGACAGTGTAGTGAAGCAGGAGATTGAGGATTTGCTGGCAGGCGGAACGATTGAAAAGCCGATTCATGAAGATATCACCTATGAGGATATCCATAAAACGCAGGATAATCTGTGGAATTTTCTGTTTTTTACCGGGTATCTGAAGAAGATAAAGGAACGGTTTGAGGAAGAAACCATATATCTGACATTGACCGTACCGAATAAAGAGGTTGCCGGCATATACCGGAATACCATTTTAGAATGGTTTGACAAACGGCTGAAAACAACAGACTTAAGCAATCTCCATCAAGCAATATTGGAGGGGGATTGTGAAACCTTTGCAAATGAAGTGTCGGAACTGCTATTGGAAACGATCAGTTTTTATGATTATGCAGAAAATTACTATCACGGGTTTTTATGCGGACTGTTAAAAGGCTGCCATCACTATACCGTGGTCTCCAACCGGGAGAGCGGCAACGGAAGACCGGATATTTTATTTAAGCATTTATCGATCAGAGGGCAGGCGGTGATTATGGAGTTAAAGGCGGTGAAGGAGTTTGACCGCATGGAGGCGGGCTGTGATGAGGTGTTAGCACAGATCGAGGAGCAGAACTATGCGGCAGTGCTGCATAAGGAGGGATACCGGAATATCCGCAAGTATGGAATCTGTTTTTACCGGAAGGAGTGCATGGTGAAAGAGGGGTGAAGAACAGAAATAATTGAGAGCATATCGGAATTTATATTACAAAATTGTAACCTTCTGTCAGGATAAACAAACGACAGGAGGTTTTCTTTTTCGTACAATGAGAAAAATAGAGATGAGCAAAACTTAAGTTTTCTTCCTCTCTATAAGAAAAAATAAACGGAGGCGAAAAAGAAATGAAGAGAAAATGGCGGTTTCGTATGTTATTATGTCTGATAGCAGTGTTGTTTCTGGCCGGCTGTGGGAAAAAGCCGGAAACGGCGGCGGACGGCAGGAAGAAAATTACGCTTGGTGCAATCTATGTAAGCGACAACCTGAAAAAAGAGGTGGCGGCTTTCAACAAGGAAGATAAAGAATATCAGATTGAAATCAAAGATTATTCTGAAAATTCCAATGCCGTAGACCCGGTAACCATGCTGAATACCGATATCCTATCAGGAAATGCGCCGGATTTAATCGGACTCATGCAGCTTGTGCCGGAACAGTATACCGGAAAGGGAATCTTGGAGGATTTAACTCCTTATTTGGAACAGGATGCAGATGTGTCAGAAGATGACCTGCTGGATTCGCTGGTTGATGCGATGAAAATAGACGGCAGGCTGTATTATCTGGCAAGCAGTTTTGAGGTGAAAACCCTGATTGCGGGAAAGAAAACGGTGGACAGTGACGAGGGCTGGGATTACCGGAAGATGAAACAGATTTTAGATGGGATGGAGGAGGATATGCGGGCGTTTCCGTATGACAGCAAAAGTGAACGCTTCATCAATCTGATGCATTTTGGCGGCGGGTATAACGAGTTTGTGGACTGGAAAGAGGGAAGCTGTCATTTTGACAGCCAGGAATTTAAAGACATGCTCGCTGTCTGTAACGACGGAAATGATGATACGGCAGCGGCTGAGATTACCAGTGAGGACGAGATGGCACAGTTGTCAGCGATGCTGAAAAACGGAAAAATCCTGTTTGTTCAGGGGCGGATTACACCGGATCAGATTCTGGCAAACAAAAAAATGTTAGGGCAGGACATTACCTGTCTTGGCTCGTATTTTTCCTTTAGCGATACCAGTGATGAGGTGGGGATTTGTGCAAAGTCGGCGGTAAAAGAGGGGGCATGGCGCTTTGTAAAAAGGCTGATTTCCAGAAAATATCAGGGAGAGAACCTTCTTCGTTTTTGGGATATGCCTTCCCGCAAGGACTGCCTGGAGGATTATATCAAGACCATGACAGCAAAAGAGGGATATACCGACGAGTTTGGCAATGTCATTACACCGCTTTCCAGTGTGGAATGTGCAGACGGTAATGTGGTAAAGGTAAGCCCGGTTGGAAAAGAGGAGGAAGAACTGTTCCGGGAGCTGCTCGATCGTACTTCGCAGATTACCGGGTATGAACAGCAGATATTCGCCATTTTATCCGAGGAGGTCAATCATTATTTTAACGGCGATAAGGACTTGGACGAGACGGCCGGCGTGATACAGAACCGGGTGGCAAATTACATGAATGAACGCAGGTGATTGCGAAACTTAGGCTTTCACAACTAGACTTTAGAAATAAGGAGTTTCGCAATTGCATAACGCAAAAGTGTAGGAAGGAGAAAAAGATGGATACGGTTTTAAAGGTAGAGAAGATAGAAAAATATTACGGCAGCAAGTCCGGTCTTACTAAGGCATTGGACAACATTTCCTTCGAGGTGGGAAAGGGAGAATTTACTGCGATTATGGGGGCATCGGGAAGCGGAAAAACAACGCTGTTAAACTGCATTTCCACCATTGACAAGGTGACTTCCGGACACATCTATATAGGGGATTTTCAGGAAGCGCAAAAAGAGCGGAGCGGCAGCAGGCAGGCTTATGACATTACGAGGCTTCGGGGAAATGCCTTGAATAAATTCCGCAGGGAGGAATTGGGGTTTATTTTTCAGGAGTTTAATCTGTTGGATACCCTGACGGCTTACGAAAATATTGCGCTGGCGCTGTCCATACAGAATGTGGGCGTAAAGGAAATCAAGGAGCGGGTGGAGAAAATAGCCGGACAGCTTGGCATTACGGAGGCGCTTTCCCGCTATCCGTATCAGATGTCCGGCGGGCAAAAGCAGAGGGTATCAGCGGCGAGGGCCATGATTACGCTTCCGAAGATCGTGCTGGCGGACGAGCCGACCGGAGCTTTGGACTCGAAGTCGGCAAGGCAGCTCATGGAAATGTTTTGCCACTTAAATGACTGGTTTTCGGCAACCATTTTAATGGTAACCCATGATCCGTTTTCGGCAAGCTATGCGGAACGTGTTTTGTTCATCAAGGACGGAAAGCTTTTCCATGAGCTGGATAAGGGGGAGGATACAAGAAAGCAGTTTTTTGAAAAGATTATGGACGTGGTGACGTTGTTAGGAGGGGATGTAAGTGATGCTCTTTAAATTATCGGTTAAAAATGTGGGAAAAAGCCTTAAGGATTACGCCGTTTATTTTGTGACACTGACGGCAGGGGTTGCGATTTTCTATGTGTTCAACGCTGTGGAAACCCAGGCGGCAGTGTTAAGCATCATGCAAAGGGGCGGGGAAATCCTCAGTGTCTTTTCCGGGATGTTAAACGGTGTCAGTGTGCTGGTATCCCTGATTCTTGGATTTCTGGTTATTTATGCCGGGCGGTTTCTGATGAAGCGGAGAAAAAGGGAGTTTGGGCTGTACCTGCTATTGGGGCTTGGAAAATGGAAGGTGTCGATGATTTTATTCTGGGAAACGCTACTGATCGGGGTATGCTCACTGGCAGCAGGGCTGCTGTTTGGCGTGGCGGCTTCTCAGTTTATGAGCCTGTTTGTGGCAAACCTGTTTTCCGAGGATATGACGGCATTCCGGTTTTTATTTTCCAAAACGGCTTTTGAAAAAACGGTGCTGCATTTTGCAGTCATTTATCTGATTGTCATTTTATTTCAGGTCTTTGAAATCGGGAAATGCCGCCTGATTACCTTTTTTCAGGCGAAGGAACGGTCGGAGCAGGTGAAAATGCGGAATCCGTGGGTTTGTACCGCCGTGTTCTTGGCAGCGGCGGGAATGCTTGGCTACGCTTATTACCAGGTGACCGGAAATGTAGAAAACCTGCACTCCTCAAAGGGAATCCTCCGCTTGATCCTTTTGGGGATTGCTGCTACATTTTTGCTGTTCTGGTCGGTTTCCGGGCTGGCGGTCAAGCTGTTTGGCATGTGGGAAAAACAGTATTATAAAGGGCTTCATGCATTCATTTTCCGCCAGCTTGCGGGCAGGATCAATACGGCTGTGTGCATCATGTCAATCATCTGCCTGATGTTGTTTGTGACAATCTGTGTGCTGTCTGCCAGCCTGTCCGTAAAAAATTCCATGGACCGCTTACGGGATGAGCTGGCGCCTGTGGATATCATTATCCGTAAGAGAATTGCCCTGGATGACGGGGAAACCGAGGTGATTTCCACGAGTGCGGTGGGGCTAGGAAGCCGCTCATTTAGTGAATATACGGAGGAACAGTTAGAAGGCCTGCCGCTTTCCGTCAAAGAGGTATATGGACAGATGGGCATTGATCTTTCCCGGTATTTTAAAGAGGAGGCAGATTTTTCTGTGTACCGGCTTCCGGAGCTTACGATTGGCGATCTGTTTGAGCGGACAGGGGAAAAAAGGAAGGAATTTGACATGGGATATTATCTGGAACGGCCAGTGCGGATTGTGGCGGTAAGCGATTACAACCGGCTGCTTGCTTTGTTTGGCAGGGAGGAAATGGAGCTTGGACAAGATGAATACAGTGTGGTGGCGAACCTGCCGGATATGGTTTTGGCATGGAATGCCTTTTTGGCGGCAGACGTCGAGCTTACCCTGTCCGATATCGTGCTGCACCCGGAAGGGAATGCCTGCCGGAACGGTTTTTTAAATATGGCGGCTGATTATGAGGAGCATGGCTTCCTCGTGGCACCGGATGAGGCGGTCACTCAACTCACTGCCATGTATGAGTATGTGGCGGCAAATTATAACGGGAACACGGAAGAGGAGAAATGGGAGGTGGAAAAAACGGTTACCCTGCAGGACGTCTATGAATATCCGGAGAGCTACTATACATGGGTGAGCGCAAATACAAGGCTGGATGTTACCGATGCAGGCGTGGGAATCGGCGGAATCCTGACCTTTTTAGGGCTGTATCTCGGGATTGTGTTTTTGCTCGCCTCTGCCGTGATACTGGCGTTAAAGGAGCTGTCCGAGAGTGCCGATAATGCTGGCCGCTACCGGCTGTTAAGGCAGCTTGGCACGGACGAGAACATGATAAACGGTGCCTTATTTAGACAGATTGGCTTATTTTTTATGATGCCACTTGCGTTGGCTTTGCTGCATGCGGTATTCGGAATCCGGTTTGGGCTGTATATGCTGCGCTCGTTTGGCAGGACAGGGCTGCTTTCCGCCATTTTGGAGACCGTGGCAGTATTTTTGGTGATTTACGGTGGTTATTTTGCGCTGACCTATGTATGCAGTAAAAATATTATACGGGATAAAGCGTGACACAAACAAATCTGTAAAATAGGTTGACAGCAGTCACACAACTGTGCTACAATTCGGTAAAAGGTTGACAGTAGTCGCACGAAAGGAGTCTGTTTATGTCAGGGAAAAGTATGATTTTACAACAAAGTGAATGGATTATTATGGAAAAGCTATGGGAGGAGAGCCCGAAAACAATCATGCAGCTTTATCATGCCCTGAAGGAAAATCCCGGCTGGAGCAAAAGCACCGTAAATACGCTGCTTGGAAGAATGGTGGACAAGGGGATTCTTTACTATCGGGAGGGAAAGAAAGCGAAGCAGTATTTTCCGAACGTGAACAGGGAGGATGCGGCACTTGCAGAGACAGAAAGCCTGCTTGACCGGGTATACAGGGGTTCTGTCAGTATGATGATGAACACGCTGGTAAAGAGAAAGGATTTTAGCAAAGAGGAGATAAAAGAGCTTTACGAAATCCTGAAAGGATTGGAGGAGGAGCAGGATGGCTGAACAGATTTTTAACGTAACCATTTTTATGTGCATGGTGCTTTTGCTGCGCAGTGCGTTTTACCGCAGGATTTCAAAACGCCTTTGTTATGCAATGTGGCTGGTGGTGGCTGTGTATTTGTTAGTGCCGCAGCCATCCTTTTCCAATTCCTTTCAGGTCATGAATGTCCTTTACCGGGCAGTTGAACATAAAAAGGAAATTCAGGCAGAAGACAAAAATGCAGGGGATAGGAAAGAGCAGGGGAATGATGCGGAAGATACTGCGAAAACTCCGGCGATTGCAGCGCAGCCAGATGGCGCAGCCGGGCAAAACAGCGGCAGTGATGATACCGTTTGGACAAGTTTTAAAAAGGGAGACTGGTCGGAACCCGCAAACGAACCGGAGGAGCAGAGGACAGGCTCGGATGATGGATTTGCCGTGCCAAAATCTTTGCAGGAGAATGGAAATTGGATAAGCGGAATCTGGCTTTTGGGCGTTTTCATTTGTGGAACCGTATTTGCTGTCAGCAATCTCCGTTTTGGGAAAAGGGTTCGCAAAAACCGGCAGATATTGGAAATGGGTGGGGAAGAAGGTTACTGTTCCATTCCTGTTTACCGGACAAAGGAAGTGCATACACCCTGCCTGTTTGGCGTGTTCCATCCGGCTGTTTATTTTCCGGCAGAAGGGATGGCATTTGAAAATGACGAAAAAAAACGGGAAGCCTGTTATTATGTGCTGGCGCATGAATACATGCATTACCGGCATAAGGATCATCTATGGGCAGTGCTTCGGTGCCTGTGTGTTATTTTGTACTGGTATCATCCCCTGGTATGGGCGGCGGCTTTTTTGTCCATGAAAGACAGCGAATTTGCCTGCGATGAAAGTGTAACCCGCACTTACGGCAAGCAGGAAAGAAAGGCATATGGGGAAAACCTGATTTTGTTCGGAACACAGAGGATGCCTGTAACATCCATGCTGAAATGCGCAACCGGAATGACAGGGGGAAGGCGGGAATTAAAAGAACGGATTACCCTGATTGCGAATCCCAAAAAGCAGTGGCTTTGTACGGCAGTGTTTGCCTGCCTTTTGCTGTTTGGAATAACCGGATGTACGCTTGGCAGTCCGGCGCAAAACAGCCCAAATACAGAGAATGTGGAAGATTTCGCCGGGGAGCAGGATACAAGCAGCGCAGACACCGAGGCGGAAGAAGAGGAAGAGGAGGAAAATACTGAGAGTGAGGATACCGTACCGAAACCGATTGACTTTGCAGCGCTTTCCGTAGAGAAAGTCGAGGAAAACGGAATCGGGTATTATAAGCTGCTTACGGATAAGATGTTTCCCCTGCCTCTGAATGAATGGGCAAAAATTAATCTTTTCACGGAACAGGGGAACGCAGTGGATGCATATGTCCGTTTTACGGATGTGACACATGACAAAGATGCGATTGCAGAACATGTGGAAACATTCTGCCAGGCAAGGGGAATTCAGGGGGCTTTTCAGGAAATAGAGACTGAAAAAACAGAATATGTCATGCTGCACTATGAGATTTTGGCCGCAGAAGATGCGGAACTTCCGGCAGGGGATAAGATATTGCCGACAGCGATGGATTTTCCGGTTCAAATGTATTCGACACTTGAAAATGGCAGGTTTTGGACAAATGATAGTGAATACCAGGGAATGGAGCGGAGCGTATGGGATGCTTCCATTATAGAGGCAGATACGGTTTTGCCGGGTGAGCGGGTTGAAAAAACAATGATTTGCAGTATTCCCAAAGGGTACACCGCCTACGGCCTGCAGTTTTTCTATATCACAGCAGACCGGAATACGGGCATGGTATATTTTAAACCGGAATATGCAATTGAATGATGAATCCTGTGTTCAGGATGGGTGCATGGAGGATCATAAAAAATCTTTCGTATCATAAAATTCTACATAAATAATATTGTGAAAATGCCGGGTTACTCGGCATTTTTTATTTTTTTCTTTTGGGCTTCCTGTTCCCGGTAAAGCCTTATCATCTCACCGGCAGCATAGTCGCGGTTTTCGGAGTTTAAGCGTTTGTAGTAATTTAATATTTTTGCTTCCTCTTCGCTTGCAGTGTTGGATCTGTGCCGGACATTACTGATTCCAAGCAAGTAGTCTGTACTGACATTAAATAATTTTGACAGCGATATCAGGGTATCCAAATCCGGATAACTGTAATTGTTTTCGTAGTTGGAAATGGTAGTGCGTCCCAAACCAAGCTGTTTTGCAAGCTCGGACTGTAACATACCGGATTCCTCCCGTAAATTTTGAATGATATCTCCAATATTCATGTTAATCTCCGTTCTGGTGCCTTTCGCAGATGGCACGGTAATAGAAAATCTGTATTCTCCCATAAAATCTCTCTTAGAAATTTTATCATATGGAAATTTACAATATAGGATATGCCAAATGTAATGTCACTATGTCAAATATCTTGACATCATGACAAAAAAGTTGTATTTTAGAAAAAGAATGTTCATAAGGGAGTCATTTATGTGGTACGTCATTCAGGTTAAGACAGGGGAAGAGGAATGGATACGGGAAAAATGCAGACGGGTACTTCCAGTATCTGTATGCAGAAATATTTTTGCACCCAAATTCCAGAAAATGATGAAAGTAAAAGGGATTTGGAGGGTGGAAGAAAAGATTTTGTTTCCGGGTTATTTGTTTCTTGAGATGCCAAAAAGGGAAGAACCGTTTGATGAATTGGAAAAGGCAGATATGCTAAAAGAGTGCTTGCAGCCGTTGGGGAGCATGGTAAAACCGGTATGCATAGGCGGTGGATTTTACCCCATACATCAGGAAGAGGAAGCCTTGTTACGAAGCCTGATGCATGCCACGGAACATAATGAGTATGTACTGGAACGGTCGAGAGGGTATGTTGTGGATGGAAAACTGGTGGTGACAAATGGCCCGCTCATTCCCTATACCGACCATGTAAAGTGGTTTGACCGCCATAAGCGGATTGGGAAATTAGAGATAGCCCTGTGGGGGGAAACGCGCCAGATTACGGTAGGGCTTGAGGTGGTGGCAAGGGTGACTGCAAAAGAGTTTCAGGAGTTGGATGGAAAAGCCGGGTGATAAGGATGAGGATGGATGCATCAATTACTATTATTTGTCCAATATACAATGGAGAAAAATATATTTTGGAATTGAACAGAAGCATTTTAAAACAAAAGAAAATAAATTTAGCAGCAGTTCATTATATTGTAACCGAGAGTACAGACCAGACAGAATTTATTATGCAGGAAAATCATATTCCCTATGAACTGATAAAAAAAGAGGAGTTTTCCCATAGCCTGACACGCGAAAAGGCAGCAATGATGTGTGATACGGATATTGTTGTTTTTATTACACAGGATATTGTAATTGAACGGGAAGACTGGCTATATGAACTGACAAATCCAATAGTAGTGGGTGAAGTAGAGGCTGCCTTTTCCAGACAGTTGTGTAGGGATAATTCCATAGAAAAATATACGAGGGAAATCAATTACCCGGAATATTCCCGCATTGTTGCCAAAAAGGATACAGCGAGACTGGGATTGAATACCTTCTTTTTCTCAAATGCTTCATCCGCAATCCGCAGAGATGTTTTTGTGCGGTTAAATGGCTATGACAGGAAAAAACTGCCCTTAAGTGAAGATATGTATCTTGCTTATAAGTTAATTCAAAGTGGATATCGCATTAAATATTGTGCGAAATCACAGGTGATACATTCCCATCAGTTTACCCTGAAAGAGCAATATGCACGGTACCGTGAGACGGGGAAATTCTTCAGGCAGAACCGCTATTTGAATCAGTATGGAACAAATAAAGCAGGGGGAAGTATGGCTGTATATGTGTGGAGAAGGGCATTAGAGGATAGGAATTGGAAAGTGCTTGCTCAGTTTCTTCCCAATATGGCAGCAAGGTTTTTCGGTATGAAGGTGGGAAGGTATTTTGGGTGAGATAAGATGTTCGGTTGTGATGGCTGTTTATAATGGCGAGGCTTATATTCGCCAGCAGTTAGATTCCATTCTGGAAAATGTGACTGTTCAGGATGAAATTGTGATATCCGATGACGGCTCCACGGATAAGACCAAAGAAATTATTCTTGCATACCAGAAAAATGGAGCAGGTATCCGGTTATTTGATGGAGAAAGAAAAGGTGTCATCGCTAATTTTGAATATGCCATTCGGCAGGCGAAGGGAAAGTATATTTTTTTGTGTGATCAGGACGATGTATGGGAACCCAATAAAATAGAAAGGGTATTAAGATGTTTTGACGAGAATGGCTGCATGGTAGTTGTACATGATGCGGACATATGGAATGAGGAAGAAAATGTCATGGAACCATCCTTTTTTCAATATCGAAATTCCGGAGCAGGCATCTTAAAAAATATTGTTAAAAATACATATATTGGCTGCTGCATGGCGTTTTGCAGCGAGTTGCGAAACTTTATCCTTCCAATTCCCCGAAATATTGAAATGCATGATCAATGGATTGGAATTTGGGGAGATATCGTGGGAGAAAATTATTTTTTAAATGAAATTTTGTTCCATTACCGAAGACATGGGAAAAACGTCTCAGATTTACAGCATTATCCATTTGGAAGGATGCTGAAAAACCGGATTGTACTGTGTGTGGAGCTGTTAAAGAGATGGTGGAAAAAGGTAAGGGCTGGGAGTTTATTATGTTAGGGCTGATTTTTGCATTTTTTATATTTACATTATTGGGCTATTGGCTGTACAAGTCTGTCATTTCACCAATGGTAATGTTTAACGCTATTTGGCTGGTTACATTGGCATTGTATGAAATGAAATGGAGTGAGATACAGAACGATTTAAATGAGCGATGCATATTATGTATCTGGCTGTGCCTGTTGGGGTTTAACATTGCCTGTATTGTTACGAAATTGTTTCCTAAAATTAAATCTGCAAACGGAGTTGGGCTTAGATTCAAAACACGGCGTTACATACCGCTAAATAAAAGGATCGTTTATATTAATATTTTTATTCTTATTGTATTGCTTCTTGAAGGCTGGTATTCGGAAGGATTTCCGCTTTTTTGGATTTTATTCCGTGCAGAAAAGACATATTTTGATTTTGGGATTCCGTCTTTAAATGGCGCATTGTATGGGTTGATTATATGTATGGGGGCATATTCCCTGTTCAAAAAAACAAAATGGAAATATTTTTACCTGGGAATCGGTCTGCTGGTGGTTTCCAGGCAGGTGATTATGTCAATTGTCATTGAAGGAATTATTGTGTATTTGTTTGAAAATCCTGAAACATTGAAAAATGTGGATAAGAAAAAGGTCGCACTGGTTGGAATTGCGGCACTGGTCTTTTTTGGAATATATGGAAATTTCAGGACTGGAAAATCTTCTTTTAATTTTGTGTTTGAGGCGAAGCCGGCTTATGCCAATATGCCAACTGTATTTAAGTGGATTTATGCATATTTATGCTTTGCAATTAACAACTTTAACCAATTGGTGGCGATAAGTGATGGTGGTATTAATTATGGCAGTTCTATGATGAATGAACTTTTGCCGACCGTACTGGCAGGAAAGATTGGATTTCACGATGTGTACAATCCTTATTATCTGGTGAAAATCAATTTTAATGTATCCACTTATCTGCCATCCGTTTATCTGGATTTTGGAATGCCAGGGATTTTTATTTTTAATATGCTTATTGGCGCAATGGGAAGTATTCTTTTTCGCAGGCATGTGCAGCACAGATGTGTATGTAATCAATTGTATTATGCAGTATATATCCATAATATTTTATTGTTGTTGTTTGCTAATTTTTTCTTGAATCCGACGATTATTGTTCAATTTATTTATATTTGGCTGTTGTTTAAAAATACAGATGTAAAACAGCGACAGGAATGGAGGAGTAGGAGTGAAAACAGTTACTATCATTGTTCCGGTATATAATGTGAAGCAGTATATACAAAAAGGAATCGAGAGTTTAATTGCACAGACCTTAGATGATATAGAAATTATTTTGGTTGATGATGGGTCTACGGATGGCAGTGAATTAGAATGTGATGGATTAGGTGAAAAATATGCTAATGTCACTGTTGTCCATAAAGAAAATGGCGGGGTATCTTCTGCACGAAACTGTGGTTTAAAAATAGCAGGGGGAGAATATATCGGGTTTATGGATGCAGACGATTGGGTATCTCCCAGGTTTTGTGAAATTTTATATAATTGTGCAAAAAAGAATCAAGCGGATTTGGTCATGTGTGATTTGAAAAAAACAAATGTTGTTGATAAGGAACAGGATATCTTTGATGTTTCATGTGAAATATTATCTACGGATGAAGCATTTGAATACATAATAGATATGCAAAGAAATATTACCGGAAGCTGTTTTAATAAATTATATAAAAGAAGTATAATTGCGGATAAAACTTTTCCAGTTGGTATTGCAATTAGTGAAGATGTAGATTTCCTGTTGCGTGTATTATGGGATTGCAAAAGTATTGTGTATGTACCAAAAGTATTGTGTTATTACCTGTTCAGGGAAGGGAGTGCCGTACATTCTTTGTATACTTCAAGAATGGAAGAGGATTTGATAAAACTGGGAGAGGGTTGGATACGGCATCCATATGTACTAAAGGATAGCGAAAGAATACAAAAAATAACATTATATCGGTTATATATGTGTGAGTTAGCAATTGCTAATAAAAGAATTATTTCCGGCAGCGATGAAAAAAAGGTTATAAATAAGCTTCAGCATAATGTCAGGAAATATTGGAAAGATGCACTAAGGGCAAAGCCAGTAACGATAAAACAAATGCAATTATTGGTATTTGGAACAAGTTTCCGGTTATATAAAAAGATTTACCGGAAAATCCGGCTTAATTGATTTCAGGGCAGCACATTAGGAGGAGATGAGCATTTTGAAAAAGTTTGCAATGTATTTACCACAGTTTCATGAGATACCAGAAAATAACGATTGGTGGGGCGAAGGATTTACTGAATGGAGTAATGTAAAAAGTGCGAAACCATTATATTATGGGCATATTCAGCCTAAATATCCTAAAAATTATAACTACTATAACTTGTTGGATAAAAGTATAGTCGAGTGGCAAACAAAATTGGCTAATGAATACGGTATAGATGGTTTTGTGTATTATCACTATTATTTTTCAGGAAAATTGATTATGGAAAAACCTGTTGAAAATTTATTGAAATGGCAGGATGTTCATCAAAAATTCTTTTTTTGCTGGGCAAATCATACATGGCTGAAAGGAAAAACGAGAGATCGAAAAGTATTAATTGAACAGACATATGGAGATGAAAGCGACTGGAAACAACATATGGATTACCTTATCAGATTTTTTAAAGATGACAGGTATGAAAAGAGAAATAATAAGCCGGTATTTATGTTGTTTAAAAGTGATATTACAAATAAAAAGGAAATGTTAGACTATTTTGATTTAAGATGCAAACAGGAGGGATTTGACGGTATTTGTATCATTGAAACTTATCATGAGAGTATGGAAAGAAAAAAATTAGAAAAATTTAAAGAAACATTAGTTTCACAGTCGGAAATAGTTTATTGTAGAGAACCGAGTGTTTCTACAGGAATCTACTATACAAAACATTTATTTTCCAGGATTTTACATAAATTGATGCGGGAAAGAGAGCTGCCTGTTTTGAAATCGAAGGTTGCTCGAATTAACGGAAATAAATTATACAATTACATGCTAAAAAAAGATTATCAAAAGCATATGCCTTTAGATGTCGCACATGGGTTATTTTTTGAGTGGGATAATACACCAAGACATGGAAATCATGGTTATATTATTTTACCGCCAGATAAAGATCTATTTGATAAATATATGGGAATCATAAAAAATGATGAATATGTTTTTATTAATGCATGGAACGAATGGGCAGAGGGAATGATGCTGGAACCGACAGAGCAGAATGGATATCGTTACTTGGATTGGATGAAAGAATTAACGAATCAGGAGACATGACAAAAGCGTAAGCAGACGAATAGAAAATAAAGGAACGAAATGAAGTTAATAAAAATAATATATTTTGCATATGGAAGTGTCTATACCAAATTAAGATTGAAAAAACGATATTTTTTATGCAATAGAGGAATGGGAGATACCATAATTTTTTTATCAAAATTAAAAGAAATTAAACAAAAAAATCCTGAAACCCCAATAAATCTGATTGTTCAGAAAAATCAGGTTCCTCTTATGAAACCTTATATGCAGTATATTGATGACTATGTGGTATTTCATAAAAACAGAATGAAAGTTTTTATGTGGCTGGCAGCGAAGGGATTATTACCCGGAAATATCCGGTTTATCCTTCCGGAAGGTGCCTATGCAATTCTTGGCTATCGTAGAATTTCCATTCAGGATTTGATTAATATCACGTTTGATCTGCCACCGGATAATCAGGACTATGAGAAGCCTTGCTTTGAATGGGATAAAGGGCGCAGAGAATATTTGCTTGATAAGTACCAGTTGAAAAAGGGAAAGTTTGTGATTTTAGGTTTGGAGGCGGTATCTATTGAGAGAATAGCCCTGGATTATTGGGAACGGATAGCGAAAAAATATAAGGACATGGGATATCAGGTTATCAGTAACTTAAGCAGCCCGGAGCAGTCTCCGGTTCCCGGTACGATAGGATTGTTTTTGCCATTAAACGAAATATATCTGCTGGCAGAGTATGGCGGTTATTTTATAGGCTTACGAAGCGGTTTGTGTGATTTACTGGCATTTTCAGGTTGTGGGATGACCGTCATCTATCCTACGGAACAGGACAGGTATAAGTATTCTTTTGCCAATATGTGCTTTGCAAAGGAAATCACGGAAATTTTGGTATGTGAGGTTGAGGGCTGGCTGAGAAAACTGGTGTTATGAGGTTTGGAGGCAATTTATGAAATCTTTAAAAATAAATACATTAATGAATATGCTTAAAGTTTTGATGAGTATGCTTTTTCCACTGATTTCTTTTCCATATGTGTCGAGGATTTTAGGCCCTGCGGGAATTGGAAAAGTAGATTTTTCAGCATCAGTCGTGTCATATTTTTCCTTATTTGCTTCATTAGGTATATCAACATATGGGATTCGGGAGGGTGCAAAAGTTAGAGATCATAAAGATGATTTGAGTACTTTTGTTCAGGAAATTTTTATTATTAATATGGTTTCAACAGTATTTTCATATGTTGTGTTCGGCTTTGCGGTTTGCAAATTAAGTGTATTGCATGATTATTTAAAAATTTTATGCATTTGTGGATTGAATATAGGATTCACTACAATTGGGATAGAATGGTTATATGGTGCGTTGGAAGAGTATACATATATAACAGTAAGAAGCATCTGTTTTCAACTGATTGCAATTATTTTGATGTTTTTTTTGATCAGGGATGCACAGGACTATTTACAATATGCATTTATAACGATTTTTGCAGCAGTTGGTTCTAATCTATTCAATATCATTCATTCCAGAAAGTTTGTTGTATGGAAAAAGAAACAAAAATATAATTTTAAAAGACATTTTAAGCCGATTTTAATCATATTTGGGTTAAATTTTGCATGTAGCATTTATATGAGTTTAGATAAAACAATGTTAGGTGTAATATGTGGTGATAAAGAAGTTGGATTATATTCTGCGGCAATTAAAATAAACCGATTAGTGCTACAGTTAATCTTATCTATTGGAACTGTAATCCTTGCAAGACTTTCATATCTTTATGCCAATAGGGAACGAGAAACATTTAACAGGTTGTTCTTGAAAGTTTTCAACTATGTATTGTTCCTTACAGTTCCGTCTACGGCAGGTCTTATTTTATTAAGTAAACAAGTATTAGGTTTATTGAGTGGAAATGAATATTTGGAAGCTGATATCACATCCAAAATACTATCACTGATAATAATTATTATTGGCGCAAGTAATTTATTATCGGTTCAAATATTTATCGCAATAGGCAAGGAAAAATACTCTTTGCTTGCAAGTGGTGCAGCGGCTTTTATTAATTTTCTTAGCAATTTGTTTCTTATTCCACAATATGGAAAAGTGGGTGCAGCAATTAGTACGGTTATGGCTGAAACAATCGCCTTAATTGTGTGTGTCTATTTTGCAAGGAAAATAATAGATTTTCATGGTGTTGTGAAAAATGTATTTGAATTTGCATTGGGAACATTTTTCTTCATCCCCGTTTTTTATGTGATAAGTGATAAGATACATAACGACTTGATTATAATTGTTGTGATGGTGCTATTATCTGCCTGTGTATATGGATTCTTTCTTCTGATTATCAGAAATAGCGTGGCAATTGATATAAAAAATATGATAATAGGGAGGCAAGTATGAATATAGATTACATAATCGTCCAGGCTGGCGGCAAAGGCACCAGAATGGAGCATTTAACAGCCAATAAACCAAAATGTTTAGTACCGGTGAATAATCTGCCGATGCTGTTTCATTTATTTCGGAAATACCCGGATAAGAAATTCATTGTCATTGGTGATTACAAATGTGATGTTTTGCGGGAATACCTCAAGACATTTGCGAAGGTTTCCTATCTTTTGATAGATGCAGGAGGATGCAGCGGAACCTGTGCAGGGTTAAAACAGGCGGTGGAATATATTCCAAAGGACAGGGGATTTATGCTAATCTGGTCGGATCTGGTTCTGCCGGAGGACTTTGAACTGCCGCAGGAATTTACAGTGGAAAGTGGACAGCCGGCAGACAGGGATTATATCGGGCTTTCCGGGGATTTTAAGTGCCGCTGGAAATACGAAAACGGCATATTTGAGGAGGAGGCATCCATAGAGAGGGGGGTGGCAGGCTTCTTTATATTCCACAATAAGGATTTGCTGGAAAGAGTTCCCGAAGAGGGTGAATTTGTCCGCTGGTTAAAAGAGCAGAACGTGAAACCAAAGGAACTGGTTTTAAGGAAGACAAAGGAATATGGATTGATTTCTGAATATAGAAAGCTGATACAGGAAAAATGCCGACCGTTTAACCGGATGACTGTTGAGGGAGACCGTATTCGGAAAGAAGGAATTGATGAGCAGGGAAAAAAACTGGCAGTCCGGGAGAAAGCATGGTATCAGCATGTGGAATCTCTTGGGTATGACCGGATTCCGAAGATATACAGCTACGAACCTTTTGTAATGGAGAAGGTAACAGGAAAAAATGTATATGAATATGAAGAACTTTCCTATGAACAGAAAAAAGAGGTGCTGACAGGGATCATGGATAACCTGAAGTTTCTTCATTCACTGGGAGAACAGGAAACAGATTATTTCAGTATCAAGGAAACTTATATTGATAAGACCTTTGACCGTTTAGAGAAAATAAGGGATCTGATTCCTTTTGGCAGGGATCGGTTTATTCGGATTAACGGAAGAAATTGCAGAAATGTATTCTTTTACCAGAAGGAGCTGGAAAAGAGGCTGTATCATTACAGGGCGGATAAATTTCAGCTGATACATGGTGACTGTACTTTTTCCAATATGATGCTGAAAGAAGATTTGAGTCTGGTATTGATTGATCCAAGAGGATATTTTGGAGCCGTGGAGCTGTATGGTGATCCCGCATATGACTGGGCAAAATTATATTATTCCTTGATGGGAAATTATGACCGGTTTAACCTGAAACAGTTCCGGCTGGATATAGAAGAATCGGAAGTGAAACTTAAGATAGAATCCAACGGATGGGAGAAGTTGGAACCGGTATTTTTTGAACAGCTAAAAGGGGAAGCAGAACCGGAGGATATCAAACTGCTGCATGCGATTATATGGCTGGCATTAACGACTTATGCATGGGAAGATTATGATTCCATTTGTGGGGCATTTTATAACGGGCTGTACTATCTGGAAGAAGTATTGTAAAGCATTGAGAGAAATTTATCAGGATAGCTGTGAAATTCCCGGCTTTACAAGTGCAAAACGGGATTTTGCGGCTGTCTAATTTATTATGAAAAGAGGAACAGAATTATGATTAAATATTTTGAAGATACCGTGGGAATCATTGATGATTCACTGCACAGTATTTCGATGGACACCTTTAACCGGCTCGTGGAGCAGACGACAGAGGCATTAAAACGGGGAAACAAAGTAGTTGTTTCCGGTCTGGGAAAGAATGTGCCGATTTGTGACAAATTTGTAGGTTCCATGCTGTCACTGGGATTAAATGCTAATTTTTTACATACAAATTCGGCTGTACATGGAGATATGGGAATGGTACAAAGCGGAGATCTTGTTATTATCCTGACAAAAAGCGGTTCCACCAAAGAGTCCGTTTATCTGGCAGAACTTTTAAAGCAGAGGGAGAATGTGAATTTGTGGCTGCTGACCTTTCAGCAAAAAAGTAAATTGGTAGATATGATTGGAACAGAGAAAAGCCTTGTCATAGATATGGAGCATGAAGGGGATATGTGGGATATTATGCCGAATAATTCAACAACACTGAATTTGATCGTGTTACAGGCAGTTGTCATGGAAGTAGCAAAGAAGATGAATCTGTCGCTGGATGATTTTAAACGGAATCATCCGGGTGGAGCAATCGGGGAGAAGTTAAGTCATGTATGATCTTGTTATATCATCATTAAACCATACATGGATACTGGATTTGGATGGAACGGTTGTCCGGCATAATGGTTATAAATTGGATGGAAAAGATACCCTGCTGCCGGGAGTCAAAGAATTTTTTGCACAGATACCGGAAGGAGACAGGATTCTTTTCTTAACATCCAGAGAAGAACAGTACAAATCTTTAACAGAGAGTTTCCTCAAAGAAAACCAGATACGTTATGACCATATCATTTATGGTGTTCCTTATGGAGAACGGATTCTGATAAATGACAGCAAACCAAGCGGATTGGAGATGGCAAAATGTTTGTGCCTTAAAAGGGATGAAGGATTAATAGATGTAAAGATCGTAGTGGATGAGAAACTGTAAACGATATAACAGACTGGCGCATGTGGCAGCATATATAAAAGTTTAATGTTAAGAAGCACATCCGGGAATCGGATGCGCTTCCCTTACAAGATACCTGGTTGCTTATATTCCATATTCCTTATACAGTTCTTCAAGGTAAGCGGCATCGTTGGCAGCCTTTTCGATTAAATCGGATCGTCCGTCTTTTATAAGCTTTTGAAAGAGTTGGAGAGCCTGTTTTTCACCTTCCCGTAATCCGGTCTCCATGCCCTCACGTTTGCCTTTTGCGATAGCGGAAGCCATGTCTCGTTCATAGCGTTCCCTTGCCTCGCATTGAAGTTTGATTTTTTCGTCATCCGTCAGTTCGTGGAGTGTAACAACCGTATCCTTGATATCCGAATTTTTCATTGCCAACATTTTTAATTCCTCCCATGTGGTGGCTTTAAAAAGCCTGGCCCAAAAGTATAAATCATCGGGTTTCTTTTCAATAGAATCATCTTCCATTGATTTTAAGTTTAACATACGCAGGCTCAATTTGTCACTATATATTTCGTGATTTTTCACATTCATCAGCTTGTATTCCGAGTAAAATTCCGGTGTCAGGCCAGGAAGGTTGAAATCAACGATTCCGATATGGATTGTGGCATGTATATTGGAATAAATATCCCCCTTTTGAAGCTGGTCAAAGGTGCGGCAAAGATAGGTGATGGAACGTTCCGGCCAGTCGCCGAAATCATTTACCTGCATTTCAATGTTGATGAATTCGTTATGGTTCAAACGAAGATGAAGGTCTAATACACAGGTTTTCTCATCAATGGTTTCGCCGAGGATTATGGGGTTAAGAATGGTAACTTCACGGATGCTTCCTCTTGTCAGACCGAGCAGTGCGCATAAGAGTCCTTTCAACGCATTTTGATTCTTTTGGAAGACTGAACGAAACATATAATCATTCGTCAGTGTGTACGGGAGTTTTCCGCTGGGAAGATTTAAAAAGTTATGATTTGTAGTCTGTTTTGCCATATAGGCCTCCTTTGTGGTATTAAGTTTATTGGTGGCATTGTGGTTTTGGATTTGCGACGAAGATATTTCGTAGTTATACTAGTTAACCTTAGTATTTGCCGAAGGCAAATGCTTAGTTTAACTGCATATACCGCGGTAAAATATTGAATTCGGCAATTAATTTCGTTCGCGAGTATACAAACTGGAAAAATTGAAAAAATGAAATGTACAAAGACACATAAAAAAACAAGACACTATTAATTTTATTATGAAAATGTGTCAAAAAAGTGTTTTGTGCAAAAAATTTTAATTGATAGGAGAATAGAATATGTATGATTATTTAGTTGTAGGAGCAGGATTATATGGTTCTGTCTTTGCCCATGAAGCAAAGATGAAGGGGAAGTCTGTCTTAGTGATTGATAAAAGACCGAACATTGCAGGGAATGTATATACAGAAGCTATAGAGGGTATTCATGTTCACAAATATGGTGCGCATATTTTCCACACAAACAATCAAAAAGTATGGGAGTATGTAAACCAATTTGCTGTTTTCAATCGGTTTACGAACAGCCCTGTTGCAAACTATAAGGGAGAATTATACAGCCTCCCATTCAATATGTACACATTTAATCAAATGTGGGGTGTTACGATTCCGAAAGAAGCTGCGGCAAAGATTGAAGAACAGAGAAAAGAAATCAAGGGGGAACCCCGCAATTTGGAGGAACAGGCTGTTTCGTTAGTAGGTCGTGACATCTATGAAAAACTGGTAAAAGGTTATACCGAAAAACAGTGGGGGCATGACTGCAGGGAACTCCCTGCATTTATTATTAAGAGACTGCCGGTGAGGCTTACTTTCGATAACAACTATTTTAATGCACTCTATCAGGGGATTCCCATCGGAGGCTATACGAAAATGGTGGAGAAAATGCTGGCAGGAATTGAAGTCCGCCTGAATGTGGATTATCTCGAACATAAAGAAGAATATGATGCAATGGCGGAGAAAGTGGTATATACAGGTCCAATCGATGCTTATTTTGCATATCGGTTGGGAACACTGGAATACCGTTTGGTCCGTTTTGAGACAGAAGTGCTGAATCAGCCGAATTTTCAGGGAAATGCTGCTGTAAATTATACAGACAGGGAAACCCCGTGGACAAGGATTATTGAACATAAATGGTTTGAATTTGGAAAAGATGAGGCAGGCAACGATTTACCCAAAACGATTATCAGCCGGGAGTATTCCTCTGAGTGGAAACCGGGGGATGAGCCGTATTATCCGGTAAATGATGTGAAGAATGGAATTTTGTACCGGCAGTACAAAGAGCTTGCAGATGCAGAATCGAAAGTAATATTTGGCGGACGTTTAGGGGAATACAAATATTACGATATGGATGCAACGATTGCGGCAGCCTTAGATATGTGCAAAATTGAGTTGGGTTAGCAAAGGGGCAGCTACTATATAAGCTGCCTAAACGGTAAAGCCCTGGTTAAAAATGAGTTGTGTGGGAACGTGGCTTGGAATGAAAAGGTTATCAGAATCACAACAAACCTGAAATATTTCGTGAATATTTCAGGTTTGTTGTTTACGTATATTAAAAAATTTGTTATAATTGACGACATATTTATCATTAAAACATAATAATTATATGGTATTTTTAACCGTTTTATACTGGAAGATAGGTTACATGATATAAGTGTGGTGCATATTTTGAAAAATAAGGGAAAACATAGAGAACGGCTTTACGAATTAAGATATAGAAATAAACTTGAACGTTGTAAGAAAAGGCGGAAGGGAAAGCGCATGGTCGGCATTCATGCATGTTCCGATTGTGGATTGGAGAGTAATATCGTCGGTGCTGACTACATGAAAGTTATGACACATTTGTCTAAAAAACAGTTTGGCTTGTCTCCGTTCTTATGCCATACAGGAAAAAGGGAAATAATAACGATACCTGAAGTGTTTTCTATATCAGAGAACCCGGAAACGGTTATAAAAATATTACGGCGCATTTATACAATAGGAAAAGAGAAGAAAACAACGGAATTGATATTTGACCATGAAAATTGCAAGAGTTTGGGTTTATCTGCAAGCACCATGTTAGATATTATTGTTTTGGCTGTTGACCGGTATAGGCAGACAATCCGCCATCCGATCGAATATGGAGGTACCATTCCCCGTGACGAGCTGGCAAAAGATATTTTATTAGCAAGTGGTCTTCCGTATCATTTAAATGCGGAATATTATGCGCAGGTCAATCAGGAACAAATGGAATGTTTTGAAACGGTTAAAGGTGTCTATGATATAGAAGCTAATAAAGCTGATAAAACTGCCACAGATATGACATTGTATTTTAACAGGTGCCTTAAAACTCAAAATTATGAATTGAACGAGCATGGATTAAATCTTCTGAGTACGATGCTTGGTGAAGTAATTGGCAATTGCGAAATCCATGGTGGCGAGGGTTCGACATGGTATACACAGGGACATTATCAAATACAGGAGGGGAATCCCTATGGGGAAATGCAGTTGTTATTTCTAAACATAGGATCTACAATTTATGATGGTTTAAAGCATGAAGCCAGCGAAGAAACGCAACGCAGGTTAGAATATATTCTAAAGCGGCAATACAGAAATATTTCTGGTGATTGGGATGAAGAGATGATATATACTGTTTTTGCATTGCAGGAGGGTATTAGCCGATTGCGCGATGGAAATATAAAAGGATACTCTAAACGGGGAACAGGAACGGTTAATCTAATTGAATTATTTTATGATATAGGTGAATGTGATAATGGGTTAAAACCTAAAATGTCTATACTATCAGGGGCTACTCAAATTATTTTTGATGAACGGTATAAGCTCACGGATGTAAATTTTAAAAACGATATGGCATTTGGAAGTGGTAATAGAAAAATAATTGCATTTAATTGTGATAATGACATATACCAGCGTGCTGATAATAAGAATGTAAAAAAATTGAAAGAATATTTTCCAGGTACTGCAATTTCACTAAGATTTTACTTGGATAGTCGTTATATTGAAAAAAGAAAGGCGGGAAAATAAAATGGCAACAGATATTAAAATATCACCTTACCGTAGAAGTGGTGCAAAGATTTTTACCAGTAGGGATAATGGAATCAATGCACGTTCAGAATTAGATTTGGATGCTTTGGATCAGAAGTCGGAAATAATTAATGTATTGATTCCTTCGGATACATGGAGTATCAATCCTTCCTTTTTTGGCGGATTATTTGAAGACAGCATAAAATTTTATGGGGATGCCTTTGAAACACATTATATTTTTTTATACAATGATAAATCGGTTTTAAATGAAGCTCTGAAAAAGAATATTGAAAATAATATTAATTATGTCCGGCGTAGTATGAATGAAGGTGATGTAGGTTGAGTTGGTCACTTGTATTGGAGGGATTAGGCAATATATCTAATGTAGCAGCAACGGGTTTAGCAGCGTATAGTATTGTGATTACCATCAAAGAATATAACCGCATCAAGAAGACAGAACAGGAGCAAATGCTTTCGGCTCAGCAAATGCTTTGGTATAATGAAATTGCATTGCAGGATATCGTAAAAGCGTTGAATGTTTTTATTGAGCATTCCAACCAAACAATTCATGATATATCGTATGATAAACCAATTGATAATGAAAAGGGAAAAATTTTATATTCAAAAATTGCAGAGGAGTGCAGTGTTATCAATGAAAGGCTTATGGGAATGAAAATTTTCGACTATCAATTATATAGAAAATGTGATAGGGTGTTACAGGAAATTCTTGATCAATATGCAAATATAGTTGAAAGCTTAGTGGAAAAACGGTATTCGTTATATGCAGAACTGTCATCAATTCAAAAATGTAAAGTCGAAATAATGGCATTTCTTTATGAATATGGCAAACGGTTAACGAACTCTTAGATAAGGCTTTATGGGAGTCTGCTTTGACAGGCTCCCTGATGCCGGTGTTATGCTATAATTTATCAGTGGTTTGAAGCATCCGATATGGGAGCTGATTGCATGAACCGGGTGCGATTAACAGCCTCACATGCCTAAGATCACTGTTATTTCTCTAAAGCCTCTATTTCGCAGATTGACAATCCTGTTTTTTCGGCAATCGTAGGTTTATCCAGGACATCCAAAAGGTTTTTTGCAACTTCAAGCATCGCCTGTTTGTGACCTTCCTGTAATCCTTCCTGTAATCCTTCCTGCCAACCTTCTTCACGTCCTTCCCGCATGGCTCGTTTTCGGATGCCAATCTCAATCGCAAGATTGTCTTTGCGGGCTTCACACTGCATTCGGATTTTCTCGTCTTCACTAAGCTGTGCCATTGTATAGACACATTCGTCAATGGCTTCATTTTGTTCTGCCAGCATATGCAATTCCTCCCAACTTTCTGCACGGAACAGCCTTGCCCACTGATATAGCTGCGAGTGTTCCTTGTTTTTGGTGACATTTTCGTTGTCAATCTGCCGCAGATTCAGGACAAAAATCCCAAAATCATCCAGATAGCGGTTATGGTACTGCGGATTTTCATTGATCAGATAGTATTTGGAGAGAAGCTCCTCCACCCCGTCAAATAAATCAAAATCCAGAATGCTAATCTGCAGGGCAGGCAATGCATCGGCATAATCCGCCCCTTCGTCCAGGTTGTTGTACGTCCTGCAAAGATAGGTCAGCGACCGCTCTTTCCAGTAAATCTGTTTTACAACCTGCATTTCTATGTTGATATACTGCTTTTTGTTTAACAGCAGTTTGATATTCAATACGCAGGTCTTGCTGTTGATTTTCTCCCCAAGCTCAATGGGGTTGCAGATATCCAGATCCGTTACGTTGTCCGGGTCAATGCCCATAATTGCGCAGATTAAATGTTTCAATACGTTCTTATTTTTTTGCATGACCGCCCGGAACATATAGTCATTTGTCAGGCGGTAAGGGACTGCACCCTGCATCACTGTGCTGTGGCGCATGTTGTTTGCTTCGTCATTTTTCTTTGCCATATAGTATCCTCCTTGTTATCGTTCTTCTTTGTGCGTTCTTGCTAAATTGGTAATTGATAATCAGGAAGCGCTATGGCTTGTGTTGGATGTCAGGTCTCATTTTTCTCCTTTCCTCTCCAGACCGTACCCAAGTGACTTTATTATAAAATATTATAGTGGAAATGGCAATGAGAAATATGGATGAAGCGGATACATAAAGATGTTAGATTTATCGGGTTTTGCCAGAAAAGCAGTTGTATCATACGCAGAATTAAGATATAATATGAACGCATAGAGCATGAGTGCAGAATGCTACAGATAAGATTTTAGCCTGCTGGCAGGCAGAAAATTTTATCTGCAGCATTCTATATGAGTGTCAACGAACACCGAAAAACCGTAGGTTTTGAGGTGGACACTCATACTTGAAAGTTCATGATAATAGGAGGATACCCATATGTCAAAAACATTAGTAGCGTATTTTAGTTATTCGGGAAATGCAAAGGCGGCAGCCGCTAAGGTGGCAGAGCTTGCAGGAGCAGATTTGTTTGAAATTAAGCCGGAGAATCCATATTCTGCCGATTATCAGGCATGTGTGGATGAGGCGAGAAAGGAACTGCAGGAACATGCAAGACCGAAGTTAGCGGCAAAGGTAGCGGATATGAGCAGCTATGACCGGATTATTTTAGGCTTTCCCAACTGGTGCAAAACCTGTCCGATGCCTGTTTTATCATTTTTAGAGGAATATGACTTAAAAGGCAAAAAGATTGATGCATTTGTCACCAATGGCGGCGGAGGTGTCGGAGACAGTACTGGGGATATCCGAAAAAGCGCGGCAGGCGCCGAGGTATCCGATGCAGTAAATGGCAATGATTTATCGGATGACAGGATAAAGGAATGGCTGGGATTATAAGAAAAGACGAATAGAAATAAAAGACACCCTCCTACCGGAACGATATCGTTCTGAATGGAGGGTGTCTTTTGCTTAATCTAAATCATTGTCGTGTTCGTCACTCATGTATTCACGGTTGGTAACCCGTTTTGTATCCCGCTGGGTTTCCACAAGCTGTGATAACTGTTCCTTGACATCCTTTGGATTTTTGATGCTTAAAATATCAAAGTCTCCCATGGATTTATCGGCAGAACAGCAGTGAATGGTGCCGACACCGAAAATTCTCTGCAAAAAGGATCTGGTTAAAGAGATATCCATAATCCGGTAGAGCCGGACTTCATCTTCCTTTTTATTCAGAAATCCCTGCTCAATAAATAACCGTTCTTCTGACAGCATATATTTTGTAAAAGACAGCGGTAATCCAAAGAGGGTTCTTTTTTTGTCACTCCATAAATAATCCATCTTATTTTCCTCCTGATTGATATATGTATTAAATGATTGTAAAACTGTACTTCATTATAATGGATAAATGCCAGGAAAACAATAGTTTTCACAAATGCAGAGCATTTTTTGTGGTTTGACCTGCAATATGTCTCAACTTTGGTTTGTAATTGTGGTAAAAATCCGCTAAACTGTCAGGCGAGGAAAAGGAAGTATTATTATCAAAAATTTTGTAACGAATTTGCTTTTTGTGTGATATATATAGGAACGTTCAAAGCGTGTCGGGATCATACATGAAGTCGGCAACAGGTTCGCTGCTGGCTGCCAGACAGCGTAAAAAAAGAAAATTGACGGAACCATGAAAAGAGGAGGAGATGGCTATTCAGACAGAGGATATCTTTCAAAAGCACGGACAAATGGTATATCGGTATCTGCGCAGTTTATGCGGGAATGAAGACTTGGCGGAGGAACTGACACAGGAGACCTTCTATCAGGCAATTAAGAGTGCAGACCGATACGATGGCAGTTGTAGTGTATCGACATGGCTCTGTCAGATTGGGAAGCATATGTGGCTTCGGGAACTTCGGAAGAGGAAACGGTTTTCCGGTCAGGAATTAAGTGAGCAGATACCTTCCGGGGAACAGACACCAGAGGAACATTATCTGCAAAAAAGCCGGATGATGGATGTTATGAAGCGGGTTCATGCATTGCCGGATACAGAAAGAGAAGTTGTGCTGTTGCGCGCAGCAGGTTCCCTTTCCTTCCGGGAAATCGGAGAGATTATGGGTAAAAGTGAAAGCTGGGCAAGGGTTACTTTCTTTCGGGCAAAGAAAAAATTAAAGGAGGATGCGTAGTATAACTCTGTTTTCGCAACCGGATTTTGGAAATAGAGAGTTTCGCTCATGGCGAAGAGGTTATAATAAGGAGGTACTTGATATGGAGAATCAGACAAATATAGAATTAAGCTGTGATATTGTAGGAGATTTACTGCCGGTATATTGTGATAAACAGGCAACAAATGACAGTGTGCGGGCTGTGGAGGCGCATTTGCAAGGATGTGGGCGCTGCCGGAGGATTTACGAGGAAATGAGCGGGGATATGGAACGGGGTTTTGAACAGGAAAATCAGGATAGGGCGATTGAACCGCTGAAAAAAGTAAAGCGGCGGCAGACGATTCGTGTCATAATTTTCTTTTTGCTGGGGGCAGGGGTATGCGCCGGTATATTCTGTACACTGTTTTTTGGCATTGTACCGGTAAAAAGTGAAGATGTGGTGATCTCCCCAAAAGCGGAAATAATGGAAGATGCATATAACCTTTTTGCGGAGGACAGGAAGGAGGAAGCACCCGTAAAGAGGATGCAGGGATTTAAAGTTTCCTTTGAATTAAAGCTTTCGCAAGGGAAATATATCGAGTTTCGGCAGGTGGAGGATTCGGATGCCGATACTGTGATATATAAAATATATAGTGTCATGAATCTGCCTTTTGATGACCGGGGGAAAACGCCGAACGAAGCGAATGTCGGTGTAGAATCCAATGAGAAATTTACAGACAAGGATAAAGTGATTTTCCGGTTCCGGGATCAGGATGTGGTATATTCCTTAAAACAGATTGCACAGGAGCAGGGGATACAGTAGCGGTTTTGGCGATCTTCTTTTCCATACAAATTGCGTTTTAAGACGGCATAGGGTATAATCGTATCAGACAAAATATACAGTTGTTATCAAATATTCCACAGAAAGGGGAAAACCAATGCAGTATCAATTTTATGGCTGGGAGAATGCAGTGTGTGATGCAGTTACGGACGAGTATCCTGAAATCAAAACACCGCTTGACCTGTATGATGCATTATCGAAGATTTGGTGCGCACAAACCTGTGCGCCGAGAATGCGCGAGGAGTGGACACCGGAAAATAAAACACTGGGGCAGTGTTCGATTACCGCGTTTTTAGCGCAGGATATTTTTGGCGGTCAGGTTTATGGGATTTTAAGGCCGGGAGGAAATTATCATTGTTATAATGTGGTTGGCAGCAGCCTCTTTGATTTGACCAGTGAACAGTTTGGGGATGAGGTTCTCCTATACGAGAATAATCCGCAGCAGTTTCGGGAGGTGCATTTTGCAAAAGAGGAGAAACGGCTGCGGTACGAATATTTAAAGGCAAAGCTCAAAGGGATAAAATGAATGGAGAACAGAGATGAAATTAGAGGATTCCGTTGACCGTATCAAGGGTATCGGGCCAAAAACGGCTGGTCTTTTCCAAAAACTGAAGATTGCGACCATAGAGGATTTGTTAAGGCTGTATCCGCGCAATTACCGGACTTACGGCGAGCCGGTCGGCATTCAAGAGGCAGAAATCGGACAGCGCACTGCGGTTAAGGCGCAGATTCAGTCCTATGTGGATATTAAGCAGGTCAGGAGCTTAAAAATTGTATCCTGCACGGTAAAGGACATGACAGGCAGCCTGAAGCTTACCTGGTTTAACTCCCCGTTTTTAAAGCAGATGTTTCACATTGGGCAGACCTATATTTTTGTGGGGGCAATCCATATAAAAAACAACCAGCTTACGATGGAACATCCTGAATATTATACGGCAGAGCAGTATGAAAAGCTGGCTGCATCCCTGCAGCCGGTCTATCCGCTGACGGAAGGCCTCAGCAATAAAATGGTGGCAAAGGCGGTAAAAAATGCCCTTGTTTTGACGGAGGGAATGGAAGACCATGTGCCGGAGGCGGTGCGGGAACATTTTGCGCTTATGCCAATTAGAACGGCAGTGGAAGGCGTGCATTTCCCACAGAACCTGGAGCAGCTTATGGAGTGCCGGAAGCGTTTGGTGTTTGATGAATTTTTCTGGTTTCTGGTACAGATGCGGCAGATGCGCAGGCAGACGGTAAAGGCAGAGAATCATTTTGTGATTACGGATTTTGAAGCGGCAGAAGCATTTATCGGGAAGCTGCCGTTTTCCCTGACAAAGGGGCAGCAGGAAGCAGTTTTGGAAATCAGGCAGGATTTGGCGGGAAGTTCTCCGATGAACCGGCTGATTCAGGGGGATGTCGGCTCCGGCAAGACGGTGGTGGCAGAAATTGCGCTGCTGGCGGTTGTTTCAAATGGATACCAGACTGCATTTATGGCGCCTACGGAAGTGCTTGCCATGCAGCATTTTGAAGGGGTAAAGAAGGATTTGGAGCCATTTGGCGTTCGGGTGGAGCTGTTGTGCGGTTCCACGAAACCGGCAGAGAAACGGCGGATTTATACAGCGCTGGCGGCAGGGGAAATTGACATACTGGTGGGAACCCATGCGCTGATACAGGAAAGGGTTGTATATCAAAATTTAGCGTTAGTAATTACGGATGAACAGCACCGTTTTGGCGTGCGGCAAAGGGAGCGTTTATCGGAAAAGGGAAAGGAACCCCATGTGCTGGTTATGAGCGCAACGCCGATTCCCCGGACACTGGCAATTATTATGTATGGGGATCTGGATATCTCGGTTATCCGGGATATGCCGGCAAACCGCAAGCCGATCAAAAACTGTGTGGTAGGCCCGAAATACCGTCCGACTGCTTACCAGTTTATGCAGGAGCAGATTCAGGCGGGGCATCAGGTTTATATCATATGCCCGATGGTGGAAGCAGGTGAAAATGTAGAGGCGGAAAATGTGCTGGAATATCAGGAAAGCCTTATCGACGTCTTTCCGGGAGAAACGGTTATTGCCAATCTGCATGGGAAGATGGCACCGGAAACGAAGAACAGTATTATGGCGGATTTTGCTGCCGGGAAGATTGATATTTTGGTGTCCACGACTGTGATAGAGGTTGGAATCAATAACCCGAACGCAACGGTGATTATGATCGAAAATGCAGAGAAATTCGGGCTGGCACAGATTCATCAGTTGCGCGGGCGTGTGGGAAGAGGGGAAGCACAGTCTTACTGCATTATGTTATGTGCAACGGATAAGCCGGAAGCGTTAGACCGGTTAGCGATTTTAAATGCTTCCAATGACGGATTCCATATTGCCAACGAAGACCTGAAAATGCGCGGGCCGGGAGATTTTTTTGGCGTGCGTCAGAGCGGGGATATGCTTTTTTCCCTCGGGGATATCTATCAGGATGCCGATACCTTAAAGCAGGCAAATGATGCGATTGCCTTTTTGGAACAGCAGGGGTATCCGTTCGATGAAATGGGCAGGATCGAAAATGTAGTGCTTTGATATGTAAAGCCTGTCTTATCTGTCGCCTTGTGAGATGCAATGCGGCAGGCAGGACAGGCCTTTTGCTGAAGTCCTGTCAGGCTTCAGCCTTTTGTCTTACCATGGACATAGCTACTTGCCAGCCATTTCGCGTTCCTGAGCCTCAATCATTTTCTTTACCATATAACCGCCTACCGAACCATTCTGGTAAGAAGTAAGATCGCCGTTGTAGCCGTGCTTTAATGGTACGCCAAGCTCATCCGCCACCTCGTACTTAAAGCGGTCAAGTGAACTCTGTGCATTACGTTTTGCTTCGTTTTTCATGATATTCGCCTCCGTCTCTTTTGAAGTATCTATTGAAACAACATTTTCATGTTGTAGGAATAGTATCTGAATATTTTCCGAAAATAAACTAGCAAGAGTTATCTTTATTGGAAATAACTGGCATTAACGGGAAATCGAAATATTTTGTGCAATCATTTGGCATATGTGTTATACTAAATTTGTTAAACAATGGTAATAATATTTTAATCTATAAATGCGGGGTATTGGTATGGCGATATTTTAGCGATCATTATTTAGACGGATGATTGACAGGGATATCACAGAGGAGATACAGTGAGAATATGGTGGTAATTTTGCCGGAAAGCTCGGAGAAAAATGTGTTAAGTTGATGGAGGTACAGTATGCAGATTCTTGATAATGTGAATGTAAGATGCCGTTGTTCCGGCAACGGAGGACTGTCCGCCGGGAGTGGTTTTCGTACTGAAAAATATCAATAACAGTGTGAACATTGACAACCAGAATCGGATTCATCCGTTTTATATGGTCTACATCGGAGTGGACGGGGAGATTGTATGCGATTACCTGAACCCGAAGAAGATGTTGGACAATCTCAGGCTGTTGTGCCGTGGCAAGAGCGAGCCTATTATGGAACTATGTAAGAACTTTAATAAAGCAACAGATGATGGCAGGAATATGGGCGAAGTGTCGGAGCTGTTAAGCGATGCCATCAATTCCATAATCGACATCAAAGAGGAAAACGATATCGACAGCCTGTTTTCGGCAGGGGGGACTTCGGCACTGTTAAATACCGTTTCGGGGTTGGATGATTTTGAACTGATATGTTTTTTGGTGATAAAATAGTTTCAACAGATCTGAGTCATGCAAGTTGCTTCGCAACTAGGGATGTACAGAAACCGTGTGCAAAAAATACGATAAAAAAAGAAACGGGTACCCCGCTTTAGCATAAGGCTGTACGGTAAAAAACTCGCTTCTTTGAATAAGTACGATATAACAAGATTATGTATTTGTCAATAAAATTTTGGCGAAATGCACGAAATGCACGGAAAAGGAGTAACAATGTTTGGACTGCCACAGAGTACGGAATACGGAAAAAGAATACCGAAACAGAAATTTTACGATAACCTGAATGTTTCCCCGGCACTGAAAAGGGTGTTTGTGGGGCAAATCAGGGTAATTTACTGGAGAAATAAGATTGCATCTTCGACACTCAATGTTGCAGCCGGAGAAGATGTAAATGAGCTGGAAGTATTTGAGATATCGCTGAGCCAGAAGGATCTGGATCAGGCGGTACTTTTGCAGATAGACAGGGAAATTCCCTACCACATTCTCTTTGTCCTGTCTTTTGAGGAACAGGTTCAGGCTTGGATTGGGTACAAAGAGGAGGCATCTGCCGGAGGGAATGCCTTTAAGGTAAGCAGTTACTATCATACGGAATGGATGCCAGAAGATAAATTACATCTGAATTTGGAAGGGACTTCCCTTGATGCCGTGTATGAAAACCTCGTCAGGCAGATTGCAGGCGATGACCTGCAGGGTGGACAGGCAGAGAGTTTGAAAGATTCTGTGGAAAAGGATAAGAAGAGGAAGGAACTGGAAAAGCAGATCGCCGTGCTGCAGGGGAAGGTTCGCAAGGAGAAGCAGTTGAACCGACAGATGGAGCTAAATGGGGAAGTGAAGAGGTTACGGATAGAATTGGAGGAGTTGAGATGATGTATAATGTAGTTATCTGGAAATATTGTTATAGATAATAAATGGACTTTATGTTATAATTTGTATAAGAAAATCCAATGGAAGGAGGTTGTGTCATGCCAGCAGTGAAGGTAAATGTATGCCCTGAAATAATCAATTGGGCTTTAAGCCAGGTGTCACCGGAAAAACTTGGTGATGCATTAATGGATAACATAACCAAGTGGCTTGATGGCACAAAAATGCCAACTTTCCGTCAGATAGAGGATTTTAGCAAGAAAGCCAATATTCCATTAGGGTATTTTTTTCTACAAACTCCACCGGTAGAGCAGATTAATTTGTTAGAATATCGAACAGTTGATAGTATGCAATTAGCAAATCCCAGCCGAAATTTAGTTGATACAATTCATGAAATGGAAAATATCCAGGACTGGATGAAAACATATAGACAAGACTTAGGATTTGATAGACTATCTATTGTTGGCTGTATGCAGGAAGTTTATGAGATTGATACTATTGTCAACAGGATACGCAGTGACTTGCAGCTGAATGATATTTGGTATGAGAAAAATAGAGATAGTAGGGAGTCTTTTAATTATATCAGAAGACAGTTGGAGACGTGTGGCATCATCGTCATGATGAGTGGTATCGTTGGCAAGAATCCCCATCGTACATTAGATGTAGATGAATTTAGGGCATTTGCAATGATGGATGAATGGGCTCCGCTTATTTTCATCAACACAGCAGATTCTAATGGTGCCAGATTATTTTCTATCTTGCATGAGGCAGCCCATATTTGGTTAGGAAAAGATGATTTATTTAATGATAGGCAGAGTCGGATATCTGGTGTAAGCGACATAGAAGTAATATGTAATGCTGTAGCAGGGGAGTTAATGGTACCCAAGAATGTGTTTTTAAATAAATGGGATATATATGATGTAGATGTTTTTGAGAAAATTACTGAATTGTCAAAATATTTTCGCTGTGGAGAAATTGTGATAGCTAGAAAAGCCCTTGATTGTAAAAAAATAGAACAGAGTATATATAATAAAGTAACGAAAACTGCAATTGAAAATTATAGATTACTAAAAGAAAATAAACAAAATGATGGCGGTAATTATTATAATACAATGAGTTCTCGCTTAGATAGATGTTTTGCAAGGGCATTGTGTGAAAGTATTAATATGGGAAGGACTACTTATACAGAAGCATATCGTTTGACGAATACTAATCGTAAAACATTTTCTGAGGTCGTACAACGTTTTGGAGGTGTGGAATAATAGAAAAATTCTTGATTGACTCTAACTCATTTATGACACCGTATAGGCAGTATTATGCGTTTGATTTAGTACCGACCTATTGGGAAGAAATATCAAGATGTGCGAATTCGGGCAGATTGGTATTACTTGATATGGTCAAAGCAGAAATTGATAAAGGCAAGGATGATTTGGCGGATTGGATTAATGGACAGGCAGAATTTGTTATTTGCAAGCATATATCATCGGAAATTATTAGTAAGTATCAAGAAGTTTTGCAATATGTACAAACATGTGGTTTGTACAAAGAACAAGCATTACATACATGGGCTGATGGTGATGTTGCAGATCCTTGGCTGATTGCAGCGGCAAAAGTACATCAATATACCATTATTACGACAGAAGTGCCATCGGGTGGGTTAAGTGTAAAGAATCCGAATAAAAATGCTAAAATACCAGATGTGGCAAAAGAATTTGGAGTTAAGACAAATAACATATATTATATGATGAGACAATTAGGAATCAAAATATAGGGCTGCGTAAGTGGCCCATTTTCTAAGTTGTGTTTTGTTATATAAAATGTTGAAGTAGCGTTTTAACGGAACTTCGTTTGATGTCGTGTATGAGAACCTTGTCAGGCAGATTGCAGGGGATGCCCTGCGATGTGGACAGACGGAGAGTTTGAAATCTTCCGAAAGATAAAAAGAGGAAGGGCATCAGCCCTCCTACATTCAATCAGTTTAAAGATAACCCGGAGGAATTTATCATCAAGGCGGCAAAGCTTATCAATGAAGAAAAAGCGACTGCAATTATCCAGCATATCACCTATGATGTATTGGATGACCTCTATGATGAAACAGAGATATTTACTGAGCCGACTATCAAGGGCAAACTGGGTGTCAATGCAATGAAGGCAAAGAAACATCTGTATGACCATATCGTGTATGATTCCACAAATGAGAGGGACTTTGCCAGGATGCTTGACACAGATACTTCTGTTGCCGTCTATGTAAAACTGCCGGATGGCTTTTACATTTCCACTCCGGTCGGTCGCTATAACCCGGACTGGGCGATTGCCTTTTATGAGGGGACAGTCAAGCATATTTATTTTGTAGCAGAGACGAAAGGTTCCATGTCCTCCATGCAGCTCAGATTGATAGAAGAATCCAAAATTCATTGTGCGAGGGAACATTTTAAAGCAATCAGTAATGGGGCTGTGGTTTATGATGTGGTAGACAGCTACCAATCATTACTGGATTTGGTAAGAAAGTAAGCACGAAGTGCAAATAATGAAAACGAAAGGGAGGACAAGAAAACATATGAAAAAATTCATCTTAAAAAAAGCATGTTTGGTAATGACTGCACTTTTTATGGTGGCGGGCGTTGCCGGCTGTGGAAAAGAACAAGCAACGGAGACAGCGGTGGTAACGGAAAATACCACGGAAGCGGCAACTAAGGATACAGAGGAAACCGTACCGCAAAGCACCCCGGCTTCCGATTATACAATTACCTTAACAAGCAGCAACAGTTGGGAAAGCGGGGATTTAAAATGTGCTCAGTTTGACGGTGTGATTCAAAACCAGACCGGGGAGACCGGCAGAGACTGGAAAGTAGCCGTGACGGTTCCAGAGGGCGCAGCCATGGAGAGCGGATGGAATGGCGAGTATGCGATCAACGGAACTACCCTTACCATTACGCCGGTTGATTATAATACGGAGATTGCAGGCAGCAGTGAGATAACCTTTGGATTTATTTTAGACACGAAAGAATCCTTTTCTCCGGAGCAGGTTGTTTTGACGGTAAATGGGAAAGATTATGCAATGGGGAGCGGTGAAAAGACTTCCGCGCCGGATGCTTTGGCAGATGGCAATACCCAGTCGGAGAAAGAGGAGACAACACAGGAAAAAGATGTGGCGCCGGCAGATATCAGCGGAACACCGCTTGGAAATCATGGGGCATTGTCCGTGAAAGGAACGGATCTTGTTGATAAGGATGGGAAAATCTATCAGTTAAAGGGTGTTTCCACCCACGGGCTTGCCTGGTTTCCAGATTATGTAAACAAAGAAGCCTTTTCATCCCTTTCCGAGTATGGTGTCAATGCAATGCGCCTTGCCATGTATACAGCAGAGAATGGGGGATATTGCAATGGCGGGGATAAGCAGAAGCTGGAAAGCCTCATTGATGCGGGCGTGCAGGCATGTACGGAGCTTGGAATGTATGTGATTGTGGACTGGCATATTCTAAGCGACGGAGATCCCAATACATATAAAGAAGATGCGAAGACATTTTTTGAAAATATGTCAAAGAAATATGCCGGAAATGAGAATGTGATTTATGAGATCTGCAACGAGCCATGTAACGGAACCACATGGGAGCAGGTAAAGGCATATGCGGAGGAGATTATTCCAATCATACGGGCAAATGATAAAAAGGCGGTGATTATTGTGGGAACTCCGAACTGGTCACAGGATGTGGATACCGCATCGGAAAATCCGATTACAGGCTATGATAATATCATGTATGCCGTACATTTCTATGCCTCCACCCATAAAGGGGAAATCCGCAGCAAGGTGGAAAAGGCAAGAGGCAACGGTCTGGCAGTGATTGTTAGCGAGTGCAGTATCTGTGAGGCATCGGGGAATGGTTCGGTCAATTATGATGAGGCAGCCGAATGGATGAAACTGATAAATGATAACCATATGAGCATGTTTGCATGGAACCTGAGCAATAAGGATGAAAAGTCCTCCCTGTTAAAATCTTCTGTGAGCAAAACGTCGGGATTTACGAAGGATGATTTTTCGGAAACGGGAGCATGGTTTATGGAGCAGTATGGAAAATAGCATGCGGTGAATGCAGTATTTCACAGGAAGAATGTAGAGGTTTGTTAAACTTGGATAACAGTTCTGAAAGGTAAAAATAATTCGCACAAATCATGCAGAAAATAAGCTTCTT
>JAMPFS010000070.1 GCA_023664325.1 Clostridium sp.
ACTTTGACGATATGACGGATGAATCATACATGACGGATATTGACATTATCTGCAAGGAACGGGATGAAGCTTTAGCAGCAAGAGATGAAGCTTTGGCAGCAAAGGAGAGAGAGTGGAATGAAGCGCTGACAGCAAAAGATAAAGCGTTAGCGATGAAAGACAGAGAACGGAATGAGGCGCTAGCAGCAAAGGATAAAGAAATTGCCCTATTAAAAGAACAGCTTGCCAAGTTGCAGCCACAGTAAAAACAGGAGGCAGAATATGGCAAACAAACCAAGTATTCTTTTATTTCACATGGAACCGGGAAAAGCAAAACAAATTGAAGCCATCTGCCGCCCACTCCACATCAATGTAATCAAGGTAAAAATGACCTCCTACAGCCAACAGTTGGGGTATCTGGCAGGCATCAAGGGGTTTAACCGGCAAAACACAACCTATCAGGGTGCGGACTTCCCTGCAGAAATGCTTGTTTTTTCCGGCATGGATTCGGATGCAGTAGACGTATTTCTGGCAAAATACAAAGAAGCCTCCATCCCGCCAATCGGGTTGAAAGCCATTTTAACAGAACACAATATTTTTTGGACAGCGGAAACACTATACCGGGAATTGTGGAACGAACATATGCACATCCTACAGTCAAAATCCGGCAGTTCACTTTTACGGCAGCCGTAAAATCGCTTTCTTTATCGCAAAAATATTGCTGTTTTGTGGTTGAAAGGGCAAATTTTTTCCTGCTTTGTGCCGATATATATAATAGAAGAACTATAATGCAACATTACTTTTCACTTGTACTTCTTCTCATGGAAGCAGTTGGCATTCACTCGTAATTGCAAGGAGGCGATTACCATGAATGCAGGAACCTTTCACCAAACCGTTACACCGATTTTAGCTATCGTTGCAACACCAAATTTTAAAAGACGGCATAATGAACAATCATCAAAGAGAAATCAAAAGAAACGGATGTCTTTTCACTCTTTCAACCAGACAGTAGAATTAAGGGATGAGTCTATCATCCATGAAATCTCAAACTGTTATGGTTCAAACGGAAAACCAATTGTCACATATGCCAGCTGCTTCAGCAAAGCATTATAGTAACCGGATATGGGCTGTCAAATCTGACAGCCCATTCTTTCATTTCTGACAACAGCCATGCATTGCAAGGTTAATTTCTCGCTCTGCGCTCTTTATTGGCAAACTTTGTATATTTTCCAAGCCACACCAGCTCAATTGGTCCTGTGGAACCATTTCTCTGCTTTGACACAATAATATCCGCAATACCCGGCTTGGTAGATTCTTTATTGTAATAATCATCCCGGTAAATGAACATAATGACATCCGCATCCTGTTCTATGGCTCCGGACTCACGCAAATCCGACATGACCGGCTTGTGGTCGTCACGGCTGTCCACCGCACGGTTTAACTGAGACAGCGCAATCACCGGCACATCCAGCTCACGGGCTAATTTCTTAAGCGAACGGCTGATTTCCGATATTTCCTGCTGACGGGATTCGGATTTGCCGCTCCCGTTCATCAATTGTAAATAGTCTATAATAATCAATCCCAAATCCTGTGTCTGTTTCAGCTTACGGCATTTCGAGCGAAGCTCGGCAATGGAAATACCCGGTGTGTCATCAATAAACATCGGCGTGGATGCCACCCGGTAGGTAGAATCCATCAATTTATCCCAATCAGAATCCACCAACTGACCGGTACGGATTGCCTGGGAATCCACCATAGAATCCATAGCAATCAAACGGGTTGCCAACTGTTCCTTACTCATCTCCAAACTAAAAATGGCACATGGCACATTTGCCTTAAATGCTGCATTTTGTGCGATATTCAGTGCAAATGCCGTCTTCCCCATAGCAGGACGCGCTGCAATCAGAATCAGCTCCGAACCGTGCAGACCGGTAAGCTTTTCATCCAAATCAATAAATCCCGTCGGAACACCTGTAATTTTACTGCCCCGTTTTGCAGATGCCTCAATCGTATCTAAGACATTCAGCACAATATCCTGCATCGGAACAAATTCCTCTCCTCCATTCCGCATCTGCACAATATCAAAAAGCTCCTTTTCGGAATCCTCCAACAGATCCGCCACATCACTCTTTCCTGCATAACACGCCTCTGTTGTCTTCTCTGTAAATTTAATCATCTTCCGGAGTGTCGCTTTGTCCTGTACAATCTGGGCATACTGCTTCGCATGGGTGGAGGTTGGCACCATATTTAAAATATCTCCGATATACTCCATGCTGCTGACAGAATCCGGTGCTCCCATCTCCTTTAACTGCTCACTGACCGTAAGCAGATCCACCGGTTTCCCTTCATTATATAGAGTAACCATCGCCTCAAACAGCATCCCATACTGGCTGTAATAAAAATCATCCCTTGTCAGAATATCAGCAACTTCCACAATCGCATCCCTGTCCATCAGCATGGATCCAATCACCGACTGCTCTGCCTCCACACTATTCGGTTGTACCTTCTTAATTACTGCTTCGTCCATATTGTCTTCTTCCTATTTGCCCTCAACCTTTACCTTCAAGGTCGTTGTCACCTGCGGGTGAAGCTTAATCTTCACATCATGTTCTCCAACCGTCTTAATGGAATCCTTAAGCTGAACCTTTTTCTTATCCACCTCAAAACCAAGCTGCGCTTTCACCTCCTCCGCTATCTCTTTTGAAGATACCGAACCAAAGGTTTTACCGCCTTCTCCCACCTTAATTGCAACCGTAATCGAAGCATTTTCAATCTTCCTGCCAAGCTCCTTTGCAGCTTCTAAGTTCTCCGCTGCAATCTTTTCATCATTTGCCTTTTTTAACTTTAAATCGTTTAAATTTTTACCGGTTGCCTCTACCGCCTGCTTTTTCTTAATCAGCACATTCCTGCCAAAACCGTCATTTACTTTGACAATCTCACCCTTCTTACCAACATTTTTAACATCTTCCAATAAAATAACTTCCATTTCTCTATCCTTCCTTTCTGGATTAAAAATCCCCATCTTCTCTCATTTGAAGCAATACATCCCGAACCTGCTGCTTTGCCTCCTCTAAAGTTACATCTGTAAGCTGGGCGCCTGCCACAGTTCCATGACCGCCGCCGCCAAACCGTTCCATAATTACCTGAACATTCACATCATCAATCGAGCGCGCGCTGATATATATTATGCCATCCACGTCAGTAAGTACAAAGGAAGCCCTTACACCATCTACGTCCAATAAATCATTTGCCACTTTCGCTGCGAGTACAGTCGGGCTGTCCACTCCCCATGTCGGCACCTCGGAAATTGCAAAATTATCCAGATAAATCTCTGCCCGCGCTACTCCCTCTGACAACTGTTTATAACTTTCCATATCGCTTCGGAAAGCTTTGCGCACACGAATCATATCTGCGCCACATTTCCGCAGAAAGGATGCCGCCTCAAAAGTACGCACACCTGTCTTCGTCACAAAGTTATCCGTATCCACCAAAATTCCCGCATACATGGCATCTGCCTCCACAGACCGAAGTTTTGGCTTCTCCACACTATACTGTAAAATTTCCGCCACCATCTCACAGGCAGAGGAAGCAAACGGTTCAATATAGGACAGTGTGGCATGCTCGATGACCTCACCGCTTTGCCTGTGATGATCGATAACCACGATATTCTTTGTATGGAAAAGAAGTTCCTCACACTCGGTATAGCTCGGACGGTTCACATCCACAACAATAACAACCGTATTGGAATCCACTGCCTCTATTGCCTGCTCGCTATTCACAAAGATATCATCCGGATATACACTGCTTCCCAAAATATTATTCATAACCGGACGGATCGAACTTGTCACTTCATTGATAACAATCTGCGCCTTTTTATCCATCAGGGTTGCCAGACGATAAATACCAAGCGCTGCGCCGAGACAATCAATATCCGGTTTTTTATGCCCCATAATAATCACCTTGTCCTTCGTAACTAACATTTCCTTCAGGGCATGCGCCTTCACACGAGCCTTTACACGGGTACTCTTCTCCGCAGACTGTGTCTTGCCGCCATAATAAATAATCTTATCGCCTCTTTTCACAACCGCCTGATCCCCGCCTCGTCCAAGCGCCAAATCCATTGCCATATGGGAATACTCATAAGCGCTTGTATAATTATCCTGTTCCGGATTAATGCCAACTGAAATACTAAGTGTGACCGGAGTTTCGTTACCGATATTAATGCTGCGCACTTCATCTAACAGGGAGAATTTGCCCTCCTGCATACGGTTTAAATGCTGCTGCTGACAAACAAAAATGTATTTGTCCTTTTCCAGCTTCTTGATAATTGCATCTGCGCTCTGCATGTATTTTGTAATCTTCCGGTCAATCAAAGCCACCAACAATGCTTTACGCACTTCCTCTGTTGACTCCATAGCTTCTTCATAATTATCAATATAAATATGGCCGACAACCAGCTTGATTTTCTCTTTCTCCTCTAATGCCTCCACAAGCTCCGTCTCATCATAGAGATAAACGGCAAACAGCACATCATCTTCATCTATCTCATCCGCCATTCCCGTTGACAGAATACTTCCCACATCCACTTTGCGAATCTCTACCTGATAATTGCGTTCCGCCTGGTAAATGTGGATGATTCTGCGGTTCTCATCCTCCGGCTCCATCTCAAAAAGTTCCAGTGTAATATCTGCAAATATATTCTGAATGTGCTTTCGCATATGCTGTTTATCACTCTTAATCGTATCATAAAATGCCTTATTGCTCCAAAGAATCCTTCCGTTTCTATCCACTAACATATAGGGAATTGCCAACTCTTTAATCAGCGCGCTCTGCACGGAACCGTGCGCAAACCCAAATGCCATCAGATCCGTCATGATGTTCGGTCTCTGCTTAAAATACATATATGCCGCTGCGCATAAATAGATCAAAATGCCTATACTTACAAGCACCCCGCTGTTTGTGTCAAAACAGTATATTGCGCCATTCACAGCGATTAATGGTATCATAAGAATAAATGGCACCTTTAAATATTTTTCTATCTCTTTTCGCAATAATCTGCTCTCGTTCATTGATTTCTCCTTGTATTATGCGTTTGCTGGAACTATTATATCATTTTTAACATTCCCGCACAACGTAACATCTAGTGTCACATCCGGGCATCCAACCCCAGATTTAGATTGTGATGGACGGTGCATGACCGTATTCGTAAATAACAACCTTCTCGTCATAATCCATCTCATATGTGGGCAGCTTAACAATCTTATATAGCTTAAATCCCTTCTGCCGCATGTAATCCCGATATTCCTCCTTTGGGTAATACATCATAACAAAAATCCGGCGTGGAAAGCGCTGCACACTTTCCATGACATGCTCCATCACCTGCTCAAAAATATTAATCTCGAAAGGATTGAAAAAATAAAACACCGTATCCTCACGCTTGATTTCATACTCTTCTGCCTTACCATGAATAATCTCTATTCTGTCATAGCTATCCCGGAACCGGGTATTATAATAGGCACGGTTATCTAGGGCATTTTCATAAAGATTCTCATCTACTTCAATGCCACACACCTCGCACCGAAAGCGCTGGTTCACATAGAACAGTACCCTGCCTTTCCCGCAGCCAAAATCCACCAGCCTGCCGTAGCGGTCAAGCACCTCCTCCATCTCATCAAACGCACAAATGAGCCCACTATAACTGGTAGGCTCATACCGGAAATAATCGTCATTATAACGGTTATTATAAACGATTTCCGTACTTTCGATTCCCAAAAATGCTTCCATTTTATGATTCTCAAAATACTTAGGTGTCTGCCCTTTTTTCTTTTTCATTCCATGTATTCCTCTTTTACCCCTGCCGCTTCACTGCGTGCCTGCACTTTAAAATCCACTTCACACTCTGAGACAAACTTATAATTGATATCAAGCGCATACTTTACTTTTACTGCAATTTCCCTCTCTTTTTCCTCTATCAGAAAATCATGAGTCAGCACTCCAATCTGTATCGGCCCTACTAACGTCCGGTACACCGTGGAATTTTTCCTGTTCTTATCAAACCGCATATAGGAATTATTGCCGCCCTTTTTCGTGATCTCAAAAAAGGCATGATCAAACTTCACTATATTTTTTGTCACCGGTCCATTGTCCTCCGGCTGCTCTTCAAACAATACATAATGTTTATTATTTTTCATATAGTAGCTTCCCGGCACCGTCAACTCAATCGCCTCATCCTGCACATCAAACTGCATGCCGGAAATCTTAACCAACACATCTCTCGTCATCTTTTCACCTTTAATAACTCTCAATATCAACTACCTGCGTATCCGTCACATGGCACGGCAATACGCTGTCTGCAAAGGAAATAAAACTTTCCACACCATCACTGACATAATACTCATGATGCGGCTTATGTTTTTCTCTGTTTAACATCCCCTGCTCGGTCAAAAGCTCTTTTAAGCTCTTTGCCGTCTCAAATGCAGGATTGACAAGCGTAACTTCGTCACCCATAAAACGTTTGATGGTATGGCGGATCATTGGATAGTGGGTACATCCCAGTACCAGTGCATCCACCTTATATTCCTTCATAACCTGAAGATAACGGCTCACAATATCCTCCGTAACCCGATCTTCCAAAAGCCCCTCCTCGACAAGCGGCACAAAAAGCGGGCATGCCTTACTCACCACCGTAACTTCCGGATTCAATTCCCTGATATAATCATTATAAATGCCCGATTTGACCGTACTTGCAGTTCCTATGACTCCGACATTTCCAGTCTGGGTTGTTTCCACTGCCATTTTTGCACCCGGTTTTACCACGCCGATAACCGGGATATCTATTTCTTCTGCAATCTCATCCAATGCCAGCGCACTTGCCGTATTGCATGCCACCACAATTGCCTTGACATTTTTTGTCCGTAAGAACCGGACAATCTGCCTGCTATATTTTAAAACCGTTTTCTTTGACTTGGAACCATATGGCACTCTGGCGGTATCACCAAAATATATCAGTTCTTCATTCGGAAGCTGGCGCATAATCTCTCTCGCCACCGTAAGACCACCCACACCCGAATCAAATACACCTATCGGATTATTCATTTTTCTCTTCCCTTCCCACCTAATATCTTCTCTCAAAAGCAAGCGCAATCTGCTTTTCCACAAGTTCTTCTATATTCAGACCGGCAGCATTCCACAGCATTGGATACATACTGATAGAGGTAAATCCCGGCATCGTGTTGATTTCATTAAAAATCACTTCATTTGTTTCTTTTTCCAGGAAAAAATCCACACGGGACAATCCGTAACCATCCATAGCCGCAAAAATTTTTTCTGCCGCCCTGCGGATCTCCTCCGCTTTCCTCTCCGGAAGCTCCGGGGAAAGAATCGTCTTCGACTCTGCATTATTATATTTCGCATCAAAATCATAGAACTCTGCTGCCGCTAAAATCTCTCCTACTCCGGAAGATTTCACCTCCGCCGCATTTCCAAGCACTGCGCACTCAATCTCTCTTCCCACGATATTACGTTCCACCAAAATCTTGGTATCATGCCGTGCTGCCAGTTCAAGACCTGCGATTAATTCCCTGCGGTCATGCGCTTTTGACACACCCTGCGAGGAACCTGCCTTGCTCGGCTTAATAAACACCGGATATGAAAGCTTGCCTTCCACACGCTCCACCTGCTCTTGCATGCGCCCCGCCTCCACATCTAAAGACCTGACAAGTACATATTCTGCCTGTTTGACGCCGAGATCATCCACAATAATTTTGGTATATACCTTATCCATTGCTGCCGCTGATGCCAGCACACCACATCCCACATATGGAATATTGGACATCTGGAACAAACCCTGTATCGTTCCATCCTCTCCATACATACCGTGAAGCACAGGGAAAATAACATCCAGATGCTTTGTGCTTACACCGTCCGGACTGGATAGAATCATCTCCTGCTTTACAGCGTCCGGTGAAATAATTGCGCTCACCTTTGACTCTTTCCAGCTTCCATCTGCCACAGACTCCAACGATTCCGCTAACAGCCAGCGCCCTTCCTCCGTAATTCCTATATATGTAATATCATACTTATCTTTATTGATTGCCTTTGCAACCGTCTGCATGGAAACACAGGAAACACTGTGTTCAGAGGACTGTCCCCCAAAAATTACTGCAATATTCTGCTTGCCCATAAGCACTCCTTTCAATCATGGCTGGTATTTAATTATATCTAAAAAAAGGAAAATATAAATACCCATAGATATTTATATTTTCCTATAAGATGTAATATTTGTCAATTTTCTTTTAAAAAATTTTTGCTCAACCTTTTACTCCAAATTCTTAAGCGCTTCCTCCATCGGAATCTTCTTAATTCGCCTAAAATCAAATGCCATAACAATCAGATAACCGATCAGGACAAACACAAACATTTTCACATATCCTGCCGGTTTAATCCGGAATGAAAACCAGCCGCTGAAATCAGCCATCATTTCCTGCCATACCTGATCCATGACAGCAGCACCCAAAAAGATGCTGACCGCATCAACGATAATCAGGATAATCGTTGTCGAAAGCAGATACAGGCTTGCGATTTCCCGGTTCTCGTAGCCCAGAATTTTCGTCATCGAGATTGCATTTTCATTCTTCTCGATAATAATCTTTGTCAGAAGGTAAATCAGCACCGCCGACAGCAGAATACACAAATACTGGAAATACTGCATATAGGAGCCCATGGAATGATCGAGCTGGTCGCACATTTTGGTAATGTCCCGCTTCGTGATGACCGTTGCGATATTTTCTTCGTCGATATCCGTAATCTCCGAATCGGACAGGTAACCGCCGAACTCTTCCTCGTCTAAATCAAATGTGGAACGGTAATTTTCTATCGGCATAAATACCGCAAGCGTCTGGCACTTGTCATAAAAGCCCGCAATTTCAAAGGAATACTGCTTGTTTTCATATTTTTCGTCCAGCGTGAAGGTATCGCCCAGCTTCAAACCGTATTTATCCCGGAAGGCTTCTGAAATATATACCTTACCCTCGGTAAGCGTATCCAAATCCGCAATCTCAACATATCTGCTGTCTTTCTCCACTCCATAGACCGAAATCTCTTCGTCCAGCCGTTCACTCTTTCTTTGCAGCGAATACATGTTAAATTTCTCCGCCTCTTTGTTGTCCGTGTCAATCAGGTTATCCTCGTCATCTTTATACGACTTCAGGATATACTGGTATTTCGCAAACATCATCGCTTCCGCATTGTCCTGATAATATTTCAGGGTGTCCGGCATTCCAACTGCCATTGCCAGCATAACCATGATAAAGAAAACGCCGGCAAAAAGGATAATATAATTCGGAATGTTTTGCAGCATCACACGCAGGCGGAACCTGCCAAAGAATTTCCAGCCTGGAAGGCGCATTGCCTTTTTGCGTTTCTTTTTCTTTAAATCATGCCGCAAAAACTGCAGCGGCGTATGCTGCATCATTTTAATAATCACCGCCAGATTCACGACCAGCATCAACACGACCGGAATCAATGTTGTCTTGAAAAACGCCTCCGGATTCCATATCGTCTTATACTCCGGCAGACTGTAGCTGTTGTAATACATGCCGACCACGACTTGTTTGAATGCGGTATATCCCAAAATATTTCCGACGGCTGCCGCAAAAAATGTCACGATAACCGGCATGGCAAGATAGTGCCGGATAAGCTCGCCCCTGCTGTAACCGGATGCCCGCAGGGTGCCAATCGTGGACGATTCCTTCACCATAGTATTGCTAATCGTAACCGCAAAGATAAAGGCAATAATGACAATCAGTATGTCTAAAAGGACACCGCCCATCGCCTCATCTGAGCCCATATCGTCCGTTGCAAAATGAATTGCCGGATTAGCGTATGCCGGCATATAGTCCTCTAACTCCCGGTCGCCTACAACCGCCTGCGTGAGCAGGGCTTTGATAAAATGATCGGAAAGATTTTTTTCCTCCTTCTCATCTGCCGGTTTCCCGTTGTAGTGCCATGCATAGGCGTAATGAACAGCCTTATGCAAACGGTTAAAACCGCTTTCCGTCACCATAGCAACATCAAACTTGATGGCATCAAACATCATATCCGTGCTTTTTTCATGCAGGGTAGAATAATTTACATAGGCAATCAGACCGACAACCTTATAGGATTCCCCGCTGACCGTGATATCGTCTCCCACCTTGATTCCTGCGTTATCCGCATGCATACGGTCAATGGCGATTTCATCTTCCGCCTGCGGGAAGCTTCCCTCCATAAGACATGCCTGGTTGATTTCCTCCGTTTGGGCATAAATGCGGATTGTTCCGTCCACCGTTCCGTCATTGTCATGGTCTTCTTCCTCGTTCCGGTAAAAATTCTCATATACGGTTACCTGCACGGTTTGAAAGTCTGGATCATTTAATTCATACTCTTCCTCTGCTTTGGCATATTCTTCATCAATTTCCTCCTGGATATCCTCCCACGCTTCGTCATAGGCGCTTTCGTATGCCTCATCATAGGCTTTATCATATGCCTCGCTGTAAGCCGCCTCATAAGCGCTCTGGTATTCCGCTGCCTGCTTTGCCTGCATGACTGCCTCGGAAAGCACCTCTTCTTCGCCATTCCAGCCCTGCGCAGACAGGGATTGCTTTACCTGATTTTCAAAAGCCGCATCAAACTCCGCCTGAAATTCGGCATCAAATTCTTTCGTAAATTCTTTGTCAAATTCGTCCGCAAATTTATCATCTAACTCCTCTTTCGCTTCATCAAGGTAATACTGCCGGATATCCGCCTTTTCTCCCGTTTCGATTGCCGCTGTCAGCTTTTCGTCCGCTTTCCGGTCAAGCTCAAAATGTCCGTCCTCGAGTTTATATTTTGTAATTCCTTCATCTGCCGCCTTCATCATGCTTCCATTGGCAACATACATTCCGGACACAAAGCCAATGGTAAGAATCAGAAACAGGCTCACTACAAGGTATTTCCGAAAATCACCCAAAAGTTCTCTCGGGATTCGCTTGATAAGCGGATTCTTTATCCTTTTATCGTTCATGCTTCTCACGCTCCTTACCACTCTAAATCGACTGCCGAAACTTTATTTTCATTGATATCATTATGCCGGACGCCTCCGTCACGGAGCTTAATCACATGATCCGCCATGTTTTTAATCGCTTCGTTATGGGTAACCATGATAATGGTATTTCCGTATTTCTCATTGACATCCTCGATTAACTTCAATATCTCCTTTGATGTTTTGTAATCCAGCGCGCCTGTCGGCTCGTCACAGAGCAGAATGTCCGGATTCTTGACAATCGCACGTCCGATCGAGGTTCTCTGCTGCTGCCCGCCGGAGAGCTGGTTCGGAAGTTTATACCTGTGTTCGTATAGCCCCAGCGTATTTAACAGCTCGTCAATATCCAGCGGATTGTCCGACAAATATGCTCCGACCTCGATATTCTCCTTGACGTTCAGATTGCCAATCAGGTTGTACATCTGAAAAACATACCCCAAATGCTTTCTACGGTACTGTGTCAACTTCTTTTCCCCCATATCCTTCAGTTTATCACCATTGATGGATATGTACCCAGAATCGGCGCTGTCGATTCCACCGATAATATTAAGCAGCGTGGATTTTCCCGAACCGGACGGCCCGAGCAATACGCAGAACTCTCCCTTGGCTACCGAGAAATTCATTCCCCGAAGTACCTCCTGGCGGGTATCCCCGCTGCCAAACCCTTTCTTTAAATCTACAATTTCCAAAAATTTTCTTTCCGTTTCTGACATATTCTCTCCTTTCCGCCGTTTTCGCCAGGCAATTGCAAAACCCTTAAGGGCTGCAAGGTCTTGTGGTTCCTGCGAGCAATGAGTCAAGCACTGCGAAGCAGTATTTGACGAATGCTGCGGGGGTCACCAACCCCGATGCTCTGCATCACATTTTGCTTGATTCCCCATGCGCTTGTATGGGAGCCGTTGGCTTGTCTGACTAACAAGAATCAGTTATAACTAACCGTTGCCGGTTAAAAAGTGGCCGCTTGTTGTTAGCGACCACTAACTTTCTGTTCCCTAGTATAACCTGCTGATTGGGGGTTGTCAAGAGTGTTTCCATCTATATACTTGTCAAGGATGCAGCCGCCAAATTTTTCATTGGTTCTCCCCATTTTCCGAGATATCTTCCGTCAATGGAGGAATATGTATTCCCGCCCGGAGCTAATACCGGAGCAGCCTGCATCAATCTCTCCGTAAAGGGAACTGCCATATCCAGCAATTTCTCATCCTTCATGACATTACGGATTAAACAGAGAAAAATATCGGAGCCATCTCCCATAGGGATTTCTTTCTTCACTTCCAGTTCAAAGCTAACCGGGCTTTCTACAATGGTCGGCACGTCCAGCACTTGTCCCCACTCTACAGTCGGCAGGCGCTTCATCTTATCCGGTGTGGTTCTGCCATAGGTACAGCCATAATAATCTGCCAAAGGCAGCAGCGGTTCCGATACGAGGTTCGCCGAAAACACACCATTTTTGCGTATCAAATCCTTAGTCTGCTTTTCCTCGCCTATGCAGGCCATCACCCCGAACCCTTCTGCCATATGGCAATATCCAAACCAACTAAACAGCCCAAAATGGGGCTGCCCGTCTTCCTGTTTTGTGCCATAAAGAAATAATGCCTGTGGACAGTAATCATTGCTGATTTTCGTTTTTATCTTTGCCATTGTGTATATCCCCTTTCTATGCGCTCTCCTCCGAATTTCTTTTAATCTCGGTAGCAACATCATGAATCAATATTTTCTTTTAAATATTGCTCTACCTTGTTACAAAACAAATTCGCATTTTCTATTTGTCTTTCGGTTTCTGCTCTGCTGGCAATATAAAAATCATCATAGTCTGATTTTTCCCTCAAATACGAAGCTTCTTTAATTATTTTAGATAACGCACGATCTAGTTCCTGCGTTTTTAAATAATTCTGCGTAAAATATGCAATAACACCTGAATGTTTTGAAGAATCAAAACCGTCCAAAATATTAACTGCTCTCATTGCATGAAAAATAGCATAATAGGATCGGTTCAATGCCGTTTTCCACTGTCCTATTCTCAAATTTTCCTCAGCAGCATGCAGCATTTCCTGTGCTCGCTCCAAACGATAATCTGCCAATTCTCTTAAACTGCCCTCCAAAGCATGACCCCCTCCTTGCGTATATTCCTGTAAAATGGCAATA
>JAMPFS010000071.1 GCA_023664325.1 Clostridium sp.
AAGAAGCTTATTTTCTGCATGATTTGTGCGAATTATTTTTACCTTTCAGAACTGAAAACTATTACATTCACAATAGTTTTTATTGCATTCATACCAACTGTCAAACTTCCGCATAAAAATGTCAACTATTTCAGCAAGTTCGTTTAGATTTCTTCCATTCCACTTCCCTTCATGCTATAATGAACAAGTTATTAAAAAAACAGAATTTGAGGTGAATAAAATGATAAATTATATCCGAGATAACAACTCAGTACAGTTGATTTAAGCTGTTAGCAGATTGTACTGAGGATTATGAAACTTGCTGACAGTCACAACTGTACTGTTTCCATACGAATATTAACATTCAAAAAGGAGTACAGTTATGCGTTATATAAAAGAAATTTTAAAGAAGAATCGAAATTGGGTAATTGTATATCTGGGAATCGGATTGTGCAATGCTCTTTTAACAAATTATAAGGCTGTCTATTTTCAAAGGATTGTAGATGGCTTCACGAAGCGGACAATAACCATTTATGGAATTTTGTTTTATGGTATGATTCTCTTTGTAAATTACGGATTAAACTATTTTGACGAATACCCGAAAGCAAAATTGGAAAATGAGATTTATCTGGATTTCAAATTATTGGCATTACGCAAAATCAGCACAATGGATTATGCCGAATACCAAAAACTGGGAACCGGTAAATTGGTACAGCAGATTGAAAATGGCGCCAATGCGGGCAAAGGTGTTCTCTACGACTTTTGGTTCTGCGTTGCCAGAAATTTGATTCCGACGATTTTGTTCAGCCTGTATTTTATCTGGAACATAGACCGCAACATCACCTGTTTTCTGATAAGCGGATATATCGTTGTCTTTCTCGTAACCAATCTGCTGCTGAAAGGATTGTATCGGATCAAGGAAAAAATATTAACCAATGAGGAGGAACTCAACCATTTTCTCGTACGTGGTTTCATGGAAATGCCCCTTTTCCGCATGAAGCGCCAATTTCCGGGCGAAATAAAAAAAGCAATCAATGCCAAAGGAATTATTGTATCATCCAAAGTAAAAATGACTATGATACACGAAGCATTTTTTACTGTATTTGCATTGCTTGTTGCCTGTCTGGATATGGGGATTTTCGTCTATGCGTGGAAAAACAGCCATCTGTCAATTGGAGAAATTGTCGCACTCATCACACTGATTGATAATGCGTATACGCCTATCGCCATATTTAATGTGCTATATGTCCAGTACAAATTGAATAAGACAGCCTGGCTGCGGTTTACGAATCTGCTGGATTTGAAAGAGGATGCGCAGTTACAGAAGGGTGCGGTGTTTGACAGGCTTACCGATGCGGTTCAAATTGAAAATTTATCATTTTCCTATGAGAACAAGGAAGTGCTTCATGATATCAGCATTACAATTAAAAAGGGAGAAAAAGTAGCATTTGTCGGCGCATCCGGTTCCGGAAAATCAACACTTGCAAAACTATTAGCCGGGCTGCTTAAATATGATAACGGCAATATCCTTTTTGACGGCAAACCGCTTAGCGCATTTTCATTGGAATCGCTGTATAAAAAAATATCCTATTTTTCGCAGGATACACCCGTTTTTGACGGCACAATCCGGGAAAATCTTGTATTTGACAAAGAGGTTCCCGACTCTGATATCCTTACGAGCCTTGAACACACGCAGATGCTGCCCCTGCTCGCATCACTGGACAAAGGCATGGAGAAAACAGCGGTTAGCATTAGCCAGACTCTGGTTTGAACATCCAGACATCATCTTGTTGGATGAAGCAACCTCGGCACTGGATAATCTGACAGAACGCATTGTCATCCAAAATGTTGTCAGACAGTCAAATCACGCCGCTGTCATCGTAATTGCCCATCGCCTGGCTGCCATCCGCAGCTTTGACAAAATTATTGTGTTTCAAAACGGAACCGTTGCCGATAGTGGAACTTTCAGGGAATTACTGAAAAACAACTGCTATTTCAGGGAATTGTACCAAAAAGAACAATAACAACACTGCGTTTCAGGGGCAGTGAAGGCATAGTTCCTGAAACGCAGCAAACAGCAAAAAAGATTTTATGTCCCAAAACATAATGTTTACAAACATAAAAAATACATTATATAAAGAGAGCTTCTTCCCCTCACCCGCGCGGCAGATACTGCACGGCAATCCGGTTTTCCGGCTTCGTATCGCACAGATAAAGGACAATCAGAAATATCCATTCCAGCGGTTTCATCAGGATATATACGATATCCGCTGCGGTCTTTGTCCGGATCAGCTTGGCAATGGGAAATCCGCAGGTATCATATACATGCCTCACCAGGCGGTGAAATTTCGGCAGGCGTTCCTCTAAGACCTGCTCAAATGCATTGGCAATACAAAGCTGCCGGTTTACGACCACACGGTGTCCGTGGCGTTCCCCCATGCGGAGCGGCTTCACAATCTGCGCATGCCCGCCTGCCGCAACCGTGCATAAATAGTGTTCGTCCACCCAGACATTTTGCGGGGCTGTCTGCTGCGACAGCCGCCAGTCTGCCGTTTCCGTCCACGCTTTGATTAAATCGTCCGGTCTTTGCCCGCATAATACAAGAATACAAAGAATCACGCCTAACAGCGGAAGCATGAAAATCAATGCCAAAACCGGCCAGTACGCAGCATTTCCCAGTTTACGGTTTAAGGCAGCCAAAACAGGCTTTTCCGCATAATGGGTTTCCTCTTTTGCTTCAAGCATGTTCCACTCCGCAATTTTACTGCGAATGGTTTTCAGCACAATCACGATACAGTTAAACGGAAACAGGCAGGTGATACCGGCGCGGGGGCTGATCTCGCAAAGCTGTATGCACCAAAGCAGGCACTGCGACACGCCCAGATACATTGCCGACATGGACAATACGATAACCAGCGGCGGCAGCTTCTCCAATTTAAACAGGGAAAGCACCAGATAACCGAGGATTCCCACCGCACACAGGACAAACACAGTCGGCCATGCCCCCGTCCACACCGGCTGATGCTTCTGATAGTTATACAGCACCTCGTCCCACTTAGCGGCTATTATGACATCAAACAGCTCCATAACGGACAACAGCAGGCCAAAATAGAGCAAGCCCAAAACCAGTGACACATATTCAAATTTTTTTAAATTTTTCTGCCAGATCACATCTTTGGGAATAAAGAATAACGCTGCCAGATTAATCACGGTCAGCAAAAGCGGATAAAACACGAATAAACCAACAAATACCGCCTCTGCAAACCAGCCGCTAGTTAATGAAAGCAGCTCCAAAAACAGCATGCCTACCATGCTGATACTGACCGTCAATGCCAGAGAATAGAAAACCGGCGCCTTTTTGATCCGTTCTATTACCTTTTTGATCCGTTCCATTATTTTTCCCATTTCAATTCCTTCTCCTTCCTTGCCCATAAAAATACTCTGCCGTAAACTGCGTTTTCGTCACATTAAAATCATCTGCCAACGGATAAAGAAAACCATGCCAATTATTGGCTATTATACACCATATCACGAAAAAATCCATAATATTCATGTTTTCCGCTTCCTCCCTTTTATCGCCATAACACCGTCCACAATTGTCTTCACAAGCAGGAACACAAGGCTACAAACCTCCACATAAATCGCATATGGGAACGGCGCGCCCTCTATGCCGCCCATTACACCCCAGATAAACGACCAGACGATCAAAACGGCTGCCGCCGCCATCCCCAATAAGTCAAGCCACACCATCGCCTTTCTCCATTTTTTGATATAGGACAGTCCGCCCAGTATAATGCTTACGCACTCCGTAAAAAAGTACTGGGCAAGCATGACATAGACCACAAGATAGGCAAAGATATCATTCGCCTCCATTTCCATCTGCAGGATATGCATGATATTTGCGCCAATCAGCAGCACAATCTGCAAAACCGTAAATACGGTATTTCCGATTTCATATCTTTTTTCCGCTTTTTCCATTAAATTTACTCCTTCTTTACTTTCCTGCTTAATAAATGCGCCACAACGATATCGGCAGCCATAATACAAGAACCGATCCCATACAGCACGGCTTTCCTCTTCGTAATCACCCCGTCAGCTTTTGCCCGGAGGACTCCGGCAATTGCGATGGAGCCGGAATGAAATACAAAACCAAGCCATAAGAACAAAGCGGGAAACATCGCCGCAATCGTAAGCACTGACAGCGGACTTCGCTGCGGCGGCAAAACGGAGTCCGTTCCAAATACACTAAATGCCAGAATGATCCATGCCTGGCACGCTGCCTGGAACACATTGACCGGAAGATAGAGATATTTTAACAAAAGATTTGCCCGCAGTAACTTTTTGGTATCCCATTTCTGCTTCACCGCCAGCACTGCCGCAAGGATATTACAAACGATACCGCTTATAAATGCGGCCAGTACGAAAAGGAACAGAATGCCAGAAAGCTTATTACCTGCCCTGTCATCTGAAAACCCGTTAGAATCGGATAAAAGGATCAGCAGCATCCAAACATCAAACAAGCCGGCATATAGCATACTCGGCAGTAACAGCATATATTTTTTCATGATTCCATTCTCCCCCTCTCTGTCATTTATCCGCCACAAAGAAAAACTGCAAAATACCATGAACGGCCACCATTTTCTTTGTGCGCACTTTCTCCTTTGCCGATACGCACAGATAGGCAATGGCATATGGCGCACCGAATGCCAATACAAGCCAGCCCGCAGCCGCCTCTATGAAAGCAAGCATCGGCCCTACAAAGATCATGATATCCCTTCTTCTGCCCCGTCATTTGTACTGCCGGCTGCTGTAATGCACTATTTATCTGTTTTTCCATTGAATTTACCCCTTCTTTACTTTCCTGCTTAATAAATGTGCCACAACGATATCAATAACCACAATAAAAGAGCCGATTCCATACAGCACTGTTTCCTTCTTCGCAATCACCCCGTCAGTTTTTGCCCGGAGGATTCCGGCAATTGCGATCGAGCCGGAATGAAAGGCAGCGCCAAACCCGAAAACCGCACACAAACCTATGCCCAGAAACAGGAACAGCGACATAAAATTGAAGTCCTTTCCTAACACCAAAATCCCCATTATTCCCATAACAAAACCGAATACCCCCAGCAGGTCAAGCGGAAGATAGAGATATTTTAATAAAAGATTTGCCCGCAGTACTTCTTTTGTATTCCATTTCTGCTTCACCGCCAGCACTGCCGCAAGGATATTGCAAACAATACCGCTTATAAATGTGACCAGTATGAAAATGGACATAACGCTAAAAAGCATTGTACTTGTTCTTTCATAGGAAGGATCCGAAAGATCCGGCAAAAGCATAAGCGGTATCCCCAGGTAAAGCGAAGCGACGTACAGCATGCTCGGCAGTAACAGCATATATTTTTTCATGATGTTTCTTTCACCCCCAGCCTTTTTTTGACCTTATAAAACACGAACGGCGTAACGCCATACTGTATCACAGTCTCCCCGTCCCCTTTTATCTCCAGTAAAAAGTATGGCAGATGCCGATTGCTTCCCATCCAATGCACCCGGCAGTCTGTGATGCCAAAACGTGGCATCACCCATGCTCCCGCATTGTTATAGCAAAACAGATATTTTCTCCCAAGCCATATCCGGTGTCCCATATAAGCCGCAGATAAAAAGTCCTGATTTAACTCGGCAAAAGCAATCCCGTTTCGCTCCGCATACTGCAGCAGATTGCCGTTTTGTTTCCGCATGGCACGGAGATTGACTGCCGACCAGAAATAGCAGACTGCGCCGAGGATAATACCGAGAATCAATGCCAATACTCCATTTTCCGGCTCCCGCCTCCCCAGATAAATGCCAAACCCGGCAAGCAGGCTGCCCGCAGCAAAGCAAAGCAGAAAACGGCAGAGGTACGTTACATGGATGCCGGAACACATCTTCTGCCAGAGCGCAGACTCTTTTATCTCCATAGAAACCGTTTTGTATTCCGCCTCACCCTGCCGCCCTGGGAACAACATGCCCCAGACCGTGCGGAACAGCCGGGCATCCCCGACATAAGAATCCCCAAGCTTTCTTTTTAAATATGCCCCTAAAGCGCAGTAAACGCCAAGCAGCGCCAGCAGGACAAGCAAAAGAATAAGCCAAACGGTAAGCAGCGCCTGCGGCACCACGCCATAGTGTTTATATTCCTGATAAATGCCTGCCCCCAGTATAATCTCCGCCAGCAAAATAAACACGGCGGTCACCATGCAGTATAATTTGATATTGTCTAATTTTTCCTCATTCATGATATGTCCTGTATCCTCCCTGACTGTTGATAATAACGGATTACCAGCTGCTTTTTTCCCGTCTTTAACGCCTGCTCAACCATTTTCCTGTCCCTGCCCAGAATCGTAAACATGTTTTGCCGCCCTTCCGCCGAGACACCGGTCAGCATATCGTAACGTGGCCAACGGCTACTCAGGTTTACAATCCTGCAGTCCGACAACGTCGTTACGACAGGCTCCATCTCCTGCTCCCGCTTAATCCGTTTCAAAATGATAAACCCCAAGCCGCCTAACAGCAGCCCTACGCCAAATATAATATAAAAGATAATGTCTACGTCGATATTTGACTTTTGCAATACCCGGCGGTAAATGATTTCTGTGCCGCTGCCTGCAAACAGCAATATGCCGCCAGCGAATATCCGCATGCCTTCCGACCATACCGTCTGCCGCCCCTCATCGCCAATCCGGGTTTTGGTCTGCTGTATTCTAACTACAGACAGCAGCAAAATACCCGCGATGATAAAACAGATAAAAATGCACTTTTCCATATTCACCCTCCCTCTCTCCTTATCCCAATGTCAAAGCAGCATAATGAAATAATAAACGGTTCTTGAACACCAGTAAAGGATAAGTGCGGCAACAATGATGAGAATCCCATTATTCCGCCTCCGCATCCTTTCCGTTTTCTCCGTTTTCTCCTTTTGCCCTGTCTCAGTCAACAAAAATGCTGCCCCAACAAAAAAGATAACCGCTTCCAGAAAACAGCCTGCCACTCCGCCTGCCAAAACATAATTTTTCCTTTCGGCAATCCGCATGTCCCCAGCTTCATACAGATAGTAATCATACCACTCCCCCTCCTGATATTTTGCTGCGGTGGAAGATGAAACCAAAATCTGAAATCCATCCACTTCAAAATAAGTGGCAGGCAGGGTGCTTTTTCTCGGCCTCCCGGATGCCACCCGCACCTCCTCCTTCACAATCCCCGTGATGATTCCTCCCGTTTCCTGTTTTTCAAAGGCAAGCGGATAAAAAACGGACTTTGCAACATCCGGCAAAGCAGCTCCCGCTGCCACCATCAGCACAAAACAGAGCAGATAGCCATAGCCGTATAACGCCGGGTGCCTCTCACTCAGAAAAATAATCCTCTCCTGTACCCTCATCCAAATTCCCCGCATTTTCTTCCACTCCTTCTGTAAACAGATGAACCGCATCCACAATTGCCCGGCTGGCATCTGCCGCCTTTTCGCCATGTAAATACACATCAGCCACCGCCTCCGCAACGGTTTCCCCGTAAGAAATCCCTCCGTCTGCCTGTTCCCCTTTGGCATAGCCGGAAATACTGCCGCGAAATTCTTCCTCCGTACCGGCATTGTGATATTGCTGCCTCCAGATATCGTAAGCCCTGCCGAGCACTGCCTTCGCCACACTCTGGTTCACGCTTAACGAATCCGTAACATACCGGCTGTAAGCCTCCCCGTTTTTCTCCGTAATATAACAGGCATCCTCAAGCCCGAACTGCTCCATGGCGATCACATTCAGCAGTTGATGCCCCAGCTCGTGTACGGTCACAGAGGTAATATCCGAGCCTTCCGGCCAATAACCGGTTTTGACCTGATACGCACAATCCTCTAACAGTTTTTGCCGGTTTTTAAATTTGGCGGCATTGAAAATAATTTCATACTTGACGACAAACGGATACCGCCCAAATTCCTCATTAATCATAAACTCTGCATTTTGCGTGACCGCCACATTGCCCGCCTGCCGATGTTCAAAATTGCCCAGTGATACATTCGTGATGCTTCCCCTTAACTGCGGATAAGCGGCATACATATAAGAAAATGCATCCCGGATATCCCCTGCCGTTTCCTCCTCTATTTCTCCAAGATTCACAGCCATTATAGCAAAATCTTTCTCCATCTGCATTTCCATTTTTTCCACAGGGGGATTCTCATACCGCTCCCTCTGCCGTATCCCGTATTCCCGGATTGCCTGCATGGCTTCTTCCTTAGAAGGAACATATGCCCTGTACTGTTTGTCATATTCGATAGCGGTTGCCACTCCCTCCCGCAGGGAATCCCGGCTCCACGGCTTCTCCCCCGCCGGTGTATTTTCTTCTGCCGTCTGTGTAACCGCTTTTTGCGGTCTATCCTGTCCCGCCGACAAAAGAATCGCCGCCACTGCCAGTACACACAAAACCACAGCCCATGCCCGGAACCGCTTTACCGCCCCGGCTGGTTTTCCTGTTCCCATTCTCCGTCTTTCCATATCTTACTCTTTCTGTACAGCGAAATCCAGTCCATTGCGAAATGAAACCACAGATGTTGTCCATACCTGGTGCATCTTATACAGCAAACGCCGGATCATGCTGCCTGCATCCTCCTTCGGAAAATCATCTGTCATGCCGTGTACATCCACCTCCAAATAATTGTCTGCGCCGATGTCCACAAAGAACGTATAATAGGAATAGTCCATATCCCCGCTGTTGACAACCTGCCGGTAATAGAACACCTCATATCCGATATCCTCAATTTCCACAGGCTCCACACATTCCGCAGGATTTAACAGGTCTAACGCGCCGTCGTCCGCCTGCCTGTCATATTTCTCCTTAAGCCGGCTTAATCCGTCCTCCCCTGCTCCGCAAAAGGAATCGCTGTATTGTATATAAAGCCCATTCTCCTTATAGGTAAGCAGACCGTCTACGGCACTGACCTCCTCCGCCCCAGTCGGTACTATCAGTGTCAGTTCCGAGGAACCAATGTGAATCGTGTATAAATCCATATTCTCCTCTTCGGAATCTGCATTCCCGCCACCTGAATCCACGCTCCCGCTGCTAAAATCCGTATTCCCGTCTCCTGAATCCGCACTCCCGCCGCCTAAATCTACACTGCAAGCCGTCAGGACAACCCCGGCAAGCAAAAGAAGCACAGACCGCAAAATCCCTTTATTTTCTCCGCCTTTTTCTGTCTCATACTTTCCAAGCCCTTGCAGCCGAATCAGCAAATCAGACAAATGATCCCCGTCATAAATCATCATTTTCTCATCCGCAAAGTAGAAGCAATACCCATACCGATAACGGTTTTTTGATACCCTTTTTACCTTTTTCAGTTCTTCCAGCCGATAGCTTTTCGATTTTCCCCGCGCATTCCGATAACACAGGCAGTCATCTGTAAGGATAAGGCATACATTGCAAAAACCTCCGCCATAATAAATATGCATGATGATACAGGGAATCAAAAGAATCACAAATATGCCACAGATCATACAAAATGAATAAACGCTGAGAATCCCCCGCATGCAAAAAAGAACAAGAAAAAGTGTCACCAAATATGTACCATAGCTTACCTTTAAAGCAAATATATTTTTCTTCACATACTCCGCATTGCATGCGCATTCTATCCTCTCCATTTACCCCTTATCCCCCTTCTGCCATCTCTCATTAGAGATGTGCAAAACTAACAATTGTCACAACCCTAATCTCCTATTTGAAAACCAGAAAATCCTTCACCGTCTCCATCGACAGTTCATCCTCCCAGTCAATCGCGCATGCCTGCACACTGTAATAAGCATTTCCATCCCCCACATCACAGGCTGCGCAAAGCCGTTGATAATCCGTGCCTTCAAAGTTATAATGTACCACCATATAATAACAGGTATTCCCTGCGATCTCAATTGTCTGTATCTGCATGTTGTCCTTTACGGAATCATAGCCCATATCCCGCTCATTTTCCACATAGACCAGCGCGCTGCCGACAAATTCATCATCTGCTGCCAGACAGCAGTCCACACTCACGCCATATCCGTCAGACCAGAAGCTTTCCGACTCGGAACCCTCTGCATGATAGGCTCCCTGTGAATAAAAGCCCTCCGGCACCTGAAAAGTAACCGTTGCATCAGCAATGCTTAACGTACTCTCCTCCTTTTTTTCTCCTATGGCAGCAGCCCCCTGATGCACGGACTGTTCCACAATATCATCCATCGTCGAATCCGGCTTATCCGTAACCTGCGCCGTTGACGTGATATCCGCAAAGATATGTAACAAATCTTCATCTGTCAGGCTGTCTGACTCTATCACAATCTGTCCGCCAAACCGCTTGTCCGTGTCTGCCGCCTGCGTATATCCCACAAAGCATTTATCCCCGGAAAGCTCCATGAGAAAATAGGCGTACTTTTTGCCGTCAAGTTCTGTCTCCTTAATGTCCTGCAATATCTTCCCGCCTGCTTCCACGGTCTTTGACATCAACGCCTCCGGATCTTTCATCGTCTCCTCATAAGAATGATCCCGCACAGCCGTCTTCATCTGGAACACATCATCTAAATACACCACAGGTCCCACGCCCTCGGCATAAAAGCAGCCATAATCTGCCGGCACATAAAATTGAAAACCATCTATCACCATGGTAATACCGTCTCCGGCCTCTGCGCTCTCTTTCTCCAGTTCCCGGTCAAAAATGTCTGCGTCATTCCCATCTGTATCCGTTTCCATCCCTTCCTCAACGACAAATGGCCCCGCATTTCCGGTTCCCCCCTGCTTTTCCTTCTCTTTTCCCAGCAGCAATATTCCCACTAAAACGACCAAAAGCAAAACCAGCGCAATTAAAACGCCAATCACAATCTTTGTACCCTTGCTCATTCCCTTTTCTTCCATCATCATACTCTCCTCTCTTTTACAGTCAGCCTCCACTCCATAATAAAGACAATTAAAAAAATCAAAAAGACAATTCCCAATATCATCGGAAGAATCAATGTTTTGGCATAATAATCAAAGGAAGTCCGCTCCCCGTCCGGATAGCAAAATACATAATCTCCTTCCCGGACACCCGGAACATCCAGCCATACTACTTCCCTGTTAAAATCCGCGCCATCAATTTCCGCCTTTGTATACTGTTCATAAATCTTCTTCACATGGACAACCTCCTGTGTTCCTCCCTCCCGGTCAAATGCATTATGCTTCAACAGCCTGCCGGTAAAGACAACTGCACAAAGGCAGAAAGCTCCACTTAAACATATGCATATCAGCAAAATAATCCGTTTCACGGCAAAAGCGATATCCCCTTTTCCAGCCTCTCCATCTTTTTTCTCTCCATCACCTTTTTTATCAGTATCCCGACTTTCCTCCAAAGTCTCTATTACTTCATCCTCTCCTTTTCCCTTCTCCTCCTCTAAAGCCTCCTTGCCTTTTATTAGATAATCAATACTGACCTGATACATTTCAGACAACTGAATCAGCTTATCCACATCTGGAAGCGTTTTATTCAACTCCCATTTTGAAATAGACTGGCGGCTGACATCTAAGCGTTCTGCCAATTCCTCCTGTGTTAAACTGCTCTGATTGCGGAGTCTCAGCAAACGCTCCCCCATTAATCCGTTCCGTTCCATTTCGTTCGTCATCTCTCTATTCCCTTTCCAATTTTCTAAAATCTATCTTTCACAGGGTAACAAATGTTCCCTTCTATTTCTAGCAATTTCAATTCCCATATGCGCAACCTATGGTTGCAATCCTTATTTTCCGTCGTTTTGGTTCTGTTATTCATCTTACCATTTATTCATAAATTTTATTGCGCTCCATAAAAAAAATCAACACTATCGAATAAATTTGATCGTGCTGATTCCCAATCTCCCCATATCTATCCCACAAACCACCCGGCAAAGCAGTTTTTCTAAATGCTTTGCCCACCTACCGTTCCAATTTCTGAATCTGCTTGAGAATATAGTATAAATGCTCCTGATTCCCTGCTGTCTGCTGCTCAATCAACTGGAAACACTTGTACGCAAAGTTATCTGCCGGTTCGGCAAAATCCTCTATTCCCTCCACCAGTGTAGACAGTGAAATATGAAGCCCTCTGGCAATCTTGTACAAGGTTTCAATCGTTGGTGTTTTCTCGCCCCGCTCTAACTGCCCGATGTAGGTCGGGTGAAGGTCACTGTACTCGGAAAGTTTCTCCTGGCTAATCTTCTGGCGGGTACGGTAATAACGGATACGGTTGCCGATTTCCTCTGTTATATTCATGCACAGCCTCCTAAACAATCATGATAAATCTATACTATAAATATTCATTTCCTAAAACTACATACTATTGTTACTTAAAATAAAAATGTATATACTAAAGATATGAACACTCCTTTATAGTGGGCTGATAGTCATAAACAAAACTCTGGTTCTGCAACTGTGCGTTTTGCTCATATGACTAAGTGGCAAAATAAAGAATCAGAACCACCGGCTTAGCCGGTGGTTTGCTCACGCCCTATAAGGGCTTG
>JAMPFS010000072.1 GCA_023664325.1 Clostridium sp.
AAAACAAAAGTTTTTTTATGAAAATATATGTAAATTTGCATAAAAAAACTTTTGTTTTAATGGATTTAATGTTATAATGTACCCATATCTTGCATAAAGGGGTGACATTATGATTAAAAAAGAGATGATAGCCATGCTTTTAGCTGGCGGCCAGGGCAGCAGACTAGGCGTGCTTACCTCAAATCTTGCCAAGCCTGCAGTTGCCTTTGGTGGAAAGTATAAGATTATTGATTTCCCATTAAGTAACTGTATCAACTCGGGGATTGATACAGTGGGAGTGCTGACACAGTACAGACCACTCCGTCTGAACCAACATATCGGAATTGGTATTCCGTGGGATTTGGATCGCAGTATTGGAGGTGTCACTGTATTACCACCATATGAAAAGAGCGAAAACAGTCAGTGGTATACGGGTACTGCCAATGCAATTTACCAGAATTTAGAGTATATTGATTATTATAACCCGGAGTATGTACTCATTTTATCAGGTGACCATATTTATAAGATGGATTATGAGGTGATGTTAGATTACCACAAATCAATGGAAGCTGACATTACTCTTGCAACCTATGAGGTGCCAATGGAAGAGGCAAGCCGCTTCGGTGTCGTAATTACAGATGGCAATGGCGTGATTCAGGAATTTGAAGAGAAACCTGAGAAGCCTAGAAGCAACAAAGCTTCTATGGGAATTTACATCTTCAAGTGGAGTGTGCTGAAAGATGCGCTGCAAGAACTCAAAGATGTACCGTCATGCGATTTTGGCAAGCATATTATACCGCATTGCCATGAAAAGGGTTCTAAGGTCGTTGCATATGACTTTAAGGGATACTGGAAGGATGTTGGAACACTCGGTTCATATTGGGAGGCTAACATGGAACTGGTGGACATTATTCCGGAGTTTAATCTGTATGAAGAATTTTGGAGAATTTATACGAAGAGTGATATTTTACCACCACAGTATATTGATGAAGCCGGTAAGGTTACAGAGAGTATTGTAGGAGAGGGAACAGAGGTTTATGGAGAGGTAAGCCATTGTGTAATCGGTTCCGGTGTAACGATTGGAAAAGGCGCAGTTGTCAAAGATTCTATCATTATGAATGGAACTGTCATTGGCGAAGGTACGGTGGTTGATAAGGCTATTATTGCTGAGAACGTTGAAGTTGGCAAGAATGTAGAACTTGGTGTTGGTGAGGAAGCGCCAAATGAATACAAACCACAGATTTACTCCTTTGGTTTGGTTACCATTGGCGAGAAATCAACAGTTCCGGATAACGTTAAGGTTGGTAAGAATACTGCAATTTATGGACCTACTGAGAAGTCAGAATATCCAGATGGATTGTTGAAGAGTGGTTCTAGTTTGATAAAGGTAGGTGACTTAGCATGAGAGCAATTGGAATTATATTAGCAGGTGGTAACAGCAACAGGATGGGTGAGTTATCTGCAAAGAGAGCAGTTGCAGCAATGCCGGTTATGGGAAGCTACCGCGCAATTGATTTTTCACTCAGTAATATGACAAATTCCCACATTCAGAAAGTTGCTGTATTTACACAGTACAATTCACGTTCACTGAATGAACATTTGAATTCTTCAAAGTGGTGGGATTTTGGTAGAAAACAGGGTGGTCTTTATGTATTTACACCAACCATTACTTCTACCAACAGTTATTGGTATCAGGGTACGGCAGATGCCCTTTATCAGAATATCAATTTCTTAAAAGAAAGCCATGAACCATATGTGGTAATTGCCAGTGGTGATGGCATTTACAAGTTAGATTACAATAAGGTATTAGAAGAGCATATCAAGAAGGGGGCAGATATCACCATCGTGTGTAAGGATATCAGTCCGGATGAAGATGATGTAAGTCGTTTTGGCGTTGTAAAATGCAATGATGATATGCAGGTTGTAGATTTTGAGGAGAAGCCTTTGGTGGCTCAGACGTCTACTGCTTCGATTGGCGTATATGTAATCAGAAGACGACAGCTGATTGAACTTCTTGAGGCTTGCGCAAAGGAGGGAAGAACAGATTTTGTAAAGGATATTCTGATTCGCTATAAAAACGTTAAGAAGATTTATGCATACAAGATGGATAGCTATTGGAGAAATATCGGAACGATTGATTCTTATTATAAGACCAATATGGATTTCCTGAACAAGGATATCCGGGATTATTTCTTTAGACAGTATCCGGATGTATATTCTAAGGTTGATGACCTGCCGCCTGCAAAATATAACGGCGATGCAGTGGTGAACAACAGCCTGATTGCCAGTGGATGTATTGTCAATGGCACAGTTGAAAACTCAATTATTTTCAAAAAGGTATATGTTGGCAATAATTGTGTGATTCGTAATTCCATTATCCTGAATGATGTGCATATTGGGGACAATTCGGTTATTGAGAATTGTATTGTAGAGAGTCGGGATACATTGCGGGCAAACACAATCCATGCGGCAGATCCGGGACAGATTAAGGTCGTTGTGGAGAAGAATTTCCGCTACGCATTATAAGTCCTTTTCTGGAGAACAAAAGAAGGTTGTTATTATAGGGGTATTTTAGCAGCTTGATATATTGGGATGGGAATGGAAACCATTTCTTTGTGGATAACAGCAGATATGCTGCTATATAAAAGGGGTAGTTAATATGGAGATAACAGATATCAGACTTAAAAAAGTTACAAAAGAAGGAAAGATGAAGGCGATTGTTTCAATTACCTTAGATAACGAATTTGCGGTTCATGATATTAAGGTGATTGAAGGAGAGAAAGGATTGTTTATCGCGATGCCAAGCCGTAAAGCTGCGGATGGGGATTACAGGGATATTGCGCATCCGATTAACCAGGATGCCAGACAGCGTATCCAATCTCTGATTCTTGCAGAATATGAACGGGCGTCAGAGGCTGATGAAGAACAAGTGATGTAATGGGGCAAGAGGGGGGCTGTCATGTGGCAGCTCCTTTCCTGTGTTATCCCAATTACCTATAACCATTTAGGTATTTGAAAGGAGAGGTTTACAATGAAAAAATTGAGAGAATGTTGTATGGTTTTGGTTCTGGTTTGCGTTCTTTTAGCGGGTGGTAACGCACAGGCAGCGGGGCTGCAGGGAAACGACGCAAAAGCACAGGAAATACTTGAAAAGATGCAGGAGGAAATGAAGCAGGTCAAGGTAATGCAGCTAGAGATGGTGATAAATAACCAGACCATGATGGTGGTTGCCGTGGACAGCAATGCAGGAGTTTCCTATATGAATTTTTTGGGCTTAGAGGAGTGGGTAGATGAGAAGGCAAAGATTTCCTATCTGAAAATGAATGACAAATACTATTTTCTGCCGGGTGGAAGCAGTGATGATCAGACAGAGGATGCGATAGAGGAAGTGACCGATACGACAAGTCTGAATGGGGCGACATATGAAGGGATTGAGACATATGGAAACCAGGAGTGTTACGTGTTAAAGGTTGCCCAGATGACAGAAAGCGGGGAGGTTTTTGCTTATTATTATATTGACATGCAGTACCGGCTGGTTGCAGAGAGTATATGGGATAGCGGTATCAATTCAGAAACAATTTTAACTTATCCGGAATCCTATTCCATTCCGGAGGTCGTAAAAAACAAAGCAGAGCTGTCAGCAGGCTACAAGATAAAAAAATCAAAGGTTACTTATGTCTCCACATTTGTAAAGGGAAAAACGGTCTTCTATGCAGATTCGGCAAAGGGCGCAAAGGGTTCTGTCAAGATTCAGGACAGTATTCAAGTGTGCGGCAAGACATATAAAGTATACGGAATCAGCGATGGGGCATTTAAGGGCAATAAGAAAATTACTTCTGTTACGATTGGAAAAAATGTTGTCAAAATCGGAAAACAGGCATTTTACAAATGCAGCAAACTGAAAACAGTCAAAATCAATTCCAAGAGCGTAAATTCGATCGGCTCAAAAGCTTTTTATGGGAATGCGAAGAAACTGAAGGTAAAGGTTCCAAAGGCAAAATATTCAAAATACAAAAAAATGCTTACGAAGCAAAAGTCATCTTCCAAGATTACAGTGACGAAGTTTTAGCAGAAATATAGGAATAAATGGTAATGGAGATTCAAATTATGGAGAGATTAAAGGCAGTTATTTTAGCAGCGGGAAAGGGAACAAGAATGAAGTCGGAGCTGCCGAAGGTAATTCATGAAGCGCTTGGGAAGCCAATGGTGGAATATTCGATTGCGGCAGCGTTAGAGGCAGGAGCCGAAGAATCCGATATTTGTCTGGTGGTAGGGCATAAGGCAGAGCTGGTAAAGGAAGCCGTAAAGGAGAATGTTGCCTTTGTTTTGCAGGAGGAACAATTGGGAACCGGACATGCGGTGAAATGCGCACAGGATTTTATCGGAAAAGACGGGCTTACGATGGTGCTTTGTGGCGATACGCCGCTTATCACCGGCAAAACCCTCAAAAAACTGGCGGATGTTCATGTCAGGGAAGGAAATGCAATTACGGTGCTGACTGCGATTGCGGAGGATCCGACAGGATATGGAAGGATTATTAAGGATAGCTGGGGCAAATTTGTAAAGATTGTAGAACAGAAGGATGCCACATTGGAGGAACAGCGTGTGCAGGAGATTAATTCGGGCATGTATATCTTTAATTCTGATGTTTTAACAACAGCGCTGTCAAAGCTTACCAATGATAATGCGCAGGGTGAGTATTACCTGACAGATACCATTGAGATTGTAAAAGGTGAAGGGCTTGGCGTGGTTGCCACTATGGTGATTGATAATATGGAAGAGATAAAAGGGGTGAATTCACAGGAACAGTTAGCAGAGGCAGAAGAGATTTTAAGGCTTCGCAGTTGACGGTAAACTTTATCTATGGTATGATATACCAACATCAAAATAATAAGCAGAGGGAAACATCGGTTGGTGTTTCCTTTTTCTGCATGGCAGAAAGCATTGGAATAGACCTATGTGGAATTGGTTTGGGAAAAAGGAACAGAACAGGAATGAAGTCATGAAATTAATGGTAGGACTTGGCAACCCGACTTTACAGTATGCCGGCACAAGGCATAATGTAGGGTTTGAGGTCATAGATCAGCTGGCAGACAAATATAATATTGGTGTGGATACTCTCAAGCACAAGGGTGCATATGGCAGGGGGAAAATAGAGGGCGAGAGCGTGATTTTATTAAAGCCGATGACTTTTATGAACTTAAGCGGCGAGAGTGTGGGAGCGGTTGCCAATTATTTTAAGATAGCGCCGGAGGATATCATTGTGATTTATGATGATATTAATTTAGATGTGGGAAGGCTGCGTATCCGTGAAAAGGGCAGCGCAGGCGGGCATAACGGGATCAAAAATATTATCGCGCATCTTGGAACAGACTGTTTCCCGAGAATCCGTGTGGGAGTGGGGATGAAGCCTCCTAAAATGGATCTGGTGGATTATGTGTTATCACGCTTTAGCGAGAATGAGCGCATTTTGATGGAACAGGGATATGACCGCGCCTGTGAGGCGGCAGCGCTTATGGTAAGAGGAGAGATTGAAAAAGCAATGAATGATTATAATGGCAGGTAGGCAGGTCTGTTGGAAGAGACCGGAGGCATCATTTGTTGCTGCAAAAAAGATAAGTAAGAGGTAACAGGATGGAAACTTTAAAAGCGCCGTTTCGATTGTCGGATATAGGGGATCGGTATCAGGCAGCAATAAAGAGCGGGGAAATGCCGGTGGAGATAACAGGAACAGATGGCTTTGCCCGCTATTATGTGATGGATTGTATTGGGGATGCAGGGGTAAAATTAATCGTGACTTATACGGAGGACAGGGCAAAAGAGATTGCAGATTCCTATAGCTTTTTTGACAGAAATGTTCTTTATTATCCTGCAAAGGATGTGTTGTTTTATAGTGCAGATATTCATGGACATACGATTTTGCGGCAGCGTATGGAGGTTATAAAAAGCATTATGGAGGGTACTGTATCTACAGTAGTGGTATCCATAGATGCGCTGCTTAACAAAATTGTTCCGGCTGAAGAGATCCGTAAGAATATTGTTACATTTACACTCGGCGCAGTGTTGGAGATGGAGGCGGTGAAAACCCGCCTGACAGCGCTTGGATATGAGCGGAATGACTGGGTAGACGGAGTAGGACAGTTTGCGGTTCGCGGAGGAATCCTGGATGTGTTCCCAATGAGCAGCGATTGCCCGTTCCGCATTGAACTCTGGGGTGAGGAGATTGACAGTATCCGCAGTTTTGATGTGGAAAGTCAGAGGAGCATTGAAAATGTGGAAACGCTTTCTGTGTATCCGGCTGCCGAAATGATTTTAGACAGTGGACGGATTGCAGATGGTCTGAAACGGATCGACAAGGAGCACAAGACGTATGCAAAGAAGCTGAAAGAGGAATTTAAAACGGAGAGTTTTGCAAGGATTAACAGGGAAGTGGAATCCTTAAAAGAAGAATTGGAAAATTTCCACAGCGCTATGGGGGTTGACGGGTATATCGGGTTTTTCTATGACGAGCTTGTCAGTTTTCTTTCTTATATGCCTTGTGACACCCGGATTTTTGTGGATGAGCCGGAGAGGGTATTATCCCGTGCAAAAGCCTGCCAACTTGAATTTCGGGAAAGTATGGTGAATCGTTTGGAAGGCGGTTATATGCTGCCGGGACAGGCTGATATATTGTTCGATTACAAGGAAATCGTGGCACGTATTTCAGGCAGGGAGACAGTCCTTTTTTCGGTTCTGGGAAGGGAGGAATCCCTGTTTGAACCAAAGCTAAGGCTTACTTTTGATACGAAAATGGTGCCTACATACCATCATAATTTTGAGATGCTCCTAAAGGATATTAGGCGGTGGAAAAAGGAGGAGTACCGGATCCTGCTGTTTTCTCCTTCAAAGACGAGAGGGGAACGCCTGGCAAAAGATTTGCAGGATCAGGAGGTAAATTGTTTTTTTAGCGAGGATAAAGATCGTGTTTTGGCAGCATCCGAGATGATGGTGACAAATGGACGGTTAAAAGCCGGTTTTTCGGTGTCTGCGATTAAGCTGGTGGTGCTGACAGAGGGAGACATTTTTGGGCAGAAGAAGACAAAGGCGAAACTCAGGCGCAAACCGCTCTATTCCGGAGAAAAAATTAAGAGTTTTGATGATTTGAATGTTGGCGATTATGTGGTACATGAGAAGCATGGTCTGGGTATTTATCTTGGTATTGAAAAAATAGAAGTGGACGGGGTGACAAAGGATTATATTGCGATTGAGTATAGCGGTGGCGCAAAACTGTTTATTTTAGTATCCCAGTTAGATCTCATCCAGAAGTATTCGTCAAAAGAGAGCAGGCGGCCAAAACTGAATAAACTTGGCGGCACGGAATGGGAAAAGACGAAATCGAAGGTAAGAGGGCAGGTGGCGGAGATTGCCAGGGAATTAGTGGATTTGTATGCTGTCAGACAGTCAAGGGAGGGCTATGCATATTCACCGGACACCGTATGGCAGAAAGAATTTGAGGAAATGTTTCCTTATGAAGAAACGGCAGATCAGTTAAAGGCGATTGAAGAGACAAAAGCGGATATGGAAAGCCGCCGCATTATGGATCGCCTCATCTGTGGGGATGTAGGATACGGGAAAACAGAGATTGCAATCCGGGCAGCCTTTAAGGCGGTTCAGGATGGAAAACAGGTAGTGTATCTGGTGCCGACAACGATTCTGGCACAGCAGCATTATAACACCTTTAAGGAGCGGATGCAGGAATTTCCGGTTAAAATAGGGATGCTGTCAAGATTTCTTTCTCCCAAAGAGCAGAAGAAGACATTGGAAGAGTTGAAAAAAGGACAGCTGGATATTGTTATCGGCACACACAGACTGCTTTCAAAAGATTTGGATTACCGCAATTTAGGTCTTTTGATTATTGATGAGGAGCAGAGGTTTGGAGTTACGCATAAGGAAAAAATTAAGCAGATGAAGAAGGAAGTGGATGTGCTGACCCTGACAGCGACGCCGATTCCGAGAACCTTACATATGAGCCTGATTGGAATCAGGGATATGAGTTTGTTGGAAGAACCGCCTGTAGACCGCAAAGCAATTCAGACCTATGTGCTGGAATATAATCCGGAGCTTATGAAAGAGGCGATTAACCGGGAGCTTGCCCGTGGAGGACAGGTATATTATGTATATAACCGGGTAAACACAATTGCGGACATGGCAGCGGAACTTTCCCGGCTTATGCCGGATGTGCGGATTTCCTTTGCGCATGGGCAGATGAAGGAGAAAGAGCTTGAGGATGTTATGTATTCCTTCATCAACCGTGAGGTGGATGTATTAGTGACTACCACGATTATTGAGACCGGATTGGATATCAGCAATGTAAATACCATGATTATACATGATGCCGAGAATTTTGGGCTTGCCCAGCTTTACCAGCTTCGGGGGCGGGTAGGCCGTTCCGATAAGGTGGCATATGCATTTTTAATGTATAAGCGGGATAAAATGTTAAAGGAAACGGCAGAGAAAAGGCTGAAAGCAATCCGTGAGTTTACGGATTTGGGTTCCGGTTTTAAAATTGCCATGCGCGATTTGGAAATCCGCGGAGCCGGTAATCTGCTTGGGGCAGACCAATCCGGGCATATGGCGGCAGTGGGATATGATCTGTACTGTAAGATGCTAAATGATGCTATTTTGCGCCAGAAAGGGGAGCTGGATGAGACGGAATTTACCACTTCCGTAGAACTTCCGGTTGATGCCTATATACCGGCATCTTATGTGAAGAACGAGGGGGTAAAACTGGAGCTTTATAAGCGGATTTCCGGTATCTGGACACAGGAAGACTATGAGGATATGCTGGATGAACTGACAGATCGTTTTGGCGAACCTCCGCAGACGGTTCTTCATTTAATGACAATAGCGAAGTTAAAAGCATCTGCCCATAATGCGTGTATTACTTCTATAACTTATAAGAAACAACAGGTGAATATTGAAATGGCAAAAGGGGTAGAGGTGGATATGGGCAGGCTGGAGGCTTTTCTTACAAAGTATATGAACAATATCCGGGTAGTGGCAGGGCCGTCATCCGGTTTTGTGATAGATTTGGAGAAAAAGAACCTTAAGAAGTTCATTGGCAGGTTGGAAGAGATTGTGTCAGATATCCATAAGTTGATAGAATTGAAAAATTAGGGTATAATATATTAGGTAATTGTGGAAACAGGGAGTTTTGTAATCACCTAATAATGTTCAGGATAGGTAAAGTATGGATAAGATGCATAAGAAGAAACAGGAAAGGAATTTGGACAGGCAGGAACCCAAACAGCCTGCGCAGGAAAGAAAACGCAGTTATTTGTGGCTGATCATTCCGGCGGTTGCTGTGGGAATTGCAGTTTGTTTTTTTCTTTGTTGGAAACTGTCCGGAATTTTGGATGAACCATCGAAGACCAAAGCGTTTCAGGTTGGTGAAGAAATGGTTTATATGGATGAGGTTCATTTCTGCATTTTGCAAAATGTTGTTACCTTAGGGATCGGTGCGGAAGAATTGCAGGCAACGGCACAGGATGGCAGCAGCGCAGATGAATACTATAAACAGGAAATCATGAATATGATTATGGATTATAAGGTAGAGGCGGCAGTGGCGCAAAAGCAGGGGCTTTCACTGTCAGAGGAGGAAGAACAGACAGTAAAGAATGATGTGGCAGCTTATATGAAAGCTTTTGACGGACATGTGCTTCGGGAATTGGGAATTACGCAGGAATTGATTACAGATATATGTACAAAGCGCTATCTGGCACACAAATTAAGACAGACTGTTACGGAAAATCTGGAAGTAGAACAGGTAACGTATGCTACCATTTATATGCTTTTGTTTCCGAAAATAGAGATGGATGACAGTGGAGATTATGTGAGGGAAGAAGGAAGTGACAGCCCCATTATGCTCTCTGACAAGGAAATGGAGCAGAAAGAGGCGGATGCGCAGGCAGCCTATGATGAGCTTGTAAGTGGAGCAGATATAGAAGAGATTGCAATCAAATATGGAGTGCAGGATTACTCCGGCGAACAGAGTAATACACCGGAGGGGTTTGGAGAAAGTTTTGGGGATGATTTTTCAAAATATGCTAAGACGTTAAAGGCAGGTGAGTTAAGCCCCGTCATTGATGCAGCAAGCTGTTATGCCATTATCAAAATGATTACCCCGGATAATAAGGAAATCGCAGAACAGATTATGGGGTATTACCGGAATGATTTAGAGGATGAGGCAATCGGAGAAAACAAAATAAAATGGTATGAGACAGCAGGCGCTTCCACAGAACCGGAATGGGTAGGGAATGCGTGGAAACAGGTTACTTTATATGATTTTGTCAAGTATGCGGAGGAATAGTGTATGCAAAAGGGAAAGAGGCTGATTGCTATTTTATGGATGGCTGTCTGCCTGATGTTGTTAGCTGCCTGTGAAAAACAACAGGATGAAACTTCAGGAACAGTGGTATATGAATTTGGTGATTCGGTCATTACGTATGGAGAATTTTATATTTATGCGAAAACGGTAGCGGAGGATTACCAAAAAATCTATGGCAATGGAATCTGGAGCCTGGAACTTACAACAGATGAAGGAACCAGCACAGTAAAAGATATTACAATAGAAGATTTGATTGGTGATATTAACCGGGTGAAGGTTCTTGTGAGCCAGGCGGAGGAGCTTCGGGTGGCGCTCAGCGACAATGAGAAGGCGGAAGCAGAAAATATGGCAGAGAGATTCTATAGCGGGCTGACGGAACAGGACAGGGAGATGTCAGAGGTTACAAAAGCCATTGCTGTGCAGGTGATGGAGGAGAATATGCTGGCAAAAAAGGTGTATGATGCAAAGATTGCCGAGTATGATTTCGAGATATCCGAAGAGGAGGCAAGAATGACCACCTTTTACGATATGGTATTTGAATGTTACAGTGTACAGGAAGATGGTACGGTAGAGGAATACACGGATGAGAAAAAAGCGACACAGCTTGAGAAAGCAAATGAGGCGCTCTCTACCCTGGCGCAGGGGGATGGTATCACATATGAAGATATTGTCGATAAGTACGATTTGGAATATTCGGCATCTTATACAATGTCCAAAACGGAAATGGTTGAAGAATATGGCGCCACCATTGCGGATAAGCTGCTCGCCTTGACGGATGGTGAGGTAAGTGTTGTCATTGAAAGCGAGTACGGTTATCATATTTTTAAAATGATAAAGTCAAATGATGAGGAACTGACAAAGAACAATAAAGAGGAGATTATTGCAAAGAAACAAAAGGAATATTTTAGCGGTGTTTATGAGGAATGGATAAAAAAATATGATTCCCGGTTTAACTATGCAGAAGATGTTGACGTGATGGCAATTCAGAAATTTGATTTTGAAAATTAGGAAGGAAATTCAAACACCCTGCTATTTGGAGCATTTCCATGCTGCATGTAGCAGGGTGTTTCATAGAGGATTCCCTTAGTGTTTTGTTTATCACATGGATTATGAGTCAATCAGCATAAAAAAGATAATGCTTAAAATGCCGAGGAGCAGACCGATGCCGGAGGTAATCAGACCGGCAATTGCCATGCCAGGTTTTTGACCGTTTTCGTTCTTTTGCTGAATACAGCCGAATATAATACCCAAAATGCCAAAAAGGCTGCCGAAGCCGCAGCAGCAGCTGGATAAAATGCTCAGGATTCCCATGACTAAGGAGGCGATGGCAAATCCTTGTGGTGTTTCTGCTTCGTTATTGTTATAGGAAGCCGTATAGAAATCGGAGTTCATGGCAGGTTTTGCAGTTTCCGTATAGGTATCAGCGTTCACGGCAGGTTTTGCAGTTTCCGTATAGGTATCAGCGTTTCCGGCAGGTTTTGCGGTTTCTGTGTCTGTACTGCGAACAGATGATGCCGTATCTTTGGTTTCTGTGCGTTCCGGTGCAGAGTAATATGTCACGGATGAAGAAGCAGTAGAATCTTTCATCTCAAAAGCGGAACGAATTGGAGCATCGGAAGCCGTGTTAGGGGCAGTATCCTCAGTTTTGTTTGTGGTTTGGTTCTCGTCCATCGTAATTACCTTCTCTTTCTCAGATATTAGCCGTGAGCAAAGCCTCCTGTTAAAATGCGAGTTTTGCTGACCGTTATTGATATAATAGATAATATATCATTGTTTGTGCATGGATGTAAAGAGATTTCTGGTTTTTTGTCAGGGCAACAGCATTTACTTTTTTTAAAATATATGTAAAATATAAGTTATGAAA
>JAMPFS010000073.1 GCA_023664325.1 Clostridium sp.
GTTGTGAAAAAACAGATGCAGAAGCAGAAACGTATGATACTGCAATGTTGGAAAAATTGGATATGCACGGTGGGAGAAACGTAATTATCTCCAAGAAAACCCTGCTAAGAATGAAAAAGGATAGTGCCTTTCGGCAGAAGGTGTATCAGTCAATCAAAGATATGCCGTGGGAGGGTAAATTAGCTGGCGGTGAAGTAAAAGGCAATGGAGTATTTATCCACGAAGATGGAACCGGAGGCTATTATTTGGAGTTTGACTGGGGAGATGAAGAAGAAAGCAGAAAACCTAAAAAATCTAAGGTGGTATATGTTGATAGTTCGGCTTTAAAGAACTTAAATACTCTCAAATATGACGAGCTTAATAGCGGAGAATTTCAGAGCGAGGTTTTATTTTCTTTGGTGGGAGCAAATTTTATTTCTAAGAGGAGAAAATAAACTGTTATGATTTTCTTACAGGATAGTATAAGGCGGTTCCGATTAACAGATGAACCACCAATTAAAATATTGATAATATTGGAGGATTTGAAAATGAATATTAGTGAAATTGCAGCAGGATATCCAATGACGGGGTATGGCACAAGAAAAACAGAAAGAAATTTGGCAGGAAAAAATTTTGCAGATCAGGCAGCACAGGTAACAGGAAAAGCACAGACAGCCACCCTGCATGGTGCGGATGAAGACTCAGGGGATATTGCAGTCAGTTCATGGGCTGACGTTGTGAGTGGGGAATCTGTTTCTGTCTATAAGACACCGGATTTTGATTTGAAGAATCCCATATATAAGGTAAAAACATGGGATAAGTCGGGAAATGTTACGGAGCAGATGGTGGACATATCAAAGGTAAATCCGAAAAACTGCAATACGGCTGAAATGTATGCGTACACTGAAAATCTGAAGGAAAGCGGAAAGGGCAGTTTTGAGGACACAGTGCTGAAAGCTGCTGTTGCAAAAGCCGTAAAAAATGCAGAACAGAGAAATTCTGCTTCATGGAGCTTTTCGGAAAAAACGGATTGGGTAAAGATTGTAAAAGATATTATGCAGTCAGAATACAGTTATGGAGATTTGAAGGGCTACATGGAATGGAATAAATTTTTGGGATTTTTAGATAAGGAATAAAGAACTTCTGAATAGCAGAGAAATCATACTTAAAAATGATAGTACATTAAGGAGGATATTTAATATGAGCGTGGAAATAGCAAATCATTATGGTGGATATGCAACAGGTACTTATGACTCTGTGGTTAAAAAGAATACTGCAATCCAAAGTGATAACGCTGCTAACAGTGTGGAAGAGTATTATAAAAGATTATGTAAAAAGTTCTCGCAAATCAGTTTCAATACGAATGGTGGTGTTATGCCTTGCAGCTCTAATAAAGTTGTCGTGAATCTTTCTTATGACTGCCTGAAAAAAATGGCTACTGATCCGGAATTTGCCAAAAAGATAGAATGGAATTTATCTGGAGAGGTTGCAGCAAATTCACAAGTATATTCTTTTGCAAAACGTGACGGTGTAGAGTTGGGTGGCAGAACAGTTACATATGATGCGAATGGAAATAGGAAATCTTCATGTGGTGGTATGAGAACAGCAAATACGTCAAATAAAAGTTCGGGTGTATCAAATACACAAAAACAACAAAAAGCAGCGGAAAGCAGGCGGAACAAAAAACGTGAACGGAAAGAATATTTAGAAAAAGCGCATGAGAAACGAAAGAGAAATGAAGAATATTTGGAAGAATTATTATCTACATTAGATGCAAAAATCTGAGGAAGGAAGGCAAAATTATGGCGATTACAGGGATAACAAATTATACGGCAGGAATTTATACTAATTCCGCAAACAAACAGGCAAATGTCAGCCAGACGGAAACAACGTCTTTCTCTGATAAAATAGCACAAAAAAGTGAAAGTGCCGTTGACCAGTATAAAAGAAAGCACCCGGATGATGTTTCCCATGTGGATGCACAGGTGCGGGCAGGCAAGTCCGTACTGGCAAAGAACGGTGCCGACAATGTTTCCAGAGAAGATATGACAATGGAAGAATATAAAGGTTTTATCAATGGATTGCTAAACAGCATACCATTTGATGCCACCAGAATATATGACAAAGAAATCGTTTCCATTTCAGATGCAGGATGGGAGCAGATGAAAAACGATCCGGATTATGAGGCGTGGGTATTGGGCTATACGGCAGAAAACCGGTCTGTCCGCAATCCGTTCTTCGGATGGCCGGGTGCATCGGGAAGTGTTTATGTGGAGAAATTTGGTGCATCGATTGAAGAACATATCGGGCAGAGCGTAGGCACATCCGGGCCGGGCAGCAGTCATGTCAAAAATGAAAAATCATGGTGGGAAAAACGCCATGAAAAGATGGAAGAACGGATGGAGGAACAGGCAGAAAAAGCGATGGCGCAGAGGGCATTCGAGCAGGAACATACAAATTTCATAAAATATTTATTGCAAAAGCCAGTATAACATCATAAAATACAAATAGAAAAGTTTGAGCAGACAAAGGATAACGAGGATTGGCGATGCGATTTTGGAAAAAATTATACAAATGGCAGAGATAGGGAGACTGTTGGAAATATCTGTGATTTCAGCAGATATGGCTTCTCTTAATATTGTTTCAAAAATTCTGCCATTGTGATAATCTCAGGTATATCTACATCTAAAACAAGAAAATCTTTATCACCAGTTACAAATACGTCAATCCCCTCCATGATTGCCGTTGCCAATATAGGAGAATCCTTTGTGTCACGCATTTCAGGAAACTCGTTTAAATTCGATGTTTTCGGCGTGTAGACCAATTCAAAGGGCAGTTCCAGAAAGAAGCGGTCAAGGAACTGCCTTTTTGCCGGAAATTTTCGGTCAGTTACAAGCCGCAATTCTTCAATCACATAATCGCATACTACAATCTGGTGATTATCAGCCAGTCTTTTTGCCAGTTTCCTTGTCTGTATAGATGAGAAAAAAATCATGGAGATAAAAATATTGGTATCAAGCATTACCCGCAAAACTAATACCCCCTGACTTCTTTTCGTATTTCTTTCATATAGTCCTGCATTTCTTCTTCGGTAGAAAAACCTGCTTTTGCTGCTTCGCCGGCAAAAGCATCTTCTGCCCTTTTGAATGCCAATGTCGCTGAATTTTCAAAATAAAACCGTCCGTTTTCTTCCAAAATAACAATCTTATCTCCTGCTTTCAGTTTCAGCTTATTTCTCACAGATACAGGAATGGTAATCTGCCCTTTACTGGAAATTTTTGCAACGTCCATATTTCATCATCCTTTCAATTTTTGCTTGGTTTTCTTTACTTCCTTTACATCTATTATATGCAATAGAATACATAATATCAAGATTTTTTGGAAAAAATCAAACTCATCACTTGACAATATTGCATATATATTATGCAGTCAGAATACAGTTACGGAGATTTGAAAGGCTACATGGAATGGAATAAATTTTTGGGATTTTTAGATAAAACGTCTTTCTCTGAAAAATGGCACAAAAAAGTGAAAGTGCCGTTGACCAGTATAAAAGAAAGCACCCAGATGATGTTTCCCATGTGGATGCACAGGTGCGGGCAGGCAAGTCCGTACTGGCAAAGAACGGTGCCGACAATGTTTCCAGATTGTAAAGCGGAATAATCCTGCCGGTCGTTATGGCATCGACCACTCTGGCAGTCGCAACCTCTCTGTGCTTCGTAAGAAGTGAGGACACAAGCACATTTGTGTCAAAAACAGCGTAATATATCATTTTGCAGAAACCTCCGCTGTTTTTCTTTTCTTTCTGTCCCCCCTGGCTGCACTGATCTCAGCGTTGATTTCATCTAATGACATCTCAGGCATTTCGGAAGCGGAATCTCTCATTCGCTCGATAGTGGATTTCATTGTAAGCCCCGTTGTATTTATCTCATCAGGTAAAACCGCAGGAAACGGGAGTCCTTTTACAATCCTGCTCCTCTCCATGAACATCCTGAATGCCGTGTTCAAATCCATTCCAAGTGCTTCATATATCGCAACACAGTCCTCACGCAGCTTTTTGTCAGATCTGAATTGATTTAAAACCTGCTCAGCCATATCTATCCCTCCCATAAATCATCAAATACAAATCACATACTAAAGTAGTTGTTTTGTTTACTCCATTCTACTTCTATTCCGTGATTTTTGCAAGGATTTTCTGTGAAAATAAAAAATCAAGATTTTTCATAAAATATTTATTGCAAAAGCCAGTATAACATCATAAAATACAAATAGAAAAGTTTGAGCAGACAAAGGATAACGAGGATTGTCATGAGCCATACTGACAAAGGAGATGTGTTATATGGCAACTTCAAGCATCACGAAAAATTTTGTCATTTCCGGCAGGGAACAGGTGGAAAGGTTTGCCGATGCGATTGAAGAGTCTGCTAAAAACCGTCCTGTCCGCACTCCGGTAAATGTAAAATTTATTGAAACTGAGGATGAACTGAGAGAGTTTATGAGATTTCGGGAAAAGAAAGCAAAGGAGAAATTGAATGCCAATAACGGATAAGCTTTTTGCAATCAACATTCGTGAGTATTTGGCACAAGGAGATAATGAAAAAGTCGGAGAGCCAGAACTAATAAGAATGATCTCCGACTTTTCGTGTCCTAAGAATTCGGATGCTGAATATAAATTGCTTTCACAACTGCTATAACTGAAAACAGGAAGATTCGCAGTTGTCTAAGCAATCAAACCGAAGGAGGAAAACACGATGGAACACTATTTTGGGGAAACGACACCCAAACTTGGTTTTGGGCTGATGAGGCTGCCGAAACTGGCATCCGGGAAAATTGATTTGGAGCAGACAAAGAACATGGTTGACCTGTTTATGGGTGCCGGGCTGAACTATTTTGATACGGCATATGTGTATGACCAGGGGGACTCCGAAAAAGCGGCGAAAGCGGCGCTGGTTGACCGTTATCCCCGCGAAAGTTACACGCTGGCAACGAAATTGTGTGCATGGACGGGCGCACATGATGAAGAGACGGCAAAGCAGCAGTTTTATACCAGTTTGGAGCGGACGGGAGCCGGATATTTCGACTATTACCTGCTCCATGCTTTGCAGGCAGGAAACTATAAGAAATATGACGAATATCATATCTGGGATTTTGCGAAGGAGCAGAAAGAAAAAGGGCTGATTAAGCACTGGGGATTTTCTTTCCATGCCACACCGGATATTCTGGATGAAATTATGACAGAGCATCCCGATGCGGAGTTCGTGCAGTTGCAGCTAAATTATGCAGACTGGGAAAATCCTGACGTTACGGCAAGGGCAAACTATGAGGTGGCAAGAAAACATGGAAAATCCATTGTGGTTATGGAGCCGGTCAAAGGAGGTGCGCTGGCAAATCCGCCGGAGGCTGTCCGAAAGGTCTTTGACGGGGCAAATCCGGAAGCTTCTTACGCATCATGGGCAATCCGTTATGCTGCTTCTCTGGAGGGTATTATCACTGTACTGTCCGGTATGTCTAACATGGAGCAGATGGAGGATAACCTCTCCTATATGAAAAATTTCAAACCGCTAAATGAACAGGAGCAGGCAGCCATCCGAGAGGCGCAGGAAATCATCAATGGCGTAAAATCCATTCCATGTACAGCCTGCCATTACTGTACAGCCGGTTGCCCGAAACAGATTCCGATTCCGGAAATCTTTGCCGCCAGAAATAAGCAGTTAGTCTGGGGGCAGCTTGAGGAAGGAAAAAAGGCATATGCAGGGGCTACCGCAGATGCCGCAACGGCTGCGGACTGTATTGCCTGCGGTCAGTGTGAGAGAGCATGTCCGCAGCAGATTAAGGTTATCGAAAGATTAAAGGACTGCGCGGCTGTATTTTAAAAGCGGGCTGGAATGGGAAAGTTATCTCTTGAAGAAATCGCTTTATGTGTTCCGTCAATTCCATTTGATGAATTAAAGGAAATTGAAGCAGAGGTTATGCAATTGGCATAAGCAGGCCCCAATTTAATATTAGAGTAACAGCGTAAAGGCGCATGGAACAGTAAATGTAAACCATGCGCTTTTTTGCACCCCAAAAATCAAAAAAATTTATTTTGGGCTATCCTTTTGGCTTTGCCAGTTGTTATTATTTATAGGCAATGAAATAAATGAAAAAGGCAGCATGAAAAAAGGGGATATAAGTGAATTTGGACTTTTTACTGGTAGAAAAAATTAAAAACGGGGATAATAAGGCGGCAGAGGGATTTGTAAAAAAATATTATTCGTCCATATGTCAGTATTGTTTTTTGCATATTCATGACCGGTATATTGCAGAGGATATGACACAGGAAACATTTCTGCGGTTTTTTGAGACGATAAATACATATACAGAACAGGGCAAGGTGAGGAACTATTTATACTGTATTGCTGGAAACTGTATTAAGAATTATTGCAAAAAGAAAAAGGAAATCCTTCTGGATGATACGTCGGAGATGTTGGAAGAAAGCATCAGCGATATTGAAAGCAGACTGGATATCGAGCAGGCTGTAGATGGTCTGCCGGAAGTTTTGAGGGAAACAGCTATCTTGTTTTTCTTTCAGAATCTGAAGCAGAGGGAGATCGCGGATTTATTGCAAGTCAGCCTGCCACTTGTAAAATACCGTATAAGGGAAATAAGAAAAATCTTATCTAAAAAATTACATTTTTGACTATCCTTTTGGCTTTGGCAGTTGTTATTATAGATAGCTGGGTAAAAATCATAATATTTGGTGGTGAAAGAAGATGGCACAGTATCAAAAAAAAATTAAAAAGTATAAGAAACTGATACAGAAGCACTATGTCCGGGAAACTTCTATTCAAAAAGTGGTTGACCAGTGTGAAGCTGTAATGACAGAGCGGAAAGACAGCCGGATATCCTATTTTGAATTTATATATGAACAGTCCCGGTATATTGATAAAAAATGGTGGGTGCTGCAGGGTGTTACGTTGCTGTTTCTCTGGTATCTGTTATGGGATAATGCAATGGAAGGGAATACAGAACGGATAATCGGGGAGCTTGTCGCAATATTTGCAATTTTGATTATTCCAGAGATATGGAAGAATCGCAGATATTCTTCTATTGCGATTGAAAAGGCAGCTTATTATTCTCTGCGAGATATTTGTGCTGCAAGAATCCTGCTATTTGCGGCTGTGGACATAGTTATGGTTAGTGCTTTTTTTGTGATTACAGTGTATACCGTTCAAATTACGGCATGTAGGCTGGTAGTTGATTTTCTGATTCCGTTTTTTGTATCCTGCTGTATCTGTTTTCGGTTGCTATGCAATCGGTCAAAGGAGCTGGAATATGTAGCAACAGTTTTATGCGTGGTTTGGAACGTAGTTTGGCTGACAGTGGTGGCAAATGATGCGGTTTATGACAGGGTTTCTGGACCGGTTTGGATAGGGATAATCCTGTTATCCTTGGGATATTTGATTTTATGTATTAGAAAATCACTATTGGATTGTGAAATGGTTTGGGAGTGTTAGGAAGATGTTGCAATATGAATTAAAAAAGTTTTTCTCAAAAAAAATGAATAAGGCAATCTTGGCAGTCTTGTTCCTGACAGCAGTAGCAGTAAGTTTTCTGGCGGCTGGTAGTATGGGTTATACGGATACAGGTGAGGAAATTGCTACTGGGATTGGCAAGCTTGCTGTTGGGCGCAGGCTTGCGGCAGACAAAAATAAGTGGAAAGGGGAACTGACACCAGAAAAGATTGCAGATGCGGCAAAGAGCTATTATGAGATGCAGCAGGCATATCAGGAAGAGATTCCAAATTTGGAATCTGAAAGAGCCGAACCTCCTTTGGATATTTTGCATTTTGCGAATGGGATATATCAAACGGAAGATGACGTAGTGCTTGCAGGTTTGGAACATTTGGTGGAGGAAGACCTTGGGCATATATATGACACTTATGTTGACAACTTGCAGAATATGGCGGAGGAATATGGCGAAACTCCGGAACAGGAGAAGCTTCTGAAAGAGCAGTTTAAGAAGACTGAAACACCGATTGCTTATGAAGCTTACGATTCATGGAAAACCATGGCAGAGGATGCAGAATTATACATCCTTGTCTTGGTGGTTGTTATTGGATTTCTGGCGGCAGGAATCATTGATGAAGAATTCCAGAATCATGCGGAGCGGGTATTTTTTACAACAAAATACGGACGGTCAAAGGCGGTCAGAAATAAAATTGCAGTAGGAATGCTTACAACAACCATTGTTTATTGGGCAGTCATCGGGATTTTGTCATTGATTTCATTTGGACTTATGGGAGTGAGCGGTTTTAATACGCCATGTCAGATTGAAGACCCTTATATTATGTATGATATGACACAGGGGCAGCGGTATCTTTTGGTTGTAGTATGTGGTTATATTGCCAGTCTGTTGTCGGCATCTATCACGATGTTGGTCACAGCAAAGATGCATACTGAAAAAGTGGCTATTTTTATACCGATGTTCATATATTGGGTGCTGTTTTTTCTTATGCGGCCGATTTGCCAGGTTACAAATGTAGGCTATTTTATGCCTGCTATACTCGTAAATATGGATAATGCTACAAAATATCTGGTTTTTTTTCAAATAGGAAATGCTGTATTTCGTCTGATTCCATTCGTAATAGTATTGTATGCGGTAGTGTCTGTTCTGCTTTGGTCGTTTATATACAGGAGTTGTTCGGGATACGATTCTGCAAATCTGACGTGTAAAATAAATTGGAGGTGAAAGAAAATGGAATTAAGGTTTGAAGATGTATCGAAAAAGTATGGTGAAGCGTTTGCAGTCGATAATGTTTCCTACTCTATGGAAACAGGGGTGTATGGACTCTTAGGTGTGAACGGTGCGGGAAAGACGACACTGATGACGATGCTGTGTACAGTGACCCGTCCAACCACTGGAAAGATTACATGGAACGGAAATGACATTTTTAGCATGGGGGAACAGTACCGTGACCTGCTGGGGTATCTGCCTCAGGATTTTGGATTTTATCCGGATCTTTCTGTTTCCGATTATATGATGTACATTGCATCCATTAAAGGCATCCGTTCTGTTGTGGCAAAGAAAAGAATAAAAGAACTGTTAGAAATGGTCGGACTTTCAAAATATAGGGAACGCAGGATGAAAGCGTTGTCTGGTGGTATGGCAAGACGTGTTGGGATTGCACAGGCAATGCTGAACGATCCCAAAATTCTGGTACTGGACGAGCCAACGGCAGGACTGGATCCAAATGAACGGATTCGTTTCCGCAACCTAATCAGTGGATTGGCGAAAGACCGTCTGGTATTGCTTTCTACCCATATTGTATCGGATGTGGAATTTATTGCAGAACAGATTATATTGATGAAGGACGGAAAATTCTTTTTTACCGGAACTTCCGAAGAGCTAATCGCTGGTATGGAAGAAGGTGTCTGGAGGTGTACGGTTCCGGGTGATAAAGTGAATCAGTATATGCAGAGGTATCCGGTGGGAAACGTGAAACATGTATCTGGTGGCGTGGAATTGCGGATACTCTCCAAGACCCCGCCCTCTGAAAGCGCAGTCCAGGAGGAACCTACACTGGAAGATGCGTTTCTGCTGTATTTTGGGGAGAAAGCAGGTGATGAAGATGTTGAAAATTGAATGGAAGAAGTTCTTCTCGAAAAGGTCCACGATAGTACTATTGACTATCATGCTTCTGGGAGCCGTCATATTAGCGTTTATGGAGGTTAGCAGGGTACAATATATAGATGCGGACGGGAAGGAGCCTGCCGGGATTGCCAGGGTTACCGCCGGGTACAGGCTTGCAAAAGACAAGAATAAGTGGAAGGGAGAACTGACATCGGAAAAGATTGCCGATATAGTGGAGAATTATTACAAACTAAGACAACAATATCAGGGGGATATTCCTCGTACAGAATGGGGAAAAACTGTACAATCATATGAGGAAATTTTGTGGTTTGCTTCTAAAATGTATATAATAGATGATACTGCATTGTATTTGGATATGGATTGGCTGACGGAAAAAGACCTTACCCATATATATGATGCTTATGCCGGCAATCTGCAGAACATGGTGGAGGAATACGGAAAAACTCCGGAACAGGTGAAATTTTTGAAAGAGCAGTACAGGAAGATAGAGATTCCAATTCATTACAAGGCTTGCGATTCATGGGAGAACCGGTCAGAGTTTATTATGATTTATTTCCTTGTTTTGGTAGTTGTCATTGCATTTCTGGCAGCAGGAATTTTTGATGAAGAGTTCCGAAATCATGCGGAGATGATATTTTTTACTACAAAATACGGACGGTCAAAAGCAGTCAGAAATAAAATCGTTGTGGGAATACTGATGACAACCATTGTTTATTGGGTAGGAACTGGAATTTTTTCATTGATATCATTTGGAATTATGGGGGTGAGCGGTTTTAACACGCCATATCAGTTTGAGAATCCTTATAGTTTTTATGTCATGACACAGGGGCAGCGTTATCTTTTGGTTGTAGTATGCGGCTATATTGCCTGTCTGCTGTCATCATCCGTAACAATGCTGGTCACAGCAAAGATGCATACCGTAAAAGTGGCAGTCTGTTTACCGTTTTTTATGTATTATGTGTTGATTTTCATCAGTAAGCCGCTTTCCAATGTTACGAATGTATTTTATTTTACGACGGACATACTGGTGAACATCAATAAAGCGCTGCTGCATCCACATATTTTACAAATAGGAAATCTTGTGTTTCGGCAGATTCCTTTCGTGATGGTACTGTATTTTTTGATTTCTGTCATACTTTTTCCGTTTATATACAGGAGCTATTCCGGATACGATTCTGCAAACAAACTGCGCAGAGAGTCACGAAAGAAGGCTCGTGTCAGGAAGAAAGCAATATGAATAGGATGAATGCAAATCTGACTTGTAAAATAAATCAGAAAGGTGAACTACGAAAAATCAATATGAACAAATGGCGGAGGAAGACTATGCCTGAGGCTGCGGTAATTGAGTTATTGCAGCCTTATTTTTTGGAGCGGATGTGAACACAGCCAATGTTTGGGAAAAGAGAGAAAAGGCGCAGCCGCAAAGTTGCAAAAAAACGTCAATGGCTATTAATGATTAATGATAATTGACCGATATATAAAATAACGAAATAAAACGAAAGGAAGGAAAAGACATGGCAAAGGAAGAAATTACGCCGAGCGAATGGCAGATTATGGAAGTCCTTTGGGCAAGCAGCACTCCGCTGACATCTTCCGAGGTTTTTAAGAGGATGCAGGGGAATGTGGATATGTCGATGAGGATGGTGCGGGTGCTGATGAACCGCCTGAACCAGAAAGACATTCTTGGCTATACCGTAGACGAGCATGATTCAAGGGTTTACCACTACTATGCGCTAAAGCAGAAGGAGGAATGTGTGAAAGAGAAAAGCAGGAAATTTGTTGACAGCTATTTCTCCGGCAATGGGACAAATGCAATGGCGGCTCTTTTGCAAAGCTTTGACTTGACAGATGAGCAGATAAAGGAATTGGAGGAGATTCTTGAAAAAAGCAGGGAGCGCAATGCAGAATCTTCGGACAAAAGGAAGTGATGGCTATGCCGGACTGGAAACAAATCGCCAGCCTTATAGATTTTTGTGCGGTATATTACACTACCCAGCTTGTGCGGTGTGCAGTCTTTTCCTTTGTGCTGAT
>JAMPFS010000074.1 GCA_023664325.1 Clostridium sp.
GGTACTTTGGGAAGATATATCCATTGTGAAATTGCATTTTGCGGAAACTCAAACAGAAAATCACCGAAGCATAATAAACTTCGATGATTTTCTGTTTGTATCCAATTATTTTAATCATAATAAAGCTCGTGCAGGTCATCAACCTCCGCTTTGCTCCGGTTGGTGACATTTTATCACAAATATTTTTTCCGGTTTTTCCCTGTGTTTTTCCTGAATTTTAATTTTCCGCTATTCGCACGGTAACATTTTGTCTTCTCAATTTTGGAAATATAGTTTTGATAACTGGTTTTCGTTACGCTCTTTCCGTTCACATAATACTTTCCATTTTTTGTTCTGGCTGCTACTTTCATCTTACTTCCGGTAACCCTATAATAAATCCAGTCGGAATCCCAATCATCGCCTTCGTAGACCTTGATAATATGTTTTTTAGGATAAACCGCTTCTATTTCTCCACCAGAATAATAATTCATTTCCTTCAGTTTTTTTACCTTGCCGTTACGGTATGTATATACCCAATAGCCCGCCGGTGCTGTGTAGCTTTCTTTCACAATCAGTTCCGGAACCTTGTCACCGGAAATATCCAGTACCGCAAAAAAAATGCTGCCAAATTCCAGTCCTGCATATTCCCTAAAATCCGGCTGTTTCATAATATTGCTCAAATATTCTTTGTATGCCTTTTTTGCTTTTACTGCCTTGGATGCTGCCTGGCTCGGGATTACTGCTGCAAAAACCGCAGACAGCAGGATACATAGGGTTACCGTTATCCTTTTGATATAAATTTTGTTCTTTTTTTGTGGAATCATATTTTTCACCTCTCTTTAGCTAAATCTATATAGGCAATTGTGAAACTCTGTTAATTCTATATCATGGTTGTGCAACATATACAAATCCATAAGCAGGTACTTTGGAACCGTTGGTACTTAGGTGCCGTATTTTGGCACCTTATGTACCATTACAAGTGACAAGTAGCGCAAGCGTACCAGCGTTGGATTGTATATGTTGTACAACAAAAGAAAGAGAAAAGAGAGTTTCACAATTGTCTAGCTAAATCTATATTTATTAGCAAAACTCTCTTTTCACAACTGGGTTTTGATAACCGTGCGTTTTTCTCATCTCTACTAAGTCCAAAATAATTACTTATACATTTTAATCCAACTCAATTTGTTCGTAAACGCATCCATTTTCTTGCTGCTGATTTTTTTCCCATTCTTTTCGCATCTCTTCTCGTTTGTACCATATTCATACCAGCTGCGGTATGTATCTCCCTTTTTCAGTTTCGTTCCTTTCATATAATAACACGTATAGCTTGTATCCGAAGCCCCGCCTGAAAACATAATTACAATCTTCTTCGTACCCTTTAATCGGTAAATATCACCGGCCCCTCCATATGTTCCCTTATGAAGCTTCACAACTTTTCCTTTTTTATATGTATATATTTGATAACCGTTTCGCACACCGTACGAATATACCATGATCATTTCCTTCGTTCCATCTTTATTAATATCATAAAGTTTATATCGGTTATATGGATATTTCTTCTCCGTGAAATGTTTCTTTGCATAAGACTTGTAGACTTTTTTTACTTTTGCCGCAGATGGTTTCGCCTGTGCAGAAATGGAACTGCACAAAACCAAACAACAAACTAATAATACAAATATTTTCTTTGATATACATAATACATTACTTTTTTTCTTTGAATTCATATCTTTTCTCCTTTACTCTTCTAAATAAAACGTTTCCGTGCTATGTATCAATGCCTGGCACTCTTCATTCTCTTCATCGGCAACGCTATAATCGACACTAATACAGTGTACTACCTGATTGAGCCTGTAATCATCTAATATATACATTATTTGACAGCGTTCTTCTTCAAAATCACTTCCATCTTCTGCTTCATAAACTCTCGTGTAATGCCCCTTCAAAACATAGCCATCACATTCATTCAGGCAGACCTCTGCGCATTCAACATTGATTGTTTCAGAAGTTTCATTCCACATATCCAGACACCAATTTGAAACATTTTCTGCATTTAAAACATTCCAGTCCTGAACCGGAACAGAATATCCATATGCACCGCAGTCACACCAACAGTCTCTTTCTCTCGTGATTGTCAAAATACTTAAATCACCAGCTAAAAGCTCATTAACAACATCACCATCCTCGTCCACCTCCCACTTATAACAATCTCCTGACCATATTTCCCCATCATCATCTTCCTGAAATATATAATCCTCCGCCTGATAATTGAAGCTCCCATCAAAACCGCACCAATATCCCTCTATTTCCGGCAGGATCATATATCCGTCAAAATAGCTTCCACATACAGGTGCCTCGTCAGAAAATGACCTATCGGAATATTCATCCGCTGTATCATATTCATTCCACGTTTCATCAGGCTCTGCTATAGATTCCTCAGCAGCAGGTTCCGCAGTTGCGGCTTCCTCCGTAACCGTTTCCGCCATTGTGCTCTGTGTAACTACTTCCGCAGTAATTTCCGCCTGACCATTCCCGTTATCACTACTCTCATAATACTCCAAAAAAAGCCCAAGGAGAACCCAGCCTAAAAAAAGTGCACATATACTGCCAGTAAAAATACCTCTTCTCCGCGCCTTTGCCGTGTTTTTCTTTTGCCAGTTTTCCAGAACCACCCTGTCTTTTGCCTGCTGCCATGCCTGCAGCTGGTTATACTCCTTCCTGGTCTTCACATGCTCCTGTTTTCTTTGGTTCTCTCCTTTTGGCAAAACCTCACCTGATATTTCCCTCTTTCGACTCGGCATTTCTTTTCTTTCTTCTGCTGTCAGCGTTATCTCTTTTCGGGCATTTTCGCTGCCTGCCTCCTCTGAAAACACATCAAAAACTTCTCCCCAGGTAAGTTGGCTGTCGCTTTGATTTTTTCCCTCATTAACAGGCAGTTTTTTATCAAAACTTTCCTTTTTCTCTACTGCTTGATTCTCTACATGCTCCTTCTCCTGAATCGCATTTCCATCCGGCAGCTGTTTTTCTTCCACCTCCCTTTCTTCGTCCTTTGCTGAACCTTTTTCTTTATACCTGCCTCCATGAAATACCGCCATCGTCTTATCCATATTGTCGGCATCTGTATGACCAAAACCATCCTTCTCAACGATACTCCTGTTTTCAGAAGAAATCACTTGTGCTTCCTTTTCATATTCACACAGAAGTTTTTCCAATTCTCTTTTCATATCCCCGGGTGAGGAATACCGCTCTTGCGGCTGATAACTGCAAGCCTTTTGTATAATTTTTCCCAATTCTTTTGATGCGTTCCGGGGCTTGGGAATGATATCACCGGATATACGCCTTTTCAAAGCTAACTCCTTATCCCGAAAAGATATTTTTTCCGGATACAAAGGCAGAAACGGTGCCCGGTTATCATTTAACAAACGGAACATCACCAAACCTAACGAATAAATATCCACGGATAACGAATACTTTTCCCCGCGGTATACTTCCGGTGCCATATACATCTGTGTTCCCTTTTGCGAAACCGCCATTTCACTTTGCTCTAATGTTTTAGAAATTCCAAAATCGCCAAGCTTATAATTTCCGGTCTGCTCGGAAATAAATATATTTTCCGGTTTGATATCCCTATGGATTACGTTAAATTTCTGGCAGGTCTCCAGCGCACTACATATATCTGTTCCCAGCCGAATGACTTCTTTCTCTGACGAAACTGCTGTCTGCGCAAAGGCTTGCTGCCTAAAATATGTAAGTAATGGTGTCAGTAATTCCATACGGATATATATTTTCCAGCTTTTTCCATCATCTGCCTTCTCTACTATATGGTCTTCATAGGATACAATATGGCTGTCTCCTTTCATCTGCTCCATCAGCGTACATTCATTTATAATGTCCTCCACTAAACTATAATAGTAATCTGCAACATTCTCCTCTGATAATCCTTCGGACAGATAATAGTCCTTGGTCGAAAACTCTTTCCCCGGTATGGATATCACCTTTGCGGCTGCATGGTACATACGACCGAACTCTTCCCGTTCTATCTCATAAACCATACCAAAATTTCCGTTACCAATTAATTTTTTTATTTTCCAATTATAGAAAATTGTATCACCCATCTGTAAGTCCATTTCCATGATCCTCCAATGTACACAAACTATTATGTTCTAATCATTTTGCCTTAATGACATGAAGCAGCAGCAAAGTGACATTATCCCGTCCCCCATTTTCCAATGCGGTATTCAAAAGAATATCCGCTGTCTGGTGTACCTTTCCCGCATCCGTTAAAATATATTCGATCTCTTCCTCTTCTACCATGTCCGTCATACCGTCACTGCACAACAAAATATAGTCATTTTCTTTCAGCGGTATATTCTCCTCGAAATACGGCTCTATAATCATTTCGTCCTCAAATATGCCTAAATGCTGTGTCAAACGGTTCTTTTTCGTGCTTGTCCGAAGCTCCGTCTGGGAAATAAGCCCCATATCATACAGGCTTTGCGCTTCATTATGGTTGACAGAAAGCTGTTTCAAACTGCCATCACGAAAAAGGAATATCGGGCTGTCACCCACGTTGCAAAAACTTAATTTTCCTTTTTGTATTTTGACAATTGCCAGCGTACTGCCCATTCTTCCACTTTCCGTTTCATCCATCTGCTTACAGATTTTTTCATTTGCCTCGGCAATGTAACGGTCTCTAATCTGTTCAAACTTTGCATCCTGATATTGGCACAACAGCTTTGCCGCCTCTAAAGAGGCGATTTCTCCATTCTCTTCGCCTCCCATTCCGTCGAACACGGCACCCAGAAAATTCTTTTTGTCACAACAGGTATTATACTCAATCCGGTCTTCATGGACATTTTCCCGAAAGTAGCCATTCAAATAAAAATTGTCTTCATTATTCTGCCTGACCGCTCCTACATCCGAAACAATACTGCATTCTATTTTCACCTGCCAAAATCCTCCCATTCACGAAAACTCTTAATCCATCTCTTCCCATATCCAGCCGTCATTGGATTTATTGGAACCGCCACCACCACCGGATGCCGGCTTCCCGCTGCTTTGCGGTTTGGGTCCCAGACTGACTGTGATTGTAATTTTACTTCCCTTTTCTACCTGCGTATTTTCCGCAATATCCTGTGAACTCACGATACCAGCTGTAAATTGGCTATATTCCTGTAGAATCGTAATTTTTTTCTCTTTATATCCGGCTTCTATCAGCTTTTGAACTGCATCCTCCTGAAACATGCCTACTACATTCGGTACGCTAAAGGTCTCTACCCCCATACTGATTTTCAAGACAATCTGGGTTGCCGCATCCACTGGCGTTTCCGGCTCCACGCTTTGTTCTGCCACCTGCCCTGCCGCAATATCCTTATTATATTCCTCTTCGCATACGACCGGAATGCCCTGCTGGGCAAGGATATTTTCCGCTTCTTCTTTGGTCTTTCCACGCAAATCCGGCATTGCAAGCCCTCCCTGGCTGATGCACAATACAACATCTGCGCCTTTTTGGATTTCTTCTCCCGCTGCCGGTTCCTGTCCACATACGCTTTCCGGTGCCACGGTCAGACTGTAGGTCGGCCGCACTGCAACCATCAAACCCAGGTGCATTTCATCTAAAACATCTGCCGCTTCCTTCAATGTCTTATTCGATAAATCCGGCATTTCCATCCGCTTTGGCCCGTCACTGACAACCACTGTCTGCCTGCTGTTTTTCCATGCCAAACGCCCGCCTTTTTTCTTCTGGGACAAAATACTTCCCTGCACTGCCTGATCCGAAAACTGATATTCCGTATCCCCAAGCTGCATTCCCGCCTGTTCAAATGCTTTCTTCGCTTCCTCTACAGTCATTCCAGTCACGTCCGGCACACGCTTTGTCTGCGATATGCACAAAATGCCAACAACAATTGCAAAACAGGCAAAAATGATAATAAACTTTTTCTTATCCGAAGACTTCTTGGGAGCAGCACTATATACCGGCTGTTTCTTTGCCGCCGGTGCCACATATGGATTGCTTTCTGTTTTTAACGCACCTGTCTGAATCGGCTCTAAATCTTTAAAATCATCAAAATTATCCTGAACTTTTACTTCTTCCCGGGATGAATTTACCGGGAAACTTCCTACTGCATTTTCCGAACGGAGTTTTATTTTCGGACTTGTGGCAGAATTGATCTTCTGTTCGCCAGAATGCAGATGCATCGTCCGTTCCAAATCATTCGCCCGATTCTCCTTTTCAGCTTCCAGCCGTTTTCTGGCTTCTGTCGCCTTTTGTCTTGCCTCCGCCTCTGCTCTTTTTTTCTCAGCTTCTTCCGCTGTCTTGCGGGCTTCCTCTTCCTGCCGTTTTCTCTCCTCTTCTGCTTTCTTGCGGGCTTCCTCTTCCTGCCGTTTTCTTTCTTCTTCCGCTTTCCGGCGGGCTTCCTCTTCCGCTCGTTTCCTCTCTTCTTTCTCTGCTTTTCGACGGGCTTCTTCTGCCTGTCTTCTCTCCTCTTCTGCTTTCTGGCGGGTTTCCTCTTCCTGTCGTCTTCTCTCTTCTTCCTCGGCTTTCCGCCGGGCTTCCTCTTCCTGCCGTTTTCTCTCTTCTTCCTCCGCTTTCCGGCGGGCTTCCTCTTCCTGCCGCTTTCTTTCCTCTTCTTCCGCTTTTCGGCGGGCTTCCTCTTCTGCCCGTCTTCTCTCCTCTTCTTCTGCTTTCTGACGGGCTTCCTCCTCAAGACGTTTCCTTTCTTCCTCCTCCGCTTTCCGACGTGCCTCTTCCTCTAGCCGTTTCCTTTCCTCTTCCTCCGCTTTTCGGCGAGCTTCTTCTTCCTGCCGCTTCCTCTCCTCTTCTTCCGCTTTTCGGCGAGCTTCCTCTTCCTGCCGCTTCCTTTCCTCTTCCTCCGCTTTTCGGCGGGCTTCCTCTTCTAACCGTTTCCTCTCTTCTTCCGCTCTCCGCTGCGCTTCTTCTTTAACAAGAATACTACGTCCTTTAGAACCTCCAACTGTTCCCGTTTTTTCAAACTGACTGTTTCCATTTACGATTTCCTCTATTAAAATACTATCGTCTAAATCCTCTTCCAACAAAGCTTCCAATACTTTCCGCATCTCATGGGGCTTCTGATATCGGTCTTTCGCCTGAAAACTGCAGGCCTTTTGAATTACTTCCGCAAACTTCTGTGAAGCATTACACGGCTTCGGAATCGGTTCCCCTGTCAGGCGTTTCTGCAGTGCAGCTTCTTTATCCTTAAAGCGAATCGGCGCCGGATAAGGCGGCAGAAAAGGAGTCCGGTTATTATTCATCAACCGGAACAACACAATTCCCAGAGAATAAATATCCACTGTCGTATCATACTGCTCGCCACGGTATACTTCGGGAGCCATGTACACCTGGGTTCCTTTTTTCGATACCGCCATCTCGCTTCTTCCCATAACCTTGGATATGCCAAAATCCCCCAGCTTATAATTATGGGCATCCGAAATAAAGATATTTTCCGGTTTGATATCCCTGTGTATAACCTTAAATTTTTGACAGGTTTCCAGTCCCCGGCAAATATCAATTCCCAATTGGATTACATCCTTTTGCGTAAGGGAATTTTCTTTGGTATATGCCACCAACGGTTTTAGCAGTTCCATACGGATATAGATTGTCCACTGCATTCCGTCAGCCGTCATTGCCACATGATGATCTTCATAGGAAACAATATGGCTGTCCCCTTTCATGCGCTCCATTAAATCGCATTCCCCGATAATATCATCCACAAGGCTTCTGTAATACTCGGTTACATTTTCCTCTGTCATCCCCTCATCCATTATGTCCATATAATCAGACTGGTTTTTCGGAATGGAAATCACCTTGGCTGCCGCCTTGTATGTACGTCCAAACTCCTCCCGCTCAATTTCATATACCGTACCAAAGCTGCCTTCCCCGATAATCTTCTTGATTTTCCAGTTGTGAAATATTGTATCGTTTTCCTGTAATCGCATTTTATTGCCCCTCTGTATCTATAGTATCTATCATTAAAGCATACTGTTTTGCTCTATTTTCTATATTCGTGTTCTCATTATATCAATGATTGATTTTATAATATCGTCCACAATAACCGGACTTAGGGCAATGCCGGAATGGCATTGCCCTTGTGTTGCTCTTTTGTTCCCCTATTGGAAGCTACTCGCATTTGAATTAATTGTACTTTCTGTTTCTTGATATGATGTAACCGTATCATCCAGGAATTTCGCATATGCTTCAATCACCTTGGAATATTCATCAAACTGTGTCTGCATGCCATTAATTTTTGCCTGAATCGTATCTGAACTGTCACTTTGCCATTTTGTCTTTAAGTTATTAATTTCTGCCTTGATATTTGCAAGGTCTGCACCTAAGGTTGTATTTAATGTACGAAGTGTATTCGCAGTTGCAGATACCTCATTTAACGAAATACTAATTCCTTCTACTGCTGCCATAATCTTCTCCTCCTAGTTTGTTAATTTTGCCGCCGCTGCACCTACAGCCTCCTGCGTTGACCGATAGTTGGTTGCACTATTTTTAAGGAACTCTGAATACTGTGTCATCAAATTATGCATTTTCATAAAATCATCTTCAAAGCCCTTAATCTGAGTTGTGTAAGCAACATTATCTGCACCGCTCCACCTCTCAGACATTGCCTCTACCTCCGTAAATAATTGTGTGTAGGTTTTCTTATAATCAGCCGCATATTCATCAATCTTTGTTGCCGCTGTATCCAGCTTTGCCGGATCTACCACGATTTTGTTTCCCATGTTTCTTTTCTCCTTTCATATGTACTAGATGTTTGGAAATTTTCCTTTATATTTAAATCGTTTGATTTAAATACTACTTTACATATCTTTTAATACATTACAATCTTTTATATCTGCTACAATCACACCTTTGCCACAGAACTTACTGTATAATATTGCGTTGCCAGAGTAACGTCACCCCTATATGAAGATTCGCTGAGAGGAATTCTTTTAACTCCATACTGATCTGCTGGATCAGCACAATAGAAAGTATCTGTTTCTTCATCATAGTCAGTCAAAATTATTGCATGCGGCCATTTAGGACCCAGAACCGCAGACCCCCAAATAACAACGCCCTCTTCATGGTTTTTTAATTCATTGATCAGTATCTCTTTACGCTTAGCCTGCGGAAATTCATTATCACTATGTACATCTACATGGTACGTATTATATCCATCATTATAATCATAATGAAACTTAGGACTTTTCGTAGCTCCTGGACCAGTTATTTGAGAACGAATACTGTTTTGGTCAATACTATTCCAATTTTCATCGTCCTCCAAAAAGGCTTTCCTTTTCAATAGCATGGCTTGTGCTGTAACATTACAATCGCCACTTACATGATTCTGTTTCAGATATACATCGGCATCATTGACAGGCATATATTGCTTTGCTTTTGGCCATCCACCATTAATCACCTGCTGATTGTATTTTTCATACTTCCTTTGAATTTCAGCATCAACTTCCCCTGAACTTTTTCCACCTAATAAAGTGCAATTGGTCGCCTTTACTAAATTTGATTCTACCGTTTCATATAATCTTGCAATCTCTTTCAATGCACTTACAATATTAGAATTATCACTTGCTAATTTGACAATCCTTTTATTAATTGCTGAAAGAGAATACCGAGAACTTCCAGACCATTTACTGAGAATCAACTCATCAATCTTACTATTAATTGCATTTGTATTCACTTGAATATTCTCCAACTGCTTACTATAACCTGATAATTCTGTAATACACCTCTGAATTCCCGCCGTATCAATTTTTATACGATTCTTCTTGGCACCGACAATTCCGCCATTAATAGATTTTACTTTTAGTTTCTTCCCTGGTATAATGGCTTTAACCAACTTATCTAAAAGATCAATCTGTGTCAGCCACTTAATCGAATTCACCGAAAACGTACTATAGTCATAGGCAATATCAGCTGCCATATCCACACAATTTGCAATTGCGGATAAGATAAGTTGTTGATCCTTATTAGTTTCCCAATATGACTGCAAATCAATTGATATCCGATTCAATGAATTAGCATATGATTCCAGAAATGAAATTTGTTCATCTGATTGTTTTATAACATTAATCTGTTCTTCGTAATTTTTTAATCCCATTCCTCATCCTCGCTCTCTCTTTACAATTTTGCATTCTCAATTGCATAATCCAATGCCTCACTATATGCATCTTTTGCTGTTTTTAAAAAAGCTATTGTTTTTTGTATAGAATCACAATATTGTTCCAAATCCTTTAGATAATCAGTCAAATTATTAATATATTTGTAACTTTCTTTATTTTTCCATGCATCTCCTATCTTGTATAAATTATCTGTATACAACTCTTTTATATAAGTTTGGCAACTATCTAAATGATCTGAAAGACGATTTGCTACTTTTTCTAATTCTTTTAATTGAACATCTATCTGTTGTTCCATATATCTATCTGCCCCCTATTTAAAGTAACTCTCTGCATTTTGCTGAATTTGTTTTTCTACAGTTCTATGTTCACCTGCTACCATATTAAGAAATAGTGCATATGCTTTTAGATCATGACAAAACTTTCCATTGCTATCGTCAAATTCTTCTGCACGATTTACGTATAATTCTCCTGCAGGATCTTTCCATATATTTCGCACAGAGTGAATTTCAACTTTTATGGCTTCAAATTCTGTCTTAAGACATTCTTCTAATCGATTTATATTGTCTGCAATATCTTCTAAAAGCTTTACATCAATATCAATCCCTTCAACTGCCATACCCTCACATCCTTTCTATACCGTACATTTTTATATTTTCCCTTTGCTCTTTATATCTGTATTCTACCCTCTTTCATCAAAAAAGGCAGAAAATGTAAATTTTGACCATGAAAATGTAAATTTTGACAACCATTAAATAATTTGTACTTTCATCACCAAAGAAGTACTAAAAAGAGTTATCGTTCCAATCACGAAACTCTTTTGATGAATCATTTAATCCCTAGACTTAATAAATCAGAATACTTCTTATAATCCTGTTTCAAATTAGAAATAAATATCACAGCTGCCAGAAAAAGCATCTGATACTTCTCCATTAACATTTTTACAGAATATTCTTTGTAAAATAAGTCATGTTCCGGCTACTTAACATTCATATACCGTTCAAAATATTCTCTACAATCATCATCCATATTCTCGAAATCAATTGTATCTAGCACATAAGTGAATTAGTAACTCACACCACACTGGACAGGCGGCTCCGCCGCAACAGAATAATGAAGCTCCCCGGGGCAAGCCCTCAAGTTCCATCACTGTCCTCGAAATTCTAA
>JAMPFS010000075.1 GCA_023664325.1 Clostridium sp.
ATCTCTACTCCCACTATTATGAAACGGAGGACTTTGACGATATGACGGATGAATCATACATGACGGATATTGACATTATCTGTAAAGAGCATGAAGATATTTTAATTACAAAAGAAAGAGAATGGAGCGAAGCGTTGGCAGCACAGGATAGAGAACACAATAAAATTTTAGCAGCGCAGAATAGGGAACACAATAAAGTCTTAGCAGCAAAGAATCAAGAAATTGCCCAATTAAAAGAACAGCTTGCCAGACTACAGACACAGTAAGGAAGGATTCGACTTTTCCTGTTTTTTGATAACTGGTGTTTCAAAAGGAACGGCTTATATCCGCACAATGCTTAGCCAAAAACACTTGACTGCTCCGGCTTCAAAAAATGGGAGAAGCCAAAAATCTTTTATTAGCACTAATGTATTGATTTAGTTCTTCATCTATGTTTCTTCCATTATCACATGGCATATAACCTATAAGATTACTAATCTCCTCTGGATATTCCCACTCCACATAAACATCTTCTATCACGCTATATATTTCATCACTTAAATAAACGTAAGCATCATAAATAATTGCAAAAATCCACTTAGAATTTATCATTTTTATATCCATCTCTGCTTCCCTTGATGCCAAGTCAGATATCATTTCTTCTACTTCATCTTCTTCTGCAATGTATAACTTCAACACATCATCAAAGTAGTCTACAACTTCTGACAAAATCAAAATAGCTCCTTTGCATTCCACTCATCCATTATTTCTTCACTTTCAAAACATAAGGGAATTTGTTCTATTAACTTCCCTATACTCTCTTGAGTATATTTATCCAGTTTTTTTATATTACAATTATACATTTCAATAGCATCCTCTGTCTTTAACAAAAACAACACTGCCATTGCACAATGTCCGGTTGTCCATTCTCCTAATAATTTAGGTTCATTCTGTATGTTTCGTGATATAAAATTCAATTTTTGAATAATTCTGCTTTCTGTCATTCCATTTCTAAAAACAGCCATAATCGCATTAGCTTTTACCAGAGCAAACTGGCTGTCTAAATACTGTTCTAATTCCTGATTCGTAAAATTATTCATCAACAGATTATTTATTGTTTCTTGTATATCTTTCATTTCGTCTCCTGCTTGTCTAATTTGTACTTAATGCCAACAGCGATTAGCAATCACGAATACCGTATCTATTTGGAGTATTTTATACAATTTCAGTCAACTCAAACCGCTCGTCCACTGGGAAACATCTCTCGTAACAAATCCATAATATCTACACACCTGCATACGGATCATCAACATTGCACCCGTACTCACTTTCTGCCTCACGAATATTTATCTTTACATTCTCGTTATGAATATTTGTTCTGTTTTTCAAAATGTAATCAAATAAATTTCCCATTCCAAGTCTTGGAATAATACACAAAATATAGTCCATCATTTCTTCGTCTTCAAAATTTATGATTGATTTTAAATATCCTTTCAATTTGTCACATTCTAATGAATCCGGAAGTGTGCTAAACCTGGTCATCTTATTCCCTGCCATTTCATACAAATAAATAGACATAAGCAAAACTCACTATTTCCAAAAACCAGTTGTGCAATACAGACAATATCGCAAGCGGGGTATTGGGGAGCCGTCGGTACTTAGGTGCCGTATTTTGGCACCTTATGTACCGTTACGAGCGATACATAGCGCAAGCGTACCCGGCTGTGATTTGTCTATATTGCACAACGGACAGTTGCGAAAACTTAAGTTTTGCTCATGGCTAATACAAATAAGTGTAATTATTCTATCAACTTTTCTATCCCATGAGTGCCGTTCCACCTTCATCAACCCCAATCTTATATCCATTTTATATTGTTTCCCCTATCTTTACAAGTACTGACTAAGGAACAAAAAGCCTTGATTTTCCTATCATGCAACGGAAAGTAGCATAAAAATATTCCTTTGTATACAACTGTTGGTAGTGCAACTCCACCTTTTAAAGTATGCTAACATCATGAAAAACGAAAGGTGGTTGTGTTATGAGCAAGCAAACAGTGATATCGGCAAAGCATTTGAAAAAATCTTTTGGCGAAAAAGAAAATCTACAGACGATTTACTCAGATTTGAACATTGATATTTATCAGGGGGATTTTACAGTAATTATGGGTTCTTCGGGAGCAGGAAAGTCTACCTTAATGTATTCGCTGTCAGGAATGGACAAGCCGGATGGCGGAGAAATTGACTTTGACGGTACGGATATTACGAAATTAAATAGTGACAAGCTGGCAGTGTTCCGGCGGAGCGAGTGTGGATTCGTGTTCCAGCAGATCTACTTATTAGATAGAATGAGCCTGATGGATAATGTCGTTACGGCAGGAGTGCTGACAAGCAAGAACCGGGAAGACATCAAAAATCGGGCAAAAGAGCTTTTTTCTTTAGTAAATATTCCGGAAATTACCTGGAAGAAAACACCTTCCCAGATTTCCGGCGGTGAGGCGCAAAGAGCGGGAATTGTGCGGGCAGTCATCAATAATCCGAATGTACTTTTTGCCGATGAGCCGACAGGAGCATTAAATTCCGCAAACGGAACTGCCGTTTTAGACGTTTTCAGTTCCCTTCACGAGAAAGGGCAAAGTATTGTCATGGTTACGCACGACAAGAAATCCGCGTTAAGGGGCAACCGCATCCTTTATATTAAGGATGGCGAAATTTATGGTGAGTGCGATTTAGGGAAATTTGAGCCGGATAACACGGAAAGAACAGAAAGATTTGAAAAATTCATTTCTGAAATGGGGTGGTAGGATTGAAAAGGATTGTAACACTGATTATACATAATCTGAAAAAGGCAAAAGGGCAGTATCTATCCTTTGGCTTTATCATCTGCCTGACGGCATTTATGATGAATATTGCTCTCGTGCTTGCATTTCAGACATTCAGCGCCTATGACAGCCGATTTGATGAGCTTGACACGGCAGACATTAATTTTATCATTCCAGAGTTTCAGGATGACAGCGAAATCATGACCGAGGTTGAGAAAATAGACGGCGTATCCGCAGTCGAACAGCATGACGGCGTATTTGTTTCGGCAACCGTCCGTGAATTTGCAAACTCTGATTTTGACATGAATACGGTTTTTTATAATCTTGACGACACAAGGACAATCAATCGGCTTGATGTTGCAAATTATCAGAAAAAGGATGAAAATACCGTTTATATCCCGATGTATATGCGGGAACTGGGCGGTTTTGCCGAAGACGGCGATATTACCTATTCCGTGGATGACACGGATTATACCTATACCGTCGGCGGAATTGTATCCGAAATGCAATATGGAAATTATGGTACCGGACTGATTGGCGGATATCTTCCGTCTGCTGCTTATGAAAAGTTTGCAGATGAACACGAGGAACAAGCCATCACAGAGTATTCATTGCAAACTACCGATAACGCTGATTTACTCAAAATCAAAAATGCCATAACCGACATTCTAAGTGATAAAGGCATTGCTGCATTAAGCATGAGCGACAGGGATGCCAGTAAACAGACAAGAACGATGGTATGTACCCTGCTGATTGTTATTTTTCTGGCACTTGCGGCAATCATATTGGCAGTAAGCATATTCTTAAGCAGTTTCCGGATACGCAGTACCATTGAAGATGAACTTGCGCAGATGGGGGTTTTGAAAGCGATTGGCTATACAAGCAACATGATTATTTGTGCGGTTGCCTGCCCTTACACACTGGTAGGCATCGTTTCCACCGTAATCGGCGCAGCCCTGTCCTATGCAGTCCTGCCTTCCGTAGCAATGGTTTTGGCAATTCAATCCGGGTTTACCTATACTCCCGTCTTTGACGGAACTGCGCTGTTAATCGTTGTAGTCATACTTGTACTTGCAATACTGTTGTTTGCTTATCTTTCGGCAATGAAAATATATAAATTAGAGCCGATGAATGCCATAAGAGGAAGTAAAGGAACCGGTGGCGCCGGACAAAATATATTGTTGGCTGTTTTGTCAATTGGTATAATGGTGTTATTATCCTTTGCCGGCACGCTTCTTTACAACGTAAGCATCAAACCGGACAATTTTATGAAAACGCTTTCCGAAGAAACGCCGTCTGTTATTTTTACCGTGCAAAATGATAAAATGTCAGAGGTGAAAGAGATTCTTAACGAGGATAACCGGGTACAGCTCGTTTTGGAATACGCTTCGGCGCCTCTCAGTTATGAAGACGGAAGTATCACTGCCTTTGTGTGTGAAGATTTTGGAAAAGTAACAAATGATATATGTTATGAGGGGCGGAATCCGCAAAATGAGAATGAAATTGCAGTGGGCAATATGCTGGCAGATGACTATCCGATTGACAGCAAGATAAAAATTACCGCCTCTGACAAGTCAGCCACTTATGTGGTAACCGGCTACATCCAAAGTGTCAACCAGGCTGGAAAAGCATGTGAATTGACAAGCGAGGGGTATGAAAGAATCGACGGCACAATGAACACGGTCAATGTTTATCTGCATGAAAAAGAAGCTGCGGAATTTATCGAAGAGTATGAAGAAGATCACGATTCACTGATCGCCTCTTCCCTGAATTATGAACAGTTAAATGCGAACAGCCAGACAATGTATGCAGGTATTGTGTCCGCAGTGGCAGTCATTTTATTCATCATTTCTGTTCTGATGGTACTGCTTGTACTGTATGTGATTATCAATTCCATGATTACCAGAAGCAAACAGGAATTTGGTATCTATAAGGCAGTCGGCTACACAAGCAGGCAGCTTACGATAATGACAGCAGCCCGGTTTATACCGGTTGTCGCTCTGTCTTCCATTTTGTCGGCAGCAGCAGGAATATGGTATCTTCCGGTCATCAACCGCATGATTTTGAGCCAGATTGGAGCCATAAAAAATTATTTTGAAGTATCTATTTTCATACTGCTTGTATTTGCCATTATTTTTACTGTTGTTGCCTTTTTAATCAGTGTACTTTTAGCAGCACCGATTAAAAAGATTACCGCCTATTCTCTCTTAAAGGAGTAGGTATAGAAAGAGGAGGTTTATTATGAATTTTTCAGAGAAATTGAAAGAGATAAGAAAAAATGAAGGATTGTCACAGGAGCAACTTGCCGAGAAAATCGGCGTGTCCAGACAGGCGATCACAAAATGGGAGACCGGAAAGGGCTTACCGGATGTTGAAAACATGGTAATCATCGCAGAGATTTTTAAAACGACCTTAGATGAGCTGCTTCGCGACTCTGCCACACAGCAAAAACAGGAACCGTCTGTTTATACCAGCGAAACCATTTATGATATTGACTGCGAGAAACATTTTGATGTCAATATCGGGGATGCGGCTACCATCATACTATCATCAGGAACAGATGAGAAGCTCCATATCAAGCTGTCATCGGAAACATTTGAGAATTTAGGCACAATGTTTAAGATCAAATTGGACGAAAAGAAAAACAAGCTGGATGTCAATTGCCTGAACAAGAACAAATTAAGCCGCTACGAGGTGGAGGATTCCCTGATGGTTGAGATTATTCTTCCTGAAAAATACTCTGACCATTGTGAGATAGCCGCTTCCGTTAAACTTCTTGTGATAAAGAACCTTCATCTGCGCCGTTTGGAATATGATGGGGATGCAGGGCAGGTTCTGATTTCAGACAGCAGCGGCAGCCTGGAATTTACAGCCAAAACGGATTATGACATTACCATTGATAAAATTAACGGCAGATTGGATATCAACCAGTGGAAGGCAAAAACCGTTGTCCACCTGCCGGAAGAAAATATCGTAAATGTCACAAACAGAGGGCGCAAATGTGATGTTTATTATATGAAAGAAGATAATGTCATCGAGTATGCAAATTCGGCTGACGGTGAAAATGAACTTAGCGCTTCGGGGATATTTTCGGAGTTGGTTGTAGATTTGACATAAGGGGAAGAACATATAAGGTTGCAATTGGCATAGAGAAAAAGCGGTTGCAGCGGTTGTCCGGGGTTCGTTTTAAACCCGGCAGCCGCTGCATTTGTTTAAGTTTCCCCATTTTTTTCCGAGAGCTGATTTTGTTGCTACAGCCGTTCGCAATCTGACATTGCCTGAAAAAGACGGTTGTATTTCACTACCTCTTATGTTAGAAAAGCACCTACTCCAAAATGGATGCCCTCAATAAAAACGAGAACCCCAGAGATATACTCTCTCAAGGTTCTCGCCATAATATACATCCAGCTTTATCTATAAATTCTTCTGTCTATTTTTTTGTCTTCACCGTCTTTGCTTTAGACCAGCCAGAATAAATCTTCTTGTTTTTGCCATCTACTTTGACTGTCTTATAGGTGCGGATTCGCACATAATATTTCTTGCCTGCCTTCAACTTAGTAATCGTGGCAGACACCACCTTATTCGTGCTGAATGTTATCGTCTTAGATCCCTTAAAGTTTTTGTTTGTCGCATACTGAATCTGGCAGCCTGTTGTCTCTTTTGTCTGTTTCTTCCACTTAGCGGTAAAGCCTTTTTTCTTGGCTGTCAGCTTGGAAATAGCCGTACCCTTTGGCACTATCTGATATTTTAGCTGAACCGTACCGCTATAGTTCCCTTTCAGATTGACTGTAACTGTATACTCTCCAACCTTCTTACTGGTCTTTGGATATGTAATATCATAGCTGTCAGTTGACAGTGCCATGCCCCGGCTATCCTTCACCCTGACCGCCGGCTTCTGGCTCTTTCCATTGTATGTTAAGGCTGTCTTTGACAGAGTAATATTAGAAGCTGCATATATGGAAATATTCGACCTTACAACACCACATACGCTGCATTTCTCTACGGTACTTCCATCCTGTGCGGCTGTTGCCCGTATAATATTCTGTACATATGTATGACCTGCCACCGGAATCTCCTTCTGTTTTTTAATCACCTCACCACAGACCGAACAATGGCTGCCTTCACTCTTGCCTGGTATGGCACAAGTCGGGGCAACTGCCTTATCTATCTCTTCTGTATGTCCTGTCGCCGGAATCTCCTTCTGTTCCTTAATCACCTCGCCACAGACCGAACAATGACTGCCTTCGGTCTTGCCTGACGTGGTACAGGTCGGCGTAACTGCCTTATCTATCTCCTCTGTATGTCCTGTCGCCGGAACCTCCTTCTGCTCCTTAATTACCTTATCACAAACTGAACAATGGCTGCCTTCGGTCTTGCCTGACGTGGTACAGGTCGGCGTAACTGCCTTATCTATCTCCTCTGTATGTCCTGTCGCTGGAACCTCCTCCTGTGCCTTTATCACCTTGCCACAGACTGAACAATGGCTGCCTTCACTCTTTCCTGCTTCTGTACAAGTTGGCGCAACTGCCTTATCTATCTCCTCTGTATGTCCTGTCGCCGGAACCTCCTCCTGTGCCTTTATCACCTTGCCACAGACTGAACAATGGCTGCCTTCACTTTTTCCTGCTTCTGTACAGGTCGGCACAATTGCAGAATCTGTGACCGGAATATGCTCCTTACAGATTGCCTGAAATTGAATCTCATTATCTTTTGCATACTGCTCGGCATAGGAACCTGATATACCATAAATAGTCAAGTCTTTGCTGCATTCTTCAAATACACCAGCCCCGATGCTCGTCACGCTTTCCGGGATCTCTATGCTTGTCAGACCGCTACAGCCATAGAATGCATCATCCGCTATACTCGTTACGCCTTCCGGGATCTCTATGCTTGTCAGACCACTGCATTCACCAAATGCAGCCCACCCGATGCTTCTCACGCTTTCCGGGATCTCTATGCTTGTCAAACCACTGCATCCATAAAATGCATCATCCCCGATACTTGTCACACTTTCCGGTATCGTTGTATTCTTGCATCCCAATAGTAGTGTATTATCCTGTATTCGGATAAGTGTATTTCCCTCACTCTTATAAACTGTATTCGCCTTATCAACCGTAATACTCTCTAGTCCACTACAGTCCCAAAATGCACAATCCCCGATACTTGTCACGCTTTCCGGGATCTCTATGCTTGTCAGACCGCTACAGCCATAGAATGCATAATCCCCGATATTTGTCACGTTTTCCGGGATTATCGTATTCTTGCATCCCAATAGTAATGTATTATCCTGTATTCGGATAAGTGTATTTCCCTCACTCTTATAAACTGTATTCGCCTTATCAACCGTAATGCTCTCTAGTTGGCTGCCGCTACATTCATAGAATGCATCATCCCCTATGCTCGTTACGCTTTCCGGGATCTCTATGCTTGTCAGACCGCTACAGCCACGAAACGCAGACTTCCCAATCCTCGTTACACCTTTTGGTATCTCTATGCTTGTCAGGCTGCTACAGTCATTAAATGTATTTTCCCCAATCCCCGTCACGCCTTCCGGGATCTCTATGCTTGTCAGGCTGATACAGCCACGAAACGCAGACTTCCCTATGCTCGTCACGCTTTTGGGGATCTCTATGCTTGTCAGACTGCTACAGCCCAAAAATGCAGACCCCCCTATGCTCGTCACGCCTTTTGGGATCTCTATGCTTGTCAGGCTGATACAGACAGAAAATGTAACATCCTCGATGCTTGTCACGCCTTCTGGTATCTTTATGCTTGTCAGGCTGATACAGCCAGAAAATGCAGCCCACCCGATACTCGTCACACTTTCCGGGATCTCTATGCTTGTCAGACTGTTACAAAAAGTAAATGCAGACTCCCCTATGCTCGTCACCCTTTTTCCTTCAATTACGCCCGGTATCACAAGCTCCGTTTCGGTTCCTATATACCTTACAATCTCCAAAGTTCCATCATCAAGCTCTTTGTAAACCCAATTTTGCTCCTCAATGACCGGCTCCTCTGTTGTCGGCTCCTCCGTTGTTGGTTCCTCTGTTGTTGGTTCCTCTGACATACCTATAACAACAAATTTTATATTATTATCTTTTGCATATTGCTCCGCATAAGAACCGGATATGCCATAAATAGTCAAGTCTTTGCTGCATCCATCAAAGGCATAATCCCCAATGCTCGTCACACTTTCTGGGATCTCTATGCTTGTCAAACCGCTGCATCCATAGAATGCAGCATTCCCTATGCTTGTCACGCTTTCCGGTATCTCTATGCTTGTCAAACCACTGCATCCATAGAATGCATCAAACTCAATGCTCGTCACGCCTTCTGGGATTATCGTATTCTTGCATCCCGATATCAATGTATTATCCTTTATTCGGATAAGTGCATTTCCCTCACTCTTATAAGCTGTATTCGCCTTATCAACCGTAATACTCTCCAGTCCACTACAGTCCCCAAATGCAACTTTCCCTATGCTTGTCACGCTTTCCGGTATCTCTATGCTTGTCAAACCATTACATCCTTCAAATGCATAGTTTCCGATGCTCGTCACGCCTTCCGGTATCTCTATGCTTGTCAAGTTACTACATCCCGCAAATGCATTAAGACCGATACTTGTCACACTTGACGGAATGGTTACGGTTCCTTGCTTTCCAGCCGGACACCGTATTAACTTTGTTTTCTTTTTATTATACAGTATGCCATCTTCAGAACTATAGTTATTTGATGCCTCTCCTACATTTATATCCGTCAAATTTATGCAATCCCCAAATGCACCATCATCTATACGCGTTACACTCGACGGAATGGTTACAGTTCCTTGCTTTCCAGCCGGACACTGTATTAACTTTGTTTTAGTTTTACTATACAGTATGCCATCTTCAGAGCTGTAGTTTTCTGATGCCTCATCCACCGTTATACTTGTCATGCTGCTACACCTGGAAAATACACCCTCCTCGATGCTCGTCACATTTGCGGGAATTTCTATATTTGTTAAACTGCTACATCCGGCAAATACACGCCTATCTATACGCAGAAGACTCGATGGAAGTTCTACAGTTGTCAAACTGCTGCATCCGGCAAACACATCATCCATGATATCCGTTACGCCTGCCGGAATTTTGATGCTTGTCAAACTACTGCATCCTTCAAATGCACTGCTCGCTATATACGTTATATCCGGTGGAATTTCTATACTTTTCAGGCTGCTGCAATTTCTAAATGCCCATCCCCCAATCCTTGTTTTGCTTGATTGGAATGTTACATCGGTCAAGCCGTCACAGCCATCAAATGTCCCTGCCATTACACTCTTTATACCTGATGGAATTATTACTTTTGTCAAGCTGCTGCATCCGGCAAATGCATCAACCCCTATATATGTCACCTGTTTTTCGCCTATTTTTTTCGGTATCACCAGCTCTGTTTCGGTTCCTTGATACCCTGTAATCGTCACAGTTCCGTCATTATTCTCTTCATACTCCCAATCTCCGCTTGTCAAAGTCTCCGCCTTCACCGGCACTCCACTGAAAAAGCAGCATACCAAACACAGGCTTAGTAAAATACTTACAACTCTCCTCATATACCTTTCCTCCCTATCTCTTAGTTTTTTACCTGAATGAATAAATTGTTTTCTAACCATATACTTCACCCATAGGTCGCAGTACACATAACGTAAATATATATGCCAAATAATAACATTATCACTTTTGGTTGTCAATCGTGTTCAAGCTCATGCGTTTATCCTGCCTGGCTGTTTTTAACTTGTAAAATTTTTCTTTCCATGTTATACTAATCAACACAAGTCAAAGGCGATAGTTGCGGTTCCTTTGGCTTTCTTATTTTGAATCAATTCGTTTGGTAAAAAATTTCAGATAGAAAAAGGAGGAGAAGATATGTCAAAGAATTCCATATGGATTACAGGTGCAGAGGGAAGGCTTGGTTCTTCCCTGGTACAGCTTTTGAACGAGGATGTGGAAAACAAAGTAGTCGGCACAGACCGGGATGTGGATGTCACGGATATGGAAGCGGTGGAGCAGGCGGCAAATGTGTACCACCCGAATATTGTCATTAACTGTGCCAGTATCTCAGATGTAGAGTGCTGTGAGAAAAATATGGTGGAGGCATTCCGTGTAAATGCCCTGGGTGCGAGGAATCTGGCATCCGTGACCAGGAGGCTTAATGCAAAATTGATTCAGCTTTCTACGGATGATGTTTTCGACGGGAAAAGCTCCGGACGGATGACGGAATTTGATATTCCGGACCCGCAGACTGTATATGGGAAA
>JAMPFS010000076.1 GCA_023664325.1 Clostridium sp.
GCAGATGGAGGGATAATTTGCGGTCAAAGCAGAAAAATCAAAGGCTGAATGGAGTTTTGGATTGCGTACTCGTAAGAATGCAAGTAAAAATATTGCACAAAAAAATAGTCGAAAAATGATGAAAAAATACCAAAATATGGTAGCAAATGTCATAGTATTTCCAGAGAGAATTCCTTGAAAATTTTGCTATTTTGTACAAAAAAACTAAGAATATGGTGATTTGCTTGACAAACAGGGGGTAAAGCAGTATAACTATTGCTAGGACTTGCCTAATGGGGCAGGTATATAAGCAATACTATATAATATTAAGAGGAGGAACTATTCCTATGAACAAGACAGAGTTAGTTGTGGCTATGGCTGAGAAGACTGAATTATCTAAGAAAGATGCAGAGAAGGCTTTAAAGGCTTTCACTGATGTAGTAGCTGAGGAGTTAGCAAAAGGAGAGAAAATCCAGTTAGTTGGTTTTGGCACATTCGAGGTTGTTGACAGACCTGCAAGAGAGGGACGTAACCCTAAGACTGGCGAGTCTATGAAGATTGCTGCTTCTAAGGCACCTAAGTTTAAGGCTGGTAAGGCTTTAAAGGATGTTGTTAACAAATAATTTTGTTAAGGAACCAGGGCTGTTGCATCAGGCAACAGCCTTTTTTCTGTTTAGGAGGACGATATGAGATTAGATAAATATTTAAAGGTGTCAAGAATCATCAAGCGGAGAACAGTAGCGAATGATGCCTGTGATGCGGGGCGGATTATGATTAATGGCAAAGTGGCAAAGGCTTCTGCAAATGTGAAGGTAGGGGATCGGATTGACATTGAGTTTGGTAATAAGAATGTCAGTGTGGAGGTTACGCAGATTGTAGAGTCCACGAAGAAGGAGGATGCAAAAGAAATGTTTAAGTATCTCTAAAACATGCATTTTTTCTGTATTTGGTTCATAGAATGAACAAGGGTAAAGGATTGCAGGCAGTGAACTGGGTGTGTTCTTTTGTTCAGGACAAAGCAGGAACAGGATATAGGAAAGGTGGAAATGTTATGGAAGAGGTACGCAATACAAGAGGTCATAAGATCACATTGAATAACCGCGGAGCAGGGGTTGTTACCGGTGTGAATGCGGTGATATCTTTTGATCCAAATGAGGTGTTGTTGGAGACGGAGCAGGGAGTGCTTTTGATCAAGGGAACGGATTTGAATGTGACAAAGCTGATGTTGGATAAAGGCGAGGTGGAGGTGGATGGCAGAGTGGATTCTCTGACCTATTCCGATTTGAAACCGGGGCTTAAGGATGAAAATGGATTGTTTAACCGTCTGTTTAAGTAGGTGGTGATATGGCATCATTTATCTATGATGAAGCACACCTGTTTCTGGCATGTATGCTATTGGGAGCTGCGCTGGCATTACTCTATGACGGGATACGGATTATCCGTATGCTCGTTCACCACCGGGATTTTGTGGTAGATATAGAAGATCTGTGTTTCTGGCTTTTTACGGCATGGATGGTATTTTGTACGCTGTTTGCCTATAACCGGGGAGCGCTTAGAGGCTATGCGTTTTTGGGACTGTTTCTGGGATTTTTGCTTTATGCGCTGACCGTAAGCCGTAAGCTGTTAAATGTTGCGGCAAAGATTGTTCCCTATTGGCGCCGGGGCAGTACATTTTTAAGGAAGCCTTTTGCATTTTTGGGCAGGCATGTGAGAAAGGGATTGAAAAATATACAGACACAAGTTAAAATGGCAATTAAGGGGAGATAAACCGAGGTCAGGTGAATACATTGAGTAGAAAGAGAAGAAGAAAACAAAAAAGCAAAAAGGGGCTTCCGATCATTGTATTGGTTGTGATTGTCTTTTGTCTTTGTGTTGGCATGAAAGCCCACTCCCTGAAGGTGGAGCGGGATGAACTGACAGAGAAGCAGGAAATGCTGGAAAAGCAGATTAAAAGCGAAGAAGCGAGGGCGGAAGAACTGGAAGCGCTTGAGAAATACATGCAGACAAAGAAATATATGGAGGATGTTGCAAGGGAGAAACTTGGTCTTGTTTATCCGGATGAGATTCTAATTGAGCCGATTAAGTAATGGCACCGGATGATACGCATGTCGGAACTTGCGTTCTTTGAGAAGTAAATTTGACAGATTATACAGTGGTATGCCGATATAATATATCCCACTTTCAGCATTCATTTGTCGGGCAAAACAATGAATGTAGTGTTGATGCAAAGTGATTGGAGGGATGTAGAATGCAATATCGGATGGAATATATTGGGATACATATAGCAGCGTTTTTTGTGGCAAGATGTCAGTTGTTTATGATGTATCCCTTTGTTGTGCCATTTTTTATGGCGGCATATTTACAGGATAGAAGTGGGATCAGTTTATTTGCAGTGCTGATGTTTGGACTGTTATCAAAGGCCGGGTATGTCCAGTGTGTGCGATATGGGAGTATTTTGCTGTTTTTACTTGCCATGCTGGGAAAGACAGACCGCAAACGGATCTTTGAAAATAATATTCAGATTGCCATGGCAGCGGGGATGATCCTGTTTGCCATATCCATGCCGTTCCAATATGTGGTGACCGGAAAAGACAGCAGTGTTCTCTATTCTTTCCTGGAGGGTGTCATTGCCGCATGTATGGTGTTGGTATTTGAGCAGGGCATTGCGGCATTCCGGGCAGGCACAGACCGGATGTTTGCCACGAATGAACGGTTTATCGGCGTGTTTGCGATATTGGGAGCTGCATTGTTTGGCTGCCCGGTTCTGGAAACCCCGTTTCATTTATTGTTTGCGGTGTGCGGTTATCTGCTGCTTTGCTATGCGTACCGTTTTGACAGCAGTGTGGGAATTACTGCGGGAAGCATCACGGGTCTTGCGCTTTCGTTTCAGACGGGGCAGGTGGCTTATCTGGCGGTGATGATTCTTCTTGCCTGCCTTATTACGCTTTTAAAGGAGCTGGGGAAACCCGGTGTACTGTTGGCATATGTGGCAGGAGTTGTCCTGCTTGGAATCGTGTATGAAAAGAGCCTGCTTTATCCACAGATATTGGTTGCATTACTTCTGGCAGTGGGAGCATTTTGGATGACGCCGAAACGAAAAAGGGAACGGATGAAGCAGAGTGCGGGAGTGGGAAATGTGGATTCACCGGAAACCCTGGTGCAAAAGGTGGTGGGAAACCGTGTGCGGGATTTTGGACAGGCATTTCTTGCTATGGAAAAAATGCTGAATATTCATGAGGAGGAGAGGAACCAGATCAGTCTTGGCGGATTGAGCAATATATATCTGAGCGGTGACGGAATTTCTCTTTTGAATGTCGTGGAATCAGAGAGCAGCCGCCTTCAGGAAATGAGGAAAAATTTTATCAGGCAGTTAGGGCAGATTGGCGAAGTGATTACCTCCTTTCAGGGAGAGATTGACGAGGAGATATTTTCAGCTGCCCATTTTGAAAGCCGGGTGATGGAACGGGCGGCAAACATGGGAGTGATGGTGACAAAAGTCATGCCCATAAAAGGGCAAAATGAACGGTTGCAGGTATATATGAGCTGCTATGCAATGGCGAATCATATGATAACCGGCAGGCAGCTTGCTGAGAAGGTCGGCGCGGCTGCGGGGAGGAAGATGGTCTGTGTGGGAAAAGGCGAAGATCTGGTGGGACAGCAGGAGAGGGTTCTTTGCTTTGTGGAAGAAGGGAAATATATGCTCACGACAGGAATTAAACGCCGGGAACGGCAGGGTGAGCAATTGTGCGGTGATAATTTTTCCATTACGAAGTTAGATATCCAGAAAGCCGTTTTGATGCTGTCAGATGGTATGGGAAGCGGTGAGGCGGCATTTATCAAAAGCGAGCAGATTGTGGATTTGTTAGAGCAATTGCTGGCAGCGGGATTTTGCAGGGAATTAGCAATTGAACTGTTAAATTCTTTTATCAGCTTTTTGGCAGATGGAACCATGAGCTCAACGCTTGACCTGACTATGATTGATTTCTATACGGGAACAGCGGATTTTATTAAGCTGGGCGCATCTACAACATTTATCAAACGGGGAAGGAAGGTGGAGTGCATCCGGTCTACCTCTCTTCCGGTGGGCGTATTGGAGCAGGTAGAGTTTGACACGTGCAAAAGATTGCTTTATCATGGTGATATCGTTGTTATGGTAAGTGACGGGGTGCTGGACGGCATTATTTTTGAGAATAAAGAGGAGTATCTGGCGGATTTGATTGCCGGTATGGATACCTGCAATGCCCAGACTATGGCGGAGCGGATTATGGATGACGTGGAGTCCATGCAAAGAGAGGGAATGAAGGATGACAGCACCGTCTTAGTTGCCGGAATCTGGGAGCGGTGAGTGAAAAGGGCAGAAAAGAGGAGAAGCAGCATGGTTGGAAAGGTGCAAAGATACATAAGAGAAAATGGTATGTTGGAAAAAGGTGATAAGCTGGTATTAGGAGTATCAGGAGGGGCAGATTCCGTCTGCCTTTTTATGCTGTTAAAAGACTTGCAGAAAGAATATGATCTGCTTCTTTATGCGGTGCATGTGAATCATGGGATACGGGCAGAGGCGGCAGAGGATGCGGATTATGTGCGGACACTGTGCGAGACGCATGGAGTGCCGTTTTATCTTTTTGAGGAGGATATTCCCAGCCGGTCAAAGGAATGGGGAATGTCAGAGGAGGAGGCAGGCAGAAAAATCCGTTACAGATGCTTTTGGCAGGTGGCGCAGCAGACAGGGGCGGATAAAATTGCCACGGCGCATCATCTCGGTGACCAGGCTGAGACGGTGCTTTTTCATTTGGTTCGCGGAACGGATTTATCCGGTATGGGGGGGATCCGTCCGGTGGCTGAGTGGGCAGCGGAACCTGCCGCTGAGGATGGGGGAAAGAAACTAGTCATCCGGCCGCTGCTTTGTGTGGACAAGAATGAAATCATGGAATATTTAAGAGAGCAGAAGATAAGCTGGCAGGAGGATTTGACAAATCGGAATAGCATTTATATGCGCAACAAATTGCGTAATCAGATATTGCCGCTGCTTTGTGAAATGAATGAGCGCGCAGTGGAGCATATTGCGCAGTTTGCGCAGTGCGCAAGGCAGCAGCAGGCTTTTTTTGACAGATGCGTGCAGCGTTATCTGACGGAATATGTGGAGAAATGTGGACAGTCAGAAGAAGATTCCTATATGACAGACCGGGAACTGCTCAGTTCGCAGGATCCGCTGCTTTCAAAGGGCGTTATTTATGAAATGCTTGCAGGGGCATGTGGCAGCAGGCAGGACATCACCAGGAAGCATGTAGAAGCGGTATATGGATTGTTAAATGGCAGAAGCGGACAAAAAATCACGCTCCCATATGGAACCGAGGCAAAAATATCGTATGAAAAGCTGATAATTCGGAAATGCTCACAAGTAGATGCAAAACCGGTATTTCCCGGACAGCGGATTGCGCTTGATACGGATGAGAAAATATCTCTGCCGGATGGAAGGGTTCTTGTGGTAAATTTAATCAAAAGAGAAAATGTTTCGGAAAAAGAATGGGAAAATCTGAAAAAGAAGGCAGTAAATTCAAAAAATAACTATACGAAATTATTTGATTGTGATACAATAAAAGATACGTTATACGTAAGAAAGCCAGAAAAAGAAGACTATTTTATCATCAATGAGGCAGGGAACCGTAAGAAATTATCCCGTTACTTTATTGATTGTAAAATACCGGAGGAAGTAAGGCGTGAGAGTATTGTGGTGGCAATGGATCACGAGGTTCTCTGGCTGATATGCGGGCGTCGGTGTGAAAACCATAAGATAAAAGATAGTACAAAGCAGATTTTAGTGATAAGCTGCGAAGGAGAGAACGATGGAAAATCATATTGAAGTACTGATCTCGAAAGAAGAAGTGGAGACCAGGATTTGCGAGCTGGCAGAGGAGATTAACAAAGACTATGCCAAAACAGAGCTGCATTTGGTTGTAATTCTTAAAGGAAGCGTGTTTTTTGCATGTGAACTGGCAAAACGGATTACGGTACCGGTTACCATGGATTTCATGTCTGTGTCCTCTTATGGAGACGGCATGGTATCAGCAGGCAAGATTACGGTTAAAAAGGAACTTGATGAGGATATTGCAAATAGGGATGTGCTGATTGTGGAAGACATTGTTGATTCCGGCAGAACGTTATTTCATTTAAAGAAATTATTGCTGGCGAGAAATCCGAAGAGCCTGAAAATTGTTACGCTGTTAGAGAAGCCGGATCGCAAGACGGAAGATATCCAAACGGACTATCGTGGTTTTGCCATTCCGAACAAATTTGTAGTGGGATATGGTTTAGACCATGCGCAAAAGTACCGTAACCTGCCCTATATTGGCGTGGTGCAGGAGTAAATAAAAGGAGCATAATATGAACAAGAACATGAAAAGAAGCTTGATTTCCTATCTGGTGTTCTTTGCATTGATACTGGGTGTTCTTTACCTGATCCAGGGAGGAAGTCAAAATGTAAATCTTGCGTACACGGAAAGTGACTTTTCTGTGGACATGGAGAAGGGGAATGTAAGGGCTGTCTATGTACAGCAGAATGCGGAAGTGCCGACAGGTACGGTGGAGCTTATGATGAGAAGCGGACACCGGATACAGTTTTATGTGACGGATGTACAGGATTTCAAGAATTTGTATAACCGGTTGGTGAAGGAACATGATTTAGAGGTAGCCTTTGAGATGAGTGATGTGGTTCGTCCGGGGCTGCTTGAAAAGATGCTGCCGTATTTGGTTGGACTGGTTGCGTTCGTCATTATTGTTATGATGATTGCCAGCATGCAGGGAGCAGGCGGTGGCGGTGGTTCCATGGCAAACTTTGGCAGAAGCAAGGCGAGAATGATTTCGGAGGCGGAGAATAACATCACTTTTAATGAGGTGGCAGGTCTTACGGAAGAGAAAGAGGATTTGGCGGAGGTTGTCGATTTTTTGAAAACCCCTGGCAAATATGTGGAGTTAGGCGCAAGAATCCCAAAGGGTATTCTTTTGGTGGGACCTCCGGGAACAGGTAAAACATTGCTTGCAAAAGCAGTGGCGGGAGAGGCGCATGTACCGTTTTTTACGATTTCCGGTTCTGATTTTGTGGAGATGTTTGTCGGTGTCGGCGCATCCCGTGTCAGGGATTTGTTTGCAGAGGCAAAAAAGAACAGTCCGTGTATTATTTTCATTGATGAGATTGATGCGGTGGCAAGAAGAAGGGGTTCCGGTCTTGGCGGTGGACATGATGAGAGGGAACAGACATTGAACCAGATGTTGGTAGAGATGGACGGTTTCTCTGTGAATGAAGGGATTATTGTCATGGCGGCAACAAACCGTGTGGATATTCTTGATCCGGCGATTCTTCGTCCCGGTCGTTTTGACCGTAAGATAGCGGTTGGCAGACCGGATGTAAAGGGCAGAGAGGATATTCTGAAGGTGCATACAAAGAACAAGCCGCTTGGCGAGGATGTGAATTTGCAAGAGATTGCAAGAACAACTGCGGGTTTTGCCGGAGCAGACCTTGAGAATTTGATGAATGAATCTGCCATTAGCGCGGCAAAGGATAACCGCAAGTATATTGTGAAGGAAGATGTCGATAAGGCATTTATCAAGGTTGGAATTGGCACGGAGCGCAAATCCCGTGTGATTCCAAAGGAAGATTTGCGGGTGACTGCTTATCATGAGTCGGGGCATGCGATTTTATTTCATGTATTAGAAGGAGTAGGGCCGGTGTATACCGTATCCATTATACCTACCGGTCAGGGGGCAGCGGGATACACGATGCCGCTTCCGGAAAATGATAATGTCCATATTACCAGGGGAAAGATGCTGAATGACATTAAGGTGTGCTTAGGCGGAAGAATTGCAGAGGAAATGATTATGGACGATATTGCGACCGGTGCATCGCAGGATATTAAACAAGCGACTGCTGCTGCGAGAGCAATGGTGGTAAAATATGGTATGTCAGAGGAATTAGGCTTGATTAATTATGAGACAGACAATGAGGAGGAAACCTTTGTCGGTCGGGATATCGGGCATCAGCGGATGCTGAGTGAGAAGACTGCGGCAAATATTGATAAAGAAGTAAAGCGGATTATTGACGAGTGTTATGCCCAGGCGAGAAAGATTTTAGAGGAGAATGTAGATGTGCTGCATGCCTGTGCAAACCGTCTGCTTGAAAAAGAGCGTATTGACAGAGCAGAATTTGAGTCTCTTTTTGAAAAGAAGGAAGATATTTTTAAAAATCCGCTGTTTGATTGATGATATGGTTGTGAATATTGAACCGCATTTTATGTAAAAATTAAGCAAATTGAACAAAACAGGGTATTTTTGAGTCGAAATGGGAAAGGGTTATTGTATAAATGCACAAAAGAAAGTGAAAATTCATGAATTGTTTGTGAACACTTTCAAAGCAAAATGGGTATAATAATACTTGTAACCCCCCCAATACATTATATAGTTTTTTTGCTACACCCCATAAGTAACAAAAAAATACCTTCTCCAGAAAAGGACAGTCGATCGGTGGCTGTCCTTTTTACTTTGACGGCGATATATAGGAGCATTGGTTATTTGACAGGCAGGATGGAAAAACGTATTTGCTTTCACAGCTTCCTGCGTAAAAACGTTGCGATATTGGGTGAATTAGGGTAAAATAGACAGTAGTTGTAAATACATAGCAATGGAGGGATAGGTTCATGAGTTTTATGTTTCAGAGGTATACGCATGCGCAGAAAGTGCAGGCATATGTATTCAATAATAAGCCGGCAATCAGGACGGATGCGTTATTTAGTGATGGAACGAGACAGTATAGGGAGCCAGCAGAGCCAATGCCTGGAGACATTGTTACAGTGAAGTTTCGGGCGGCAACGTCAAATGTGGATCATGTGTATGTGATTTGTGATGGCAACCGGATTGAGATGAAGGTGACGGAGCGTGGAGAAGGTTTTGACTATTTTACGGCTGTTCTTCCGGATATCCATAAGAGCAAAGTAGAATATTATTTTGAAATTACAGCAGGTAATGCCACCTGTTATTACAATAAAATTGGTGTGGAAATCGAGAATAACCCGACCTATAATTTCAGTATCATGCCGGGTTTTACGACACCGGAATGGGCAAAGGGCGCAGTATTTTACCAGATTTTTGTCGATCGGTTCTGCAATGGTGATGTCAGTAATGATGTGCTGGATAATGAATATTTTTACATTGGAGATGCCACAAAGCAGATTAAGGACTGGAACCAGTATCCGGGTGCAATGGATATCCGGAATTTTTATGGCGGTGATTTGCAGGGTGTGATGAACAAATTGGATTACTTGCAGGATTTAGGGGTAGAGGTTATCTACCTGAATCCAATTTTTGTGTCGCCGTCCAACCATAAGTATGACATTCAGGATTATGATTATGTGGATCCGCATTATGGAAAGATTGTCCGGGATGATGGTGAATGTTTGAAGGACGGAGACGGCATCAATAAGAATTCTACCCGTTATGTGAACCGTGTGACAAATAAGGAAAATCTTGAGGCGAGTAACGAGTTGTTCTGCCGTCTGGTGGACGAGATTCACCGCCGTGGGATGAAGATTATTTTAGATGGCGTGTTTAATCATTGTGGCTCCTTTAATAAATGGCTGGATCGGGAATGTCTTTACGAGAATCAGCCGGGTTATGAGCCGGGGGCATATCCGGCTGCGGACAGCCCATACCGGAGTTTCTTCAAGTTCTATGATGAGAATGCATGGCCATATAATGCGAGTTATGATGGCTGGTGGGGGCATGATACGCTGCCAAAGCTGAATTATGAGGATTCGAGGGAACTTTATGATTATATCCTGCGCATTGCCAAAAAATGGGTTTCTCCGCCGTTTAATGTAGATGGCTGGAGATTAGATGTGGCTGCGGATCTCGGACATTCGGAAGGGTTTAATCATCAGTTTTGGCGGGATTTCAGACGTGTGGTAAAGGAAGCCAATCCCAATGCCATTATTCTGGCAGAACACTATGGAGATCCATACAATTGGCTGCAGGGAGACCAATGGGATACCGTTATGAATTATGATGCCTTTATGGAGCCAATCACCTGGTTTTTAACCGGAGTGGAGAAGCACTCGGATGAATTTCGAGGGGATTTGCTTGGAAATCCGGATGCATTTATCGGTTCCATGCGCCACCATATGAGTCGGTTTCATCAACAGTCTTTGGAAGTTTCCATGAATGAGCTTTCAAACCATGACCATTCAAGATTTCTGACCCGTACAAACCGCCGGGTGGGAAGAATACATACAATGGGCGCAGAGGCAGCCAATGAAAATATTAATAAGGGCGTATTTCGTGAAGCAGTGGTATTCCAAATGACATGGCCGGGTGCGCCGACCATCTATTACGGTGATGAAGCTGGTGTCTGTGGGTGGACGGATCCGGATAACCGGAGAACCTATCCGTGGCATAATGAGGATAAAGAATTGATTTGGTTTCATCGTGATATGATCCGCATTCACAAGGAGAATGAGGTCTTAAAGCGTGGATCGGTTATGTTTTTGCATGGCTCGCACAAGCTGGTTGCCTACGGACGTTTTGACCGTACGGACAAAATTATCGTCATATTAAACAATAATTATGAGGAAACAGAAGTTTTATTAGACGTGGACCGCCTGGGGATTTGCAATGGAAATGCCATGAGACAGTTGATACTTACCACGGAGGATTCGTATGTTTTAGAGCCGAAAACTTATATGGTAGAAAATAATCAATTATTCCTGACAATGCCAAAGATTTCAGCGTTGGTATTGAAAGCGGAGTAAGGGAAAGATAAGAAAAAGTGGCATGCGGGGTATCTCAGGGCAACAGCATTTACTTTTTTTAAAATATATGTAAAATATAAGTTATGAAA
>JAMPFS010000077.1 GCA_023664325.1 Clostridium sp.
CGAGGAAGAAGTTATAAGGTCTTATATCAAAAGTGAGCGTTATGAAGCCGAGCAAAACAAAGTAAAAGAAAAAGCAATCCTTATGCTTAAAAATGGTAAAATTACAATAGATGAAATGCCTGTCTTTTTTCCAGAATTATCTAGCGAAGAAATCAGAAAGATTGAGGCGGAGGTTATGCAGTTGGCATAGGCAAACTACAATTTAATATCAAAATTATAGTGTAAAGGCGCATGGAAACAGTAAAATGTAAACCATGCACCTTTTTTGCGTGGAAAGGAAAATGAGTATGTCAACGAATAACAAGAGTAAACCACAGAAGGAAAGCAGACCGCAGCTTATAAAAATTTCTCAAGTGCAAAATTCCGATAAAGTTTCTCGGAAATCTTCATTTGATATACCATATAAAATCTGCGCATATTTTCAAGCATATTTACCGAGAACCCTTTCCGCCTTTCATAAACCCCTTGACAATTATATCGAGGCTCGATATAATATGTATATAGAACTTCGATATATCGAAGTGAAATAGTGAGGAGAGGATGCCTACGGACAGTAAAATCAAACGGATCTATGTACCGATGACGGAAAGCGGCTTTTATATTTTATTCTGTCTCCAGCAGCCACAGCACGGCTACGGAATCAGCCAGCAGGTCAGGGAAATGACCGGAGGAGAGTTAATTATCAGCGCAGGAACGATGTACGGAACACTCTCAAAAATGGAAAAAGATGGTCTGATTGCTTTTGAGAGAGAAGAGGAAAAGCGGAAGCTATATCGAATTACCGAACTTGGAAAAGAAATTTTAGATCTTGAAATCAAACGCATTGAACGCTTGTATAAAAACAGCAAAGGAGTGAAAATAAATGAATAACCAAAAAACGATAATACGCTTTTTTACCATTGCCGATTATGAAGAGGAAGAAGTATGGCTGCACGATCAGCATGAAAACGGCTGGAAACTATTAAAAATGATTCCGCCATGCTTCTATATTTTTGAGGAATGTACGCCGGAGAATGTCGCATACCGGCTGGATTATAAAAATAATACCGAGACCAGTGACTATTTTCAGATTTTTGAGGATTATGGCTGGGAATATATCGGTCAGTGTGTTGGATGGCTGTATTTTCGCAAACCGTCATCCAAGACGGATTCTGAACAGGATGGCGAAATTTTCTCTGACAACGAATCAAGGCTTGATATGGTTAACCATGTGGTGAAAACCCGTTTACTTCCGCTCCTGATCATTTTTTCCTGCTGTGTGATTCCCAATCTCACCAGAAGCATAGCAACCAGTGACTCCCTTGCTACCGTGTTCACTGTAGTTTTTTCCGTCCTGGCACTGATATATCTCTATCTGCTTACTTACTGCGGTTGGAAACTACGAAAGCTGCGGACAAAGTATGAAAATGACTGAATGGATACTCTGCCCCGCCGCATTGCCTCGTTTATTAAATGCGGCGGGGTATCGGGATATGTCCACTTTTAGGGAAATTCATCCATGATTGCAATTTTCCCTGTTTCCGTCTGGCAACAGTTCCCTATGACCTCCGGGGATTTTCCATGTATCCCTGTCCTTATGTTTGCAGAAGACGTATTTATTTTGTGTTTTGGATATAATCACAGCAAACCTAAGCAGTTCATCCTCTATGCTCTCATAAAATTTGACCTCTGTCATTTCCGTTATTTCTCCATTCGGTTTCACAATTCGTTCCGGTCTGTCACTATCAGAATATTTTTAACAAGTTATTTTATTCATTTGCAAACTGTTTATTTCTTTTTGTAAATTTGCTAAGAATTTTCCTGCATGAGCACCGTCCATCTGTGTATGATGAAACTGAAAAGAAATCGTCAGATAGTACCTAAACAGTTTCTTCTTATATTTTCCCCAAATGATAAAAGGATTGTTGAATATGCCGCTGTTCATTCCAACAGCACCATCAATTTCTGTATCAATAATGGATGATGTTCCGATTACCATGTTGTTATCCGATAAATCTCTATCCCGACATTTATCTGCAACCCATGAAGTGTATTTCAAATATTCTTCATTAAATTCATTCAAATCTGCATGAAACAGAATATCACAAGAATTAACTTCACCCTCTTTGTTCTTTACAATCGTATTTACAGCTATTGAATCATATTGAAATAACTTATCACCGACTGGAAGAATGTAAAATTCCTCTACTGACAATGCAGCTTTTCCAATACAATAATCCAGTAACATATTGAATTTCAGATGTCTCTTTTTGTGTAACTTTATTAGCTTTGTCACATCTACTGTTTTGAAAAATGTCACCATAGGATTTGGTGCTTTCATCCATAATTCATAGGCAGCGGCTCTTTTTGTTTCTTTTGGATTCACTTCCTGTACCATTGTTCACCCCCAACAAATTGGCTTTTGTTGATGTAAGTATACACAATTTCATGTTATCATACAATTAAATTTTTTGGCTTTCCCATTTTTTGAAGGGAAAATAATAACTGCTATAATTCATTATCATAAACTGCTCTAACTCTTAAACAGCCATTGCAACACTCATATCCTGCACAATCTTTTGACTAATCTCACCAGTATTTGCCATATCTGACATAATGGAAATCGTCTGTTCATGAGACATACCATCTTTGTACGGTCTTTTCTCCGTCAATGCCTGATATATGTCAATACAGGTCATAAGCTGCTCCTCAAAACTTAAATCTTGTTCTGTCAATCCCCGTGGATAGCCAGTTCCATTTAGTTTTTCGTGATGATTAGAAGCCCATTTCACGATATCAGAAATCCCCTTTATCTGACACAGTATGTAACGGGTAGCGGCAGCATGATTTTTCATTTCCGTAAATTCATTATCGCTAAGCTTTCCCGGCTTTTCCAAAATGTCATTAGAAACCACCAGCTTACCGATATCATGCATTGCCCCTGCAAAATAGTAACGGACTGTTTTTTCTCCATCAAATCCATAATAATGTGACATCACTTCCGCTTTTTTTGCCACTCCTCTTGAATGTGCCTGTGTAAATGATGATTTGTAATCCACTATTTTGGCAAACAGTCCTGCAATATTTCTAATTTCCTCGTCAGAATAATCATAAAATGCTGTTTCAATTTCCTCTTGGAAATAGGTTAGGGCATCTCTTTCCTGCATATCCAGTAATCTGTCAAAATTTACAGCTCTAAGGAATAATTCCACGGCATCACCAGAAAACAAACCTCCCGACTGCTTTTGTACCCATCTGCGAAGCTCCTCAAACTCTGTGATTGCCATTCCATTCAGCCGGCTTGTCATATCAATAACATCTGCCAAATGCAAAATTTGAGATTTCAATGTAGTTTCTGATGCTGTTTTGCCCAATGCCCCGGAACCATCTGCATTTTCGTGGTGGTAAAGAATGATATCCTTTACATCTGTACGAAACGGCAGCAAGCGAATATTCTGCTCTCCAATCACACAATGGCGGCAATTCATCTCTGCTCCCGCCGATACGGTTATGTCCGAAAACTGCATGGCTAAATCCTGCAGCTCGAAACGATTTGACAGTTCCTCATGGATAAACTCTGTCAAAGCATTGTCATGCAGTATACAACAGCCTACAAAATCTCTCAATTCTTCTCCTCCAAACCCTGCCTCTTTTCCCATTAACAATGCAAGACTTGCCACACGCTTACTATGACCGGTATCTAATCCCAATAGTTCTATTTCTACCTTGTCTAATGCAAATGACAAGGCACAAAACATATCCGTCAAATCTAATTTCATAAGCCGCTATCCCTCCAATATGTACATTTCAGTCAATTCCGTTTCTTCTTCTTTTTCGATTGTTCTAAATTAAATTGCGTTAAATCTTTATTTGAATTGTACACAATCTATTTTGCTTTGTCAACTATATATACAACCGTTTTTGTTAATTTTTTCAGGCAGCATTTCACCGTCTTTAATCATTCTTTCCGCTGTTTCTCTCGCTCTCTTTATACAAAATTTCACTTCCGCATCAATGGCAATCTTGGCACCGCCAAAAAAATCCTCTTTTTTACAACAGCAATTCAGAAAATCGATAGCGTAAGATTGAACGGTATCCTATCTCGGATAAAACACCCACACCGCCCGTATCTGCGGCAGCAAAATATCCATATCCCAATGTTTGCCGCTGTTCTTTCTGCTGTTGGGGTCCCGCACAATCACCTTTCCGTCCTGGTCTATCCCACACAGAATAATAAAATGTCCGGTGTAAGTAAAATCTCCAGGCAGCATGGAACAGACCAGCGGATGCCCCGCGGCAAGATGCTCCGTGATAAAATCCCCATCGACACTCCCCTGCTCGGAGGAAAGCCCAAGCATTTGCGCTCCCTCTGTCATCAGATTCCACGACGTTCCGGCACCCGGCACATAGTAGCCCTGCTCCTCGGCAAATCTGGCTACCTCATAAGGATTCCATGCCGTTTCCCCAAGCATGCCGCAGACCAGCATCGAGATACAGGTTGGCCCGCATCCGGTTACTGCCAAAAAATCATTCCCATAGGTTTTGTAGCCCCACCGCTCATCCCATTGAATGAACAGTGGAATTTCTCCCACGGAAACCTCTTTTGACACGTCCATTGAATATTTTTTGTCTTTTTTGTCGGGATAGCTTTTTACAAATTCTTCCGCTTCCGGATACTTTGTGGCAAATTCCTGCAGGCTCACCGGTATTTCCTCTCGGTCATACCACCGAGAAACAAAGGCAGTCTCCGAAAACAGATTATGCCACTGACAATATAATACCATGCCGCTTACGGCAGCAATGCACAGGCAAACCGTGCGCATTATTTTCCATTTCCGAATCCGTCGGCGGTTGCTGCCGGAATACGGAGAAGCACCCCTTTTCCGCAGTAAATGCATATATCTGCCGGAAAGGAGAAAACACAGGACGGTTAAAACGGCTGGAATCACCTCATCTTCTGACAAAACGCCAAATACCCCTCCAAGCATGATAATACCGCCAGTCAGTATAATACAGAAGATAAAATACAATAAACCCCGCAGCCTTTCTCCAAATGACATTGTATGTACACCCCTTTCTTACTCCTCCTTTTCCCAAATCAGATGTGCTTTACTCTTAATCTCCTCCACCTGCAAAGCCGCTGTCTTGGCATCATCACTGAACCAAAAATGCTGATATTCTCCCGGAAGATAGTACACCTCCCGAAGCTCCTTCGGAGCACTGATTTCAGACTCCCCTGGCACAATCCGACCTATTTCACACACATACCGCCTGCCGCTTTCACTCTCCTTCTGCTCCTTCCGCCTTTCATATGCCGTGTTCGACACCCAGAAAAACTGGGTTGTCAGATCCGGTGAGAAAATGCTCTGCACTTTGGAATACGAATGTTCCACCGTAAGAACACCGTCCTCGTTTACCTGCACCCCGCTTTCTTCATAAGTGACATAACGCTCCTTTTCGCAGTACAGATAATATCCTGCAAAACCTGCTGCCATTACCAGCGCCATAGCTGTCACGACAGACAAAATCCGTTTATACAATATCGTATGTTTTATCCGTTTCAGCGCATTTTGTTCTCCGGCTAAATGCCTGCCTGTCTGCGGAGTCTCTATCTCCTCCTTCAACTGCTTCCGGTATTCCTGGCAAGCCGGACACTGCTTTAAATGTTCCTCCACTAACCTGCTGCTGTCATCACTTAACACGCCGTCCTGATAAAGCGGCAGCAGATCCCGAATAATATTACATGTTATGTTCATGTTCCAGTCTCTCCTTTACTTTTATTTTTGCCCGATAATAAATGACCCTTGCCCAGCTCTCGCTCCGGTCAAAAAGTTCCGCAATCTCACGGAAGCTCAGCTCACTAAACGTCCGCAGGGAAAACACTTCCTTGTAAGGCTCCTCCATATGATGCAGAATTTTCTGTATCTGCATATAGGTCTCCCGCTTCATCATCGTCTGCTCAAACCCGTCACTCTCCGGCAGGCTTTGCAGCATTTCCTCACCCGGAAATTCCTCTTTTTTCCTTTTGCGCAAAAACTGGAAATATTCATTTTTTGCAATCTGGCACAGCCACACGCGAAGCTCGCAGTCCCCCCGAAAGGTATCAAGCTTTTTTAATGCCTTAAAGAAGGTTTCCTGCGTAATATCCTCCGCTGTCTGGGAATCCCCAGACAACGCCAATATGTAGCGGTAAACTGCCGTGAAATAAGTCTCGTAAATTTCTTGAATATCCATTGTTTTTTACCTCTCATCATTAAGATGCACAAGAAAGCAATTCGTTACAATTTTTTCAAAATTTTTATATAAGTTTTTGATGATGGCACATTCACATAGCAAAAGCACCTGTCCATTTCTGTACAGATGCCCCTGTGGACTTTTCCTGTTCTATTTCTCTCTGTTCCCCAGCCCTTTTATCCGAATGGAAATACCATCTTCAGGCAATTGCAAAGCCCGGATTTCCAAAATTTAGCTGCAAAAACAGAGTTTCACAATGACCTGCAATTAAAATACTACCACTAACAGCATTTTGAACCGCTCCTGCCCAAATACTGCGTGAGGATGTTTTGCCGGCATTACAATCGATTCTCCCTCATGCAGTTCGTAGTCTGTTCCATCAATCGTAATTTTGCCGACACCATCGAGACAGGTGACAAACGCATCTCCGCCGGACTCATGGGTGCTGATTTCTTCCCCTTTATCAAAAGAAAACAGTGTAACACTTAAATGCTCATTTTGTGCCAGCGTTTTGCTTACAACCTGTCCTTCCTGGTATGCCACCTGCTCCTTCAAAACCATTACTTCTGCTTTGGTGATGTTTTTCATTGCGCTCATTTTAATATCTCCTTTATTATTGATTCTTTATATAATCATTCCACCATATGCTTTTCGTAATCAATGGTATCAATTCTATATATGTTTGTTTCTATACATTCAAATACATTTGGCTCAAACACAGCTAAATTATACCCTCCATTATGCATAACACTTTTGTATTCTATTCCTGCATATTCTGATTTTCCATCATGGACAATACCTTTTATAAAATCTGCAATGTACTGAGTTGGAACATAATCTAAAACACTATCACTTCTTCTCATAATCCTACTCATTTCATCATTTATCTTATTTAAATGTTCTCTATTAATTGCATATTCCAGAGGATCCAATCCCTCAATAAATGGACTGATTTGATTAATCTTTTTTAAGTCGACAACAATAATGTCCTTTTTTAATTCAAAGGTTCCTACTGTCACACAATCGTAAACACCCGCTCTCGTTTCGTATATTGTAGTTTCTGCGGTATCACTCAAATACAAACATCTGATACCCCTGGCGTTTGCTCTGCCCTCTGTTGTCTTTTCAAAAGGTGGTGCTCCCATTTCTTCCAAAGGAATCCCTTCTTCTGTTGAAATTCTGCAACGATAAAATATTTTGCCTGCCTTATATGCCTTGCGAATATACGAACAAAATCTCTCCAACAGACTCAAATCTACATAATGTGTATGAAATCGGTTTTTCGCTTTCAATGCATTTACAAAATCATCCCAAGAATTTGTAGTCAAAAGAGAATGCTCCATTAAATAATTATGGTCATACAGTTCCTGAATACCAACAGGCTGGTCAAATAATTCTTTATTATATTCATACTTTTCTTTACAAATAGCTGTAATTATACTATAAATATCCGATTCACTTTTTTCATTGAAAATATTCCAATTATTTTTCAACTCACTCTTTATCAAATGCGTATCTGCTTTCGGATATGACACCGGCAACAAGGAAACGGGCGTATATATACTCAATAACTCATCAAATTGTATACTCAAGTCTTCATATTGATCCGTATCATATATATGTACATTCTTACTTTTGCACAGCGAACATTCACCAATCTCTGCTTTACTTCGGATAACAGATATAATTTCCATATCGCAAAAGCATTTTTCACAAATTATCATAAATTACTCCTTATCCAAATATCTGCCTATCAACTCTAAATGATGCATAATCGTTAATTTTTTCACTGTTCCCAATCCTGGATAAACTTGTCGGTGAAATAAATCTTCAAATTCTTTTATTGCAACCGTATCAAGTTGCTTTTCTTCATTCCACTTCACAAGCTTTGATAGTGCTTCCTTAAATTTCCCAGGGGTATCATTCGGATCATCATTTGTATCAGATACAAAATGCTTTACACGCAGACTGCTATCTTTGTCAAAATAAACAATATGTATTGCAACTGCATATGGTGCAAAACCTGTATCACTATACTCATGCCCTACTATAGAATAGTCAGAAAATCCAACATATCCTTCTTCTAAATAGTACAAATGATCTTCTGAGAAAGGCTCATCATCAATATCAATATAATCATTATTCCTATCCTGTTTATTAAACTTATCTGCCAAAAGAACCCTATTTTTTCTTATTTTTCTTCTAAGACCGCTTTCGTAGGGTATTAAATTATATTTAACATCTGTTTGTGCAAAATATAACTCATAAACAGATACAGCATCTTTATCAATACAGATTGTTCCCATATTATTTGCATGTTCTGTAATAAAAGCTTCTGGGTTTTCATTCGCTTTAAGCAATTTCAGAAAGAGAATATTGTTATTCTCTTCTAAGCTTTGTTGCAATCTTATATTCAATTTTTCGTTTTTGACATCTATTACATCACTATAAAAATTTCCAACCATAGGATTTACAATATACGCTAATGACATACTGCTCTTTCCATATGCATCTATTGTCTTAATCAATGTGGAAGACAATTTTACCGGTTCAATAATGGGAATAATATTACGACTCAAAATATTTTTCTCTACTAATTCTCTCAACGCTATCAATTCAAACTGTCGGCCTCTCAAAAAAGGAAAATACATACTAAACACCTCCATATTGATGTTCTAAAAACACTTCAAGTTTCTGATAATCTTCATGTGTAAGCTCCATAAAATAAGCGAGAAACTTTAATTCATACGGAATTTTTATAAATTCTTCTTGTTCCAACTTCATCCTCTTTTTTAGCTGCTTTAAAACGAGTAAATACGCATCCTCTATTGGTATCTGTAAAAACAAGCTTTTACAAACTGAGTAATATGCAAATTGTGTAACTTCCGGCAAGCAGCCATACTGTTGAATAATTATTTCCTCAAATTCACATTTGCGCAGTAATTTAAACATAATCTCTTTATTTAAATCATTCGTGTATTTTTCGGGTTCTCTTATCGTGCCTAATCTTCCATTTCTTCTTAAAATATAAATACCAACTGGTTTGTCCGAATAAGCCAGGACTTTTTGCAACTGCGTTAAATTCTTCTCATAAGTAACTACTGCTACATGGTCAAACGCCTTGTAATAATCATCTATTTGAGAACCCAATCTATCCAGATTATCTAATTCCGTTTTTATCTCATATACCACAGCCTTACCATTAATTAATACAAAATCTGCTTTCGATTTCGCTATAGCAACTTCAGTTAACGCAGTGGTTGTGTTGACACTATGAACCCCTAAAAGCAACTTATTAAGCAATGTATTTTTATAAAAATACTCATTGCGGTAATTTTTTTGCAATTTACAGTATATTTCGCTTATCAATTCCCTATTTTTCTTACTATCTGGCTCAGTTGTATAACGCCTCACAACTGACGAATATGTATGATCAATCTTCCCGTCTATAAAAAGCCGAAGCATATTACGTGTAAATATTCTATTAAAAATACTCATTTTCGATATATCCATCTGCTTCTCCTCCTAATGACATTATATACATTTCATTCTTGCCCTACAATAGAAAATTGACAAATTCTTAACTTGCTCTCAAATATCTGCCTCCGCTACAACCTGCTGACATGGAGCTGTTGCATATATGATAATCTTACCCACATCATCCCGGCAACGAAATTTCCGATATTCATACACTTTTTTACCTTGTAGAATACTTGCCACATACTCTGGATTAATTGATAATAACATTTGACACATTGACATTTCCCTCCATTAGGACTTTTTTAAATTGGTTTCCGGCGCAAAAATAGCATCAATGCAATTATCAAACCAATTTTTTATCTTTCTAATTTTGGTTTAATGCTATAAATGGCTTATTTACAGGCTTTTTGCACTTTACACGTTATCATTATCAAACCAGTCATCAAACCATTATCAAACCAATTTATCCTCTGGATTATTCGTTTTCGTTATTTTGAACCAAAATCCAGTTTGATATTTTCCGATTATCAACTTCAT
>JAMPFS010000078.1 GCA_023664325.1 Clostridium sp.
TGAAAGTTTCTTACGCTGCAAGCAGCGGGGAATGTACCCATATGTTATTCAAAAAAGGTATATGAAGCAGTGGCAAAAAGATGCACCGCCTATCACAAAACACAGGGTACAGAATTATCTAACTGTGTAAATTGTGACTGTACAAGCTGCTTAAACTGTGAGCACTTCGACCGGGATGAACATTGTGTATTAGATCTTTTTGATGCGATTAAAAAAAATCTCTAGGATCCACTTTCAGCACAGTTTAAAGAACAAATGGGGCTGCCGCATTCTTACATCCGGCAGTTTCATTCCCTGCCTTCTCAAAATGCAGCAGCCCCAAATAGCCAATCACTGCAAAAAACCGGAAAAACGGATATCGTTCCACTCTTCCTTATTCCAGTATTCCGCCTCATCCCTGGTATAAGTGTCTAACAGCTTTTGTACAATATCATTCTTCCCCTCTTCCACAGCGGCATTTTCTTCATAGACAGCAACCCGTTGCGCATGTTCGCTGTCATCCGCATCCAACAGCTTTATCACATAATATCCATAGTCAGATTCAATGACGCCACTGATTTCATTCACCTTTAATCCATCTACCGCCCTTTTATATGCCGCCTCTAAATCCTCGTATTTTAAAGTATATTCGATACCCGTCACTGTTTTATCATATTTCTTCAACAGCTGTTCCATATCGTTCCCCTCCTGTGCAGATTGCGCAAACTCCTCCGCCTGCTGCTTTTTTTGCGCTTTCTCGGTTCCGGACAGACTCTTGCCTTTTCCATCTTCACCCGACACAATGATTCCCTCGTCATCCAGCTCCACGGTAGGGAAGATGACCTGGAACACCCGGATATAACGATCCTGATCCGCTTTGCTTCCCGCCTCCTCATCCTGACCGCTATCCTTTTTATTTCCATCTCCATCTGCTGTCAGCCATTCGAGATAATATTCGCCCAACGCTTTCTTTTCGTAGGCTTCCTCTATGTCCTCCCTCGTAAGATTCTTGATTTCAAGCCATTCCTTGCTATAGTTTTTGACGATGGCATCTGTTTTATCCTGAACCTCCGTCGCTGCTTCTTTTGACAGCTTTAAGCCTTCTTTTTTTGCCTCTGCATACAATAGCGTATTTTCAATTACAAAGTCTGCAAATTCTTCCTTGTAATAATCTTCGTATGTCTGTTTTCCCTCATATATTTCCTTAAGCTGCTCCGAATTCGTAATATTATGCTCCCTGCTGTAAACAATCCCCAGCGCTCTTACGTCTGTATCATAAAGCTTTTCCCCATTCAGAGAAAAAATCCATTTATTTTCTTTCCCACATCCCGATAAACCGAATACCAAAACGGTACACAACGCATACATCAAAATTTTTCTTTTCATAACCTGACATCCTTTTTCCAATCATCATGCTGACTGTGATAAAAAGGCACTGTCACATATTTCGTCCGATGCAACAGTGCCAACTTAAATTCACTCCTCTTTATACAACTTATAACCAGTTAATTAATTATTGATTAATTTATCCTCGCCATTCCAGCTATAAAGCTTACGGATCTCCTCACCCACAACCTCTGCCGGATGCTCTGCTGCAAGCTTTCTCATCGCCTTGAAATGTACCTGGCGTCCTGCCGGTGACATATCCAGCAGGAACTCTTTTGCAAATGAACCATCCTGGATATCTGAAAGGATTTTCTTCATAGCCTTCTTGGTATCTTCGGTGATAATCTTCGGCCCTGTAATATAATCACCATACTCAGCCGTGTTAGAGATCGAATATCTCATCCCTGCAAAACCTGACTGATAAATCAAATCCACAATCAGCTTCATCTCATGGATACACTCAAAATAAGCATTACGCGGATCATAGCCAGCCTCAACCAATGTCTCAAAACCAGCCTGCATCAATGCGCAGACGCCACCGCAAAGAACTGCCTGCTCACCGAAGAGGTCTGTCTCTGTCTCTGTCCGGAACGTTGTCTCTAAGACACCTGCTCTCGCGCCGCCAATTGCCAAAGCATATGCCAAAGCGATTTCGGTTGCCTTGCCGGTTGCATCCTGCTCAACAGCGATCAGACAAGGAACACCCTTACCTGCCTGGTACTCGGAACGCACGGTGTGTCCCGGCCCCTTTGGCGCAATCATGGTAACATCAACATCTGCCGGAGGTACGATACATCCGAAATGAATGTTAAAACCATGTGCAAACATCAGCATGTTGCCAGCCTCTAAGTTTGGCTCAATCTCATTCTTGTAAAGATCTGCCTGCTTTTCATCATTAATGAGAATCATAATGATATCTGCCTGCTTTGCAGCCTCGGCTGCTGTATACACCTTAAAACCTTGCGCCTCAGCCTTTGCCCAGGACTTGCTGCCCTCATATAAGCCAATGATTACATTACAACCTGACTCCTTTGCATTTAATGCATGGGCATGTCCCTGGCTTCCATAACCAATCACTGCAATTGTTTTGCCATCTAATGCTGATAGGTTACAGTCTTCCTGATAATAAATCTTTGCTTCTGACATTATTATATCCTCCTAAAAATATATTATTATGATTTCACCTGTTTAAAACACGAAACCAAAAAATGCTTATTTTACACCGCCTCTTGTAAGTCCGGTCAGACCGGTTCTTACAATGGACTCAATCTCAAAACCGTCCAATAAGCCAATAAATGCCTCAATCTTATTGGCATTGCCGGTAAGCTCAATCATGAGAGACTCGACGGATACATCCACAATCTTGGCACGGAACACATCCGTAATCGCAATAATCTGCTGTTTTTCTTCCCGGTTTGTCTTAACCTTGACTAAAACCAGTTCACGGCAGACAGACTCGCCATCCTTAAGCTCCGTAATATTTACAACATCTTCTAATTTATTCAACTGCTTTGCAATCTGGGCAAGGGTTAAATCGTCACCGCTGACAGCTACCGTCATACGGGAATACTTTGGATTCTCTGTTACGCCAACAGACAAACTGTCAATATTATAACCACGTCTGCTGAACAATCCTGCCACCCGGCTCAACACACCTGATGTGTTATCAACCAACAGGGATAATACCATTTTTCTCAATCTCATTACCACCTTTCAAAGTAAAAGCGCGTCATCTCTGCGAATCCCCACATTTACACAACTATTGACATTTTAGCAACTATTGCGATACATGTCAATTGTTAAATTCACGAGAATTGCGACATTCCGGCATCCGGCTTGCCCTGTCATTTTTTGCTTTCCTATTCGGAAAGAAGCCGCTCCACTAATCTGCATGCCTCCGCTGCATCCCTGGAATACCCATCTGCACCGATTTCATCTGCAAAGCTCTGGGTAATAACCGCGCCGCCAATCATAATCTTTGCCTTTACGTTCTTCTGCTTAGCATATTCCACCACATCTTTCATGCGCATCATAGTAGTAGTCATCAAGGCAGAGAGACCGATAATACTGGCATTTTCCTTCAGCGCTGTCTCTATGATAACCTCCTTTGGCACATCTTTTCCCAGGTCGATGACGCGATAACCATAATTTTTCAGCATAAGCACCACTAAATTCTTGCCAATATCGTGAATATCTCCCTCCACCGTTGCCACCACAATCGTCGCCGCTGTCTCTTCCCCATCTTTTTTCGGCAGCAACGGCTCCACATATGAAATAGCAGTTTCCATTGCCTCTGCCGAAGCGATAAGCTGTGGCAGGAAATATTTCTTCTGGTCAAACAACACACCGACCTCATTAATGGCAGGTATCAAATGTTCCTCAATCACTGACTGCGGTTCGTTCCCCGCCTTCAGAAATTCTTTCACATCCTCCACCATAGTCCGCTTATTGCCTTTTAAAACATTTTCAAACAGTTTGGAATGTGATGCGCTGTCAACAGCGCCCGCATTTCCACTGCCATCCGGCTGTCCTTTCGTCCTTTCGCCATTTTGCGCATTCCCCGCAGTCAGTGAAAGGGGGGTTACATTTTCGATATAGCGCACATCCGCTCCCTCTTTATTCATCAAAAGATCCGATGCAAAGGCGGCATTCATCAATAAGCCCTGTGACGGATTAGCGATTGCCATCGTCAGTCCATTGGCGATCGCTATCGTCAAGAAGGCTGTATTTACAAAGCTGCGTTCCGGCAAGCCGAAAGAAATGTTACTAAGACCGCAAATCGTTGCCAGCTCCAGCTCATTCTTGCAGTAACGGATCGTCTCAAGCGTTTCCAGTGCGGCAGACTGATTTGCGCCCACGGTTGCCACCAGACCATCCACAATAATATCTTCCTTTGTAAAGCCAAGCCGCACCGCCTCATCATAGATAGCATGGATAATTTTCTTTTTCTCCTCAAGGTTTTTCGGAAGCCCTTCATCCGAGAGCGGCAGCAGAATAAACATCGCTCCATATTTTTTCGCAATCGGCAGCAATTTTTCAAACTTTTCCTTCTCTAACGAAATGGAATTAATAAGCGCGCGTCCCGGATAAATCCGCAGGGCATGTTCAATCACTTCCACATAGGAGGAATCAATACAGAGAGGAAGGTTACTCACAGAAGTCACTTCATAAACCGCCTTCTGCATCATCTCATCCTCATCAATGCCATTTGTTCCCATATTGATATCAAGGACTGCTGCGCCTTTTTCCTCCTGTTCCTCCGCAAACCTGACAACCATATCCAGCCTGCCCTCCCGCAGCTCTTCCTGTAACTTTTTTTTGCCGGTTGGATTAATTCTCTCTCCCACCACTAAAAACCTGCCATTGATGTCAATTTCCAGCATTTGCCGCTCCGATGCAAGCAGCCGCTTCTTCTCCTCGGAAATCTCCGGAACCTCCATTAACCGCACAGTCTGGGCAAGCGCCGTGATATGGGCAGGGGTGGTTCCACAGCACCCGCCTATGATTCCCGCACCAGCCTGCACCAGGCTTCTGCCGTGCAAAGCAAACTCCTCCGGCGTCATGGCATATACAGTCTCTCCGTCTATCAGCTCCGGCATGCCTGCATTCGGTTTTGCCAGAACCGGAACATTTGCATACTGTTTCATCTGCTCGACAAGGGGAATCATTTCTGCCGGGCCGGTAGAGCAGTTAATTCCAATCACATCTGCGCCAAGACTTTGCAGCACCACAACTGCTGTCCTGGGATCTGTTCCGTAAAGCGTTCTTCCATCCTCATTGTAGGTCATACTGATAATGACCGGCAGTTCACAGGTCTCCTTCGCTGCAATCAGCGCTGCCCTTGCCTCCGCAAGACTCATCATCGTTTCCACTACCAGCAGATCCACCCCTGCATCTGCCAAAATGCGAATCTGTTCCTTATAGACATCTATCAATTCTTCTAATGTAAGTTTGCCGATTGGATAAAGCTGTCTTCCCGTCATGGTGAGATTACCCGCAACATAGGCACGGTATCCGGTCTTTGCCACCGCTTCTTTGGAAAGCGCCACCAACTGCCGGTTCATCCCGGCAAGCTGTTCCTCTAAGCCATACTCCTCAAGCTTAATCCGGTTGCATGTAAAAGTCGGTGCATAAATAATATTGCTTCCCGCATTGATATAGGCAGTCTGCAATTTCACTAAAACCTCCGGATGCTCCAAAATCCACTGTTCAGGGCATACTCCGGTAGGCATGCCGGCACATTGCAGATTACTTCCGGTTGCTCCATCCAATACCAATATTTTCTGTTTTACAAGAGTTCTAAATTGTTCTTTTGTCATGCCAATTCCTCACTATCCAACAAGATTGTAAACGGACCATCATTTAAAAGTTCCACCTTCATATCTGCCCCAAAGCTTCCGGTCTCTACCTTCTCCACCTGCTCCCTGCATCTTTTCACAATATAATCATACATTTCACTCGCCATATCCGGTTTTCCTGCCCTTATGAATGAGGGACGATTGCCTTTTTTGCAGTCGGCGTACAACGTAAACTGGGATACCAGTAAAAGTTCTCCGTTCACATCTGCAAGGCTGATATTTGTCTTGCCATTTTCATCTTCAAAGATCCGCAGTCCCAACATCTTTCGTATCATTTTATCTGCAATCTCTTTCGTGTCGGAATCTGCTATGCCAATCAGCACCAGATAACCCCTGTCAATTTTTCCCTCAATCTTTTCTTCTATTGTCACGCTTGCATGGGTGACTCGCTGTATTACAAACCGCATATCTTCTCACCTTTCAACATATATCCGCTATTGGTAATTGCGAAACTCTCGGTTTCCAAAACTTAGTTGTGCAAAACAGATAATATCATAAACAAGGTGCTTTGGAGCCGCCAGTGTTTAGCGAGGTTTTTTCGAGCTTAGCACTGTTGCGAGCGACAAGCAGCGCAAGCGTACCTGTGTTGATATTGTCTGTTTTGTACAACGGAAGTTTGCAAAAACAAACTTTCGCAATTACCTATATATTATACTTCATAATCTATACACATACGAACCTCTGTGTATGGGCGCACATAGGTATTTGCCACTGCCACATGCTCCGGATGCGTCTGATAACCCTTTAACGCTTCTTCATTTTCTAATACACTGTCGAGCATCAAATCTGCATTGGAGGAAGCAAGCGGTGCGATAATGACGGACACACTGTTAAGTCCCGGCACCCTGCCCACAAGCCCTTCCAAATTCTCCTTAATCTCCTTCATCACTTTCGACTTGTCCTCTCCCGAAAGCTCCTCTTTTAATTTCCACAGAATTACATGACGTACCATTTTTATCTCCTCTCAAATTTTATAACCTTAGGCGATTGCGAAACTCCATTTTCGCAACTGTCCGTTGTGCAATTACCTGCTTATAAATCCATTTGTCAACTTATAAATTCTACCACGGACACCTACTGAATTACAAGTAGTGCCACTATATTTTATAAAAATTTTATGATATAATATGAACACTTAATGAGCACAAGTGAAGCGCAGTGCGAATTTAGTAAGAATATATATCTAGCCACTTAGCGATGCCTGTATACTTAGCGAGGCATTGCCGAGCTTAGTAGAAAGGTATGCTTTAGCTGATATTTTCGAGCTTAGTGGATATGATAAAATAATTCCAGCAAGCAAACATGAACTTGCAGGACGGTAGTCCGGAAAGCGAATGGTTGTTTGGCAATTGCGAATGATTATATATAGGGCATCATTGCCCGGAATGGGAACGGTAATACATTATGACAGAAAAACAAATATTAAAAGGACGTTTGATGGATCTTGCGAAACGTGCCTACAACCAGAATATATATACCTACAGTAATTTTTTATCTGCAACAGACCTGTCACTACTATCTGAGCTAAAGGACGAGCTTTCTTATATCCATTATGAAACATTTGGGGGAAATGAACTGAGTGAACGTCAGGTCGTGGGCTTTGGCAGCGCGGAGGAGTTCGGCTATGCCGGCGCCTTTCCGATTACGGCAATCAAGGTAAGCCCATTACTTGAAAAATTCAGTGAAGCTTTAAACCACCGGGATTTTTTAGGAGCCTTAATGCATTTAGGCATTGAACGGGATACGCTTGGCGATATTCTTGTGAAAGAAAAAAATGCCTATATCTTCTGCCTTGAACGCATTGCCGATTACATCTGCCAGGAACTGACAAAGGTCAGGCATACGAACGTGAAATGTGAGATTTGCGGCATTAACATTCCGGCTCTTACCCCCTCTTTAGCAGATGAAGAATTTCCCGTCTCATCCCTGCGGCTTGATGGAGTCATAGCAAGCCTCATAAAATGTTCCCGCAAGGAAGCCCTTGCCCTTTTTGAAGACAAGCGGGTAACCTTAAACGGTGAAATTACAGGACGCAACAGCATAATACTGAAAAAAGGGGATGTGTTCTCCGTCAGGGGATATGGAAAATTTATTTTTGAAGATACCGGAGGCAGTACCAAAAAAGGAAAAATATACGTTCATATCAAACGGTATGTGTAGCGCTTTAAACAGAGATTTTTAAGAAACCTACTCGATATCCGAGGATAAACACCAAGATACAAAAACGGTCGGAACTACCTAATTTAACTTCTCGTACAATGTATGCAGCACAAATTCCACACTGGCAGCCCTTACCTCATCCCTGCCAATGCTGCCAAACTGCCTGGTATAGGTTGATACTTCACCATTGATACAAATCCCAAAACAAACCATCCCCACAGGCTTTTCCCGGGTTCCCCCACCAGGACCCGCAATGCCAGTAATGCCAATTCCCACCTCGCTTGCCGCCTCCTTTGCGACACCGGCAGCCATCTCATATGCCACCTGTTCGCTCACAACGCCATATTCCACAATTGAGGTTTCCTTCACACCCACATAACGCATTTTTGCCTCATTTGCATAGGTTACAAAACTGATATCCAATACTTTGGATGCATCTGCCACACTGACAATGGTGGCTGCCGCCAGTCCACCGGTACAGGACTCTGCGAACGAAATGCGATATCCCTTCTCGATTAATATGTTTACTACCTTTGTCTGTATATTCATATTGAACTGCCTTTCTGTCTATAACTGCACTGTATTCCATACTCATTGATTGGCAAGTATCTGCCAGATAATTTATATTGTAGCACACGGTGATAGATTTTTCCACCTTACAAAGCGGTCTTAAAATTATATGATAGTTGTCATTTTCACCACAATGTTATAAAATAGTTGTATTGAATGTACCTGGAGAGGAAAGGAGGCGGATGAGACGATATTCTAACCACAAGCCATAGGCTTCTTCTATTATTATGCAATCATCAGGATAAATAATAGGAGGATACTATATGGCTGATAAGAATTTTGTAACACGAGAGGCAGATTCTGCACGTTATAATTATAAGAACCGGAAGGGCAAGCTACAATATCGTTTAACAAATGATTATATGTTCCGTGCAGTGATGCAAAAAAACAAGAACGTATTAAAACACCTAATCTGTGCAATCACAGACATAAATCCGAATACAGTCTCTGATCTTGATATCTGTAACCCGATCGAACTCGGGAAAGAAATCAACAGCAAGACCTGTATTCTGGATATCAAGGTTCTGCTCAACAATAACCAGTATGTGAATATTGAAATGCAGATTGTGAAACAGAGTTACTGGAAAGAACGATCTTTGACTTATCTGTGCAGAACCTATAATAATCTGGAAGAGGGGCAGGATTACAATGAAGCTATCCCCGTCATACAGATCAGTATTTTAGATTTTGATTTATTTGAAGATGTGGAAGAGCTTCTCTCAAAATACTATCTAATTAATGAGAATCCAGAATACCACAACCGTTATAGCGACGACCTTGCTATCTATGTTCTGAATTTAAAACAGCTCCATAACGAAAAGGCTGTCCAGAAAGAACGCAACCTGAAACTGTATCAATGGGCAAAACTGTTCCATGCCGAAAGCTGGGAGGAATTGTGTATGTTATCAGAAAAAAATGAAATTATTGATGAATGTGTCTATACCATGTCGCAGCTTACCGAAGATGAGAAAATACGCATGCAGTGTGAAGCAAGAAAGGACAATCTTGCAATTGAGATTGGAATCCGAAAGCGTGGTGAGCGTGAAGGACTCGCAAAAGGCGAACAGCAAAAAGCTCGGGAAATTGCAAAAAAACTTTTATCTATGCTGGATAAGCCCGCAATTGCTGAAACAACCGGTCTTTCACTGGAAGAGATTGAGGCTTTGGAAAAGGAGCCGGTATAACTTCAACGTATGATCGCTGCCTACAAACGACAAAAAGTACCGCAATCCCTACGATTACGGTACTTTTCAGCCTTTCGGCATTTTCACTCATAAGATAAATTTAGAACTTGCCTGCATCTGCTGCTTCCTCAATCGAAACAGTTTTGCACGAATTTACGCCGTTTATTACCATTTTTGTTACCTCCATGTTACCTATTCACCAATTTTTTCAACTACTCAGCACTTCTCAAACCCGATTTACGCCTCTGCTCCGTCATACACATATCCCGTTTCTTCCCAGAACTTGATAGGCGATATGTAATAGTCGTACTGAGAACTTCCCTCTTTCTTAAAGGCAACTCCAAAAGTCAAAAGTCCGAGGATAATTCCCTGTCGGATAAACTGCTGATCCTTTTTCATTACCCTTGCCGCCACAGCTACCGGTACATTTTCTCCGGAAAACTCTGGCACTTCCAAATATACCCTATTTCTATCCATTTGTCAATACACTCCTTTCCTTGAGTTTCCGCAGTTTTATCCACACAACCATGATTTTAGCTGTGTTCTTAT
>JAMPFS010000079.1 GCA_023664325.1 Clostridium sp.
ACAACAACTCGGTTAACAGCCGAGTGCTCTACCAACGGTGGCATTCGCACACCGATAAGAGTGGGATAAATATTTCTTTCATGTCGCTCTTGCGACGGAATTTATATTATCATGTTTCCATAAATTTTGCAAGCACTTTTTCAATCTTTCGAGAATTTTCGTTGCGTTTTTATACTTATATATTATTCTATGCTATATTGTCCTATTTCCTCTTGCTCATGATAGAATACACTTTTCTGATAACCGTCAAACTGTTGCCTGACTACCTATGTTTGATTTCCACTCAGAACAAAACTGCTGGTAGGTGATATTCATGTGTATGGTAATGTTATAGTCCTTTCCCAACTCAATCCGGTCGAATAGCTGACAGGCAATCATTTTTTTCTGCTCTAAATCGGCTGTGTCAAATTCTTCTGCCCAACTTTTAAAACGTCGGTAAGCTGGCAGGATAGCTTCTATCATCTCTTTTTTCTGATTCATTTCACTGTCCAGTTTTTCCAACCGCTCCTCATTGTCTGCAATTCTTGACTTTACCGCATTGATTGCCTCTTTCAAATCTTCCGGTGAATAAAAGCTTTCCCCTAACAGTGTCTTTCCGATCTCACGCTGCAAAACTTCTAACTGCCGTTTGTCCTTTTCCAGTTCAAATACTGTTTTCCGTCTGCCTGCGTTATGAGCCGCCTGCTGCTTTTTGAGAATTTCCTTATATTTTTCTTCCTCCGGCGCACCGTCCATACCCTCGAACACCTGACGCATAATCCGACTGACTGCTTCATCAACCTTTGTGGCAATATAGTTTGTCTGCCCGTCACACTCACATAATTTATTCGCCTTGTGATAGCAGCGGTATTTTAATTCGTCTTTCAGATATTCGCTTCCGTCCTTTCGGAAATAATGGTCTTTATGGTGTGTGGTCGTTATCCGTCCACCGCAATGCTGGCAAAAAATATTTCCCGACAACATCGCTTCACCTTTTGTCCGTATAGCAAGCTGGCGTTTTTCTTCATCGACTTCTGCCCGTTGTTTCAGTATCTCATCAATCCTTACCGCCTCATCATCACTGATAATTCTCAATTTCTGCAAGGCTTCCGAAGTTTCGCCCTCGTTAGTACACCCTCTCGGAAGTGCCGCTGACAGTATCCGTAAAATCGCTTTACTGGTAAACTTCTTGCCATTGGCTGTCTTATATCCCTGATCGTTCAGGAAGTGCGCCATAACATAGCTGCCTGTACCGTTATTGATGGTCTTTTCGACTATCTTCCGATACACAACATACTGCTCAAGGTCAATTTCATACTTTTTCAGTTCCTGCCCCTTCCGGTTTTTCACCCCGCTTGGCACGATTCGATAACCATATGGTAAAGCTCCACCCGTATATAGTCCGTCCAGCTTCAACTGCTGCACTCTGGTCTTGATTCGGATAGAAGTTTTTTCACTCTCACCGGAAGCCTGCCAGAATCGGATATAATTGGTCAGTTTATCAACGTGCGTCTCAAATCTCTGCTCGCCCTCTTTAACGCTCCAGACTTCAACCCCCGCTGTCTTAACAAACCATTCCACGATAAACGGTGTTTCATCATCAATGCGCCCGATACGGTCAAACATGAATACAAGCAACACATCAAACTCTTTGTTCAATGCGGCTTCCTGCAAATCAAGGATTGCGTCCCGATTCTTGGCTGACACTTTAAATCCGGAAACGCCTTTTTCCTCATATTCCTTCACGATTTCCCAATCCTGCTTGTATTTCACAAATTCCTTACAGGCTCCCCTCTGCATAGGGATGTCGTTTTCGTGGTTCTCACTGATATTTACCTGTTTCTTTGTGGAAACTCTGTATAAAGTGTAAACTCTTTTCATTTGCAATATCCTCCCGTAATTTATTTCTACGGGATGCACTATATGAAATTTTCAAAGTCCATCAGTGGCTATCCACTTTCGCCATTATTATTAGGAAGGAACTCTTTCAACCGCAAATGTGCGATTTTAAAATTTATAGTGTCATCCGTATGCTGTCACTTACATGAAAGCTCTACCTCGATAATACCTGTCAATTCACTCTGTACCCGCTCATTATATGCGTTAGATAAAATAGACTGTATCTTTTCAATTACTCCGCTCACTGGCTTTGCCGAAAAAGACAATGTTATCTGGCAGCCGTTTATTTCTTCTTTTATCTGCTGTTCTGCTACCCACATAAATGCGCCCCTTTCTATCCTTATAGAGAACAAGGTGGGCATTCGCTCTGCCCACCCGTTCTCTATAAATTATTCCCCGGCTCTATTGCCTGCTTTTAATGCAAGGCTGATTGCAAGGCAGCGATCTACCTGTTTCATATCTGCCCGGTTCAATTTCCCGATATATTCCTGCAAACGCTTTTTGTCTATTGTCCGTATTTGTTCCAAAAGCACAAGGGATTCTTCTTTCAAGCCCGCATACGCCCTTACCTTATGATGTGTCGGCAGATTAGGTTTCTCGTTGATTCTCCCCGATATTGCCGCCACGATTACAGTAGGACTGTGAAAGTTTCCCGTATTGTTCTGAATGATAAGAACGGGACGGAGCCCTCCCTGCTCTGAACCGATTACAGGATTCAGGTCTGCATAGTACATTTCACCTCTGTATATTTTGTCTGGCATATTTCCTATCCTCCACAAATCAGTAAGTAAAGCCTATTTGTCCTCGACACCCCGGCTTACTGCGTTATAAAACACAAGGGAAGTCACCAAACGACCGGCTGCTGACCAGTTCCACGGGAATCGCACCCCTCCGGGGATCACCCGAAGCCGCCCTCATTTGTTGCGACGCTTTTAACGCTCGACTTGTGACTGGACGGGAGTATCATTGTCCCTGCTGCCTGTTATCGCCTTATCAGTAGCAAACTGACAGTTATAGCCCGGTATTTTTCGCTCCTTAAATGGGAATTGTGCAGCCGCAAACCATTTTATCTGTGCTTTTACGTTGCCCCTACCCCGCTCACATCATGGCGTATCTGCTAACGTGGCTTACGCTCTCACGATAGCAACAGGAATGTGCTTGATGAATGAGTATGAAATTTTCATAGTGCAAACCCATTCGCCATAAAATGGAAAACAGGCAAAGGATTTTTATCTCCTTCACCTGTTTCCTCACTCATCGTTCAAAACCCGAAAGTCATTTTTTAATTTTTTTCAAAAAAATTTTTCAGGCTTTGAATTGCTCCATGTATGCTGTATTCTACTGCTCTGGTCGAACATTTCTCCTGCTCTGCGATTTCCACATAAGTCAACCTCTGGAAATAATGCAAAATCAGCCTTCTTTTCTGCTTTTCCGGAAGTTTATTGATTGCCTTATGTAACTTATCCTGCTGAAGTTTCCTGAATACGATTTCTTCCGTACTGTCTGCCTTTTTCACCGCTCTCATATTCAGTGTCGCTTCCCACACTTCGGACTGCTCGATATGTCTGTCCAATACGTTCAGATATACCAGATCGTCCAATTCAAATGAATCAAACGTGTTATACAACTTTTTACTGATTTCAAATTTTTGCAGAATACCTTGTCCATCTTTAAATGAAATAAAATAATGTCCATGTAACTCGTATATATTATAAGGATTATATTTGTCCTTTCTTCTTTTTGGATGATTACCCTCCATCTTATTTCCTCCAATCTGAATTTTTTGAAAATCCAGATTGGTAGGTGGAGAACGGCAACCAATGCAAAAAATCACTTTCTTACACTGTGATACAAAAAATAACAAAAGAAAAACCGCAAAAGTTATATAACCTTTGCGGGTATAAAAAAGCACAAATCTATTATGTAGAAATTTAGCTTCTACTTTTAGGATATAAAAGTGTCCTACATTTACAAGAATTTTTTTAACAAGTTATTCTCTAATTCCCAGTGTAATAAATATAAGAAATTACCACTTTGCAAAAACGGCTGCTTTATGGTTCTAATCAAGTACAAAATATCTCCCAAACTTCAAAAACATAGTTTGAAAGGGATCAATGTATGACAAAAAAGCCCACTCAAAAACTCCGTTTTTTTTATTCAGTGAGCTTACTCAATCAATTTTCCTAAAAAGAAAAAGCCGACAAATTGTGATTACTCACAAATTCATCGGCTCTGCGTCTCTGCGGCTGGCTCTTTGATTACTTCTATATGCAAATTCTTTACATCAATTAAATTTTCCTGTTTGCATTTTGGGCAATAAAGAGGATAATTCATCAGAACAGTATCCTCTCTTATTTTATCACGTGTTTTGTTCCCGCAAACAGGACAACGTATCCAAAATATTTCTTTGTTTTTCGTTATTCACCTCTCCCCTCTTACAGAAATTGTCTTTTATAAACAAAAGCCGATGATTTGTGATGGCTCACAAGTTCATCGGCTCCATGTTCCAGAATCTACTCCATTAGTGATTATCAATTAGCACAATGCGGGCATAAACTTGGCAAACAAATATAATCCGTCTGAACCAGCATTAACTTCATGCTTTACGCCTACTGGCATGATAGAAACAGTACCAACTTCATACGGTAGAGTACCGCCTGCATTTATGCACTTACCACTCCCTGCTATTACCTCATGCGTTTCCAACTGCGTTTCATGAATATGTTCCCCTATGCTACAATTGGGAGCAATCCGTACCAGATGATAACTAAATTCTCCATTCGTATCCTTTGCTGTAACAATGTGCTTCAGCTCAACACCCTTGAATGTTGCATGTTTCGACCATTCAATTCCGGCAAATTCAACCGTTTTTTCCGGCAAAACTAATTTTCCATTGTTAAATGATTCAAATGTCTTCATCTTTGCACCTCCATTTAAAATATGTAATTTATCTGATTACACTCAAATTATATTTATTAAAAGGTGCTACGTCTTGTAAAAAATTGCCCTATGTATATAGCCGCATATCTTTTCTCGAATGAATATACTCCAATGGCGATATCCCCACAATTTTCTGAAAAGTCTTATTAAAATGACTTTGATCATAAAATCCCATTGCAACAGAAATTTCAACAATCGTTTTTTCATCATCCAATAAATGTTGCGATTTTCGTATCCTGTTCTGAATGTGAAACTGATGTGGTGTCATACCAATACAATTTTTAAATTTCCTTATAAGATAATATTTACTGACAAAGATATCTCCTGCCAATGTGTTTATAGTCAACTCCAGTTCCGGATGGCTAACAATTTTATCCGCCAAAATACTTATATCTTCATCAAGTTTTTTTCTATTTTTTTCATAGAAATAATAGATCGTCTGTATCGAATTTAATAAACTCTTTGCATCTGTAAAATCAATGATTTCTTTCTCACATAAATTTTTAATAAAATCTTGAATAATATTTACTGCCAAATCTAAAGTATTTTCCTCAATAAAAGATGTTCCTATACACATGGATAATAACCTTACATTTTTATTTTGATAAATTGAATGCAACGTATACGGTGGTATAATAAACAGATTCCCTTTCGTATATTCTATTCTTTTATTTTCCAAGAAAACCTCTACTTCTCCTTGCACAACTAATGAAACCACATAATGTCCGACATGATTATGAGAAGAAAAATGCTTTTCAATGTTTTCTGATAATACAAATTCGATAGGATGCTTATCTAATTGATAATATTGCATAATTTTTCACCCTCTTTTGGTTTTACGTTTTGATACCTGATTTTTAATTACTACCATAATTGAAATTAACTCTTTATCCAATCTTTTACTTTATCATAACTTTTCCTGCTTTTGTTCGTTTGTCAATAGGCTTTTCTGCGCTTTGCGGTATCAACCACATCCTTCCAACTTTTAATAAATTAGGAATTCTATTTTCGACACACAATTTTTGAACTCGTCGCTCAGATATTTTCCACAATTTTGCTGTTTCCTGTACCGTCATATATTCAAACATTTCTAACCTCCAAAAACATATTGCATTTATTATAATCGTTTAAACGAATAATATCAACTATTAAATTTCGCTTTTTATGATTTTTAATATATCTCCTTATGAGAATTATCATTTCTCATATACGGAAATTTAATCACGTTTAATAAGAACTTTAATTTCCTTAAAATATAGATGTGAAATCTTATAAAAACAAGGTGGTGAAGATATGAGCGAAGTACCAGAAACTTTTGATTTCTTTCCAATCGGACAAGCTATTAAAAAGGCTCGTGAAAGCAGAGAACTAACAAGAGAACAGTTAGCGGAATTACTCAATATAACTCCCAGACACCTTCAATCCATTGAAAATGAGGGACAGCACCCAAGTTTCCAGTTATTTGTTCAGCTTATCGCAATGTTTCACATATCGGCCGATCAATACATATTTCCAGATAAGCAGCTTAACAAAACTTCTCTCCGCAGGCAGATAGACACCCTTCTTGATACCTTCAGTGACAAGGAACTTACCGTCATTGAGGGAACCGCCAAAGGTATATGTAGGGCAAAAGAGCCAGAGGAATAAACCTCTGGTTCTCTCTTACCACTTAATACAATGGCACTCCATAGCCATATATAGAATCACTTCCCATGCTGTAACTTCTCCTTGCACACATATCACTGCTGTTCCCCTCTATGGTATTTATAACACCATTGACAGTGCTTTCCACAATTCCTACATGATCTATAATTCCATCGCTTTCCCAATCAAAGAAAATAATATCCCCTGCCGCCGGAACATAGCTTGCGTCCTGAAACTGCCCACGGACACTAAACCAGTCTGCACCATCCGAACACAAAGAAAATCTTGGCATTACTCCGCTATCCAGATAGCCGCATTGCTCGGCGCATCACGACACAAAGCAGCCGCACCATTCCTCCCGGCTGTCAAAACCATACCAACTCCAATAAGTGTCACCGCTGCTGCCTTCTTGCGTCAAGGCTACTTGCACGATTGCCTGGCTGCCGATTCCGGTCGGGATTCTGCCGAACACATAATATCGTAATACATGGGGGACATACTGTTTGTCTCCATAGCTGTCCCATCCCATACGCTCAGCCATCATAATAGAAAATTCTGTGGCATTGCCGATGGAATATCCTCCGTAATTACTCTCTGCCCATGCAATATATCCGCTGCCGAAATTATACCCCTGCAATGCCAGCTTGATATGCTCCATGTCAATCGGATTTTCTACCCCGGCACTTTGCAGGCAGGCTTTCAATGACTGCACACCGCACTCTATGGAATACCATTGTGACTGCCGCCGCATCCGGATCAACCACTGGCGGGGATGACGCAAACAACGAAAATATAATATAGGCAAGCACAATAATTGTCCCTTCAAGGCATACTGCCGCATAGGACTTGATAAAACTTTTTCCCACATTCTGCGATGGTTCCCCGGCAAAAGTCGCTAAAGGAATCGGTGCAATTGCCGTATACAGATACAGGCGGAAAAACCTCCCATACACGCTCATTATCATAATAAAACTCAGTACCGTAATAAACAGATCGCCGATCAGCGTCACCGCCCACAAAGGAATACTCTCAAAAAATCCGCAATCCTCTACCGCTTCCACTATCTCATTCGGTAATACGGTCTGCTGTGCGGCTCCAAAGCCTACGGTATTCATAATCGTGCCGACAATTCCCTGCACAATATTAAATAACGCCATCATCAATTCCATTCCGTGGGATATAACACCCTTTGCTATGGCAAACCGGATAAACAGCTTCAATGCGTGTTCCGGCTTTTTCACTTCCACAAAGCTGCCGCACGTCTTTACTACGCCGACAACAAAAAACAATACCAAAAGGGCATAGGTGACTGCCTGCAATGCGCCGTGTATGTTCACTATCGCACTCCAGATTCCTCCGCCCTTAAAGTTTTCCGGGGATTGTGTCATAATCTGCCATATCTCCGCCAGTTTTTCATTCCATGTGTCCAGTACGTTCACTAAATTCTGCACTACCCAATTATCTGAATCCATTTCGTCACCTCACTTTTGATTTGGCAAAGGAGCCTGCCGGATACAGCCTGCCCCTTTACCTTCAATCTTTTCATGCACTTATCTGTTTTTTCATCAGCCTGTGATAAGGGTTAAGATTTCTTTTGCAAAAGTGATAATGACACCGCCCGCAAGGGTTAAGAATCCATTGGAACGCTGGCTCGGATCATGGGACTGCAAAGACAATCCAACCTGCACAATGCCCCACCCAAGCAGAATCAATCCAACCGCACGGATTAAACCAAAGATAAAATCAGACAGATTGTTTATCACCGTAAGCGGATCATTCGCTGCATATACGGTTGTCGTCCCTGCTGTCATCACCAGTACCAGTGCGGCATATAATACCATTGCCCTTTTTGTCTTTCTGTCCATCGGCTGTCTGCTTGTTTCCTTTTTGTTCTCGTTTTTCTTCCTCATTGTTCTGTTTCCTCCTTATTTTGAGATTGATTGAATATAGCTTCTAAATCCTCGTTGGATAAAAGCTCGTAGGAATAATTTTCAGTCTGTTCCTGCCCCACTTCACCCTCCAGACTGTTACCAAGTGAAATGCTCGCCACTGCCTGTGTCACTTCCCCGTGGCGGTAGGGTTTTCCTTTCCCATCGGTGGACAATGCGACGTTGGGATGTTTCAATATATCAAATTTTTCATCGATTACCGGACGCTCCCCACGGATAAAAAGAAGTGCGTAGCGGTTATCCAGCATACGCACCTCATCCGGTGTCAAAAGTTCCCGTCCCGATATTTGATAGTTGGTGGAATAGTTACCGGAATGCCCGGTAGATTTTCCATAAGTGTTCATATCAATAGTGGCTTTTCCCAACAATTCGCTGACATACTTGTGGGTTCCCTGTTCGTTGCCGCCAAGATATAAAAACTGGTCGCAATTCCCGACAATGCTTTCCCACTGCTTTTCAAACAGTGCCTTTAACTGCGCCATATTTTGCAGGATAATAGACACGCTGACTTCCCTTGACCGCATAACGGAGAAGATTTTGTCAAAATCATCCGGCAGGCTAACATTCGCAAATTCGTCCATTAAGAAATGCACATGGACGGGAAGCCTGCCCCCGTGCTTATGGTCTGCAAGGTAAAATAGCTGTTGGAATAACTGCGTATTGCGCTGTTTTCTTCTGCCGGAATGGAAAATGAGTAATTCTTATCACTCCCGTTTGCATCTCCGATAAAGTCTGTCCCCATGCCCCGCAAAGCGGCATAACGGGGATTCCCTTCCTTATCTCTGCCTACAAAAACAGCGTTGTGATAGTTCTCGCTCTCATAAACAATCCCCGATTGCAAACAAAATTTGATAATATCGGTGTCAATCCCCCGGCTTTTCAGATAAGAAACAACTCTTATCTGATTACAGTTTTGTTTCGGCAAAAGCAGTTTCTTTTCTGTTGTCTTTTCGGCTGGTATGGAAACAGGCGGCGTTATCGCCGCCTGTCCTGCAATCGTCTGTACCGCTTCCAAAAAGGTATAGTCCCTGACTTTTATCAGATAATCCAGTGCTGACCTGCCCCCGATTCCACGGCTCCACCACATTCATTTTCCATTGGAAATCTTTAAGCTGTCATGCGTTTTTGTGGTATAGGTGTTGCCCGAAAAATGCACAAGTTCAAAAGGCTCGTAATTTTTCAGATACGTCAACAAGTCCATCTTCTTCGCTTCCTGCACGACTTCCGGTGCGATATATGGCATAACTCTCAACTCCTTTCCTACCCATGATTGGATATTTGCGGTTAATTTTAGGAATATCCGGGCATAAAAACAGCC
>JAMPFS010000007.1 GCA_023664325.1 Clostridium sp.
AGAAATTCGAGGACAGTGATGGAACTTGAGGGCTTGCCCCGGGGAGCTTCATTCTGCAAATTCTGTTGTAAATAAAAATGCATTAGGATATAATGATAAATAAGAATATTATTGTTATTTGTTCAGCCAAGAAAGGGTGATAGAATATGTGCAGTATAGCAGTGGACATACCGGAAGAAGTTTTGTACGATACAAAGATGAGTGAAAAGGAAGCTACAGGTTTTGCAAAAAAAATGGTGGCTCTTGGACTTTATGTTCAAAATAAAATTTCTCTTGGATATGCTGCAAAAATTGCAGATATGTCAAAAGAAGATTTTATTAAATATTTGGGAGACAATCAAGTTTCAATCTTTCAATTTGACAGTGAAGAGGATTTTTTGAAGGAGTTAGAAAATGCGTAGGGTAATTGTAAATTCAACACCATTGATTGTTTTATGTAATATTGACAGGCTTTATATTTTGAAAGAAGTATATGGTGAGATTATTATACCACAGGCGGTTTTGAATGAAATTATGATAAAAGAAGATTCTGCGTGTAATCAGATTTTGTCTGCAAGAGATTGGATAAAAGTACAGTCTATATCAAGCGAAGCAAATAAACGAATGTACCAGGCGAAATTGCATGCTGGTGAAGTAGAAACTATGATTTTGGCACAGGAAGAACCTAAAGCAGATTTGGTAATAATAGATGATAATTCAGCGAAAAAGACAGCGGTATATTTAGGTTTAAAAGTTACTGGTACATTAGGCGTTTTGTTGAAAGCAAAAAAACAAGGAATTATTTTTGAGGTGAAACCTATTATAGAAGATATGATTAGTAGTGGATTTTATATAAGGGAAGATATAAAGAAGCTTGTTTTATTACAGGCAGGAGAATCTATTTCTTAAAATTAATCCATTCCATTCCCCAAAATCCCATTTTCTGTACATTTCAAGAATTATCCAAACCTGGAAAACAGAATAAATCAAACTTAGGATCTAGTGGGAGACCGTGCAGGTTCGATTCCTGTCATCCGCATTTTTTCTTGTAATCTTATCATTAATTGGATATAATATGAGCAATTGGAAACACGTTTATGTCAGAAGGGAAGTGGCAGTATGAAATTAACAAAGATTGAGGAAGAGTTAGTGACATATCTATAGATAAGAAATAGCTGGATGGTGGTTGTTTCTGACTTTTTCGTAATTATTGACAGAAAAAATGAGACAATGGAAGATTGATATTTCATTTTGGAAAGGTGTGATGATATGTTAGCAACAACATCAAATATTAAGGAAGAAATAAACGAAAACGAAACGAAATTAGAATTATATCGCCTGATTGGTGAAGGATATAAGGCGATGCAGGAAAAAAGAGAAATTACATTAGAGGACTTAGAACAGAAAATAGAACAAAGGAGAGCAGAGCGTGGCTAGAGTAGTAATTACAGAACCTGCGGAGTACGACTTGCTTGATATTGAATATTATATCCGTGTGCATTTGTGCAATCCGTCAGCAGCAGAAAGAATGATAGACGGTATTTTAGAAATGCTTTGGGGGCTTGCCCAGTTCCCGGAACGATACCATTATGTTAATGACGATTTATTGAGAAAGTTGTCTTTGCGTATGACATGGTTTGATAATTATAATATTTTTTATTATTATGATGAGAATGCAGATGAAGTACATATTATACGAATTTTATATAATAGAGCAGACTGGCAACATATATTGAAGAGATAAATTCGGATACACTTTGACATCAACCCTGACGTCAACGCCCAACAAAACACATATAAACTATCTAATAGGAATCCCCCAAAACAATAAAAATCCAGCATTTCTTAGACACACAAAAATCCAATAGACACCAAATATCGGATTTAGGATCTAGTAGAAGTATGACATTAAAATACTTTGATGGTTGTGTAATTAGTGTGTATAATTGATGGATTGGTTTTCTCAGAATTACAGTAGCAACTTTTGTATATATGATGCCATCTGTCATTTTGTGCTTGGATGAAATCAATTCCAAGTTACACAGGAATATTTTAACAGTAAAATATAAAACCAAAAAGAAATGATACATTTAATAAAGGAAGGTTGTCACATGGACAATAATAGTTTATTAAATGCCAAATGGAATTATGCAAGAGAAAGAGGGTGGATGATATTATGCCAAATACAATAAGCAATATTATATATGGTTTTGCTGTAGAGTTAAGAAGATTATTAGGAAATGACTTGTCAAAGGTTATTTTATATGGCTCTTATGCAAGAGGTGATTTTGGAGAGAGTTCAGATGTGGATGTTATGATTTTAGTAAAAATATCTCCTGAATTGATAGAAAAGGTAGAAGAATCTATTTTCGATTTAGCTTTTGACATAGAAATGGAGCATGGGATTCACATATCACCGATTATTAAGAATGAGGAGCAATTTGAGTATTGGGCGGATGTGTTGCCGTTTTATCGTAATGTCAGAAATGAGGGAGTGGAGATAAATGGATAGAAAAGAAAAAGATTTATGCAATTATCGAATGGCAAGTGCATTGGAAACGCTGGAAACAGCAAAATGGTGTGTTGAAAATAAACATTACAAAGATGCAATTAATCGCTGCTATTATGCCGCATTTTATGCAGCAAAAGCTGTTCTTGCATTAGAAGGAGTTGATTTTAAGCGCCATAAAGATGTAGTGGCTTATTTCAATAAAAATTATATTGCAACGGACAAACTGCCAAGAGAGGCAGGGAAGAAACTGGCGAATTTACAACGTAAGCGGGAAAATAGTGATTATGATGATTTTTTTGTTGCTTCATTGGAAGAGACGGAGAGACAGTTAGAGGCGGCAAAATATATTATTGAACAGATTCAAAAATATTTAGAGGATAATAATTGACACACTTTGACATAAACACCAAACAAAACGCATGAAAAATCAACCCATTCCATTCCCCCAAAATCCCCATTTTCTGTACATTTCAAGACTTATCCCAAAACAGAATAAAAATGTAGTTTTAGCAAAATGCAAGATAGATTTTTAAAAGTATATATATGTATTTATCTCTTGATTTCATTATTTTTGAGTAATGTGCATGTATATCACTTAAATATGATTGTGCAGCATTAAGGGAATTGGAGTCTTTATTTATTCTAAAGTTACTCAATTCCACAAATGCTAAATACAATTTACACCTTATAATACCAGCAATTGAACTAATTGCAGTATAATCATCCAATGCCTTTTTTAGATTTCTTATGGCGGGGGCATATTTGTTTTTAAACACCATTAATAAAACACCATTATATCTTAAGGCTGTTAATTGCTGAATGAAATTTAAAACATAATCATTTCCAAGATTAATGATTATATTGTTGCATTTTATGATTGTATCTGCAAGTTTACTATATCTTTTTTGCTTTATCTTAAATAAAAATGGGTTTCGCAATATATCAATGATTATCCATTGTGCATTTCTGTTAAGTGCAGTGGATATAGTCCAATCTATTTGATAATTCGAGTTTGCCCAATTGGTGTTATGTAAAATGTTATAAATTTCAGTAACTGGCAAAGCAGCCCTTGCGGCTTTTTTGGTTAGTCCTATATTTGCATAGATATCAGACTTTGTAAGCTGGCTATTATCTAATTTAGTAGAAAAATTTATTGCGTTACTAAAGTTAGAATCTCGGCTCAAGCAGATGAATGAATTATAATCAATATACCAATGGCGTTTGAAAAGTTCGTATTTTTTTTGCTGTTTATACCAATCAGATGCCAAAATTTCTTTGCAATCTAAACCTAATGAATTTATTAGACCCAAAGCTATATATTGATAAAGATCTTGATTATAAGGTATAATACAGTTTTCAAAATTGTCAGACCATTTATGTCCATCATCGTTATTATCATCGTTATTCTTGATTTTTTCATAATCATGAATGGCAAGAGACTCAATAAAATCACGCGTAATTGTATTAAATATAATTTTCTGGTTGAATGGTGTTAAAATATTGTCCATATTTGAATCTTGATTTTCATTTGCAAATGATTCATGTTTTGAATAATTGATTATGATTCCTGTTGCATTTCCCTTTGTTTTGAGATTAAGAAAGAATGGATTAACATCCAAAGTATCAGAACAACTATATCCAAGAAAAATAAAACAATATGAATTATTTATCCATTCGGTTAATTGCTCCTTAAATTTTGGAGAAAAAGTTTTTTTAACTTCGTTAAGTGAAATGCCAATTGTTCTTAAATCGTCTGCAACTCCGTGTAAATGATATATCTTTCCCTGTGTTATATTTTCACTTTTGTACATATACAAACGGAATTCCTCATCAAAAACTGGCTTTGTGGGGAAAGTATTATCATATTGCATATTAAATGCTTTTGCAATTGTATTTCCATAATTCAAAGAAACAATATTAGAACCTTTATTTAAAAATTGAGCTAAAACTTGATGGCAAGAATTTGGTGGGGCATCTAAAAAGGATGACAAGCCATTAACAATAGTAGAATCAATTGCCAATTCACTTTCAAATAATTTTATTTCCGAAATAACGGTTTCCATTCTGGGAATCCCCTGATAAACCAACTCGTATTGATCTTTTATGGACTTTGCATATTCTTCTCCGCAAGTTAATACGAGTATCTTTTCTAAAAGGTTGTTTGCTAAAGGTAAGTTTGTCGGGCTATTACAATCAACTCCGGCACCAATCCAAAAAACTATTTTTTGAGGTTCCAATGTCTTGATTAATTGAATTAAATCACTTTTTGTTTGAATCATTATAACACCTCATTCTTAATTGAAAGTAAATACTTTTATATAATTATAACAGATAAAACTTATTTTTTTCTATAATATTTTCTATGAATATTCTTATTTTTATCCACAAAATGTCAGGATTTTATGGTTATGTTCCGTTTGGAGGCATCAGAAACCCTATCTTTAGAGTGAAATCTGCTTTATCTGATACAATTTTCCACTATCTTTGCGGTGAAAGGAATTGACATTCATAGCGAAAAGTGCTATTTTAATTCTGAAAGCAAAATATAAAAGAATATAGGAATTTTCATGATAAACCGCAAATATCAGCTGTTGATAACCGCATGGTATTTGACGAGATGTTTTGGAGAATACGATATGCCAGGGTGCTTTGGGCTTGCTAAAGTAGATTTCTTAACATTGTTGAAGTAATTAAGATATTTGATTTTTCTTAATACGATATTTAAATAAATAGCAGGCAGCAAAAATATTATATATTTTACTGCCTTTTTACGTTGTCTGGGAGGATTTTATGGAACAAAGTGAAGTCCGCATTTTCCCGATAGAAGTTGCATTAGAGATGATTCTTATGTTTGACCGGACAGGAACAATTTCTTATGGGAATGATGCAGCGAAGAGAAAACTAGAATATGAGAGTGACCTGCTCGGCAGACATATTAGCGAAGTTTTTCCGAATACATTCCGGGTTTCAGAGAATGGGTTTGAATCAGACTTTTTGTTTGGCAATGAAGTGCAGAATCTTGTTGCATATCGGAAGAACCTGACTTGTTTTCCGGTAGAGGCGAGAATCGTGATGAGCGATGATTGCCCGGGAATGTATATTTGTATGGCGAACGATATTCTGGAAAAGAATTTTCTTAGCAGAGAGATTGAGCAGGTGAGACAGGAAGCAAAGCAGGCGATGAAGGTGAAATCAGAGTTTGTTGCTAATGTGACGCATGAGTTGCGAACGCCTGTGAATGGAATATTGGGCAACGTCAGGGAATTATTGGGAGAAGATCAGGCAAAGCCAATAGAAAAATCATTGAGGCTGATAGAGCGATGTTGTGATGATATGAACAAAATCATCAACAATATTCTTGACTTTTCAAAGCTGGAGGCTGGGAAATTCACTTTGGAACCAAGGCAGTTTCATTTTAGAAATATGCTGGATTATGTTAAGGCGAATCATATTAATAAGATAACAGAAAAAGGTTTGGGCTTTTTTATGACGGTATCACCGCAGATACCGGAATACATTATCGGTGATGAACTGCGGATTGTGCAGATTCTGAATAATTTATTGTCGAATGCACAGAAGTTTACAGCGTTGGGCAAGATTACGCTTGAGGTCGTGAAGACTGCCCAGGTAAATGGCAAGATAGAATTGTTTTTTATTGTGAAGGACTCCGGTATTGGAATTGACCAGGCAGATAAAGATAAGTTATTTCAGAGTTTTTCCCAGGTGGATGCCTCCATTTCCAGAAAGTATGGCGGCACCGGTTTAGGACTGAATATTTGCAAACAGTTAGTGGAACTGATGGGAGGAAGAATTGAGGTCGAGAGTGAAAAGGATAAGGGGAGCACATTTTCTTTTTCCATATGGGTTGGCATCCGTGAGGAAGATGAGAAGATCCTTTTACAGCAGGGCGCTTCATCGCCTCCATTTCCGGCAATGCCCGCAGAGGGCGCTTCTAATATAGAAGATGAAGCAACCGAAAACATCAAAAAATATGGAACGGCAGAGAACCGGGAAAGCCTTAAGAGAAATTTATCAAAACTGATTCTTTGCGTCGAAATGGAAAATTGGGAAAAAGCAGAAATGCTTATGAATACAATTAAGCAGTTGACAGAGAGCGCACCACCTGAAATAAAGCGAGTGGTTTTAAGATTGAAGATGGCAATACAAAAGGAAAATTATGACAAAGTAGTTGCCGGCTTCGAGGAATTGGATGGATTTTTGTAGCTGGAAGGAGGTGCATATATATGCTCTATGATGATGACAAAAGGGAAAAAATTCTAATTGTAGATGATGTGGAGACCAATCGAATTATATTGGAGGAAATTATTAAGAATATGGGCTATGCGCCGATTCTGGCAGAGAGTGGGGAAATGGCTTTGGAGATGGTAAAACAAAGTTCTCCACAGTTGATTTTAACTGATATTTCCATGCCGGGAATGGATGGATATGAATTGTGTAAGATCTTGAAAGAAAAAGAAGAGACAAAGAATATCCCCATTGTATTTATCTCCGCATTTGATGACCCCAAAGATATCGTGGAAGGTTTTTTTCTCGGCGGGGAGGATTATATTACAAAACCCTTTATTCCGGAGGTTGTACAGGCTCGTGTAGGAGTTCAGCTTCGTTTACATGAGACGAAGCGCAAACTTATGGAGATGAACAGACGGCTTCAGATTTCTGTTGGTGAACAGTTAAAACAGATGGAATTGGAGAAAAAAAATATTTTATATGCTATGGCAAATATCGCAGCGCAGAATTCGCGTTATAATGATGAGCATATGAAAAGAGTAAAGAAGAATTGCCGGATCCTGGCACAGGGAATGCAGCTGTCCCCTTTATTTGAGGATAAGGTTTCCGATACAGATATTGATACAATCGAACTGGCAGCGCCTCTTTGTGATATAGGTACAATAGGCATTTCTCAGGAATTATTGCAAAAGGAGAGTTTGACGGATGAAGAAGTAAAAACGATTCAGAATCATACGAATATAGGAGCAAAATTGCTAAGTGATCTTTGGGTGAATAGTGATTATAATGATTTTATTAGCATGGCGATTGATATTGCGCATTATCATCATGAAAATTGGGATGGCAGCGGTTATCCTGACGGTCTGAAGGGAGAAGAAATTCCGCTTGCAGCACAAATTGTATCCATTGTGGAACGGTATTGTGTATTAGTAGAGAAAAAAAATCTCAGCAAAGAAGATGCTCTTGCAACCATGGCAGAGGAAGAGAATATAAAGATTAATCCTGATATTTTTAAGATATATTGCAAAATATCACGTCAATTATACTAAAATTAAATGTTTTAATGATTTGACGGGAGGAATCAAGAAATGATAACAGATGAAGAATTTCAAAGAATTTCAGTTTATGTGAAGCAGCGTTATGGCATTGACCTGAGTCAGAAGAAAGTAATTGTAAACGGACGGTTGGAAAACCGCCTGAAAGCAGGTGGCTGGAAGAATTATAATGATTTTATGGATTCCGTGGAGAATGATAAATCCGGCGCACTGGAAAAAATGCTGGTGGATTTGTTGACGACAAATCATACATATTTTATGAGAGAGTTTGAACATTTTGATTATTTCAAAAGCGTGGTGCTTCCGTGGATCCGCAAAAGGGAAGAAAGCAGGAAGGATGTGCGTGTCTGGTGCGGCGCAGCTTCATCAGGAGAAGAACCGTATATGATTGCTATGGTTATGTATGATTTTTTCGGATTAGACAGAGCGCAGTGGGATACCCAGCTTCTGGCAACCGATTTGTCAACGGGAATCTTGCAGCAGGCAATGAATGGTGTGTATAACGCAGAACAGCTTAAAAATCTGCCGGAATCATGGAAGAGACATTTTTTTAAAGCCGTAAATGGCGGCAGCCAGTACCGGGTGACAGATGAATTAAAGAGACAGGTTACTTTCCGCAAATTCAATCTGATGGATCCATTTCCATTCCGAAAGAAAATGCATACTATATTTATGAGGAATGTTATGATATATTTTGATGATAAGACAAAAAAGGAATTGGTTCAGAAAATATATGATGCATTGGAACCGGGAGGATATCTGTTTATAGGAACAACAGAGACACTTGACAGGGGAAGTACGCCATTTCAGATTATTCAGCCGTCAATATTTCGAAAAAGAGAGGGGTAGTGATTAAAGTATGCAGCCAATCAAGGTTTTAATAGTGGAAGATTCTCTGGTATTTAGAGAATTATTAGTTCAGAATTTGAATAAAGATCCGGCGATTCAGGTAGTGGGAACGGCAAAGGACCCTTTTGAGGCGCGAGATGCCATATTGAAACTGAAACCGGATGTCATGACATTGGATGTGGAACTTCCGAGGATGAATGGTATAGAGTTTTTGCGGAAATTAATACCGCAATATCCACTTCCTGTTGTGGTAATCAGTTCTTTGAGTGATAAAGTATTTGATGCAATGCAGGCAGGCGCAGTTGATTTTGTGGCAAAGCCGGCTGTTTCCAACCGCTCGCAGCTGGAAGACTTTATTAAAAATGAGCTTTTGGTAAAAATTAAAATTGCGTCAACCGCTAAAATCAGCAATATCAAGAAGACAGTGATGATGAATGGCGGCGGTCAGCCACAGCATCTTTCCGCAAAGAAAAGCAACCTGATTGTGGCAATTGGCGCTTCGACAGGTGGCACAGAGGCAATTTTTGATGTGGTAAAAGGTTTTGGTACAGATATTCCGGGTGTGGTTGTCGTACAGCATATGCCGCCGGGATTTACAAAGATGTATGCCAAGCGATTGAATGATCAGTGCCGGATTCAGGTAAAAGAAGCAGAGACGGGAGACAGGGTGCTTCCGGGTCATATGCTGATTGCTCCGGGCGGTGACCGGCATATGAGGCTTGTGAAGGTGAATGGAGTTTATCAGGTGGAATGTAAGGCAGGCCCGAGGGTAAACGGTCATTGCCCATCTGTAGATGTATTGTTTGATTCGGTTGCGAAGCTTGCAGGAGCAGATGCCGTAGGAATTATTTTAACCGGAATGGGTGGTGATGGCGCAAAGGGACTGTTGGCGATGAGGAATGCAGGCGCAAGAACCATCGGGCAGGATGAAGCATCCTGCGTAGTTTATGGAATGCCAAAGGTTGCTTATGATCTGGGCGCAGTGGAATATCAGGAAAAATTAACCGATATTTCAGGAAGGACATATTCACTTTTAAATAAAATGTAAAGGAGAGAGAGGATGAAGATTCTATTGTCAGAAGACGATTTTGCAACAAGAAAATTTATGACGAATTTTCTGTCAAAGTATGGTGAATGTGATGTTACTGTAGATGGAATGGAAGCAGTGGATGCATTTATGATGGCTTTGGAGGATGGAGAACCCTATGACCTGGCGTGTCTTGATATTATGATGCCGGTTATGGATGGATATCAGGCACTTGTAGGTATCCGTAATCTGGAAAAAGAAAGAAATATTCCAGAGGATAAAGCAGTAAAAGTTATTATGACGACTGCGTTAAATGATGAATCGAATGTCAAGATGGCATTTGAATTGGGCTGTACTATATACTCCGGAAAGCCCATTGATCAGGATCGGTTTGAACAAGCCTTGAAAAAACTGAACCTGATTTGATAATATATATTAGAAATATGAAGGAAAGGAGAAGTATATGGCTGAAGAATTTAGTACAGACGGCATGCTGGACATGTATCTGTTTGAGAATGGGCAACTGCTTGAGCAGCTTCAAGAGACGGTTCTTGAACAGAAAGATGCAGACTGCTTCGATGAGGACAGCATAAACGAGATATTCAGAACCATGCATACTATCAAGGGTTCTTCTGGTATCATGATGTTTGATGATATAACGGCTGTTTCTCATAAGCTGGAGGATGTCTTCTATTATTTGAGAGAGTCACATCCTGAAAATGTACCGCATTTGGAACTTGTGGAACATGTGTTAGAGGTAGAGGACTTTATTTCAAGCGAAATGGAAAAGATTCGAAATGGTGATCCGGTAGACGGTGATTCCAGTGGGATTATAGCGGGTCTTGATAAATTTCTGGAAATGATTAAGAACGGCGGTGCGGAGGAGGGAATCGAACCACCACCGGAAAATGTACATGAAGAACCAAAACAGTTTTATATTGCGCCGGTCGCTACCAGCGCAAGCCGTTTCTACAGGATTTATATTACATTTTTCCCGGAGACGGAAATGGCAAATGTGCATGCCTATAAAACGGTATATGCGTTAAAGGAAATTGCAGAGGATTTACTCTATTCCCCGGAGGATATTATTTCAGATGAATCCAGCGCACAGACGATTATAGAGGATGGTTTTAAGATTCTCTTACAGGCACAGTGCAGCGAGGAAGAGATACGAAAAATTATCGGTGTGGGATATGATATCGAAAAAGTAGATGTCTATGAGTGTAAAGCAGAGGAATTTCTTTTAGGATTTGATTTTGGGGATCAGGATGAACCGATGGCGGTCATTGATTTGGATTCCAGCGTAGAAGAAATCGAACATAAGGCAGAGAAAGAAGTAAAACCGGAGGCTGCCGGTGAGAAGCCGAAACCGAAGCCGCCTGCCAAGCCGAAGATGGCACCGGGTGATTTCGTTATCAAATCAAAAGAACCTGGTAAAGCGAAGAAGCTGGCAAAGGATAGGGGCAAAAGCGAGAAAGCTGCTTTTATCAGCGTCAACGTAAAGAAGATGGATCAATTGATGGATCTGATTGGCGAATTGGTTATTTCAGAGTCAGTTGTTTTGCAAAACCCTGACCTGAAAGTGCCGGGACTTAACCTTGACCGATTCAATAAGGCAGCAGCGCAGTTGTCAAAGATTTCAACGGATTTGCAGGATGTGATTATGTCCATGCGGATGGTTTCCCTTTCAAATACATTCCAGAAGATGAACCGAATTGTATTTGATGTATCCAGAAAATTGGGGAAAGACATTGAATTTGAGATGTTAGGCGAACAGACAGAGGTAGATAAGAATATTATCGAAAAAATATCTGATCCGCTGATGCATATCGTAAGAAATTCAGTAGACCACGGAATTGAAAGCAAAGAAGACCGTCTGGAAAGCGGTAAACCTGCTAAAGGTAAAGTTACCCTCTCAGCAAAGACGGAAGCCGGTAAAGTATGGATTAGCGTGGAGGATGACGGAACAGGTCTTGACAGAGAGAAGATACTGGCAAAGGCAAGAAAACAGGGACTGTTGGATGATAACAAGCCGGATGAAGCATACTCTGACAAGGAAGTATATCAGTTTATTACGCTTCCGGGATTTTCCACAAATGAAGAGGTTACGGAATATTCCGGTCGAGGCGTGGGTATGGATGTTGTCGTTCAGAATATCCAGTCAATTGGCGGTACTTTGGATATTGAGAGCACTCCGGGCTTCGGAAGTGTTATGAGCCTGAAGATTCCTTTGACGCTTGCCATTATTGATGGTATTGTATTAGAGACAGGAAAATCTTCTTTCGTTTTAGAAACCGGCGTGATTAAAGAGTTTGTCCGCGTGAAAGAAGAAATGATGATTTATGAACCAAATGGGGATGAATACATTATGATACGTGGCGAGGCTTATCCGGTACTCCGGTTGGGACGATGGTATGGCTTAGAGGAATATCGTGAATCTGTCGAGGATGGTGTCATGTTAATCCTGGAAGTAGAGGATCGCAGGGTTTGTCTGTTAGTGGATACGCTGATTGGCGAACAGGAAATTGTGGTGAAGCCTATCCCTTCTTATATCAAGAAGGTTAAAGGATTATCCGGTTGTACGCAGCTTGGTGATGGAAGCATTGCATTGATATTAGATGCCGCCGGATTAATGGAATAAAATTATAGAAAGGAACGGTAGTCATATGGAAGAAACTAGCGAATTGAAGAAACAGGCAATGGGTGTTTCCAATGATGAGAGCAACGAAAAAGGCAAATATATGACTTTCAAATCCGGAAATGAGTATTTCGGGCTGGCAATTCAATATGTGAATGAAATTATCCAGATGCAGGAAATTACAGCAATTCCGGAAACAGAGGATTATATTAAAGGTCTTATCAATTTGAGAGGAAAAGTTGTTCCTGTTATTGATGTCCGGCTGCGTTTTAAGCAGAAGCCGTTGGAGTACAATGACAGAACCTGTATTATTGTCATTAATGTCAAATCCACAGTGGTTGGCTTAATTGTGGAAAAGATTGCTGAAGTGGTTGAAATTAATGAAGATAATATATTGCCGCCGCCTAAAATCGGACATGCTGACAAGGCGCAGAATAAATATGTCTATGGCATCGGTAAGGTAGGAAATGCCGTTAAATTATTGCTGGATCCTGATAAATTATTAAATGATGAAGATTTATCAGTGGTAGAGCAGGTAAGTGATATAAATAGCAATGAAGAAGGAGAGGTATGATTATGAAAGACATGAAGATGAAAACAAAAATGATTTTAGGTTTTGCGATCCTCATCATCCTGATGATAATTAATGTAGTGTATGGTGATATGGCATTAAAGAAAGTTGTAGATATTGATCCGGCGCAGGAACAGTCCTATATTAATACTGCGACTGCAGTTTCCGCTGGATTGTTAGTTGTAGCAGTTATTGTGACGGTAGTGATTGCGCTTTCATTGATAAAGACACTCAGTAAATCTCTTACCGTGTTGTCTGAAGCAGCAGAGGATATTGCAAAGGGCCGCATTAATATTGAATTGGTAAAATATGGCAATGATGAGTTTGGTGATTTGGTGGATGACTATGCGAAAGTAATTGACAATATCAAAGATCAGGCTAGAATTGCAGAAGAAGTGGCACATGGTAATTTGACCGTTCAGGTTACTCCAAAGTCAGATGAAGACGCCTTAAACATGGCATTAAAGAAATTAGTGGATGATAACCTTCATACACTGTCCAATATCAGTGATGCAGGTTCACAGGTTACAGTAAGCTCCTCACAGGTGGCAAGCGCCAGCCAGGCATTGGCTCAGGGTTCTACAGAGCAGGCAAGCGCAATCGAGCAGATTACGGCTTCTATTGATGAGATTGCAGATAAGACAAAAGAAAATGCTGAGGAAGCAAATTCGGCTGCAAGCCTTGTAGCACGCGCCATTGCAGATGTGCAACAGGGTAATAAGCAGATGCAGGATATGATGGTTGCCATGCAGGATATTAATAAGTCATCTGAGAGTATTTCCAAAATTATTAAGACCATTGACGATATTGCGTTCCAGACAAATATACTTGCTTTAAATGCGGCAGTAGAAGCTGCAAGAGCAGGTGAGGCAGGAAAGGGATTTGCGGTTGTGGCAGAAGAGGTTAGAAGCTTAGCAGCGAAGAGTGCAGCAGCATCCGGCGAAACTGCTGAATTAATCGAGGAATCTATCGAGAGAGTAAGCGCCGGTTCTAAGATTGCAGATGAGACAGCAAAAGCAATGGAAGAGATTTCCAAAGTGGTACAGGAGAGTGAAGTTATTATTAACGGCATTGCAGAGTCTTCTAATTATCAGGCAACCGCAGTTGCACAGATTGAGCAGGCAATCACACAGGTATCACAGGTTGTACAGACAAACTCTGCTACCAGTGAGGAGTGTGCCGCTGCCAGTGAAGAGTTGTCTAACCAGGCATCCAGAATGAAAGAATTGCTTGCTGCTTACAACCTGGGTTCCGGACATGCAACTTCATCATCATATAGCAGTTCTTCTTACTCATCATCTTCTCTGTCAAGTGCAAATGAGCAGGTGATTTCACTTGGAGATGATTTTGGTAAATATTGATGGGAATCGTAAAGCGTACATTTATGAAGTAGCGAATTTATAAAATAAAAGGGCTGCCGTATAGGAGATCATTTCTCTTTTACGACAGCCTTTTGGCAATTCAAAATGAAAGGCATGGTCTTGTCATTGAGAAGGAAATTCGTTATAATGAAACAAATTTTAATTTACGGAAAGGAGTAAAATGTGATGGATGAGCTGTTGAAACAAAAACTGGTTGAAAACGGAGTTGATGTGGAAGGCACTTTGCATCGTTTTATGGGCAATGAAGCGCTATTTATGAAATTTCTTACAAAATTTAAAGATGACCCGAATTATATGAATTTGAAAACATGCCTGGACAATGAAGATTTTGAGGAAGCGTTTAAGGCAGCGCATACGCTTAAGGGAGTAAGCGCCAATCTGGGGTTGACATCAATCATCGAGCCTGTTTCAGCACTGACAGAACTTTTAAGGGGAAAAGCGGCATCAGAGGTGGATGTGGAACAGGTGGCAGTACAAAGAGATGCGTTGGAAGAGGCATATCAGATTATAATAAGGCTGCTGGAAGAATCTTGACTATTTTATGGGAAAATGATAAGATTGTCATGTAAAAAAGGTGGCTTGTTGTTGTTTGTAATTGATATTACATGAATTTAGTATCAAATAGGAGGCAAAATGCAAGGACAAAAAATTTTGATTGTAGATGATGAAGAGGTAAACAGAACACTGCTGGATCTTATGTTCCAGGAGGAATATGACATTATCCAGGCATGTGACGGAAGAGAGGCAATTGACCAGATTGAAAAAAATGATGATATTGTACTGGTCTTGCTGGATGTTGTGATGCCGGTGATGGATGGATTTGGTGTATTGGAATACATGAAATCTAAGGATTTAAGTTCCTATGTTCCTGTAATCTTAATTACGAGTGAGACGGTCAGGGACAGTGAGGATAAGGCATATTCTTATGGCGTGGCTGATGTAATCCACAAACCGTTTTATCCGGATATTGTGAAGCGCAGAGCGGGCAATATTATTGAACTGTATCAGAACAGGAACCAGATGGAGGTTCGGTTAAAGGAGCAGGAGGAGCAACTTCAGGCGCAGCACAAGAAGATTCAGGAAAATAATGAATTTATGATTGATGCCCTCAGTTCTGTGGTAGAATTCAGAAGTTCGGAAACAGGCGAACATATCCGCCGTATTAAGTATTTTACGAGGATTTTGTTAAAGTATCTGAATAAGTATTTTCCTAAGTATGAGCTTACAAAGGTACAGATAGATGAAATTGCCAGAGCTTCTGCTTTGCATGATATCGGTAAGATTGGCATACCGGATGCAATTCTGCTCAAGCCGGCACGGCTGACAACGGAAGAATTTGAAGTGATGAAGACACATACAACGATCGGCTGTGATATTCTGGAACGTTTCCGTGAGAGGCAGACGGATACCTTTTATAAATATTGTTATGAAATCTGCCGCTGGCATCATGAGAGATGGGACGGAAATGGTTATCCGGATCATCTGGTAGGTGACGAGATACCAATTAGCGCGCAGATCGTGTCAATCGCAGATGTATATGATGCGCTGATAAGCGAGAGAGTTTATAAAAGCGTTTACAGTAATTCTGATGCATATAAGATGATTTTAGGTGGAGAGTGTGGACAGTTTTCACCGGATGTACTGGAATGTTTCCAGCTTGCAAAAGAAGATTTCTTTAATATCGTAGAAGTGATTAAGATGTTTGATTTTGCAGACTAGGTTCGCAGCATTGCACTTAATCTAAGATAAGAAATATAAGTTACATAGGGGCGGATGCCGGATTTACGGCGTTCCGTCCTTATCTGCATAATGAGGCTTTTAAGATAAGTGACCCGCTTTTAAAACTTCTTTGAATGCCTACTGTTTTTTTGTGGAATGTTATGATATACTTTGATAAGAATGGATTTTGCAATTTCCTGTTAAATCTAATGTAAAATAGGAGGAGATAAAACATGAAGATTTTATTGGCAGAAGATGATTTTACGACAAGAAAATTTATGATTAGTTTTTTGTCAAAATATGGTGATTGTGATGTTGTCGTAGATGGTATGGAGGCAGTGGATGCGTTTTTGATGGCAATGGAGGATGATGAGCCTTATGATTTGGTGTGCCTGGATATTATGATGCCGGTTATGGATGGCTATCAGGCATTGTTAGGGATCCGAAATCTGGAAAAAGAACATAACGTTCCCGAAGATGAGGCAGTAAAAGTAATCATGACGACTGCGCTCAATGATGAGCAGAATGTGAAGATGGCATTTGAACTGGGATGCAGTATTTATTCCGGCAAACCGATTGACCAGGACAAATTTGAACAGGCCCTGAAAAAACTTGGCCTGGCATAAACCGGTATCAGGTTATCAGCAAACTCAAATCCCCAAAAATATGATGATGTGGAGGCATGAACGTGAAAAAAAATGAGCTGATCTTAGATTCACTCCGGACGACAGGAATTTATGTGATAAGGGAAGATAACCATGAGGTCTTATATTATAATAAACGGATGAAAGAAATTGTACCGGGTATCAAGGAAGGCATGGTTTGCCATGAATTGTGGAACGGTAGATGTTTGAATTGTCCTTTGCCTGATATCGGAGATAAAAAGGAAGCGCATTGTGTTCATTATGAAGAGCCTTCTGGAAAAGCGGTTGAGATTACAGCCACAAGGATTTTATGGGAGGATGAGGTTCCGGCTTTTATGATAGAGACCATGCCGCAGGAGAAGGTGGCAAATTATGTGTACTATAAGGTGGTTCAGGGCAATTTAAGCACAGATCGTTTTCATATCATCAAGGCAGACGAAAAAGAAATTCAGGATATGCAGGAACATTTGGATTCCCTTTCGGCATGGTTTGAGAATATCGCATTAGATGGTTACATTTATGATGAGGATATTGAGCGGTATCGGAAATTTGTGCAGCCGGCAAGGCTTGGGCAGGAACTGCAAAATGGCACCCGGATATTGACTTGCGTCTACCGCCGCAGAGTGGGAGACGGGTTTCGGTGGCACACCCTGGAAATTGTTCCGGATTGTGACTATACGGATGAAAATCAGACCGTCATGATTTACGTGAAGGATGTCCATGATATTTTCAGAGATGGTTTGGAGAGAGAGGAATTAAATATCCGCAATCAGGAAATCATCAGTTCTTTGGGAGAGATGAATTTTGCTATATATGTAGTCGATCTGCAAAGTGGCGGCGTCAATATTGTGCGGACAACGGATCTGATCAGACAGAAAATAAAGAAAGAAATTTTTTTGTGGGATGATGTCTTTAACGGTCGGGGAGTCAATTACATAGCATCAGAGGATCAAAAGGAATTTGCGCATAAGTTTTCCCTCAATGCAATGTGGCAGGCGTGGAAGAATGGCGAAGAAAAACGAATGCTGGTGTGTCAGGCATTTCTGCATGGTGAATGGCATTACATCTGTGTTTCCGCTTTCTTTAAAAACAACTCGCAGCATGGAGGGTATGCGATTCTCTCCTTCCAGGATGTGGATGAACGGACAAAGAGGGAGATGGAGCGTGCCAAAAATGACCGGAGAATCGCTGCTATTATCAAAACCAGTTACAGTATTATAAATACGGTCGATTTGGAGACCGGGATATGTGAGAGGATTTATTTGCGGGAAGGCAATCTGGGCAGACGGTTAGAGGGCAGCTACAGTTATTATATTCAAAGAGCCCTGACGGAGTCGGTCGCAGAGAAGGATCAGGAAACCTTCAAGAATGTGTTTTTATTGGAGAACCTTCGGAAAAAGGCAGAACAGGTAAAGGATTTCAAGGAGGAGATCTGCCAGTACCAGATTAAAAGAAAGCCTGCTGTCTGGGTGGAAGAACATATTTTTTACATGAGACAGGGAAACAAAACGGTTGTGAATATATTAGGACGTGATATTACGGATGAAAAACTGGTGGAGGAGTATGCCCGCAAAGAGGTGTTGGAAAAAGTATCCATTATCAACAGTTTAAGCAGTATGTTCTTTGCAACCTATTATGTGAATTTGGAACGTGATTCGTTCAGACCGGTGCTTCAAAAAGCGGAGGTTGGCAGTACCATCGGGGAGGAGAGAAACTATACGAAGGCGATTCGGATGTATGCCGAGAATTTTGTCCATGAGGATGACCGGGAATATTATTTGAAGTGTGTCGATTATGAGTATTTGCTTCAGACTTTAAGCGATGAACATCCGATCACTGCCTTTGAGTACCGCATGGTGCCGGACGAAAACAATAAGAGGTCGTGGATTCGCGCTTCTTTGGTGTTGGCGGAAACGACAAGCGATGGCAGACCAAAACGCGCATTGTATGTGGCGCAGGATGTGACAGAGAGCAAGCTTAGGGAGGAGCAGGAACAGAAGGCATTGCGGGAGGCATGCGAAGCTGCAAATCATGCAAACGAGGCAAAAAGCGAATTTATGTCAAGGATGAGCCATGACATCAGGACACCGATGAATGCAATTATTGGAATGACAGCGATTGCAGGAAAGTATTTGGATGACCGGGAGCGTGTGGCAGATTGTCTGGGGAAAATTACGGTTTCCAGCAGGCATTTGCTTTCCCTTATCAATGAAGTGCTTGATATGAGTAAGATTGAGTCGGGAAAGATAGAATTGACAGAGGAGGAGATCAATTTACCGGATCTGATCGAGAATCTGGTAACTATGATCCGTCCATCCATACAGGGGAAGAAACAGGATTTCAATATGAGCATTACCAATGTGGAGCATGAGCATGTCATTAGTGACTCCGTGAGGCTGCAACAGATTTTTATGAATATCATGGGCAATGCAGTAAAATACACACCGGAGGGTGGCAATATTGAGATGGAGATTCACGAGAAACCTTCCGGCATGTATGGTTATGGCTGTTACGAATTTGTCTTTCGGGATAATGGAATCGGTATGAGCAGGGAGTTTTTGGAACGGATGTTTGAACCGTTCAGCCGCGCAGAGGATTCACGGGTCAGTAAGATTGAGGGAACCGGTTTGGGAATGACAATTGCCAGAAATATTGCCCGCAGGATGAACGGGGATATTACCGTGGAGAGTGAGCTCGGCAAGGGAACGCAGTTTGTTGTCATGCTGACGTTGAGACTGGCAGACACGACGGCGCCTGACACAGAAAAGTTTGCAGGTCTGCCGGTGCTGGTAGTGGACGAAGATGAAGCGGATGGCGAGAAGGCATGTCTGGTTTTGGAAAATATTGGCATGAAGGGCGAATATGTTACAAATGGCAGAAAAGCGGTCGAACGCATATGGGAACAGCATCAGGCTGGCGAGGACTATTTTGCTGTGATTTTAGCATGGAAAATGTCGGAAATGGATGGAATGGATACAGCCCATACCATCCGGGAAAAGGTTGGCAGGGATCTTCCGATTATTATTCTGACAGCCTACGATTGGAGTGATGTGGAGGAGGAAGCGAATGGAATCGGTGTGAATGGGTTCATATCAAAACCGCTGTTTAAATCCCGCCTGATCTATCTGCTGAATCAGATGATGGAAAACGGCAGGGAACAGCAGCAGACGGAAACGGACTTCTTTGCCACAGCAGACCTCAAAGGAAAACGACTTTTATTAGCTGAGGATAATGAGTTAAACCGGGAAATCGCGGAAGAAATTTTAAGCCAGACCGGTGTGGAGATGGACAGTGTGGAGAATGGAAAAGAGGCAGTGGAGCAGTTTGAGAAAATGGGCGAAAACTATTATGATATCATACTGATGGATGTCCAGATGCCTTTTATGAACGGATATGAAGCCACCGCTGCCATTCGGAAGCTTCCGCGCAGGGATGCTGCCACAATTCCGATTATTGCCATGACTGCGAATGCCTTTGCGGAGGATATACAGCAGAGTAAGATGGCGGGCATGAATGAGCATCTTATGAAACCAATTGATGTGAAGCAGCTTATGAAGTGCCTGCAAACCTGGCTTGGCAAAAAGGGCTGATTACATAGGGAACATATGATATTTATGGTAATTGAATTGCAAAGTTTTGTGCATCAGGTGGAGCGAAAGGAGCTGTTTTTTAAATAGCTTTTTCGTTCCGCCTTCTCTGATTGAAAAAAATGCAGGATATCAAAAATAAAAAAAGGAATTTTACATTTGATGTCGTATAGTAAAGAATGGGCAGAAAAAAATTGCTTTTATGTGAGAAAAGATACAATAGAAGGGATAAATGATGAATATTCGGGAAAAGCTAGAGGCGTGGGAACACGATTATTTATGCGAGTATGCTGCATTTTCAGACCAGTCAAAGGGCAGGGATGTAGAGGAAACAATGTGTGACGTGAGAACGATATATCAAAGAGACCGTGACCGGATTCTGCACAGCAAGTCTTTCCGCAGATTGAAGCAGAAGACACAGGTTTTTCTGTCACCGGAGGGAGATCACTACCGAACCCGGCTGACACATACGTTAGAGGTGGCTCAGACTGCGAGAACGATAGCGAGGGCTTTGCGGTTGAATGAAGAACTGACAGAGGCAATCGCACTGGGTCATGATTTGGGTCATACCCCATTTGGACATGCCGGGGAACGGGCGCTGAATGAAGTGTGTTCCAGAGGATTTAAGCACAATGAGCAGAGTATCCGTGTGGTCGAAAAGCTGGAAAAAAAAGGCAAAGGACTGAATTTGACAGTGGAAGTCCGTGATGGTATTTTGAATCATAAGACAACAGGCAGTCCGTCTACATTAGAGGGCAAAATTGTTCAGATAGCGGACAAGATTGCATATATTAACCATGATATTGATGATGCGATCAGGGGAGGCATTTTGTCAGAGAGTGATTTGCCTGCCGATTGTACGCAAAGGCTTGGAACCCGGACAAGAGACCGTTTGAATACCATCATCCATGATGTGATTGCCAGCAGTGAAGGCAAGGGTGATATTGTCTGTTCGGCAGAAATCCGTCAGGCTATGACAGGACTTCGGAGCTTTTTGTTTGACACGGTATATACGAATCCCGTGGCAAAGGGTGAGGAAGGCAAAGCAAAACGTATGCTTCAGGAGCTTTTTGGATATTATAACAGCCATCCGGAGATGATGCCGGAGGAATTTATTGCCATGATAGATGCCGGTGAGGAACGGGAGTTTGTAGTATGTGATTATATTGCAGGGATGACAGATAATTATGCAGTCCTGAAATTCCAGGAGGCATTTGAGCCAAGTGGATGGAAGAGGTGAGTAGGTGTATTATGCAGATGAAGTAATTGAAGAAGTCCGCTCACGGAATGATATCGTGGATGTGATAGGAACTTATGTAAACCTTAAGAAAAAGGGAAATACCTATTCTGCATGCTGTCCATTCCATCATGAGAAGACGCCGTCTTTCCATGTGAGCAGAGAAAAACAAATGTATCACTGTTTCGGCTGTGGCGTCGGCGGCAATGTATATACATTTATGATGGAGCATGAGAATTTCAGTTTTCCGGAAGCGGTGGAATCTTTAGCTGAGCGGGCAGGCGTTAAGCTTCCTGAACAGAGTATGTCGCCGGAGGCAAAGCAGCAGGCAGATATAAGGAACCGGATCAAGGATATGAATAAGCTTGCAGCGGGATATTTTCACTATTTGCTAAAGAGTGAGCGTGGCAAAAAGGCAATGGTATATCTGAAAAAACGTGGGCTTTTGGATGAAACAATTGTAAAGTTTGGATTGGGATATTCTGATGTGTACCGGGATGATTTGTATCAGTATATGAAGAGTAAAGGGTATTCAGATGATGACCTGAAGGATTCCGGTCTGGTACGGTTTGATGAGAAACATGGCGGTTCTGATAAATTCTGGAACCGGGCAATGTTTCCGATTATAGATGTGAATAACCGGGTGATTGGATTTGGCGGCCGTGTCATGGGTGATGGCGAGCCCAAGTACTTGAATACGCAGGAGACTCCCGTGTTTGATAAGAGCAGGAATTTGTACGGATTGAACCTGGCGAAAAAGAGCAAACGGAGTGGAATTATTTTTTGTGAGGGCTATATGGATGTGATATCCATGCACCAGGCAGGATTTGACAATGCGGTCGCGTCTTTAGGCACTGCCCTGACAGTCGGGCAGGTCAATCTGATTAAGAGGTATACCGATCATGTATATCTTGCCTATGACAGCGATGGGGCAGGAACAAAGGCTGCGCTTCGGGCATTAGAGATTATGCGTGAGTTTGAAATGCCGGCAAGAGTGATATCCTTAAAGCCGTATAAAGACCCGGATGAGTTGATCCAGGCAGAGGGACAGGAGGAATTTGAGCGGCGGATTGGGAATGCTGTAAGTGGAACCATGTTTGAAATTCAGATTTTGGCGAATAATTATAACCAGGATGATCCCCAGGAGCGCACCCAGTTTCAAAAGGAGGCAGCGAGGAGGCTGTCGCTTATCTTAGATCCGTTAGAACGTGGGAATTATACAGAAAGCGTTGCCCGGACATATAACATAGATGCAAAAAGCCTGAAGGAAGCAGTGACACAGTATGGAATTGCAGGCTCCAAAACGGTGGATCTATCCGCATTTCAAAGGCGGCGGGAGAGAAAATCTCCGGATGATGAGAAGGCGGACAGGCAGTTAAAGGCGGAGCGGCTTCTGATTACATGGATGATAAATGAAAATTCTTTGTTTGATACATTAAAAGAGATTATCCGCCCGGAGGATTTCTTTGAACCGGTTTATCATGATGTTGTATCCGAATTGTACACACAATATGAGCAGGAGGGCAGGGTGGCGCCGGCAGCAATTATGGATCATTATCAAAGCAGGGAAGAGCATGAAAAGGTATCCGCCATCATGCAGCAGGGATTTGATATGGAGATTGCAAAGGGTGAGAAGTCAAAGACGGTTACGGATCTGGTAAAGGGCATCAAACGCAGGAGCTTAGAACACCAGATTGCGGAAGCAAAGGGCAATCTGGAAAAGGCAGGGCAGTTGATGATGGCAAAAGCAAAGATTGATAAAATTAAAATAAACATTGATTAAAAGAGAAAGATAAAGGCTTAAAATAGCAATTGAGGAAGGATGGAACGATGGCAGAGAAGAAGGCTAAAGCAACAGAAAAGAAGACGGCAGAGGTGGTAAATGCAATGGAAGATGAAATATTCCAGAAGAAATTACAGGAATTGCTTGCAATTGCAAAGAAAAAGAAGAATGTCATTGAGGATAATGAGATTATTGCATGCTTTGCAGCCAGCAAGGACGTAGAACTTACCACAGAGCGTATGGTGGAGATTTTTGATTTCCTGGAACAGAATAAAGTGGATGTCCTTACCATTTCGGAGCCGGAAGATGAGCCGGATGAGGATGCGCTTTTAGATGTTGAAAATGAAGAGGATATTTCAATTGAAAAGATTGATTTGTCCGTTCCGGAGGGAACCAATATTGAAGATCCGGTAAGAATGTATTTAAAGGAGATTGGAAAGGTGCCGCTTCTTAGCGCAGATGAGGAGATCACGCTTGCCCAGAAAATGGAGACGGGTGATTTGGCAAAAGCGCAGCTTGAGGAGGATGCGGACAGCTTGGATGAAGCGCAAAAAGAAGAATTGCAGGCATTGGCAGATGAAGGGGATTACGCAAAGAAGAAGTTAGCGGAGGCAAATCTGCGTCTGGTGGTAAGCATTGCAAAGCGTTATGTAGGGCGTGGCATGCTGTTCCTTGATTTGATTCAGGAGGGAAATCTCGGTCTGATTAAAGCAGTTGAGAAGTTTGATTACCGTAAGGGATACAAGTTTTCAACCTATGCGACATGGTGGATCCGCCAGGCGATTACAAGGGCAATTGCGGATCAGGCGAGGACAATTCGTATTCCGGTGCATATGGTAGAGACGATCAATAAACTGATCCGTGTGTCAAGGCAGCTTTTGCAGGAATTAGGACGTGAGCCTTCCCCGGAGGAGATTGCGGAACAGATGGAAATTCCGGTGGATCGTGTCCGGGAGATCTTAAAGATTTCACAGGAACCGGTATCGTTGGAAACACCGATTGGTGAAGAGGAGGACAGCCATTTAGGAGATTTTATCCAGGATGAGAATGTACCGGTGCCGGCAGATGCAGCGGCATTTACGCTGTTGAAAGAGCAGTTAGTGGAGGTGCTGTCTACCCTTACCGAGAGGGAGCAGAAGGTATTGAGGCTGCGGTTTGGTTTGGATGACGGCCGTGCCAGAACATTGGAAGAGGTAGGTAAGGAGTTTAATGTGACACGTGAGCGTATCCGGCAGATTGAGGCAAAGGCGCTTAGAAAACTTCGCCATCCAAGCCGCAGCAGAAAGTTAAGGGATTATTTGGAGTAGGATACGTGGAAAAGGACATTGTTTTATCAAAAAGGATGGAGGCTGTGGTGAATATGGTTTCGCCGCAGTCCCTTGTCGTTCCAAAGGCAGTGTACGTTGCGGATGTTGGCTGCGACCATGCATATGTGTCCATTGCGCTGGTAAAACGCAGGATTGCAGATAAGGTGATTGCCCTGGATGTGCGGAAAGGCCCGCTTGAAATTGCTGCAAAAAATATTGCGCAATACGGGGTGCTAAATGCGATTGAACTGCGTTTAAGTGATGGCATGGATCAACTTGCCGCAGGGGAAGTCAATGTGATTATTATGGCAGGAATGGGCGGGCTGCTCATGTGCAGCATCTTAGAGCGGGGATTGAACCGGCTGTCCGGTGACGGGCTTTGGCAGACAAAGCAGCAGACACCGGCAGATGACAGGCGGCGTCCGGTGCTGGTTTTACAGCCACAGTCCGATCTTTTCAGGGTGCGGAGTTTGCTGCTGGAATATGGATATTGTATGGAACGGGAAAAAATGCTGGTGGATGAGGGAAAATATTATACGGTTATCCGAGCTGTGCCGGAAGAACTGCTTGACTGCAAAGGAAAAGAAAAATTGCAGGCAGGAAAGCCTTACACGGAAACGGAGCTTTGGTATGGAAGATATGGATTGCAGCATCAGGATATGGCGCTTTATGATTTCCTGCAAAAAGAGGCAGCGGTATTGGAAGAGATTTACCAAAGATTAGGGGATACGGTTGAAAAAGCGCATAAAGAGGGCTTGGAGGTGCCACAGAAGACATCAGAGAGGTTTCAATCCATTCAAAAGGAAAGGGAGCGCAACAGGCAGGCAGCCGGATATTTTCTGCGCTAGCATGTTGTTTGTGCGAATGGTATATATGAGTTTTGGAAAGTGGGTGTTGATATGAAATGTAGGGAAGTGGTGGAGATACTGGATCATTTATCTCCCGGAAAGTTTGCCTGCGACTGGGATAATGTAGGTCTTTTGGTAGGCAGGCAGGATCAGGAAGTACATAAGATCATGGTAGCGTTAGATGCCTCGAAAGAGATTGTAAAACGGGCTGCCGGAGAGCAGGTGGATTTACTGATAACGCATCATCCAATGATTTTTTCTGCAATGAAACAGGTAAATGAAACGCAATTTACGGGTGAGAAGGTATTGACTTTGGCAGAGCATGGGATTTGTTATTATGCCATGCACACCAATTTTGATGCGGTCGGGGGTATGGCAGATTTGGCAGCAGGGAAACAATATCTGAATCTGTCGGATGTCAGTCCGATTGATATTTCCCAGGCTGATGCATTGGAAGGAATGGGGCGGTATGGCAGGCTTCCGAAGCCGATGACCGCAGAGGAAGTGGCGGAATATGTGAAAGAACGATTTGGCATTTCCTTTGTGATGTTATATCAGAGCAAGGCGGATGCAGGAAAGGTTTTTGATAAAATTGCGGTGATGCCGGGTTCCGGTAAGAGTGAGATGGGTCAGGTTGCGGCAAATGGATATGAACTGTATCTGACCGGTGATTATGGGCATCATGAAGGGCTGGATGCCCTGGACATGGGTTTAACGGTTATTGATGCTACCCATTATGGGCTGGAACACATTTTTATTGCGTATATCGCGCAATATCTCAGAGAAAAACTTGATGGATGCGGAATTGAGATTGTGGAGGCAGATACGGGCTGCCCTGCAAGAGTTCTTTAGCATAACATACTAAGCGGCACATATAATGAAAAAGGGTGTAAAAACCGGATGCACAGAAAGGGGAATATATATGATTACAGTAAAGATAGATGAAAAAGAGTATCAGATCGAGGAGGGATATACATTAGAGGAGATTGCAAAGGAATATGGACGCTGTGAAAAAGGACAGATTGTGCTTGCCTACAAAAATGGATACCTGTGCGAACTCCATAAAACGGTAGATGAGGATGCAACCATTTCTTTTGTCACCACGGCGGAAAAGATTGGTCTTGATACCTACAAACGCAGCATGATTCTAATGATGATGAAAGCCTTTCGCGAGGTGTTGAAAGAACGTGGCGCAACAGGGAAAATCCGTGTGCTGTTTTCCCTGGGCAGGGGCTTTTACTGTGAATTGGATTCTGCAAAAGAGCAGATCAGCGACGGGCTGCTAATGGCTGTGAAAGATAAAATGACGGAGCTTGCGAAGCAGAATATACCGATTGAAAAATATACCTACAATTCCAGAGAATTGATGGAGCGGTTTGCGAGACAGGGCAGGGAGGATAAGGTGCAGTTGTTTAAATACCGCCGTGCCTCTAATGCCAATGCTTACCGTTTGGATGAGTTTGAAGATTACTATTACGGATTTATGGTTCCGTCTACCGGATATCTGAAGTATTTCGACTTATTTGCCTATGAGAGTGGATATGTGCTGCAAATGCCGGCAAAGAGTGAGCCGGATGTCGTTCCGGCATTTAAGCCGCAGAGAAAGCTTTACCAGGTGATGAAGCAGGCGGATGAATGGGCAGTCATGCTTGGTGTGGATACGGTCGGGGGATTAAATAATATTATTGCAGATGGTGGAATCAATGATCTGATGCTGGTTCAGGAAGCGCTTCAGGAGAAAAAAATTGCGCAGATAGCGGAGCAGATCAAGAAAGAGGAAAAAAAGATTGTGCTGATTGCGGGGCCAAGTTCTTCCGGTAAAACGTCATTTTCCCACCGTTTGAGCATACAGCTTCGGGCAATGGGAATGAAACCGCATCCGATTGCGCTGGATAATTATTTTGTGAACCGTGAACATACCCCAAAGGATGAAAACGGGAATTACGACTTTGAGTGTGTGGAGGCGGTCGATACCAAACAGTTTAATGAGGATATGGTAAAACTGTTAAACGGTGAAGAGATTGATGTGCCTACCTTTAATTTTCTGTTGGGAAAGCGGGAATATAAAGGGAATACGATGAAAATGCATGAAAATGATGTACTGGTTATTGAAGGGATTCATGGACTGAACCCTAAAATGTCGGAGAGACTGCCGGATGAGAGTAAGTTTAAGATCTATATCAGTGCATTAACCCAGTTAAATGTGGATGAGCATAACCGTATTGCCACGACGGATGGACGTTTGATCCGCAGAATTGTGCGGGATGCCAGAACCCGCGGCAACTCTGCAAAGGATACGATTGCCATGTGGGATTCCGTGAGGCGGGGGGAGGAAAAGAATATTTTCCCATATCAGGAAGAGGCGGATGCCATGTTTAATTCGGCTCTGATTTATGAGCTTTGTGTCATTAAGCCGTATGTGGAACCATTGCTGTTTGCCATTTCACCGGAGTCTAAAGAGTACCAGGAGGCAAAGCGGCTGCTTAAGTTTTTGGATTATTTTCTGGGTGTGGGTTCCGAGAATATTCCAAACAACAGCATCCTGCGCGAGTTTGTGGGTGGAAGCTGTTTCCCGGTCTGATGATGAAACAGTGCAGAAAACCGGTTGTGAACCGCTTCTTGCGCACGAAAATTAATTGTGAAAAATTTATAAAAAAATTATGAAAAATTATGCAATATAGTGACAAATGCACAGAATTGTGGTATAATATGGAAAAATAATTCCGGAAGATAAACAGTTATCAGGACTGCTTGCAATTGCGAATTATGATGCGCCATGAGTGGGGAGCAAGCTTCATTGACATCTTGCCATAACAGAACAACAGAGGATATACAAGTGATATGAATCTATAAGGAGGGCTGTTTTATGGGTGTTTCAGGAAGAAAATTCAATTTACCACAGATGAAAGAGTATTTTGAAAACCAGATACCAATGATTAGGCTGCTAAGTGATATGGCATTAAGTGAATCTGACTTTAGAAGCTTGGGTATCAAGCTTAAATCAGCTTTTTCCTTTACCGACCGCAAGGATGGAATTGAGGAGATTATATTGTGCTACTTAGTGTATTGGGTATATGCCTTGATTTATTGGAACGAAGAGACGGGAATCCATGACGAGCTGACGGATTTTTGCGCAGGGCTGCCCCAGTACCAGTTAAGATATCATTTGCAGATGCTTTTAGACACCTTTGAAAATTATGGAATTGAACGGTTTGGTTATCGTGAGGGAAATACAGACGAGCTTTGCATGATGCTGCTTGCAAGGCATGCCGGGATTCCGGATGACGAGAAATACCAGGTGTTTGAACTGCTTGATGATTACCGGAACCAGAATGTGTCAGTCGATACTATGGTGAACGATATTTACCAACATTTACCATACAAAAGCCGTTACATATTTTCCCTTTTGGATACCGCTTCGAGACAGGAGATGATTTGGGAGATCCGTACCATCATGGCAGAAGTATCTTCCCAGGTATATACAAGGGAGCAATTGCTGGCAAAGCATCCGCATACATCCATTAATCTGATCGACTATTGTTACTATTGGCAGGAAGGAAAGAGTCTCTTGCAGCGGGAGGCAGGATATATATAATAAAAAGGGGATATCCTATTGGGCGACACGCCTTTCGGATATCCCTTCTTCATCTGATTCAGACGATAAGCCGGGTTATGTCGTTGAATGATCATCTATCTAGACCTGCTGTTGCCAACAGGTTCAAGCAACCTACCCGAGAACGTGACGGGCAGCCACATAGTTCTCTGTTCGGTCTTGCTTCGAGTGGGGTTTACAGAGCCTGCCCTGTTACCAGGACAGCGGTGAGCTCTTACCTCGCCTTTCCACCCTTACTTCCAAAGAGAAGCGGTATATTTCTGTTGCACTAGCCTGGGAGTCGCCTCCACCGGACGTTATCCGGCACCCTGCCCTATGAAGCCCGGACTTTCCTCACCTGCAGCCTTTCGGCTTTGCAGCCGCGATCATTTGTCTGAGTCGGGTTCATTTTATCATAATAATTTTTTTTTGACAAGGGCGCTCAAGGCGTATAGTCTGCTATTTTGGGTGAAATTTCCACAGTAGAATATGTTTTTAAATATTGTTCCCTGCTGTATGAGGTGATGTAATTTTTGATGTAATGTTTGTGCAGGCCAAGAGATGCGAGCGTATCCACCGCTTTATTATAGGCAATGGCTGCGGTGATTTTGTCGGGATACCGTCCGACCAGGGTATTTCCATTAATGTGAATCCGGCATTCGTAACAGGTCTGTGCATCTTTTGCCACTTCCGTCACACCCATGTATTCATTGATAACTTTAATATTTTCATAGCGGTAATCGCATTCATTCTGGTTGACAAAGATATAGTCAAGCCCTTTTTTGGCATAGCTCTTGATTCCATAGCGGGAAAGAATGCTGTACTGGCTGCCGTAATCACAGATAAAATAGTATCCCCCTCGAATCTGAATCTTATGATTGGCATAAAAAAATAGATCTTCACGGTCAAAAATCAGCCGTTTATCCGGTGAAAGATAATAGTAGAAATATCTGGAGTGAAGATAAATTGGTGTTTTGAAATATATGCCGCTGTTACGGTAGTTTAATAAAATCACAAATTTTGCAAAATCCAGGGTGATGGAATCGTTGTAATCTTCTAATTCATACATCCCTTTGCGGAGAATCAGGCATGCCTCCCGGTATGCCTTTGAAGCTTCCTGTTCGGTCTGATAGCTTCCGAGGCTGATATGTCTGGACTGGATGGTAATGGAAGAACGGTAATAAATGGTTCCATCTGTTTTTTGCCTTTTTGTTACTCCCGGTAAATGTTTCATATATTCCTCCATGCCAAACTATCCCAAATTTCATTTTCGCTGTGCCGGCGCTGTTTTCAAACAAATTCTCTGTCCATAGTATCACATGCCTGCAAATAACAAAATACTTGACCTTTTTTCGTGATACACATATAATCTAAATATGTATGTCTAATAAAGAGAAGGCGATGAAACATGAAAAGAAAGATTCAGAAAAAAACAGTGATAGGAGTTATTTTTTTATTAATATGTACTGTGGCTATCTGTGTATTGGGCTACCGTGTTGCAGTCACCTCGTATGAGTTACCCGGAAGGCTTTCGAGCGTCTCTGTAGCTGCGTATAATTTGAATTATTATGGGTATACAATGGAAAAGGTGCAAAAGGTCTCTTATGAAACAATGAAGTATGGTTATATGGAAGATTTGCTTCTTGTGCAGATGGACATGTTAGATAACCGCTATGACAATGAGCGGATGGAAGAAGTGCGCGCAGTGAATAATCTGACGGCTATGAGCGCCAAAACTGCGGACAAGCTTGCCTATGAGCAGGCAAAAAAAGAGCAGGAGGAAGCGGAACGGCAGGCAAGGCTGGCGGCAGATGCAGCGGAAAGGGCGAGGGAGCTGCGAATCCGGCAGCTTGTGGCAGAATTGCGTGGTGAGAATGATGGATCAGAAACAATGAATATAGATACCGGTGACAGCAGCGATACCGGTTCCGGTGATACTGCCAGTAAGGGCGGCAAGAAAGGGAAACCTGTATATGCAGATACCCACGGAAAAAGTCTTGGCAATTATGTAATTACGGCATATTGTACCTGCAAAATCTGTTGTGGAGTCTATTCAGGAGGCAACAGAACCGCAAGCGGCACGGTTCCGACAACAAACCGGACACTGGCAGTTGATACGAATGTGATTCCTTTTGGCACAAGGCTTGTCATCAACGGACAGGTTTATGTGGCGGAAGACCGGGGTGGCGCAATCAAGGGAAAGAGAATAGATATGTTCTTTTATACCCATAAGGAGGCGCTTAAATGGGGCAGGCGGACGATGGAGGTTTTCCTTGCAGACTAGCACAATGAATACCAGGTTTCTTTACGTTGCACCAGCCTGAAGTTTCGGGCATTATGAACAGAGAACAAGGCAGGTTTCCTGCTTCTAATAATTAAGGAAAAGAGGATAAAAATATGGCAGTAACTTACAAGAGTACGCGCAACAGCAATGAGACGGCAACCGCTTCCCAGGCGATTTTAAAGGGTTTAGCGGAGAATGGAGGATTATTCGTACCGGATGTCATTCCGGCATTAAATGTAGATTGGAATGAGCTTTCTAAGATGCGTTATCAGGAGGTGGCATACGAGGTGATGAGCCGTATGCTGACGGATTTTACGGAGGAGGAATTAAAGTATTGTATCAACAGCGCTTACGACAGCAAATTTGATACAGAAGAAATTGCTCCACTTGTAAAGAAGGCTGGTGCGAATTATCTGGAGTTATTCCACGGTTCCACGATTGCATTTAAGGATATGGCGCTTTCTATTTTACCGTATCTTTTGGTTACTTCTGCCAAGAAGAATCATATTGAGAATGATATTGTAATTCTGACGGCGACTTCCGGTGATACCGGTAAGGCAGCTTTAGCCGGATTTGCTGATGTTCCGGGAACAAAGATTATTGTATTTTATCCAAAGAATGGCGTCAGCCCGATTCAGGAAAAGCAGATGGTGACCCAGAAAGGCGCCAACACTTCTGTTGTAGGCATTATCGGCAATTTTGATGATGCCCAGACCGGTGTAAAAAATATGTTTAATGATAAGGATCTTGCAAAAGAAATGGACGGGAAAGGGTTTCAGTTCTCTTCCGCAAACTCTATTAATATCGGACGTTTAGTGCCGCAGATGGTTTATTATGTGTATGCGTATACCCGTTTGGTTGCGGACGGAAGCATCAAAGCCGGCGATGCGATAAATGTCGTTGTGCCGACCGGTAATTTTGGTAATATTTTAGCTGCTTATTATGCAAAGGAGATGGGGCTTCCAATTGCAAAGTTTATCTGTGCATCAAACGATAACAAGGTGTTATATGATTTTTTTGAGACCGGTGTATATGACAAAAACAGGGAATTTATATTAACGACGTCGCCGTCTATGGATATTTTGATTTCCAGTAACTTAGAGCGCCTGATTTATAGAATTGCAGGTGATGATTCGGATAAGAATGCAGAGCTTATGAATGCGCTTACTGCTTCCGGCAAATATGAAATTACCGAGGATATGAAAAGAAATCTTTCGGAGTTTTATGGTAATTATGCAAGTGAAGCGGAGACTGCGGCAACGATTCAGAAGATATATGCATCCGATCATTATATTATGGATACACACACCGCTGTTGCAGCTGCCGTCTATGAAAAATATGTCGCAGCCACCGGTGACAAAAAGCCAACGGTCATTGCATCTACTGCCAGTCCGTATAAGTTTACAAGAAGTGTAATGGAGGCGATTGATGAAAAGTATGCGAAACAGTCTGATTTTGAGCTTGTGGATGAACTCCATAAAATATCCGGTGTAAAGGTTCCACAGGCGATTGAGGATATCAGAAGCGCAAAGATTATGCATGATCTTGTATGTGATAAGAGCGAGATGAAAAAAACAGTCCGTCAGATTTTAGGGCTGTAAGCGGAGTATGAAAAATGCCTGAAAAGAGTTGACATAATATAGAAAGAAGGAAATGGAATGGCAATCGATCAAAATGCAATCAAGGAACATATTCGGGGAATATTGGTTGCCTTAGGTGATGATCCGGACAGGGAAGGTCTTAGGGATACACCGGACAGAGTGGCAAAAATGTATGCAGAGGTCTTTGAGGGGATGAATTATTCAAATGACGAGATAGCGGAGTTGTTTTCAAAGAGTTTTTCGCTGCCGGCTGCCCACTCAGACGACATGGTAATCGTGAAGGATATTGATGTTTTTTCTTACTGCGAACATCACCTGGCATTGATGTATGATATGAAAGTAACGGTTGCATACATACCAAAGAACAAAGTGATTGGTCTTAGTAAAATTGCCAGAATTGCGGATATGGCGGCAAAACGTCTTCAGCTTCAGGAGCGGATTGGAACCGATATTGCCGAAATTGTGGGCAAAGCAACGGGGTCTTTGGATGTTGCGGTATATATTGAAGGAAATCACAGTTGTATGACCGCAAGAGGAATTAAGAAGCCGGAGGCAAAGACGATCACGACAACTTTCCAGGGACGGTTTGAGACAGAGAAGGATTTGCAGAATCAGTTTTTGCTGTTAAGGCAGTAGAGGACATTCTTGAAAACAGGAGGAATAAGGATATGACTATTTTAGTAACAGGGGGGGCAGGGTTTATTGCCAGCCATACAAATGTTGAGCTGTTAGAGGAAGGATATGATGTGATTGTAATGGATAATCTTTGTAATTCCAGCAAAGAATCCATTGCAAGAGTAGAGCAGATTACAGGAAAACAGATAAAATTCTATGAAGCAGATATGCGAGACATTGACAGCATGGAAACGATTTTCAAAGAAAATCAAATTGATGTAATCATTCATTTTGCCGGTCTGAAGGCAGTGGGAGAGTCATGTGAGAAACCCTATGAGTATTATGACAACAATATAGCAGGAACTTTGAATATTATCAGGATGATGAAGCAGTATAATGTAAAGAAGATTGTTTTTTCCTCTTCTGCAACGGTATATGGAGAACCGGAAACTGTGCCAATCACAGAGGATTTTAAGGTTGGGGGCGTAACCAATCCATATGGCAGGACAAAACTTATGATTGAGGAGATTCTTTCTGATATTTATAAGGCGGATTCTTCCTTTGATATAGCCATTCTTCGTTACTTTAACCCGATTGGCGCACATGAGAGCGGGATGATTGGCGAGGCGCCGAACGGGATTCCGAACAATCTGCTTCCATATGTGGCAAAGGTTGCGGCAGGCGTACTGCCAAAGGTCAACGTATTCGGTGATGATTACGCCACACCGGATGGAACGGGAGTCAGGGATTATATCCATGTTGTGGATCTGGCAAAAGGTCATGTATGCGCTGTGAAAAAATTAATGGAACATCCGGGGCTTGTCATTTACAATTTGGGAACCGGCATAGGGTATTCGGTGCTGGATGTGATTCAAAATTTTGAGAAGGCATGTGGAAAAGAGATTCCGTATGAGATTGCGCCACGCCGTCCGGGAGATATTCCGATCTGTTATTCGGATCCGGGCAAGGCGGAAAGGGAGCTTGGCTGGAAGGCGCAGTATGGCATTGAAAAGATGTGTGAAGATGCATGGAGATGGCAGTCTAACAATCCAAATGGATATTAAATAGCTTTTAGTTGTCAATTTTCTTTGAAAGTGATATAATCTTGTTGATTTTGTAATTTGCAAATAGGAGAATTCATATAATAGAAGATAATTAACAGGAGGAAAGTGTATGTGTGGTATAGTTGGATATATTGGCAGGGAACAGGCTGCCCCCATTTTGCTGGATGGTCTGGCGAAGCTTGAGTACCGGGGATATGATTCAGCAGGGCTTGCAGTGTATGATGGGAACGATATTGAAATCGTGAAGGCAAAGGGAAGATTGCAGGCGTTGCGGGATTTGACAAGTGACGGGAACGGATTAAAGGGTTGTGTCGGAGTTGGACACACACGTTGGGCAACGCATGGGGAACCGACAGTTTCCAATGCGCACCCGCATTATAATGGGGATAAGAGCATAGCAGTTGTGCATAATGGCATTATTGAGAATTACCAGCCCCTGAAAGCGAAAATGGTTTCCAAAGGATATACTTTCCTGTCAGAGACGGATACAGAGGTTGTTGCGCATTTACTGGATTACTATTATGATGGCAACCCATTGCAGGCAATTGCAAAGGTAATGCACCGTGTGCAGGGTTCCTATGCCTTTGGCATCATTTTTAAGGAGTATCCGGATAAGATCTTTGCTGTGAGAAAGGATTCCCCGTTGATTGTAGGGCAGTCCGAACAGGGGAATTTTATCGCTTCGGATGTACCGGCAATCTTAAAGTATACAAGAGATGTATATTTTATTGAAAACCGGGAAATTTGCGAGCTTACGGAAAGTGGCATTGCATTTTACAATGAGGACTTAGAGCCGATTGTCAAGGAGACAAAGACCATTGAATGGGATATTGAGGCTGCTGAAAAGGGCGGGTATGAGCATTTTATGCTAAAGGAGATTTACGAACAGCCAAAGGCGGTTTTAGACACCATAAGCCCTCGGATAAAAGATGACCGGATCGTAATGGATGAACTGAATATGGAAGAGGATGAGATTCAGAATCTGAAACGTATTTATATTATTGGATGTGGATCGGCTTATCATGTCGGCGTGACCGGAAAGTATGTGATAGAAAAGATCACCAGGATTCCGGTGGAGGTTGATCTGGCATCAGAGTTTCGTTATCGGAATCCGATTTTGGAGAAGGATTCGATGGTGATTATTATCAGCCAGTCCGGAGAGACAGCAGATTCCCTGGCAGCGCTCCGTATGGCGCAGGAATTAGGCGTAAAGGTGTTAGGTGTTGTAAATGTAGTGGGTTCTACCATTGCAAGGGAAGCGGATAATGTATTATATACCTGGGCAGGGCCGGAGATTTCCGTTGCGACAACGAAAGCATATAGTACACAGTTGGCGGCACTCTATCTGCTGGCAATGCATTTTGGAGATATCCGTGGAAGCATTTCGTCTGAGGAATATGATGAGATGTTGAAAGAATTGAAACGCCTCCCGGATAAAATTTCCGAGATTTTAGGAGATAAGGAGAGAATCCAGTGGTTTGCCAGCAAGTACGCAAATGCAAAGGACGTCTTTTTCTTAGGCCGCGGCTTGGATTATGCAACCGCATTAGAGGGTTCGCTCAAACTGAAAGAGATTTCATATATTCATTCAGAGGCATATGCAGCCGGGGAATTAAAGCATGGAACGATATCACTGATTGAAGATGGAATTTTGACAGTGGCGGTTGTCACACAGCCGGATTTGTATGAGAAGATGATCAGTAATATTGTGGAGGTAAGCACAAGAGGCGGATATATTTTCACGCTTACCAATAAAGGGAATTGCGTAATGGAGGATTGTTCAGACTTTACAGTTTATATTCCAAAGACACATCCTTGTTTTGCACCATCCTTAGCAGTGGTTCCATTGCAGCTATTTGGATATTATGTATCGGTTGCAAAGGGATTGGATGTGGATAAACCAAGAAATCTGGCAAAGTCAGTAACGGTAGAATAATAGTTTGGATGACAGGCTGTAACAATTAGGAGGAATAATTTTCATGAGCAGGAAGCGAAAGAGCAAAAAGAACAAAAGGCTGGGGGTTATATTATTAATTGAAGTTCTTGTATTGATACTATTGGTTGTCGGCTATGCCGTCTGGTATATGAATAGTAAGCTTAACAAGATTGAACGGTCGGAGGAGCCGACGACAGAGATTGATGTCAGTGATGCAGCGACAGAGATCATGGAGGAGGAATACCAGACGATCGCTTTGTTTGGCGTGGATACCAGGGATACTGTCGATATGACGAAGAAGAATGCGGCGAGAAGTGATGCAATCATTGTCGCATGCATTAATAACAAGACAAAAGAGGTGCAGCTTGTTTCGATTTACAGGGATTGTCTGTTAGAGACTGCATCGCCGGATTCTACAACGAGAAAGGTGACAGAGGCATATTTTTACGGCGGGCCAAACGGCGCAGTTGAGACGTTGAATAAGAATCTGGATTTGAACATTAAGGATTATGTAACGGTAGACTTTAAAGCGCTGGCGAATGCCATTGATGCGCTTGGAGGCATCACGATTAATGTGAAGGCAAAAGAGATTAATAACCTGAACCATAATTTAGAGGAGCAGGTAGAAGTAACCGGCATTTATTCGGAGGGTGTGTGGTCTGCGGGAGAGCAGGTGCTGAATGGAACGCAGGCAGTTGCATATGCCAGAATCCGTAAGGTCGGCAACAATGATTTTGAGAGGACACAGAGGCAGCGCGCTGTTATATCCGCAATGATTGCGAAGGCGAAGGAATCTGATTTGTCAACCATCAATAAGGTAATTGACGAGGTATTCCCTCAGATTGCCACCAATATGAGCAACCGGCAGTTGATCTCGTTGGCAGCAGATGTATTTGACTATAAGCTGGCAGAGAATACGGGATTCCCGCTTGCGCACACAACACCGAATTTAGGGAGTAAGGGCAGCGTGGTTGTTCCGGCAGATTTGCTTTCCAATGTAAAATATTTGCATGAGTTTTTATATCCAAATGATACAGAATATACACCATCTTCTGAATTACAGCGGATCAGTGCATTAATTACAAATGAGACGGGTGTATATGACCAGTTTACAGAAGATTCCACAACAGAGGAACCGACTGCAACAAATTCATCAGAGGCAACGGAAAATTGAGAGACTAAAAGGCACCCGCAGAATGGGAACTGTATCAATTCACATATAATTGGTACAGTTCTTTTTATCACATGGAGGAAATGGTATGGAAATGATAAAATTACGCAGAACAATTTATCAAGCTGCTGCCTGCATTGGCATTGGACTGGTCGCTATGTGTGGCGGACAGGTCCTGGCAGCAGGGAATGTGACAGAAGATTTGGAACATATGGAACTGATACAAAATGGCGCTTTGGTTGTGCCGAATGAAAACTATTCCTTTGAGCAGTCAGATGAAACATCCATGATTACTTATTTTTCGTCTGAGGAGGAGCAGGTCACGGATGTGGAAAAGATGCAGCAAAATGCTCAGATGATTCGTCTGAATAATGAGGCGACTTTGAAGCAGCGCAAGGAGGATTGCGCCAAAGTGCTGTTTGACGGAATGATGGCATTGGAGAGCCGGATTGACGTGGAACAGTTTGCCCTTAGTTCGGAAGAGTTTAAAGAAGTCATTTCAGATGTAGTGAACAGTAATCCGGAGCTTTTTTACGTTCGGAATGCATATAGCGCCGGCAAGTTCTATTTGTCGGGAAACAGCGGCACACAAATTGTCCAATACTGTTTCAAACTGTATGAGTACCAGGACACTGCCGGAAATCCTGACCGGGAAAAAATCAATGCCTTAAAAAGTCAGGTGGAAACGAAGAAAAGGGAAATTTTAACAAGTGTGATTGCCAATGATATGAGTACTGTGGAGAAAGCGCTTGCGATACATGATTATATTGTATTAAACACGAAGTACGATCATGCAGCATATTTGAAGTATACGGCAGCGGGCAGTCCGGCTGGCAGCAAGTCAGAATATTTTGATGACGGAGATTTTGATATATATGGCACGCTGGTGAATGGAATGGCAGTATGCCAGGGATATTGCCTTACATACAAGTATTTGTTAGAGGCGGCAGGGATTGATAATGTCGGTTTTGCCTCAAACAACGACCATATCTGGAATACGGTTACATTTGCAGGCAACAGCTATTATGTAGACTGTACATGGGATGATCCAAACTGGGATACACTTGGCAACGTCAAGCATGACAATTTCTTAAAGAGTGAAAAAGCCTTTCAGCATACGGTTTTGGAAACGGACAGGGTATGTAACGGCACAGCATATGATTCTGCATTTTGGGGAGATGTAGCTTCTGCCTTCTGGTATTATCGTGGGTATTATTATTACATGGGAAAAAATGGCACCTTATATCGCACAAAATTGAGGACACAGGCAGATATTTTAGCCGAAAAGACACCGATTGCCAATGTTGGGACAGAGACATCGGAGGTCTGGAATTATGAGAATGCAGGAAAAACTGCACTGGTAAAGGCGAATATTGTGTATCATGACAGGCAGAAAATTTATTATTATAATATCAAAACCGGTGAACAGGGAACGGCACTGACCCCGGCACTGGAACAGGATGAGTTCATATATGGAATTTTGTATCAGAATGGAACATTTTATTATGCAACAAGGAAGCAGGAGGAAAGTACAGGCAGCGACACATATTTAAACACGCAGCAAAATTGTGTCGAGGCGCAGCTTCCACAGCAGCTTTTTGAGATACCGGTTGAGTCGATAACGCTGGATGGAGAAAAGCAGATCCGGCTTACAATGGAGGAAGGAACGCTGAAGGGAGAAAAGACAAAGCTTTCTGTCAGTATTTTGCCGCAGAATGCAACAGATAAGCGGATTGGGCAATGGACGAGCAGTGATTCTTCGATTGCAACGGTGGATATTAACGGTACGGTAAAAGCGGTTGGCCCTGGAACTGTGGTAATCACGGCAATATCTTATGACGGTCTTGTGACAGGCAGTTATACCGTAAATGTTGTGTATGATGGCGTGATTGTTGAAAAAGACGGCAAGATGACATATTATGAAAACGGAAAACGGTTGGAAAACTGCTTTTATCAGGCGGGCAGTAAGCAGTATTATCTGGATAAGAACGGGCATATCGTAACGGGCTGGCTGACAGTCAGCGGAAAACAGTACTATTTTGATAAAAACGGTGTTATGTTAACCGGAATACAGACCATTGATAAGAAACAATATCTGTTTTCTGACAAAGGCATCATGCAGACCGGGTGGCAAACCCTAGCCGGCAGACGGTACTATCTTGATAAAAATGGTGTTATGTTAACCGGATGGCAGACCATTTCCAAGAAGAAATATTACTTTGCCGGGAATGGAGTGATGCAGACCGGCTGGAAAACAATCGGGAAAAAGAAATACTATTTTGATGCGAATGGTATTATGTTAACCGGATGGCAGAAACTGAACGGCAAAAAATACTATTTTTCCTCTGATGGTGTTATGTCAACTGGTTGGAAGACGATCAAGAAGAAAAAATATTATTTTAACAGCAATGGGGCAATGCAGACCGGATGGAAGACAATCAAGAAGAAAAAGTACTATTTTAACAGCAATGGGGCAATGCAGACCGGATGGAAGACAATCAAGAAGAAAAAGTATTATTTTAACAGCAAGGGAGTCATGCAAAAAGGGTTTAAGACGATTAAGGGAAAACGGTATTATTTTAACAGCAAAGGAGTTATGCAGACCGGACTTTGTAAGGTGAAAGGAATTTCTTACTATTTTGCAAAAGACGGGCATCTGGTGAGCTAATAAAGGATAGTTCGGTAAACAGTGTTTTGCAAATTGCAAATGAGATGGAAAGGGGAGGTTTCAACATGAAGAGAATATTTTTTGGATTGGTATTGGGAATCATGCTGCTGTTTGGGGCAGGCGTAAACGCATCAGCGGAAACGGCAGTGGAGAAAAATGGGGCATTGAAGGTATCCGGAACTACGCTTGTAAGCCAGAAAACGGGAAAGGCGGTAAAGCTTCAAGGCGTCAGTACGCATGGAATCAATTGGGATGTAGGATATCCTTATATATCAAAGAGCGCATTTCAAACTCTGCGAAACAGTTATGGGGTCAATGCCATCCGTCTGGCAATGTATACACAGGATTATGATGGATATTGCACAGGAGCGGGGAGCGCATCACAACAGGAGGTTCAGAAGAAATTAAAAGAGCGGATTGATAAGGGTGTTCAGGCGGCAACGGATCTTGGCATGTATGTGATTATCGACTGGCATGTGTTACAGGATAAGGATCCCAATGTATATAAAAAGCAGGCAAAGACCTTTTTTAAGGAAATGTCTGCAAAGTATGCGGCATATGACAATGTTTTATATGAGATTTGCAATGAACCAAACAGCGGTACTACATGGAGTGAAATTAAGAAATATGCAAAAGAAGTCATCCCGGTTATCCGTGCAAATGATCCGGATGCCGTTATTATCGTTGGCACTCCAAACTGGTCCCAGGATGTGGATATAGCCGCTGATTCACCGCTTTCCTATGAAAATGTTATGTACGCCATGCATTTCTATTCTGCGACACATAAAAGTGACATGAGAAATAAGTTACAGACTGCGCTTGATAAAAAACTGCCGGTTATGGTTACGGAATACGGGGTATCCGAAGCAAGCGGTAATGGAAGCATTGATACAAAGGAAGCAGGTAAATGGCTGGATATGCTCGATAAGAATGATATCAGTTACTTTGCATGGAGCCTGAGCAATAAGGCGGAGTCTGCCTCCCTTCTGAAAGCAGGCACGAAGAAAAAGAGCGGATGGAAAACATCTGATTTGTCAAAGGCAGGCAAGTGGGTATTTGCCAGGTACCAAAAGGCAGCCGGCATTTCAAATACCGCAGCAAAGCCGAAAAAAGTGAGTGGTTTAACGGTTAAAAACCAGAAGGGGAAAAAGATAAAAATCTCCTATAAGAAGGTGGCGGGAGCGACCGGATATGAGATTTCCTACAGCACCAGCAAAAGCTTTGCCAAGAGCAAGACCAAGACGGTCAAAACAAAAAAGACAAGTTACACGGTGAAAAAGAGAACAAAGGGGAAAACCTACTATATCCGTGTCCGGGCATATAAAACAGCAAATGGAAGTACGGTAAAGGGTTCCTATTGTACCGCCAAAAAAGTCAAGATAAAAAAATAGCGATTGTATCATAGTTGTAACAATCATAAAGAAAAGATGAAAAATGCACTAGTTTTGTCGAAACGCTTGCAGAAATCAATATATGACATTATAATGTGGGAGAAACAATAATCAAATAGGTCTACATAATGAATGGAGAAATGTTATGAAAAGAAAATGGCAATGTGTTGGCAGGCATTGTTTGTGGATGCTTGCGGTGGGTGTGATGTTAGGAAGCGGCAGTGTGGCGCATGCAACGGTCATTGATGCGCAGCCGGACAAACCAACCGTCACTACTACAGAATCTACAGAAGAGAATATTATACATGGATGGAATGCGGCAAAGGACAAATACTATAAAAATGGTGCAGCTGTTACCGGAGTACAGAAGATTCATGATGATTTATATTATTTTGAAAAGGATGGCAAGCTGTACAAGAAAACCGGTTACCGAACCATTGCAGGAAAGAAGTACTATTTCGATAAGGATCACACAATGAAGACAGGTGTGGTAAAGGTGAAGGGCAAGCGATACTATTTTAGCAAGAACAATGGCGCACGTTATGAGCAGAAAGGAATCCGCAAGGTTGACGGTCAATATTACCGGTTTGGCAGCAAATATGAATTGAAGTCAGGATGGGCAAGAAGTAAAGGCAAACGGTACTACTTTGATAAGAAAACGTATCAGGGCGCTGTTGGCTGGACATATATTGGCAAGTACAAATACTACTTCAACAAAAAAGGACAGTTAGTGCAGGATTTGCGGAATGCAAAGGTGCTTTCTAAAAAGCAGACCCAAAAGAATCAAAAGGGTACCTATATGATTAAGGTAAACCGTACGGCGAGCTGTGTAACCGTCTATGCGAGGGATTATGACAAAACGTATAAGAGTGCAAAAGCAAGCTATGTGATACCGGTAGTCTCTTTTGTATGTTCTGCCGGCAGTGCCACGCCGGTTGGAACTTTTTCCATTCGGGACAAGCTGCGCTGGCATGAACTGATGGGGCCTTCCTGGGGGCAGTGGTGTGAACATTTAACGGACGATATTTTATTTCATTCCGTATATTATAATGTGGAAAAGAACAATAAGACATTGGATGTTTCGGCATATAATAAGCTTGGAAGCATGGCATCTCACGGCTGCATACGGCTGACGGCTGGTGATGCAAAGTGGATCTTTGACAATTGCGGAGTTGGAACATCGGTTACGATTTATAACAATAAGAAGAATCCGGGACCGTTTGACAAACCAAAAGCAAAGAAACTGTCTTCCGGTCATACATGGGATCCTACCGATCCGGCATTCAAATAAGATGAATGGCTTATCACCGGTTAAGCCGGAGACAGGCGGTCATTCCTTTTAATCGCAGAATGATGAGAGGAATCTTAAAATAACATTTGTGTTGCGCAGATGAAATATTTTAAGATTCCTCTTTTGTTTTGACAGGATAAGTCAGACAATAATGCTATAAAAGCTATATAAGTCAGATTATTCGACAATATGTCGCTATTATACTATTTACAAAAAAAGACGTTCGTTGTATTATATCAATTGATTTATAAAATAATGATTATTTCATAATGTCAACATTATATTTTAAGCGTTCCATCCGCTGGAAGGATGGACACATAGTCAGAAAGGAAAGAAAATCATGACAGAGCATATGAAGAAAGAGGTTGGCTTGTACAATTCCTCGTTTGAACATGACAATTGCGGCATCGGCGCAGTTGTGAATATCAAAGGAAAGAAGAGTCATGCAACGGTTGATAACGCTTTACAGATTGTGGAGAAGCTGGAGCACAGGGCAGGTAAGGATGCGGAGGGAAAGACAGGTGATGGAGTCGGCATTCTTTTGCAGATCTGCCATAAGTTTTTCCGCAAAGCGGTTGGGGAGCTTGGCGTAGATTTAGGTGGGGAGAGAGATTACGGAATTGGTATGTTTTTCTTTACCCAGGATGAACTGAAGCGGAACCAGGCAAAAAAAATGTTTGAAGTGATTGTTGAGAAGGAAGGCATGGAATTTCTTTGCTGGAGAGAAGTGCCGATTCAGCCGGAGATTCTTGGCAAGAAAGCCGTGGATGTTATGCCATGCATTATGCAGGCATTTATCAAGCGTCCGGATGATGTTGCCAAAGGACTTGATTTTGACCGGAAACTCTATATTGTAAGGAGGGTGTTTGAACAGTCAAGTGATGATAACTATGTTGTTTCCCTGTCTTCGAGAACGATTGTATATAAAGGAATGTTTTTAGTAGATGAGCTGCGTCTGTTCTTTGAGGATTTGCACAATACGGATTATGAGTCTGCGATTGCGCTGGTTCATTCAAGATTTTCGACCAATACGACGCCTAGCTGGTTAAGGGCGCATCCATACCGCTACCTGGTACATAATGGTGAGATTAATACGATTCGTGGTAATGCGGATAAAATGCATGCCAGAGAGGAGTCTATGGAGTCCGATTATTTTAAGGGAGAGATGCATAAGCTGACTCCGGTTGTAGATCCGAATGGATCCGATTCTGCAAGGCTTGACAATACACTGGAATTTTTGGTGATGAGCGGCATGCCGCTTCCGCTGGCGGTTATGATTACGATTCCGGAACCGTGGGAGAATAACCGCTACATGTCTCAGAAAAAAAAGGATTTTTATCAGTATTATGCGACCATGATGGAACCGTGGGATGGCCCGGCGTCTATTTTGTTCACGGATGGGGATATTATGGGTGCCGTGCTGGATCGTAACGGACTGCGTCCTTCCCGATACATGATTACGGATGATGATAATTTGATTCTTTCATCCGAAGTGGGTGTGCTGGATATTGATCCGAGCCATATTATCATGAAAGAACGTCTGCATCCGGGAAAGATGCTGTTAGTTGACACGGTAAAGGGGAAACTGGTTTCGGATGAGGAATTAAAGGAAATGTATGCAGGCGCACAGCCGTATGGTGAATGGCTGGATTCCAATCTTGTCTACCTTAAGGATTTAAAGATTCCAAACAGGAAGGTGCCGGAGCATACAAAGGAAGAAAGAGCGAAGCTGCAACGGGCATTTGGGTACACATATGAAGATTTGAATACCATTTTACCGATGGCGCAAAATGGCACGGAGGCAATCCAGGCGATGGGAACGGATTCACCGCTTGCAGTGCTTTCCGATAAGAGGCAGCCATTGTTTAATTACTTTAAACAGTTGTTTGCACAGGTAACCAACCCGCCGATTGATGCCATTCGTGAGGAGGTTGTCACCTCTACATCTGTATATCTGGGAACAGACGGCAATATTTTGGAGGAAAAACCGGAAAACTGCCGGGTTCTTAAGATTTTTGATCCGATTCTCACCAATATTGATTTGATGAAGATCCGGAATATGAACGTAGAGGGAATCAGGGTTGGAGAGGTTTCCATTACCTATTATAAGAATACCTCATTGGAAAAAGCGATTGACCGTCTGTTTGTAGAGGCAGACCGCCTGTACAGGGATGGTGTGAATATTTTAATCCTGACAGACCGCGGAGTGGATGAGAACCATGTGGCAATTCCTTCCCTGTTAGCTGTTTCTGCCATGTCACAGCATTTGGTGCGGACGAGAAAGAAGACATCGGTTGCCCTGATTTTGGAGAGCGCAGAGCCGCGCGCAGTGCATCATTTTGCAACCTTACTGGGTTATGGGGCATCCGCCATCAATCCATATCTTGCGCAGGAGTCAATCAAAGAGTTAATTGATACAAACCGCTTAGACAAGGATTACTATGCAGCAGTGAATGATTACAATTCAGCGATTATTCACGGTATTGTAAAGATTGCATCCAAGATGGGTATCAGCACGATCCAGTCTTACCAGGGTTCCCAGATTTTTGAGGCAATCGGCATCAATAAAGCAGTGGTAGACCGTTACTTTACGAATACGGTCAGCCGGGTGGAAGGGATTGATTTAACGGATATTGAGAAGCAGGTAGATGCGCTTCACACAGCAGCCTTTGACCCGCTTGGATTAGATATGAATTTGAGCTTGGAAAGCAGCGGCAGCCATAAATTCAGAAGCGGGAAGGAAGAACATTTATATAACCCGCAGACGATTCATTTGCTGCAGCAGGCTACCCGTGTAGGCGATTACAATATGTTTAAGCAGTATACGAGACTGATTAATGAGGAAATGGATCCTGTAAGCCTCAGGGGACTTATGGAGTTTAATTACCCGGAAAAGGGGATACCGATTGAGGAGGTAGAATCGGCGGATTCCATTGTGAAACGTTTCAAAACGGGCGCGATGTCCTATGGCTCGATTTCAAAGGAAGCGCATGAGACATTGGCAATTGCCATGAATATGCTTGGAGGTAAGTCGAATTCCGGTGAGGGCGGTGAAGATTTAGAACGTCTGACGGTTGGCGCAGATGGGAAGAACCGCTGTTCTGCAATTAAACAGGTGGCTTCCGGTCGGTTCGGTGTCACTTCCAAATATCTTACCAGTGCCAGGGAGATTCAGATTAAGATGGCACAGGGAGCAAAGCCGGGTGAGGGCGGACATTTACCGGGAGGAAAGGTATATCCGTGGATTGCAAAAACACGTCATTCGACGCCTGGTGTCGGGCTGATTTCACCACCGCCTCATCATGACATTTATTCGATTGAGGATTTGGCGCAGCTTATTTATGACTGCAAAAATGCAAACCGGGAGGCAAGAATCTCGGTCAAGCTTGTTTCCGAGGCAGGTATTGGCACGGTTGCGGCAGGTGTTGCAAAAGCGGGCGCGCAGGTGATCCTGGTATCCGGCTATGACGGAGGCACAGGCGCCGCTCCCGGCAACTCCATTTACAATGCCGGACTTCCGTGGGAGCTGGGGTTAGCAGAGACACATCAGACACTTATTATGAATGACCTGCGGAATAAAGTGATACTTGAAACAGATGGAAAACTGATGACAGGACGGGATGTCGCCATTGCAGCCATGCTCGGCGCAGAGGAATTTGGTTTTGCGACAGCGCCGCTTGTAACAATGGGATGCGTGATGATGCGGGTATGTAATTTAGATACCTGTCCGGTCGGCGTGGCAACGCAGAATCCGGAGCTTCGGAAGCGGTTTAAAGGCAAACCGGAGTATGTTATAAATTTCATGGTGTTTATTGCGGAAGAGCTTCGTGAGTATATGGCAAAATTGGGAGTCAGGACGGTGGACGAATTAGTTGGACGTACCGATTTGCTGAAGGCGGGAAAACAGGCAGCGGACAAGAAAGTGGATCTGACAGCCATCTTAAATAATCCGTTCGCAGACAGCTCACAGAACAAGATTGCCTACCATAAGAAGAATGTGTACGATTTTGAACTGCCGGATACGGTTGACGAGAAGATTCTTTTAAATACCTTCCGGGATGCGCTGGCAAAGAAGACAAAGAAGAGTGTGGAGATTGATGTAAAGAATACAGACCGTTCCGTTGGTACCATTTTCGGATCGGAGATTACCAGAAAATACTATAATGCGTTAGAGGATGATACCTATACCGTGAAATGTAACGGTTCCGGAGGACAGAGTTTCGGCGCTTTTATTCCGAAAGGACTTACATTGGAATTGGTTGGCGACAGCAATGACTACTTTGGGAAAGGGCTTTCCGGAGGCAAACTGATTGTGTATCCTCCAAGAACCGTGCAGTTTAAACATGAGGAAAACATTCTCATTGGAAATGTCGCATTATACGGCGCAACCTCAGGTTCCGCTTATATCAACGGTATTGCAGGCGAGCGTTTTGCAGTCCGCAATTCCGGGGCAACGGCAGTCTGCGAGGGCGTGGGCGACCACGGCTGTGAATATATGACCGGTGGACGTGTGGTGATTCTTGGAGAAACCGGTAAGAATTTTGCGGCTGGAATGAGCGGCGGCATTGCTTATGTGCTGGATATGGACAGCGATCTTTATATGAAGCTGAATAAGGAAATGGTGTCTATTGAACAGGTGGTTGATAAATATGATGTATTAGAGCTTAAGACGATGATTAATGATCATGTCAATTATACCAATTCTGAGATTGGGAAATTGATTCTTGATAACTTTGGCGAGTATCTTCCGAAATTTAAGAAGATTATTCCACATGATTACAAGAAGATGATGAATATGATTGTACAGATGGAAGAGAAAGGTTTGAGTTCTGAGCAGGCACAGATTGAGGCGTTCTATGCTATGAAACACTAGTTTGCAATTGCCGAAACTGCTATGAAAGGAGATAGAACGTTGGGTAAAAAAACAGGATTTTTAGAATATGACAGAGAGACAAGTTTAGAAATCAGTCCAAAGGAACGGATTAAGAATTTTAATGAATTTCATGTGCCGCTTTCCAGCGAAAAGCAGCGTACACAGGCAGCGCGCTGTATGGAGTGTGGGGTTCCGTTTTGTCAGTCCGGCATGATGATTGGCGGTATGGCTTCCGGGTGTCCGCTTAACAATTTGATTCCGGAGTGGAACGACTGTGTATACAATGGAAACTGGGAGGAGGCGTTTGAACGTCTGAAAAAGACCAACAACTTTCCGGAGTTTACTTCCAGGGTCTGCCCTTCGCCTTGTGAGGCAGCCTGTACCTGTAATTTAAACGGAGAGCCGGTCTCGAATAAGGAGAATGAGAGAAGCATTATTGAGTCCGCCTATGCAACAGGTCTTGCAGCACCCAAAGCGCCAAGCGTGCGCACAGGAAAGAAAGTCGCAGTGATTGGTTCCGGCCCTTCCGGGCTTGCAGCGGCAGATCAGCTAAACAAGCGTGGACATTCCGTGACAGTATATGAGAAAAGTGACCGGATTGGCGGGCTTTTGATGTACGGCATTCCGAATATGAAGCTGGAAAAGCATATCATTGACCGCAAGGTAGAGGTGATGAAGGCAGAGGGCGTTACGTTTGTGACGAATGCCAATGTCGGCGCAACCAAAGCGGCTATGGCGCCGATGGTTGCAAAAGATGATGTCATGGGTGGTTATCTCACGGATGCAAAGGAAAAGGCGGTTAAGGCGGATACGCTTTTAAAAGAGTATGACAGCATTGTTCTTGCCTGTGGCGCATCCAATCCAAGAAATATTAAGGCAAAGGGAAGAGATGCGAAGGGCATATATTTTGCGGTGGATTTTTTAAAGACGACTACAAAAAGCCTGTTAAACTCGGAGTTCAAGGATAAAAAGTTTGTCAACGCAAAGGGAAAGAATGTGCTTGTGATCGGCGGTGGCGATACCGGCAATGACTGTGTGGGAACATCCATCCGTCAGGGCTGTAAGAGTGTTGTGCAGCTCGAAATGATGCCGAAACCACCGGTCTGCCGGGCAGAGTCAAACCCGTGGCCGGAATGGCCGAAAATTCTTAAGACGGATTACGGTCAGGAGGAGGCAATTTCCGTGTTTGGCAAGGATCCCCGGATTTATGAGACAACCGTCAAGGAATTTCTGAAGGATCAGGATGGCAATGTGACGAAGGCAAAATGTGTGAAGCTTGAGTGGAAGAAGGACGCCAAAACAGGGCGTATGGCTATGTCTGAGATCGAGGGCAGTGAATATGAAGTACCCTGCGATATTGTGTTGATTGCAGCAGGATTCTTAGGGTCACAGGAGTATGTGTCAAAGGCATTTGGCGTGGAGTTAAATGAACGAACCAATGTAAAGACAGAAGGTGGGAAATATGCAACGAATGTGCCGAAGATCTTTACAGCAGGAGATATGCACAGGGGGCAGTCATTAGTAGTATGGGCGATCCGGGAAGGCCGTGAGGTGGCAAGGGAAGTGGATACTGCCCTGATGGGATATTCCAATTTGTAGGGGATGGCAGTTTGATAGAATCCGGGCAGATCAAACATTTTGTAATATAACAGGATTAGGGTACACTTTAGATGAATCAGGCAGGTTTTTTGAATTTAAAAAAGGATATCAGAACCTATTATAAGGGAGTCTTGCTGGCAGCAGTTTATATTGTGGGCGCAGATGCGCTGTTTGGCGGCATGTGTCCGGGCGTGCTGCTGACGGGATTTCCCTGTCCGGCATGTGGATTGACACGGGCAGGAATATATGTTTTAACCCTTCAGTTTCAAAGAGCCTGGGTGATGAATCCGGTGATCTATGCGATCGGCGCATTCCTTCTCTATTTTCTGATATGCCGTTACATTCTGGGGAAACCGTCTGCCGGTGTGAAATGGATGCTGTGGGCTGTTTTGATTCTTCTGCTTTTGGTCTATTTTTACCGCATGGCAAATTGCTTTCCGGAATATGCAGCAGCAGGGCAATCCCCGGGTACGCCAATGGTTTATACGCAGGAAAATTTGCTGCGGAGGCTTGTATCGCATGTCGGAAAATAGAAAGCTTAGGCAGTGCAAATTTTTGTTGCCAGAATGTATTTAAAATGTTAGAATGATGGGAGTGAAAGAGGGGAGTACTTTCATGAGTACAAAAGAAGGAGGATCTCAGAATGAATGAAGAAATGTCATTAGGCCAATGGATTGGAACCATTGTTCTTGGTACTATTCCATGCGTGAATATTATTATGCTGATTATTTGGGCAGTAAGCGCAGAGAATATCAATAAGAAGAGATGGGCGCAGGCTCAGTTGATTGTAACGGTAGTTTTGGCTGTTATCAGCTTTATCTTTGGTATGGTAATGGGCTTGGCAGTGCCAGCGGCTTTGTCCGGTATGTAGGATTTACGTATGCAGCGGATGATAGAGCATTACATTCTTTCGGGAAAGTAATGCTCTTTTCTATGTTGGAAGAACAAATGCCGTTTGCTTATTGAAAAACAGGTAAAAAGTATGTATAATAGATGTGTATGTGTTATCATTGTATGTGAGAGTTTATATAGCGGAATTTACAAGGGAGCTATTTTGAAAGCACAGGCGGATTAAAATAAGGATGAGGGGAACATGAAAGAATATATTGTATATGGTCTGTTAATTGTATTTTTAATATATCTTGTGATATGGTCGATTCGTTTATATCAGTATAATAAGCGGCAGCAGAAGGTAAAGCGTATCCAGGAGCTTCGCGCCAAAGGAAACGAAATCAAAAAAAGGACAATTGATTGTACGAAGGACTACTGGTATAATCTTCGGGAAGTGGAAGACTGCAAAGATGGCGAGGATTTTGAGAAGTATTATCATTATTTTATAGGTGTGGATCAGGGTGTGAAAGAGCTGCTGTTAGAGATGTATGACTGCGGCATTGTCCGCACGGATGAGTTGGAAGAGATTGCATACGGAAAGAATCATTTCCGCAATGTCGATTTATCCTTTTTAGAGGAGTTAGAGCGGGAAATGATGGATGATGAAGAGGAAGAGGATGAACAGGATATACCAGAGGAGAGCGAAGACGTTTTGGAGGAAGAGGAGGATATAGCAGAAGAGGAGGATCTGTCAGAAGAGGAAGACATATCAGACGATGGAATTATTCAGGTCGATGGCATTATGGATGGCTTCTTTGGCGCAGATTCCGGTCTGGTTATGGCTGCTAAGCAATTGGATAAAGATGATCCGGGAATTAAGGATATTCATGGAACCTTGTCGGAGGGCGTAGAAAATATCATTGCTGCGGCTGATGCAGAGAAAAAGGCAAAAGAAGCAGAGGAGGAGCCGATTCTCATCAAAAAAGAAAAGTCGGTTGAGGAATCACGAAAGGTTCGGGAGCGTACTGCAACGGCTGAGATACGGAATAAGATCTATGAAAAATGGGTCAGTTATGTATTTGAGCTGTATGAGATGGTGAATATTAATGCCAATGAAGATACAAAGCATAAGATTCGGAAAGCACTGATGAATTATGGATATAATGACATAGACGTACTGATAGAAAGTCCTGAGAGTTTATAGAAATCAGAGGTTAGGATATGGAATTTCAGACACCAACTATTTTGGATGTGGACAGAATCAGAAGTGCTATGAAGCACAACACAAAACGTGGATGTGAGATGTCAGTTGCAAATACAATTCTCTGGGCAAGGCATTATCATACCGAAATTGCTTTTGATGGCGAGGATATTATTTTTCGCTCCCTGGGAGAGAATGGGAGATACTCCTACTGCATCAATCTGTTAGATGCAAAGGATGCAAAGAGTTTGTTTCAGAAGGTGGCGCGCCTGGCAAAGGAGCAGGAACAGCCGCTTCGGATCTACTGTGTGACGGAACCGGAATGGGAAATGCTGGATAGCTGGTATCCGGGTCAGTACCGGATTCAATATAACAGGGATGGCGCTGATTATATCTATTTAAGAGAGAAGTTAGCGCTATTGTCAGGGAAGAAGCTGCATGGCAAACGGAACCATATTCACCGGTTTGAGGATGCCCATCCCGATTGGAAGTATGAGGCGATGACGGATGAAAATGAAGAGGAATGTGCGGCAATGGCAATGCAGTGGTGCATGAATAATTGCATGTCAGTGGAGGATGAAATCGAGTTTGATAAGATAGATGAATCTAAACTTGTGGTGTATGCGATCAGGCATCGGAAGGAACTTGGCATGACAGGTGGAGCGCTGCGGGTTTCCGGTAAAGTGGCAGCCATCACGCTAGGGGAGAGGCTTACGGATGATACATTTGTAGTACATTTTGAAAAGGCATTTTCGGATATACAGGGTGCCTATCCCATGATTAACAGAGAATTTGTGAAAAACGAACTTGCGGATTATATGTATGTGAACCGGGAGGAGGATCTTGGGCTTTTGGGGCTTCGGAAAGCAAAGTTATCCTACTATCCGGAGATTTTGTTGGAAAAGGGTACCGTAACAGCGAAATAAATGATTGGGAAGAGGCATGAAAACCGTGAATGGTTTTTATGCCTCTTCCTGTTCTTCCAAATTCCGCACGCCGGAATGAAGTGTCAACAGCAGTACGATAATATTTGCTGCGGATAGGATCAAAATCAGTAACATCCAGACAAATGCAATACTGATTTTGGTATTGCAAAAGAGGAAAAATCCTCCGATACATACGAGGGCGGTAAAACCGATGGCAATCGCCATCGCAGAGAATGTGTTAAAGTTCTCCCTTAATGCGCTCATTTCATCATCCCATATCAGCTTTGGCTGAATCGAATCAATGTAAATTCCCATATAGGAAATAAAACAAACCGACAACACGCTTAACAGAACATAAAACAAAATATGTGTGATTGGTATGTTTAACAGGATACATACCGGGATAAAGTAGAGATGTACGCCTGCCAAAGGGAAAATAATACCGACAAATGCCTTTGCATTCCATTGGGTAAAGTATGGAACAGGAATATATTTCATAAATGCAAAATGCTTGCCTTCCCGTGAAATAGCATTGGAACTTAAGCTGTTGATGGCGGCAACAATAATGGAAATTCCCACAATCCCGAGCAGGAAGAATAACTGGATTCTCAAATCCCGATGCGCATATAAGTGTTGAAGCTGCGGGATGGATATTTCATAACTTTGAATCTTTAACATCGCATACACAAAGATCGGCCATAAAAAATTAATGGCAATGCAGTTTGTGAAAAACACGGGAGTCCGCACCAATAGTTTTACTTCTTTCATAAAATAGGAGAAGAAGGAACTGTGCTGTTTGCAGTTTGACAGTAATTTATCAATATCTGTCTCGCTTTTTTTGTTATCGGAAGCAGTCAGTCCGATGACGCCGCGGAAATACAGAAATTCGGATAAGAACAGCATAACTGCGACAGCCAAAGCATTGACTGCAATATAGGCAAGCAGGGCAGGAATGCTTCCGTCATGGAACGTTTTTACAAAGAGAGGAACATTTGGAAAAACAATGTTCATGACGTTGAAAAATCTTTGGTTGCCGGATGCTAAAGTTTCTACATATGTATCAATATCCATGTTTTGTAAAAAGCCAATGGAGCATACAAGCGCAATCACCATTACAAAGAGCAGCGCAACAGAAAATTTCTGTATCATGTCTTTACTCTTGATAAAACGGGTAAAGCCCATAATCAGCATGGCGAGAATACCACAGTAGCAAAGCGGAAGGATTGGCAGTGTAATGACACCGATAATGGATAAAATCCAATGGCCGATGCCCATGCCGGAACCGGTTCCATAACCTATGATGCAGGCAAGTACCAGAACAAACTGCATCATATTTTCATTGTAGTATGCAGCGGTAAATTTGGATGCTACAATCTGGTATGCCCGAAGCGGCCAGGGCAGTAAAAACTCGATATCGTTGGAAAAATAAAATTCATTAAATATGACATTGATTCCGAATACGACGGTAAAGAGGCAGATAACATGGAACATTAGCTGTATGCCAAGCGCTTCACAATGGATTGGCAGCAATGTTTTCGTCATTAGATTGACAAGCACGCCTACAGCGATGGCGACCGGAAGCAGCACGCCAAAGAGTCCAAATAAGGACAGGATGATAATCATAACTTTGCGGCGTTTATCCTGTGGCGGGCTCATGCTGATAGAAGCGATAAATGTTTTGGTTAAGGTAATATAACTATTCATGGGCAGTCATCTCCAAAAAGATTTTTTCAAGATCCATATCCGGGTAGCGGGCAGTCAGTTCATCTAAGGTTCCATAAAACAGCGCTTTGCCGTGGTTAATAATAATGACCTTATCACAAAGTTTCTCTGCAACCTCTAATACATGGGTAGAGAAAAGAACGGAATTGCCGGCATCTGCATGCTCCCGCATCATTTTTTTGAGTTCGTATGCAGATTTTGGATCAAGACCGGTCAGTGGTTCATCTAAAATCCATACAGCGGGATCGTGTACCAAAGCTGCTGCCACCATCATTTTCTGCCGCATGCCGTGGGAATAACTCTGCATTGGCTTGTCCAGCACTTCGGACAGTTCAAAACGGTTTGCAAAGGTTTTAATCCGCTCTTTCCGCGTGGCAGCGGGAACGTTGTAAATGTCAGAAATCAGGTTCATAAATTCGATTCCGCGGAGCCGGAGAAACATGTCCGGGCTGTCAGCGATATAGCCAATAACCTGTTTTGCCTGAAGGGGTTCCTTTTGCATATCAAAATCGTTAATGAAAATTGTGCCGGAATCCGGCTTGAGAATGCCGGTCATCATTTTGAGTGTCGTTGTCTTGCCGGCGCCATTTGGCCCGATAAAGCCAACGATTTCGCCGTTGTTTACGGTAAGATTCAGGTTATCCACCGCACAGACAGTACCATTGTAGGTTTTGGTGATATTTGTGATTTGAATCATATATGCATCCTTTCTTTCCAGGTGGCTGTATCAGAAGCCGCCTGCGCATAGATCGTGGTGATATCCGAAGAGTCTGTATTTGCCTGGCTGCCGGGAACGGCTGGAGATGCTGTTGCATAAATGGTATCCGGAACAGAAACCTCCCCATTACCGAGATATCCCATAATCTTGCTGACATAGTTTTGGGTTTCTTTAAATGGTGGGATTCCACCGTATTTATCCACGTTGCCGGAACCGGCATTATATGCTGCCAAGGCAAGGGATGTATTGCCGTTATATTTGTTAAGAAGGCTGCTTAACAGTTTGGCGCCTCCCATTATGTTCTGCCTTGTGTCATATGCATCCGTGACACCAAGTTCCCTGGCGGTGGAGGGCATAAGCTGCATCACTCCCATTGCCCCCGCAGAGGAGGTACAGTTAGGGTTGAAATCGGATTCCGCTTTTGCCACGGCTTTTAACAGGTTTTCCGAGATGCCATAGGTGTCTGCCGCCTCTTTGAAAATTGCCTCCATGCCTGCCGGACTTTGGATGCTGCCGGATCCGGTCTGTGCTTCATCTGAAAATGGTTTTGCATAAATGACAGTTGCGGCATCAAAAACAGAATCAAAATCCGTATGGTTTGTACCGGAATATGTATTATTTGAATAATATGTACTATCTTTTGTTGAATAAAGACCATTAATAATCATATGTATATCCTTCCGTTTCTTTCATGTCTGGTCTATGCCAGCCATAATTATATATAATACTATAAATATATCAAAAAGGGAATAGAAAATTAAAAATTGGCAAAAAGAGCGCCGTAAAATAAGCTTGCAATATAGAACAGGTATGATATAATTTCACAAATCGGAGGTTTGAAGAAGCATGTATTTAGAACGTACCAACCCATACAATATTACAAAACAGCATCAGAGAGATAAACTGCATGTGTCAGAACGAATCCGGCTTTTGTTTGATCCGGACAGTTTTGTGGAATTTTACCCGGATATGGAACAGGAAAAAGAGAATTATGACGGAGTGATTACCGGATATGGAACCATTTTTGGAAGCCGGGTGTATTTTTACGGGCAGGATTTTACCCATATGGGTGGAACCTTTGGTTACCATCACAGCAAACAGATTATCGCTATTTTGAAAGAGGCAGTTCAAAACAGAAAGCCTGTGATTGGAATCTATGATGGAGGCGGCGCCAGAATCCAGGAAGGAGCTTTGGCAGTGGCGGGCTGTGGAGAATTATTCCGCATGAATGCGTTGGCTTCAGGCTCTATTCCGCAGATTGCGATTATCGCAGGAACCTGTGCCGGCGGCGCGGTGTATTCACCGGGGCTGATGGATTTTGTATTTACGATTGAGGGAATCAGTAATATGTTTGTGACCGGCGCAAAGGTGGTAAATGAGGTGCAGGGAACGAATTATCTGATTGAAGAGTTAGGCGGAGCCGGGATTCATTCCGGTGTCAGCGGGGTGGCGCATTTCCGCATGGAAAATGAGGAGGCATGTTATCAAAAGGTTCGCAGATTAATTGACCTGCTGCCGCCATGCTATATGGAAGGCAGCCTTTACCGAACCGACCGTTATTACCGCAAGGATCTGTGGGATATTGCGAACCTTTTGCCGGCGGATGCACATGAAAAATATGATGTAAAACCGGTGATTGAGGAGATCTTAGATGATGGAAGCTTTTTGGAGATACAGGAGGAATTTGCAAAGAATATCGTAACGGGCTTTGGCAGGCTTGGCGGAATCACTGTGGGGATTGTGGCAAATCAGACGCTTTACAAGAACGGTTCGATTGACTGTGACTGTGCGGACAAGGCTGCCCGCTTTGTACAGTATTGTGACTGCTATCATATTCCGGTTATTACCCTGGCAGATTCTACCGGGTTTGTAATGGAAGCGGAGCAGGAGCATAAAGGCTTAATCCGCCACGGCGCCAAAATGATACATGCCTATGCGCAGGCAACGACCTTGAGGCTTACCATTATTTTGCGGAAAGGCTATGGCGGACCATATATTTTTATGGGCTGTAAGCAGTTAGGCGCAGATAAGCATTATGTATGGCCGGGGGCAGAAGTGGCTGTCATGAAAGCAGAGGGGGCTGTAGCGGTCATCTGCCAGAAGGAGTTAAAGCAATTAGACAAGCAGGAACAGGCAGCTTATCTTCAGGAACAGATTGCATGGTATAAGGAAACGTATATGAATAGCCGGCTTGTTTTGGAACATCATTTTGTAGATGAGCAGATACAGCCGGAACTGACAAGAGAGAGGTTATATGACGACCTGGTGTGTTATGAGCGTAAACCGGCAGAGGCATTACCGCCGAAAAAACACTCTAATATACCGGTTTAGATGGAATTTTATCATGCAAAGCCACAGGGAATTTACATAATTTCTTTCACATTTTGAATCGCCATGCATAATATAAAGTGTAAAGAAAATTGGAGGCATTCCTTATGGGTGACTTATCAGCAACAAACTGTGGCTGTGGCAACAGTGGATTTGGCGGCGGAAGCTGCTGCACATGGATTATCATCTTAATTCTTCTCTTTGCTTGCGGTGGCTGCGGTGACGGAGGCTTCTTCGGTGGTAATGACTGTGGCTGTGGCAACAGCGGCTTCGGCGGTGGAAGCTGCTGCACATGGATTATCATCTTAATCCTTCTCTTCACCTGTGGTGGCTGCGGAAATAATTCAAACTGCGGATGCGGATGCTAATTCCCTGAAACAGCGTTGACTTCTGTGGCGGAAAAAACAGGTAATCATGTGACTGCCTGGCAGATGCGGCAAAAGCCGACAGCTTTGCATTAGCGGAGCTGTCGGCTTCGTTGTGCAGAGAAAATCAGCGGGAAAGAGAGTAAATGTTGTTGAAAACTTGTGTTTCGATGCCATATATAGTATAATAGAAGCATAAATCCGAAAAGGCGAATGGTTGTTTAGCGATTGCGTAAGCACAAAGTGCGGATAATTGCAGATTGTTATATAGTGTTCGCACGAACGATGTGTGGGGGAAGGCAAATGACATCATTTTATCATACAGTTAGACAGATCTTTAATGGGACAAGAGCCATTAATACCAAGTTTAAGTATATTCTACTGGGAATCTGCATTGCGTTGATTCATCTTTTTTTCACGATTTCCTTTTATTCTTTCCATATTAAGACGCTGTTTCTCTATAATATGGCAATTACCATATTTTATTTTTATTTGAGCGCTGTGGTGGCGAAAAGGGAACGATATGAATCTATCTTTATTTCCGCCTTTATAGAGATTTTATTCCATTCTTCGATGGCATCCATTATGCTTGGATGGAACTGGGGATTTATGATTTATACCATTGCGCTGATTCCGGTAAGTTTTTATCTGACATATACGCTTCCCTATTTTAAAGGAAGTGTTTTTGCGCCAATTACCGCATCTGCGGTTGTCTGCATCTGCTATATTTCGATTAAGGCGGTGACAAATCATATTCCGCCAACGTATACGGGTACTCTGCCAGGGAATGTCAGCACATTTTTTTATTACTTTAATACTATGGTGGCTTTGGCGTTGCAGATATACTGTTCGATCCTGTTTGCTTTGGAGATCCGGTATATGAAGCGGCAGTTAGAGGAGGAAAACCGCGCTTTGGGTGAAATTGCAAGCCACGACCCGCTGACACATTTATTAAACCGCCGCAGCATGAATTCCTATTTGAAGATTGCAATGGAACGCAGTGAGGATAAGCAGCCGTTTTGTCTGGTTTTGGCAGATATTGATAATTTTAAACAGGTGAATGATACCTATGGGCATGACTGTGGTGACGAGGTACTGATTTCTGTTTCGGGAGTCATATCCGGAAATGTCCGGGAAAAAGATTATGTCTGCCGCTGGGGCGGGGAGGAGATTTTGATTTTGTTACAGGCGGATCTGGAAACTGCTGTCACGGTGGCAGAACGTATTGGGAAAGATGTGGCATCCACGGTTGTGAAATGTAATGAGAAAGAGGTCAGCGTTACGGTGACAATGGGAGTTGCGCAATACAGGCAAGGTGTAACCATCCGTTCCCTGATTGATGAGGCAGACCAGAATTTATATTACGGTAAAAAGCATGGTAAGAACCAGGTAGTCACTTCGACTGCCCATGAAGAAGAATAGATTTGGAGGTACGAGCAATGGCAAATGAGACGATGGCAGATTTTGAAAAGGAGCTTACAAGCTCATTCCGTGTCATGAAGACGGGTGAACTTGTAAAGGGAATGATTGTGGATATCAATGATGAGATGGTTACCCTGGATTTAGGATATTATGCGCCGGGTGTGATTCCTCTTTCCGAGTTATCGGACGATCCGGATTTCTCGGCTATGAAGGATTTGAAGATTGGAGAGACGATTGAGGCAGTTGTCATCGATACGGATGATGGACAAGGCAATGTGGCGCTGTCTTTGAAGGAGGCGGCAGAGGGTGCTGCATGGGATAAGCTTCGCCAGATGTTAGAACAGGAGACAGTCACAAGCATCCGGGTGAAGGAAAGTGTCAATGCCGGTGTGATTGCTTATCTGGAGGGAATCCGTGCATTTATTCCGGCATCCCAGCTTGCGCTTGCTTTTGTGGAGGATACGGAGGAATACATTGGCAAGCAGATGGATGTCAGGGTTATCACAGCGGATGAGCAGGCGAAGAAGCTGGTGCTTTCCGCAAAGGCTGTATTGAAGGAGAGAGAGGCGGAGCATGACCGACAGAAAATGTCAATGATTGTGCCGGGATCTGTCTTTGAGGGAACGGTAGAAAGTCTGATGCCATATGGCGCATTTGTACAGATGGATAACGGCTTGACCGGGCTTGTGCATATTTCAAAGATTTGCATGAAGCGGATTAAAAAACCATCGGAGGTGCTTTCGGTAGGGCAGAAGGTTAAGGTCAAGGTTTTGGAAGTCAAGGACGGCAAGATCAGCTTAAGCATCCGTGATGTGGAAACCAATACCTCCGATATTGTAACGGATGTGATTGAGGAGTTTGAATACCAATGTGAAGAGATACCAAATAATCCATTTGGTGCATTATTAGCGGGGATGAAGCTGGATGAATAGAGAGTTTAACACAAAATGGAGCTGTCTGCATATTTCCATCCTATTTGGAATAGTATGGATTATGATGAACATATTTTCTTTTTCATGTGAGGCGAAAACCGTATTTCAGAAGGATAAACCGGTTGGTGTTATGTCAACTGCTGTAGAGAATCAGGTTGCTGTGTCCTGGGAGCCGGTGTCCGGGGCTGCCGGATATGAGATTTATGAGGCAGCAGAGAATTTGCCAGCATCCGCAAAAACACGTTTGCAGTATTCCGTTGTCAGGAAAACGAAAAGCTGTCAGGCTGTTTTGAGCGAAAAGGAAGCAGGCGTCACATATCATTACTATATCAGAGCCTATCAGAAGACAAAGAATGGCAGGATAACCTATAGCGGGAAAAGCGCAGTGACATCCACCACGGTAGCGGTGGAGGGAACTTCCACGATTAAGAATTTTCTGACAACGGCGCTTGCGCCGGTTGGTTCTACCATGTATGTCTGGGGTGGAGGCTGGAATGAGGCAGATACGGGTGCCGGGCCGGAGGCAAGGCGGATTGGATTAAGCCCTGCATGGCGCAGTTTTGCAAAAGATAAAAAATCTTCGTATAATTATAATCACTATCGGTATAAGATTCATAAAGGACTGGATTGTTCCGGTTATGTGGGATGGGCTGTTTATAATGTCCTTAACACCAGGAAGAATAAAAAAGGGTATGTTTATTCCGCCTCGAAACAGGCAAAGCAGTTTTCAAAGCTTGGGTTTGGAAGTTATAAGAGCGCCAATAAGATACAGAATTACAAGGCAGGGGATATTATGAGTTCTACCTGTAGTTGTTGTGGCCATGTCTGGATTGTGGTAGGGCAGTGCAGGGATGGAAGCGTTGTGCTTTTACATGCATCACCTGCCGGCGTGCAGTTAAATGGAACCGTAACGCCGAAGGGCAGGAAAAACAGCCAGGCAGTAAAACTTGCAAAAAAATATATGAAAAAATATTACAAAACATGGTACCGGAAATATCCGAAGATGGATCGTGGCAGTTCTTATTTATCCCATTATGGACAAATGCGTTGGAAAACGACAGGGAAAAATGTTGTTTTATCCGATCCGGATAACTATCAGAATATGAGCGCAGACAAGATTTTAAAAGATCTGTTTGACAGATGATATGTCATAAATAAGACAGGAATCCCATATCTTATTATAATGGATAAGATATGGGATTTGTTTATGGAGCGGGAAAAAATAAGTCCGGAGCTTATGCTGGCGATTGATTTATCCAAAGAGGAACGGGAAAGGAGCCTTGATTTGGATGTGGGATATAGCGAACTTTTTGACGAATGGGAACTGATTGTCCGCTATACAGGGAATCTGGATGCGATTCGGCAGGATCTTGGCATTTCTGTGGAGGAACTGCTCGGTGGATATGCAATCCTGCGGATTCCGCAGTATTTGATTGGAAGACTTTCCGAGTATTCCCAGATTGACTATATTGAAAAACCGAAAAATCTGCTGATTGAGCAAATGGAGGGAATCCGGCAGTCCTGCATTAACCGGGTCAGACTGCCGGATCTTGATTTGACGGGAGGAGGAACTTTGGTTGCCTGTCTGGATTCCGGGGTGGATATCTATCACGAAGCTTTCCGAAGAGAGGATGGAACAACAAAAATAGCTGTTTTATGGGATCAGACAATACCGGGAAATCCACCAACGGGTTTTACAATCGGCAGTATTTATACGAGTGAAGATATCAATGAAGCTTTGCAAAGGGAGAATGACGTAAGCGGGCGGCAGCAGATTGTTCCGCAGTTTGACGGCAGCGGGCATGGAACTGCTGTGCTTGGAATTCTTACGGAGGTGGCGCCGGAGGCGGAATGTATTGTAGTGAAAATGGGAAATCCCACAAGAACAGGGTTTCCGAGGACGACACAGTTAATGCTGGCGATTGATTTTAGCGTGCGTTTTGCTATTTTGGCAGGAAAGCCGCTGGCAATCAATATAAGCTATGGGAATAATTATGGAGCGCATAATGGAAATTCTGTTTTAGAGCAATACATGGATAACATCTCGAATTTATATCGCAACACGATTGCCTCCGGAACAGGAAATGACGGGCTGTCGGGAAGACATTTTTCGGGAAGGCTTTTAAGAAACCAGTCACAAACCGTTGAGATTTATGCTGCCGATTATTTGCAGGCTTTTAATTTGCAGATATGGAAAACCTATCAGGATGAATTTGATATTTTGATAGAAAGTCCGACCGGACAGAGGATAGGGCCATTCAGTATCTATTCGGATGTGCAGACTTACAGGCTGCGGGGGGAGGATATTGTCGTATACTACAGCGAGCCGACTCCATATAACCCGAGGCAGGAAATATATGTATCCTGGATTCCGAACCAAACATATATCACCTCCGGAATTTGGAAAGTGATTCTCACACCCCGGGATGTGGTAGACGGGTTATACCAGATGTGGCTTCCGGTAGCGGGAAGCACCTCGTCAGAGGTGTCATTTCTCCGGCCGGTGCAGACAGGAACCCTGGTGGTGCCGTCCACTGCCCGTTATGTGATATCGGTAGCAGCTTATGATTCCCAAAATGATACGTTTGCTCCGTTTTCGGGGAGAGGAATTGAAAATGGAACGTCCCTGTTACAGATTCAGAAACCGGATCTGGCGGCTCCCGGTGTGGGGATTTATACTGCTGCGGTTGGCGGTGGTTATGCCAGCAGGTCAGGAACTTCTTTTGCAACGCCTTTTGTGACAGGTGCAGCAGCGCTTTTGATGCAGTGGGGAATTGTAGATGAAAACGATTCTTACATGTTTGGTGAAAAGGTGCGAGCCAGCCTTATAAGGGGAACCCGCAGGCTGCCGTTTCAGGAGCATATCCCAACAGCGGAAGCAGGTTGGGGAGCACTTTGCATCTCGGATAGTATTCCGCAGTGATAAAATTCCCTTGTTCAGATTCCCGGAACGCTGATGAATGAAGACGGACGATAAAATTCACCAAAGGAAATGGTGCGGAGTGAAGTTTTGGAGCTTATAAACGTGCTCCGTTATGCAGAACATTCCGAGGAGCCTCATACCATATGAGAATAGGCACAAAACGAGGTGCCTATTCTCACTGAGTCTCCTCTCCATTGCATAAAAGTCGCACTTATTATAAACTCCAAAACTCTCACTCGAATTTACGTGACTTGATGAATTTTATCTGTTCGGTTTGAAAAGTGTAAGTGGTTGTGGATTTCTATGTTCAAAGAAGAAAATGATTCGGTATCCCTATATCTGAGATTTCTGAAAGGAACCTTTGCCTCCATTGGTGCTTGGCGAGGTTTTATCGAGCCTAGCACCATTATGCAGGCAATGGAGCGCAAGCGTGTCCGAAAGAAACTCAGATATAGGGATACTGAATATCGCAACATATAACATAGAAATCCACAACCATTTACACTCTCACCACTTCTTTAGTGAATTTTATCGTACGTTTTCCTTAGTGTTCTGGGAAGTTTTGTAAATCTTTCAAATCAGCGTAGAAGGTCGGATAGGAGATATTCACCACGTCTGCACCGAGGATTTCGGTCTCACCTTCTGCATTGCCGCCTGCAATCGTGAAGCTCATTGCAATCCGATGATCTAATTTAGAATCAATGGCAGTACCGTGAAGCGGTTTGCCACCGTGGATAATCATGCCGTCATCCGTTCCCTCGATATCAACTCCCATAGCAGATAAATATTCAACCATAACATCAATGCGGTTGGATTCTTTTACCTTTAATTCCGCAGCGTCACGGATGATCGTTGTACCCTCGGCAAAAGCTGCCATAACAGCAATTACGGGGATTTCATCAATGAGTTTTGGAATGATTTCGCCTTCAATGGTACAGCCGTGCAGCGGGCTTGTAGATACCGTGATATCTGCAACAGGTTCTCCGATATCGTTTTTGATGTTGGAAAGGGTTATCTTTGCCCCCATATTTTGGCATATTGTAAGTATGCCGTCTCGGGTTGGGTTGATTCCAACATTTTTAATGGTGATTTCGGAATTGGGGGTAATCAATCCGGCTGCAATAAAATAAGCAGCGGAGGAAATGTCGCCCGGAATATCAATGTGCTGTGCAGTCAATTCTGTGGCAGGCGCTACAGTGGCAGTTGTTCCATCCCTTTTGATATTTACGCCAAATGCTTCAAACATCAACTCTGTATGATTTCTGGATAAATAGGGTTCTGTTACACTTGTCACATCATCTGCATACAAGCCCGCTAGCAGGATGGCAGATTTTACCTGGGCAGAGGCGACAGGCGAATGATAGTGGATTCCGTGGAGACTGCCGCCCTGTACCCGGAATGGCGCACAGTTTTCCGTCATCAGGCTTTCAAAAGAGGCGCCCATTTGGGAGAGGGGAGCCATAATCCGCCCCATCGGACGTTTGCGGATGGAGGCATCCCCGTCTACTGTGGAGACAAATGGCTGTGCGGCAAGGATGCCCGACATCAGCCTTGTGGTAGTTCCGCTGTTTCCGACATCTAAGGTAGAAGCAGGCGCTTTCAGACCTCTCAAGCCATTTCCTTTGATGCGCACAGTGTTTTGGGCAGGGTTATTTTCAATCCCAATGCCCATTTTTTGAAAACAGGAAATGGAAGATAAACAATCCGCACCCTGTAAAAAGCCGGTGACTTCTGTTGTTCCCTTTGCAAGGGAACCCAGCATGATACTTCGATGGGAGATTGATTTATCGCCTGGTACGGTAAGTTCTCCTTTTAAACTCGAAAAATGTGATACTTGCATAATAACCTCCGATTTTATTATTTATAGCCATGAGCAAAACTCACGATTCTCAAAACTTAAGTTTTGCTCATGATATTGTCTGCTACCGTTCATAAACGCTGTATTGCAATGCGCGAAGTAAGTGGGCTGCACGCGTGGCATCCTCGTCATTGTAAAAGCAGAGCCGCAGCACGCCTTCATTGTCTTCCCTGTTATGGGTGATGCCGATATTTTTCAGATTAATTGCCTGGTCGCCAATGCAGGATACCACTTTTGCCAAAGCGCCCGGTTCATCCGGCACATCGACATAGACTTCATAATTCATGCGAATCACACCGGTTGCATGCTCCGGTATGGAGTTTCGGTAATCTTTTGCATGGTCAAAAAATGCATAAATATCGCGTGCTTTTTCCTGCTCGATGTATTCTGTCATTTCCGTCAATTCACGGATAAAGCGTTTCAGACCTGTTACGACATTGTCCGGATTGCTGAGGAGTATATGTTCCCAGACAACCGGATTGGAGGAGGCGATTCTGGTAATATCCTTGAAACCGCCTGCGGCAAGCTGCTTGAGCATCCCATTTTCATCCTCTTTTGATGCGACAAGATTGACAAGAGCCGATGCAATGACGTGCGGAATATGGCTGATATAAGCGGTAATTTCATCATGGCGTTCAGGGCTGTAAATGATTGGAATGGCGCCTAAGTCTTCCAAAAATGTGCGGTATTCCGAAATTTTATTCTCGGAGACAGTCGATGATGGGGTGACAAAATAGTAGGCATTTTCAATGAGCCGGTCGCTCGCAGCCTCATAGCCGCTTTGTTCGGAACCGACCATTGGATGCCCGCCGATAAAATAGGATTCTAAGTGATTGTCATGGATGGCTTTATAAATATCACTTTTTACACTTCCCACATCCGTGAGAATACAGGAATCTTTCATGACATTTTTTAGAATCGGAAGATATGCAATATTATAATGGACAGGGGCGCACAAAAAAATGTAATCACAATCCCCCATCTTTTCAATTGCAGTGACGGTTTTAGAAAGGGTGCCGTCATTCGTTGCAAGTGATAACGCCGTCTGGTCAACGTCAAATCCAAGAATCTCTATCTTGGGAAATACCCTGCGGATGGATTTGGCAATGGAACCGCCAATTAATCCAAGTCCGATAAAACCGATACAAAAATTAGCTTGTTCTTTCATATAAACACTCCATTAAAATATAATACAGACATAATGATACATTTTAAACGTTTCGATAAAATATGTCAACACTTTAAATTGCTAAAGTGTATAGCGCAGAACACTTATTTTTTTAAAAGTTCTAATTCCTCCTCTGTCACCCTGCGGTATCTGCCACAGGGCAGGTCTTCCGGAAGGGTGAGCGTTCCAAAGGAGATTCGTTTCAGATAGATTACTTTTTTTCCTACGGTCTGGAACATTCTTTTGATCTGGTGAAATTTTCCCTCCTGAATGGTTATATTTACATAAGAAAGGTTTTCTTCTGCATTATAGTCGGCGACAATGGAAAGCTTAGCGGGGAGGGCTGTATGCAAATCTGCATCCCCGACTACAAGCCCCTGGGAAAACAGGTGAATATCCTGCTCATTGACATTTCCTTCTACAATGGCATAGTAGGTCTTATCCACATGATATTTTGGTGACAAAAGCCTGTGTGACAGGGCGCCATCATTTGTAATCAGCAGCAGTCCTTCCGTGTCCTTATCCAGTCTGCCCACGGGAAATAAGTCCTTGCGGCGGCTTTCAATCAGAGACAGGACGGTAGGCGCAGTGTGATCCGTCGTGGCGCTGACATATCCGGCAGGTTTGTTGAGCAGGTAATATTCAAATTCTTCCAGATGAATGATTTGATGTTGAAATGTAACAGAATCCTTTGCGGTTTCGATTTTTATGTCTGGCTTTTGAATTGGCATGCCATTGACCTGAACCGATCCTTTTTTGATGTATTTTTTGATTTCGGAACGTGTTCCGATACCGGCATCTGCCAAAAATTTATCAATTCGCATAAGAGCCATGATAGTGAGTCCTCCGTTATGTTATGACACAATATCTATATAATTGTTACGTTTTTGTAACCATATTTTGAGGAAATATATGTTATTTTAGCATAAACCAGGGTCAAATTCTATCGAAATTGAAAAATAAAAAAATTTTTAAATCGTAAATATATAGGCTTGACAATTAGTTTGTTAAATGCTATATTACAACTTGTAACAAGTTTGTAACATTTCAGGCAGGATACCTGAATGTAGCTTTAAGGTAAGAGCAAGTGGATGGTAATCCGCTTCGTCGCATGGAGGTTTAAGTCATGAGACATAGCAGAAAAGCTGTAATGAAAGAACATTATAAACTCTATATGAAAAAACATATTCTGAATGGAAGATATTTTGTTCGTAATATGCAGATTGCTGCAGGCTTGGTATTGGTTATGGCATTAGTGATTGGAGCAGCTTTTGCCGGGTATACAGATAAGGATGAGACAGTAACTGCAAGCGCTAAGGTAAGTATGAAAGATGCGCTGTTTGGAAACAGTGAGGAAGTGCAGACCGCTAACAGAACAGAGAATGTACAGGCAGCATCTTCTGAATTGGATGAGATTAGCACAGAAGCCGTGACCGCAGCAAAGATTGTGGATGTAGCGGTGAATGAAAATATTGAAAAAGCTGAGCAGGCAGTTTCCTATAATGAGGAAGAAGAGGCTGCAAATGAGCAGGAAGAGAAAGATGAGCAGAGCAAGTTCAGTGACCGCTGTATTGCAAATGTAGAAGAGACATTGAATATCAGAAAACAGCCGGATGCGGAATCGGAATTTGTCGGTTCCATGAATCCTGGCGCAATTGCGAAAGTGGTTGGCACAGAAGGTGAGTGGACAAAAATCAAGTCTGGTGACGTAGAGGGATATGTTTTGACAGAATATGTCCTGACCGGTGAAGCCGCAGAAAAGTTTTCAGAAAATTATGTCACACTTCAGGGCAGTGTATTAGAAGATGGTGTCAATGTTAGAAAAGAGGCATCTACACAGGCAGATATTTTGCAGGTTTTGAATAAGGATGATACCGTTTCTGTTGCGGAGTTACCAGAGGATGCAGAAGAAACACAGAAAGAAAAAACTTCTTCTGTGGCAAAGACATCTGCAAAACAGAAAAAAGACAGCAAGGAATCCAAGACAGAAGAGATTGATTGGGTTACAGTCGTGTTAGATGATGGTCAGACAGGATATGTTTCCGCTGATTTGGTAGAGGTAGATGAGCTGTATGAGCTTGCGGTTTCCGCAGATGAGTTACAGCGTATTGCAGAGGAAAAAGAAGCTGCAAAGCGCGCCGCAGAGGAAGAGGCTGCAAGGCAGGCAATGGCTGCTAATACAAACCAGTCTTCAGGCGGTTCAGGTAATGGTGGGCAGACCACATCAACGGATGATGACAGCAGCAGCTATCAGGGCGCAACGACAACACCGGTTACAGCAACCGAATCGGGAGACTGCATTGGAACTTTTACGATTACAGCATACTGTGGATGCAAAAAATGCAGTGGTGGAAATAATAAAACAGCAACCGGAACAACTCCTACAGAGGGAAGAACGATTGCAGCAGATACAAGCATTCTGCCATATGGTACCCAGGTTGTAATTGATGGTATTGTGTATACGGTTGAGGATTGCGGAAGTGGTGTAAGAGGTAACCACATTGATATTTTCTTTGCCACACATGAAAAAGCTTTGGCATTTGGCAAAAAAAGCGTGAAAGTATATAAATATTAATGGTCATTTCAAAAAGTCCTGGCAGTCCGCCAGGACTTTTTGCTTTATGAAAACTTCTGCTTTCCGATAAGGCAAAAACTGATGTCCGACTCTTTACAAAAATCTGTAAGTTGATTATAATGGCACTATATGTGCGTTTGGAAAATAAAAGAAATTGGAAAAGCGGATGGAATACATTTTCAGGAGGACAAAGGTCATGGATTACAAAAATGCCGGAGTGGATATTGAGGCCGGATATAAGTCAGTTGAATTAATGAAGGAATATGTGAAAAGAACAATGCGGGAAGAAGTGCTTGGAGGTCTGGGTGGATTTTCCGGTGCTTTTTCCCTTAAAAAGATTAAGGAAATGGAAGAACCGGTGCTGTTATCCGGCACAGATGGATGTGGTACAAAGGTGAAGCTTGCCATGGTGTTAGATAAACACGATACAATAGGGATTGATGCAGTGGCAATGTGTGTGAATGATATTGCATGTGCAGGTGGTGAACCATTGTTTTTCCTTGACTATATTGCATGTGGCAAGAATTATCCTGAAAAAATTGCTGCCATTGTAAGCGGTGTGGCAGAGGGCTGTATACAGTCAGATGCCGCTTTGATTGGTGGGGAAACAGCAGAGCATCCGGGGCTGATGCAGGAAGATGAGTATGATTTGGCAGGTTTTGCGGTTGGTGTTGTGGATAAGAAAGATTTGATTACCGGTGATAAAATGAAACAGGGGGATGTATTGATCGGTATTGCATCGAGTGGCGTACATAGCAATGGCTTTTCCCTGGTGCGAAAGGTGTTTGATATGACGAAAGAGTCTTTAGAGACTCATTATGACGAGCTGGGAAAGACACTTGGTGAGGCATTGCTGGCACCGACCAGAATTTATGTAAAAGCGCTTCGCAGCGTGAAGCAGGCTGGCATCACCATCAAAGGCTGTTCCCATATTACCGGCGGTGGATTTTATGAAAATATTCCAAGAATGCTTCCGGAGGGTGTGAAAGCAGTTGTAAAGAAGGATTCTTATGAGGTTCCGGCTATTTTCCGGCTTTTAGCAAAGACCGGTAATATAGAGGAAAAGATGATGTACAATACTTATAATATGGGAATTGGCATGGTATTGGCTGTGGATGCCGCAGATGCAGACCGGACATTGGAGGCATTAAAGGCTGCCGGTGAAGATGCATATGTGGTTGGTGGAATTGAGGCTGGCGAGAAAGGGATCATCATTCAGTAGAACCCCGCTAAGTGGTAAAGTGTATTTTCACACTAAATTCGCAGTAAAACTGCTCATTAAGTGTTCAATATAGGAGGATAAGATGTTAAGGGTTGCAGTAATGGTTTCCGGTGGCGGAACAAACTTGCAGGCGATTATTGATGCGGTAGAGTCTGAAAGGATTACCAATACAGAACTTGTGGCAGTAATCAGCAATAACAGGGATGTTTATGCGTTAGAGCGTGCAAGGAAGGCAGGAATCAGAGATATGGTGGTTTCACCAAAAGATTATGCCCAAAGGAGTGAATTTAATAAAGCGTTGGTGGAAACGGTGGATTCACTGAATGTTGATTTAATTGTGCTTGCAGGATATCTGGTGGTGATTCCGCCGGAAATGATTGAAAAATACGAAAACAGGATTATCAATATCCATCCGTCTTTAATTCCGGCATTTTGCGGAACGGGTTTTTATGGGCTGAAAGTGCATGAGGCTGCTTTGGCAAGAGGTGTTAAAGTAGTCGGGGCAACGGTTCATTTTGTGGATAAAGGCACGGATACAGGGCCAATCCTGTTACAGAAGGCAGTTGCCGTGAAGGATGGAGACACACCAAAAGAGTTACAGCAGCGTGTTATGGAACAGGCAGAGTGGGTTTTGCTTCCACAGGCAATTGATTTGATTGCGACTGGCAAAGTAGCAGTTGTGGATGGCAGAGCCATAATCAGAAAATGATAACAATTACAGGTATTATGTTGGAATATTCAGCAGACAATAGACTTTAGGAGGATGAGCATGAAGGTTTTAATTATCGGAAGTGGTGGAAGAGAGCATGCGATTGCTGCCGCAGCAGCGAAGAGCAGGAGAGTTTCAAAGATTTATGCAGCGCCGGGCAATGCAGGTATTGCAGAGCTGGCAGAATGTGTGGATATCTCTGTTATGGACTTTGATAAATTGGTTGCGTTTGCAAAGGAAAAGAAGATTGATTTTACGATTGTCGGGCCGGATGATCCGTTAGTTGCCGGAGCTGTGGATGCATTTGAGGCAGAAGGGCTGAAGGTGTTTGGGCCGCGTAAGAATGCAGCGATTATCGAAGGCTCCAAAGCATTTTCAAAGGATTTGATGAAAAAGTATGGCATTCCGACTGCCGCCTACGAGAATTTTGATAATGCCGAGGCTGCATTGGCATACCTTGAGACAGCCGATTTTCCGATTGTATTAAAGGCAGATGGTCTGGCACTCGGAAAAGGTGTGTTGATCTGTAAGGATTTAGAGGAAGCAAAAGCTGGTGTGAAAGAAATCATGCTTGATAAACATTTTGGTGATGCCGGTAATAAAATGGTAATTGAGGAGTTTATGACCGGTCGTGAGGTATCGGTATTGGCGTTTTGTGATGGTACCACAATTAAGACGATGACTTCTGCGCAGGATCACAAACGTGCAAAGGATGGCGATCAGGGTCTCAATACCGGAGGAATGGGAACCTTTTCACCGAGTCCGTTTTATACAGAGGAGATTGCAGCATTTTGTCAGAAAGAAATCTATGAAAAGACGATGGCTGCGATGAAAGCAGAGGGCAGAGATTTTGTAGGTGTCCTGTTCACTGGTCTGATGATTACGGAAAAGGGAACCAGGGTACTGGAATTTAATGCCCGTTTCGGCGATCCAGAGGCGCAGGTGGTATTGCCGCGTATGAAAAACGATATTATTGATGTGATGGAAGCCTGTGTCGAAGGCAGACTGGATCAAGTTGATTTGGAGTTTGAGGATAATGCGGCGGTCTGTGTTGTGCTTGCCTCGGATGGATATCCGGTTTCATATGAAAAAGGATTTGAAATTAAGGGTTTGGATGCCTTTAAGGACAAGGATAACTATTATGTATTTCATGCCGGAACAAAGTCGGCAGATGGTAAGGTGCTGACAAATGGCGGGCGTGTGCTTGGCGTAACGGCAAAGGGTGCTGATTTGGTAGAGGCACGCAGGAATGCTTATGAAGCCACCCAATGGATTGATTTTGATAATAAGTATATGCGCAATGATATCGGAAAAGCGATTGATGAGCAATAAAAGATACAAAAGGGGGCTGTGATGCGTGTTACAGTTCCCTTATCTTGAACATATTTTAAAGATTGGAGAATGCAATGAATTATACGAAAAGTGCGAATAACGTTTTACGATATGCAAAAAAAATTGCATTACAGATGACACAGGAATATGTGGGAAGTGAACATTTACTGCTTGGGCTGATAAAGGAAAAAAGCGGTATGGCTTATGCTGTGCTTGTGCAAAACGGCGTGGAGGAAGCGAGACTGGAAAATCTGACAAGCCAGCTTATGATGGAGAATACGAATGTTGCATTGGCAAATAAAGCGGAGTTTTCAAAACGCTGTCAGGATATTTTGGAACTGGCAGACAAGGAAGCGATGAAACTGAAAGCACAGCAGGTTGGAACGGAGCATTTGCTGATTGCGATTATTAAGCATCCGGACAGTGTGGCATTCCGCCTGCTTACTGCTATGAATATTTCGGTAACAAAGTTATATTCTGATATATTGGTTGCGATCGGGTTAGAGCCGGGCGTGGCAAAGAGTGAGCTGAACAGCTTAAAATCAAGGGAAAAGAAAGGAAAGTCAGCGACACCAACACTGGATCAGTATTCCAGGGATTTTACAAAGCTTGCAAAAGAGGGCAGGCTGGATCCCGTGGTGGGCAGAAATGAGGAGATGCAGCGTGTCGTTCAGATTTTGAGCCGCAGAATGAAGAATAATCCATGCCTGGTAGGTGAGCCGGGTGTCGGCAAGACTGCAATTGTAGAAGGGCTGGCACAGTTGATTGTGGTGGATGACGTCCCGGAAACCGTTCGGGGAAAACGTCTATTGTCCCTTGATTTATCCGGGATGGTGGCAGGCTCCAAATATCGTGGAGAGTTTGAGGAGCGTATTAAGAAGCTGATTAATGAAGTGATGCAGGTTGGGAACGTCATTTTATTTGTGGATGAGCTGCATACCATTATCGGCGCCGGCGGAGCGGAAGGCGCAATTGATGCTTCTAATATTTTGAAACCGGCATTGTCCCGTGGGGAAATTCAGATGATCGGCGCGACCACTACGGCAGAATACCGCAAATATGTTGAGAAAGATGCAGCGTTGGAACGCAGGTTCCAGCCGGTGACGGTGCATGAACCAACAGAGGAAGAAGCGATTGATATTTTGAAGGGGTTAAAGTCCTGTTATGAATATCATCATGGTCTTACCATTAGCGACCGTGCAATCGAGTCTTGCGTAAAGTTGGCAGTACGTTATTTGAATGACCGTTTTCTGCCGGACAAAGCGATTGATTTGATGGATGAGGCTGCGGCAAAGAAGAAATTAAATGCATCCGGGCTGACACCGCAGATGAAGGAGATTGAGAAAGAGATGGCATCTCTGAATGTGGAATTAGATCAGGCATTTATGGAGAATGATTTGGAGTTTGCCCATGAGACAAAGCTTGCAATCAAGGTATTGGAAGAAAAACTCGAAAAGTTAAAAAAGCGCCATGAGAGCAGCAAAAAGCTGCACAGTCTTGTCTTAGATGAGGAGGATGTTGCAGCAGTGGTATCTGAATGGACAAAGATTCCGTTAAGCCGCCTTCAGGAAGAAGAGTCGAAACGGCTGCTTCATTTAGAGGATATTCTGCACAAACGTGTGATTGGGCAAAACGAGGCTGTGGATGCAGTTGCGAAAGCTATCAAACGTGGCAGGGTGGGTTTAAAGGATCCCAAACGTCCAATTGGATCATTTCTATTCCTGGGTCCGACCGGTGTCGGTAAGACGGAGCTTTCCAAAGCGCTTGCAGAAGCGGTGTTTGGAGATGAAAAGTCTTTGATTCGTGTAGATATGTCAGAGTATATGGAAAAGCACAGTGTGTCAAAAATGATTGGTTCTCCACCGGGATATGTGGGTTTTGAGGAAGGCGGACAGCTCAGTGAAAAGGTACGGCGGAATCCGTATTCTGTGATATTATTTGATGAAATCGAGAAAGCGCATGTGGATATTTTCAATGTGCTGTTGCAGATTTTAGATGATGGCCATGTGACGGATGCCCAGGGGCGGAGAGTTGATTTTAAGAATACAATTATCATTATGACAAGTAATGCAGGCGCTTCACGGATTATGGAGCCGAAAAAACTCGGATTTTCCAGTGATGAATCTGAGACAAAGGATCACGAATATATGAAAAATGGTGTGATGGAGGAGGTAAAACATATCTTCAAACCGGAGTTTTTGAACCGTATTGATGATACGATTGTATTCCATGCACTGACAAAAGACGAGGTGAAAGAGATTGCAGACCTGCTGCTTCGCAGTTTTGGACAGCGGGTAAAAAAACAGATGGATCTTACCATAAAGTATGGCGAGGCTGTGAAAAATTATGTTTTTGAAAAGGGTTATGACAAAAAGTATGGCGCAAGACCTCTTCGGCGTGTGATTCAAAATACGATTGAAGATAAAATGGCGGAGGAGATATTAGCCGGAAATATCAAACCTGGTGACAGTGTTCGTCTTTCTGTTGTGAAGACAGGCATAAAATTTAAAGTCATTCCAAAATAAAGATAAGCTGCTATGGATAACCGCTGGAAAGTTTTGCCATAGCAGCTTTTTCACAAAAAATATATAAAAATATAGTGGAAAAATTCTACTACATATTGTATACTATATTATATAAAAACGGAAGATATGCTTTCTTTGCAGGAAGGCAGAAGAAGTGAATTACAGGAGGAAAATCAGATGGCGGTAGTTACTGAATTGATAAAGGAAGAAAATGGAGCATTAAGTTTTGGAAATTATGAGCTGGATACCAAGACAAAATTAGACGGATTTGAATTTAAAGGAGATAAGTACAAGATTAAGACTTATCGTGAGATTACAAAATTAGAGAAGAATGGTTCATTTGTCTATGAATCTGTTCCGGGAACGGTAGTGCATGATTTTCAGGCTGCGGAGGATCTGGTAGAGTTTGAGGTAGAAGGAACAGAAGATTCTCAGATTACATTGGAGTTAGAAGCCGGGCAGGAGTATGTGACAGTGATCGACGGACATAGCGCGGGTTCTGTCAAAACCAATCTTGGAGGCAAGCTGAATTTAAGCGTAGAACTCAATCCGGGACAAGCTTCCAAAATTAAGATTGAGAAATTATAATGAATGCAGATACTATTTTCAGCTTGATTTTAGATTAACCTGACGAAAGAAAGGAAAGGAACACAAATATGGCAAAAGCAAAACAGATGTATTTTTGCCAGGAGTGTGGTTATGAGTCCGCAAAGTGGCAGGGGCAATGTCCGGGCTGCCATAATTGGAACACCTTTGTAGAAGAGAAATTAGTAGTAGGCGCTGGTAAGCGTTCCGGTAAGACGGAAGCTGCGGCGCCTACAAGCATTTTAGATGTTACTACATCGGAGGACACACGGATTGGCACAGGAATGAAGGAACTGGACAGGGTTTTGGGAGGCGGTATTGTAAAAGGCTCCCTGACTTTGGTTGGCGGCGACCCCGGAATCGGCAAATCGACGATTCTGTTACAGGTCTGCCGGAATTTAACGGAGAGCGGCAATAGGGTATTATATGCATCCGGTGAGGAGTCCTTGCAGCAGATCAAGCTGCGGGCAGACCGGCTTGGCGGATTTACGAAGGATCTGATGCTGCTTTCCGAGACAAATCTGGATGTGATTGAAGGCGGGATTACCAGGTTAAATCCTGAGGTCGTAGTCATTGATTCGATCCAGACGATGTACATAGAAGATATCGGAAGCGGAGCCGGAAGTGTCTCGCAGGTGCGGGAAGTGACAGGGCGGCTGATGCGGATCGCAAAACAGTTGAATATTGCCATTTTTATTGTCGGGCATGTGACAAAGGAGGGAACCGTGGCAGGACCCCGGACGCTGGAACACATGGTAGATACCGTGCTGTATTTTGAGGGGGAGAAAAATGCATTATTCCGTGTGCTCCGAGGCGTGAAGAACCGTTTTGGCTCCACAAATGAAATCGGTGTCTTTGAAATGAAGGACAGCGGTCTGTATGAGGTGGACAATCCCTCACGGGTGATGTTAAATGGAAGGCCGTTAGATGCATCCGGTTCCGTGGTTGTCTGCGCGATGGAGGGAACGAGACCGTTACTGATTGAAATCCAGGCACTGGTATCCCAGACGAATTTTAATCTGCCGAGGCGTACCTCCGTGGGGATTGATTATAACCGTGTGAATCTCCTGCTTGCCGTACTGGAAAAACGGGAAGGGCTGATGTTGGCGGGCAGTGATGCCTATGTGAATCTGGCAGGGGGAATGAAGGTGGCAGAACCGGCACTCGATCTGGGGATTATTGCGGCGCTTGTTTCCAGCTTTAAGGATATTGCAATTGATGCGCACACGGTAATTTTTGGCGAAGTCGGTCTGGCAGGGGAGATAAGGGGTGTCACGATGGCAGAGCAGCGTATCCGGGAGGCGGCAAAAATGGGCTTTACAACCTGTATCCTGCCAAAGAGCAATGCGGAGACTGCCAAATATGCGGATGGGGTGAAAATCATTGGCGTGAGCAGGCTTTCTGAAATGGTGGAGTGGATCTTGCGGCAGGAACCGTGATGGAATTTCATTTGCCAATTTAATTTTCTATTGCTTTCTGGAAAGATTGTGTTTACAATATCTATAGTATGCAAAATAATATTAAGGGGAGAAGCGTGATGAGAAAAAATGGAATGGGGAAAGCGTTGCTGCTGTTTATGATGGTGATATTATCCGGCTGCGGCACAGATAACTATGGTCTGGACCCGAAGAGACCGCAAAATATCGTGGTGTGGAATTATTATAATGGCGCGCAGGCGATTGCTTTTGAAAAACTGGTGGATGATTTTAATAATACGGTCGGCGCCGAGCAGGGGATTATCGTAAGATCGGACAGCAAAAATACCGTAGATGAGTTATATCAGGCAATCGAGGATTCGGTTGAAAGGAAGGTAGGGGCAGATGAGCTTCCGGATATCTTTCCGACCTATCTTGACAGTGCCGTTACTTTGGATGAAAAGGGGATTTTGGCTGATCTGGGGCAGTACATAACGAAGGAAGAGCAGGCGGAATATGTGGATTCCTATGTGCAGGAGGGTTATTTTGGTGATGATGAGGCATGGAAGCTGTTTCCGGTGGCAAAAAGCACGGAGATCATGATTTTAAATAAGACAGACTGGGATAAGTTTGCGGAGGCGGCAGGTGCAGATATCAATGATTTGGCGACTATGGAGGGGCTTGTTGAGGTTGCCGGGAAATATTATGATTACAGCGGCGGCGAGAGCTTTTTTGGCAGGGATGCCTTTGCAAATTATATGTTTTCAGGCAGTGCGGAACTGGGAAAGGAGATTTATACGGTCGAGAACGGCAAAGTGACACTGCAGTTTGACGAGGAAGTGATGCAGAAGCTATGGGATAACTATTATGTGCCATATGTCAAAGGATATTTTAAACATGTAGGACGTTACCGTTCCGATGATATCAAGATGGGGGAAATTATTGCCCAAATCTGTTCTACGTCAAGCGCCGCCTATTTTCCGACAGAGGTCACCAAAGATAACGAAACCTATCCGATTGATTATCTTGTACTGCCGGTTCCGACTTTTGAGGGAACCGACCAATATGTCGTTCAGCAGGGAGCGAGCATGGCGGTCACAAAATCAACCGAGCAAAGGGAATATGCCAGTGTTGTATTCCTGCAATGGCTGACACAGGAGGAGCAGAATATGGCATTTGCATTGCAGGCTGGTTATCTTCCGGTCAAAAAATCTGCAAATGATATTGAACGGCTGAGAGAATATCAGGAGAGCAACGGAGAGACAAGCGGAATTGAAGTGGATATTATCAACGGCGCCTTTGAGCAGCTGGCAGATGGAACTCCTTATACGACAAAAGGATTTGACGGCGCAGAGAAAGTCCGTTCCGTTCTGTCTTATAGCATGCTCGATCTGGCACAGCAGGACAGGGAAGCAATTTTAAATGCGGATTCGTTGGAAAAACAAAAACAGCTATTGGATGACTGTCTCGGCGCAGAGCATTTTGAGGCGTGGTATAACGAGACAAAAGATGAGCTTTTGCAGATTTGCGGTGAATAAGCTTGTGAGGTAGAAAGTTGAGAAAAGCAGGGAAAAATAAGTTAAAATCAAGAATGAGGCTGTCGATTGCCCTGATTATGGTCTTGCAGATTGCCGTATATATCAGTGTCATTATCTTAAACGGAACGTTTCACCGGCTGAACGAAAGCTCGGAAAAGATCTTGCAGAATATGGTGGAGACACGCAGCAAGGACTTGGAAGGGCAGATGCTGCAGTGGACCAATTTAAGCTATTATGCACAGGATGTTGACAAACTGCTGGGGGAACTCTCGGAACAGACAGGCAAGCAAGACAGTTTCACAGATGTTTGGAACAGAGGTCGGGAGACAGCGGTTTTTGGATGAAGTTTTCCCGATTGTCCTTGATACCTTGAGAACCCATGATGTGACGGATTGCTTTGTCATTTTAAATAATGGGAAAGACGGACAGGACACCCTTTACCTGCGGGATATGGATCCTTTAGAGGATTCCGTGGAAAATTCAGACATTGTTGTGGTTGCCGGTTCGAGCAAAGCCATGTTTGAGGCTGGGCTGACGTTGGACAGTTTGTGGACGGAGAGTTTCAGGCTGGAAGAGGATGCAAAGGAAATATATGAGCAGTCGCTGGAAACCGGCAATACATACGACAAAGAGGATTCCCTGAAATTAGGGCATTACAGCAAAGCGTTCCGTTTCCGGAAGAACGACCTGCAGGTAATCTCTTATATGATTCCTTTGCTTGACGAAGAGCACCATGCAGTTGGCGTACTCGGCGTGGCGCTGAGCCTGAACTATTTACAGCAGGTGCTTGACAGCGCTGAAATCGGTCTGGACGAGCAGGCGAGTTACTGTATCGGTATCCGGGAAGGGGAACAGGTGACTGTCGTTTTGACGGAAGGCGGTAAATTCCGTTCCGTATATTCACCGGGAACCGGCATGCAGTGTGTGCCAAAGGGAACTATGAATATGCTGCCGGATGCAGAGGCATGTATGTATGACCGGGAGCTTCATTTATATAATACCAATGCGCCTTTTGAGGAGGAACACTGGTTCCTCGGCGGAATTGTCCGGGAGGAATCGTTAAAGGCATCTTCCGGGAATCTGTTGACCGCCTTACTGATTGCGGTTACGGTATCTTTTTTAATCAGTATTTTAGGGGCTTACTGGGTGACGGGGAGAATGACAAAACCGTTAAATATGCTGATGGAAGGTGTGCAAAACATTACCCCTGGACAGATTTCCCTTCCGCGTACCAATGTCTATGAGATTGACGAATTGGCAGAAGCGCTGGAAAAGCAGAGTGAAAAGGCAATCCGTGAAGGGGCAAAGATGGCGGACATTATCAGCATGTCCAATCTGAAGCTTGGAATTATGGAGTACGATAAGGAAAGCGATGCCGTATTTTTTGCCGGAAAGCTGTTGGAGATGCTTGAACTTCCGGCAGACATTCAAAACGGAAGCTATATTGAGTCAGATAAGGTAAGGGATTTGCTTGTTGATGTGAGCAAACGGATTTGCAAAGAGGAGGAAGAGGAGAATATTTACGGCCTGACACATGCCGATGGGAGTGTTTTACATATCCATGTTATCTTCAAGGAAACCGAGAAGGAAGTTATTTATATCTGTCAGGATATGACGGAAACCATTAACGAAAAGAAAAAAATCCGCCATGACCGGGATTGTGATGCGCTGACGGATTTATATAACCGGGGCGCTTTTTACCGCCGTGTAAACCACTTGATTACGGAAAATAAAATCGTGGCAGGCGTGATGGCGGTATGGGATTTGGATAACTTAAAATATGTAAATGACAGCTATGGGCATAATATGGGAGACCGCTATATATGCCTGATGGCGGACACGCTGAAAAAATATCAGGATGAACACTGCATTGTGTCGAGACGTTCCGGTGACGAGTACATGGTATTTGTGTACGGGGAAGATGTTACCCATATACGGGAGATGATTGTTTCCATGCATTATGAAATCATGAAGCAGAGGATTGTTTTTAAAGGCGGGCAGATTCATCTGTCGGCTTCCGGTGGAATGGCAGTGTACGGAAAGGACGGCGTGACATATGAAGAACTGCTCAACAATGCGGATTTTGCAATGTATGAGAGCAAGAGGAAGCAAAAGGGCGGTATCTGGGGATTTGACCAGGGCGCATACCAAAAAGACCAGGCTTTGATGGAAAATGCAGAGGAACTTGACCGGATTATTTCAGAGGAAAGCATTGGCTTTACCTACGAGCCGATTATTTCCGTGACCGATAAAAAGGTGGTCGCATACGAGTCTTTGCCGCATCCGATTTCCCATATGATCGAAAGCCAGACCGATTTACAGAGGCTGGCAGAGAGCCGCTCAAAACTTCATCCGCTTGAAAATGTGATCTTACACCGTGCGCTTACGGATTTTCTCGGGCAACAGTCCGTGCCGGATCATACCGTGATTTTTGTGGATTTGATTGCAAATGAGTTCCCAACGGAGAGTGAGTGGGGAAAATTAGAGGAAAGATTTCATCATACTCTGAACAGGCTCGTTTTGGGACTTGTCGAAAATGCAAGGGCAGACAGGGAAGTGGAGGAAACAGGACGGCAGTTTTGTGTGGAGAATCAAATACGGCTTGCCCTGAAGCTTCCGGGAGCGGATTATAATCATATTGAAGAACTGAACACACGGGGATTTGGATTTATCAAGCTGAATGTGAATTCCTTTTACAGTACTTATGATGAACGCACAGGCGAAGAGGCAAAGCGGATGATTGCCGCCTGTCATGATAACGCAGTGAAAGTAATTGCGGATGGGATTAAATCCCATGAGCAATTTGAGATGATGATACAAATGGGCGTTGACTATGTACAGGGAAGTTATTTTACCGAGAATGAGTTTGACTTTGCGAAGAGCGATTATGCAGATGCATTTGTATAAGGGAAGATAGAAGCAGCGAAGAATGATTCCTGTGAGCAATGAGCCAGGCAGCCTAACTTGTGTGGATATTTGGCAAATGCCACGGTTTTTTGACTTTAGAAAATACAGCGGGGAGAATGCCTGATAAAAAATCGTCGAAAAAATTTAAAAAAAGGTGTTGACATTAAAAACCCGCTGTGCTAATATAATCACTGTTGCGGCATTGATAAAAGAGAAGCCGAAACAGCCAAAG
>JAMPFS010000080.1:0-1446 GCA_023664325.1 Clostridium sp.
TTTTCGTTATTTTGAACCAAAATCCAGTTTGATATTTTCCGATTATCAACTTCATAAATTGCATTTAAACAATCCTTTATCGTTAGTACTTTACCATTTTCAAAAATACTGATTATTGGATTTTTCTCTTCCAAATTACCCAAACAATGTTTGGGGTTTTTAGATTTCTAAAGAATCTTTGAATATATGTGGACAATACAGGATTTTATCCCAGTCATCGGTTTGCTTATTATTCTTCATATTATGTATATATACCGTTACAAAATCCATTCTGTTGATTATATCAATAAGGCTATCATCTCCATATGGTGATAATCCAAATATATCAAGTTCTTTTATGCCTTCAAGCTGTACATATAATTGCTTTTGCGATCGAAGAAATAAATCATCTGCTGAATATAAATCATCTGCCGGATAAACTCCGGCAACGTTTACTAACTCTTTCTTTTCAAGACAACCTGGTGCAAAAATAATATGTGAGGCATCTATCAATTGCACATTATTAACTTTCTTTATAACTTGAATTGCTTTCTGATATTCTTGAAGACTGTTTCTCTCTTTACTAACTAACAACATATTCTCCAAATCTTCAAAACTGTCAAAATCAATTCTTCCATGCAAATAAATACACTTATCCATCTTGTCCCAAAATTCCTGATAATTCAGCGTAAAAATTTTTTCATACTTACTTGTATCAAATAATTTATTGGAATCAAAATCTGTACAAATTTTTCCCTTCTCATTATAAAAAATTGATGTTAAAGCAATACATTCTACAACGTCTTGCAAGCGAATCTCATCATTCCGTGTCCAGTCATTCATTTTTTGATTTTTTATATATTTATAAAGAGAACCAGCCAATACTTCAATCCCATTTTCTCGTGAGGAATCAATAATATCATTACATATACTTTCTGATAACGTGATTTTGTAAAGAGCTTCCAATGTAGGGGATGCTTTATAGATATTGTGCCTAAATCTCTCTTTGATTTCTGTTTCGGACAATCCGCCTATCCCAATTCTTGCATTCATTCCGTTTCCAAGTAAAAGACTTTTGTGCATATTTTTCTCCTTTATTTTTTCTATTGGCATCTCCTATTCTCGTCTGTTGCCATGTAGCCCCTTAACAGTTTTTTGCACCTGTTTCCTGCCTTCTTCAACTCTCTTTGAGTTCTTCTTTCCAAAAGCGGCTTTAATAACTATATATTGTATCTAAACAATTTATTAACCTGCTGAATACTTTTTTGCAATTGTTTTCCCAATGCCTTCAAGACCGGGATAAATAAATTTTTCGTTTATCCCTAACATATCTAACTGCTTTAGTATTTCAGACTTTGCTTCCGGATAAATCTCTAATGCACATAAAAAACCTGCCGAATCTGGTTTTATCACTTCATTATCATTAAAATTCATATAATCATTTTCAGAAATCATTTCCGTTAAAGC
>JAMPFS010000080.1:1546-3372 GCA_023664325.1 Clostridium sp.
ATTTATATAGTCTTGAATATTATTGATTCTCATATAAATTTTCCTCCTGCTCAATAAAAAATTATCTTCTATTTTTACTTCCAAATAATCAAATTCTCCATAAATAAATATAACATATCTTTCTGATTGGGTAATTACTGTACTTTATAAAAAGATGTAATGGATAAATGCAGATGATGCAAGTTTACTTACATCATCTGCATTTTATAGGCTTGAAAATAATGGTATAACTTACTCAATATTATTTTCAATGTTCCCATCTGGTTTAGAACGAACGTACGTAGTTCCATTTGGATTGGTAACTGTCTCATAATTTCTATAATTTGGATTTCCATTTTCAATTTGATTAATGACATGCTCCAAACTCATACTACGACCACTTTCCTGATTAACAAACTTGGTATTAAGACCAGTATTTGATTCCTCTTTAACTTTTAATTTCATATTTACAATTCCTTTCTTTTTATAATGTATCGACGTGACTTACATATAAAAATCTTACTATAACAATTATAACCAAAGGAATATGACCATCTTCCATAATGAACGCCAGTTCTGATTGTTTTTTTTGCAATAAGATGATAGAATTATTGTGTAACATCTTTTGTGGTCATCACATCACAAAACACGTCAGAGTTGAAGTGCCAGCTTCAACTCTTTTGTGATATGTTGCCTCTTCAGAAAATCTTTCCCCCTTTACCTGGCTTACAATTTGTTACTATGTATAATGACATGCCGTCACTTTCACATCCAAAATCAAATTGGTTTAATTCCTGATGATTCAATACGATTATCAAAGTTATTCACATAATATGCCAAAATTTGCATCCTGTTTTCCACTCTTTTTAACGAATGTCCACCTTTGGATATTAATGCCAATAACCTATATTCCTCTATTACCTCTTTTGAATACCCTGAAAATGCACTTAAGACACTATCTGCTTTCGCTGAACTAAATGCTGACAACTTTATATTAATAGCATCCAAAGCCGTCAACTTTTTTTTCGTATCTATTGTAAAATCAACAAGTTGCATTATTATTAATAATAAGAGAAATTTCATCTCCCTTGCATTGCAAGAAACATAATTAATAGGTATCTCTGTATCATTCCCTATAATATTCAATGTCGAAATTAATTTTTCTGTCTTGATTATTGTTTCATCATTCAGTTCACTACATTCTGAAACAAATTTCATCACATCCTTATCCGTAACCCCAAAACCTATCTGACCATCTATCAAACCCAATATACTATAAAATACTCTATCAAATTGCCTACGTTTATTAAGGAACGACAACTTTGATAATAAAATATCAATATCATTGATTTTCAACAGATATTTTTCAAGAGCTGTATCTGGTACAGAATTAATTATTTCTCCAGCCCTGAGTCTTTCCTGATTCTGAAGATATCTAAAATATTCTGTTATCCCCTCATCAGACGAATTAGTTATATTTGTTATTGATATATTATAAGCCAAAATATTACCCTGAATATCCTCTGGTAATTGATTAAATCTTATGGCAATCTTTCCCTTATTTTTTAATCTGACTTTCAGTTTTTCCAATTTCTTGTTATCCTCATCTCCCATATAATCAATAACATACTCTATAATCTTTCTAGATACCTCAGTTTGAATTGCATACTCTCCTTCAACAAACTTATAAATAGTTGTTAATCGTTGTTGTCCATCTACAATTTCATTTATAGCTCCTTTTTCATTTCTATCGCTCCTCACACGCAAACTAATACTGCCAATTGGATAATTTCTAATAATACTATACAAAAGTTTATCTTTAAAATCAGAACTCCAAATGTATCCCC
>JAMPFS010000080.1:3472-9061 GCA_023664325.1 Clostridium sp.
TCTCCTCGGAAGGCTTTAGCCAAAATTGATTTTTTCATCAAATCAATCACACCAATAATCTGCTCTGCTTTCTCTTTTACTTGCTTCTTTTTATCAAACAAATCATCCAAAATCGCTATAATTTTCTTTTGCTCTATGCAGGAGGGAATCGTTATATCAATATCATGTAATATCTTTAAATTGATATTTTTTTGTGCTGTCGCTGGAGCATTTGCTTCTATCTCCTTTTGCAATTCACTCATCATATAATAGATATATTTCGATTCCACATCTTCATAAGGAGTAAACCCAACCACGCTATCAGGGAAACAACAGTCATACGACAAAATCGCTACATCACCAATATTTGCTGCAATAGTAATACACAATGTTCCTTTGGGAAATATTCTGCTTTGTGCCAATCCAAATTCACTTAATGTCTGTTTATGTTTTTCTATGTATACGTCAGCTTCAGCAACATCACCTGTTTGTATAAATGGATACGCTCCGCCAAATAATTTTGAATCATTTCTTGGTCTATGTTTAGAACGTCCTCTTTCTAATCTGCCCAAATTTCCAAGTTTATCTTTCTTCCAACCACTTCTTGAAATTCCATTTTGCATTCTCCATCTTTCCGTCAAATTACCAGAAAGGGCTTCATGAACAACAGCCGCAAAATTTTTATCACTACAGTTTTTCACAAACTGTACCTTATCCCTCACCTCATCTAATTTAGCAAACAAACTCTCTATTTGCTCAACAATGCGTTGTTGCTCATATAACGGTGGTAAAGGCACTGGAATAGTATTCATACTTGCTTGGGTCAATTTTAATCGTGTCGTTCCATTTACATATCCTTTATAAGCAAATGAATTTAAATAATTCATAATAAATTTGTTTCCAACTTCCCCATAATAAGATTTTAAAATATGTGCATGATTATTTACCCATGCCTTTCCGTCTATCATATATGCTTTGTCCTTTACTGTATCCAAAAAAGGAGCCCCATCCTCCCCAACTAATACAAGCTGTTCATCAGTTAAATAGTCGTCAATCCAACCCACTTGACCGGTTGCTCCATAATACGGAACATTACCCTCTCTTTTAGCTCTGTCTGCGGCACTTATCGGTTTTCTAAAAGCATCTTTACATTCACAAAAACCCAATGTGAGATAAACCCAACACCAATTCCCCGGCACCTCATACGGCTGCTCCCCGACCGGCACCAATGCCTGCTTCAGCTTTTCCTCCAAAGACAATTCCTCTTTCTTCTTCCCTCTCGCCATGCTACACCTCTGAACTTTCCAGAGACTTCAGCTCTTTCACGACACTCTTCAAAAGGTCTACCGCTTCTTCCAACTGTGCGATACATTCTTCGCCGCTTTCGATAGGGTTCGGCAAATCCTCATAATCCAATACCGAATCGTCACGAATCAATCCCTTGTCTAAGGTATTTCCAAGCTCTTCCCTGGTAAATACGCTCCACCTTTCATCTTCTACCTTACGGCGGTCTTCTGCTGTGTATGCCCGCACGAAATCATCAAAATGTTCCTTTTTCAACGGATTCGTCTTTCCAAAAGACGGCATATTTGTTCTCAGGTCATAGAACCATACCTCCTCTGTATTATTCTTGTCCGTTACTCCCTTTGTAAAAAATAAGACATTGGTCTTTACGCCCTGTGCATAGAAAATACCGGTCGGCAGGCGGAGCACCGTATGCAGATTACATTTATCCATAAGGTCGGCACGAATCCGCTCACCCTCGCCGTCCGCAAACAATACATTATCCGGTAACACAACCGCTGCCCTTGCTTTCCCGTCTGCTTTCAAAGAGCGGTAAATATGCTGCAAAAAATTGAGCTGCTTATTGCTTGTCTGGTAAGTAAAATCATCACGGTTTGCACGTTCTCCGCCCTTTTTCGTCCCAAATGGCGGATTCGTAAGCACGACATCAAACCCTTTCATGACCTTTCCCTGATTGGAGAGTGTATCACATAAATAAATCTTGCCCTCAATATCATGGAGCATGGCATTCATCAGTGCCAACCGGTGTGTTTCATGTACAAGCTCCGCTCCGGTAAATGCCTCTTTCTGCTCAAATGCTGCTTCTTCCTCCGACAAATCCAGCCAGTCATTGGTATGCTCTTTTACATAACGGTCAGCCGCAATCATAAATCCAAATGTACCGCATGCCGGATCGTTACATCGCTCACCCGGCTGTGGTGCAATCAGCTCTGTCATCACATCAATCAAAACTCTTGGCGTAAAATACTGCCCTGCCCCCGACTTCTTCTCACTTGCATTTTTCTCCAATAATCCTTCATACAGATTGCCGAGTCCTTCTTCCTTTGCCGAGTACCAGTCCAACTCATCAATATTGGTAATGATTTTCTTTAAATTTGCCGGCTCCTCAATATTACTTCTTGCCCCCTGATAAATCTCCTGCACCCGTCCGGTAGAATTTTCACCGAGCTCCCGCAGCAGCTCATCATAGAACCTTTTCAGCTCCATACCTTCCTTCGTTCTCAGTACGTCCCAACGATAACCTTGCGGAATATTTTTCTCCGCTCCCGTTTCCTTCGCCATTTTCAAAAACAAAATATAGGTCAACTCCGTTACATACTGATGATAAGTAATTCCATCATCACGAAGTACATTACAGAGATTCCATAACTTTGATACAATTTCTGCGTTTGTCATCATATCCTCCGTTCCTTATGCGGTATACATATAGCCATTGATTTCATCAATCATGACATCCAGCTTATTTCCAAATGCTTTATCTACCGCTGTATATCCACCTTTAATCTTGAATTGCGGTGCATCAAATGATTCCTTATTCAGTATAACTTCCTTTAAAAGATATGCCTCTATGCGGTCTAACCAGTTAAGCTGCACCTTGCTAAGCTCCGGGTGTGCCTGCTTTGTCCTGACAATAGCAGTATGGATTCTGTCATCTTTGCTGATCAAAGCATCTCCTACACTTTTCTGCCGGATAAAGCTGATAATATCCGCCGCAATATCTTCATTGGTTACATCTCTCCAAGCCGTTTTCAGCCACTCTTCCCTGAAATTATTCCGGTCAAGAATCAGTTTCAGTTCCTTCAACGATTCCCTGGTAAGCTCCTTTGGTCTTGTTGCCACAATATTCAGTGCGGCAATTTCATTGATATTGTTGTCAATAAAATTGCGGAACTCCTTTAGATAGTCCTCCGGTCTTACCGCATCGCCATAGCCTCTTTCATGGCTGGTCACTTCATCTTGCTCATCGCTGATGAATTTCGGTCTCTCCTGATGGATACCGCGCACATAATCAAAAGCCTCACGGCAGTTCTTAACCGTTTCCACTGCTTCATCAACTGGCATATGGCGAAGATTGTCTACAAAGGTTTCCAGTGATGCTCCGCCGGTAAATGACTGGAAATGCTCCCTTAATTCCTCTGTCATTTTACTCTTATTTCTGAGAATCTTGGCAATAATGATGTCAACCTGATTCTTTCTTGCCTGATCCGTTTCCAGACTATCCATACCATCAATCAAATCGTCAAATGTTACTCTGGGATTCACGACAACCGGCTTCATCGTCGATACCGATTCTAATGCGTTGTAAATCCCTACTGCATCATATATTTCAAAATGGTTCTTTCCAATCTCCGGACATAATCTGGTCGCACGTCCAAGCATCTGTTCGAACAGGATTCTGGAACGGATTCTGCGCAGGAACACCAAATTTACAATTTCCTCCACGTCAATACCCGTAGTCAACAAATCAACCGTCACCACAATATTCGGAAATGCCTCATTCTTAAATCTGCGGATTGCCTCTTTGATTTTGTCAGGATTCCCATTTTCGATCGAACCGGTAATCTTCATCACCGCATCTCCGCTGATACCCTGTTCGGCATAGTAATCCTTTAAAATCTGTGTAATCATATCCGCATGCGCATCATCAACCGCAAAGATAAGCGTTTTTCCCTTATCATTTGGATCAATATCCTTCGCAATTTCAGCCAGCACCGTTTCATTGAAGCTCTTTGTGACAACCTTTTTGTTAAAGTCCTCCACTTCAAACTTCAAATCATCTTCCAGCTCATCACTGTTCATCACGGTATTCGTTACCGGATCATAAATCGGTGCCGTGCTTCCCGCCTCAAAGACGATCCCCTGCTCGCTGAGCTTTGTTTTTATGATATGCGGTGCATCATGATCCACCAGATATTCGTCTACTACCGCTGTGCGATAGTCGTAAGAATATACCGGCTTCCCAAATATCTCTGTGGTATGAATGGCAGGGGTAGCCGTGAGTGCAATCTTGACCGCATCAAAATAATCAATCACCGCCCGGTACTTGCTGCGGAAATCGTCCTGATTGCGGTAAAGCGCCTCATCGTCTCCCATTTCCTTATCCAGAATATATCCCCTGTGCGCCTCGTCTACAATGATACAATCATAATCCGACACGCCAATAGCGGCACCCCCTTCATTGTAGAGAATGCGCTTCACCAGACTCTGCACCGTAGCAATATGGACACGGGTATCCTTTTCAAATTCCTTTTCTCCAAGGTCTTTGATATCATACAATTGGTTCAGCGTTTTTAAATCTTCCAGTTTTACCTCTTTAAATGTATCCATTGTCTGGTCGCCAAGTGCCGTCCGGTCAACCAGATATAAAATTCTTTTAAATCTTTTTGCAGACAGGAAGCGGTAAATCATGCCAAGAACGGTTCTCGTCTTTCCGGTTCCCGTCGCCATAGCAAGCAGCACTGTATTTTTATGCTCCGCAATCGCTTTCTCGGCTGCCCGGACTGCTTCGACCTGATAGTAACGCAGTCCCAAGCCGTTGGGATCCTCCAACAGCTCATACCCTGTAGCCGCAAGTTTCCTGTCCGCTTTGGCAATATCCCTTTCCAAATCCTGCTCCATGCCCTGTGGGCTTGGCCAGCCCGCCAAAGCCTTTGCGGTGTTAAACGGCTGTCTCGTATCCAGAAACCAGATACCGGACATTTCCTCATACTGCTTAATATAGTCCCTGCCATTGGTCGCAAAAAGAAACGGCACTTTATAATCACCATACCGCCTAATCACATATTTATCATGTTCCGCTTTAATCCTCTTGGCATAATCTTTACACTGCCCGTCCAGTACAGAGGAAATGTTGGCATGCTTTTTCTTCGCCTCAATGATACCGACCATTTTCTCCCCGATAAACAGGGCATAATCTGCATACCCGCCATTTCCGTTTTTGGAATCTGTCGGCCATTCCGCAATCGCAATATTTTTACCCTTTTCCGGCCGAACTCCTTTCGCATAGCGAAGCTCCTTTGTATCTGCATCCCAGCCAACCTTGCGAAGCTGTTCATCAATCAATTCTCTCGTCTGTGCTTCGGAAAGCTTCACGTTCGCCGCCTTTTTGTACGCCATCATTCTTCTGGCGTTGTCAGACCTGCCGGACTGCTGAATCTGCTGCAGTTCGACAAGCAGCGCTTTGTTGCGTTCCTCCAACTCTCGGTTTTCTTTCTCCAGCTCATCTAAACTGATACGGATATCTACCGGCTGTATGTACCCGTCCGGACGGTAATCATAATCTCCATATGTCTGCATATACCATAC
>JAMPFS010000081.1 GCA_023664325.1 Clostridium sp.
CCATTAACAGCATAGGACTTACCACTCCATAAAGCGCAAGGCTTATTAAAGTGCGCCTAAAATCGTATAACACCGCCTTTCCTCTCAGAAATTGTGTAACACACGATTTTTACCTTGTTTTAAATCAAGATTGCGAACGAGCTTAGTGAGTTTCGCAATTACCTAGCAGTCCTATCCCGGCAGTTCCATTTCATCATTCATTTTCACAAATCCAAACTTTTCATACAATGGTCTTCCCATATCTGTCGCTTCCAGCGAAATTGCTTTGACACCCTTTTCCCTCGCATCAGCAACTAAAAGCTCTAAGGTTTTATATGCAATCCCTAATCTTCGATAATCGGGATTGGTATACATATTCATAATATATGCCTTATTGCCACTGGGATTGTGATAGGTTGGCATCACCCTGAAATAACTGATTCCTCCTGCCCCGATAAACCAGTCACCATCAAACACAAGATAGGCTGTATGTGTTCCGTCCGATAAGGCTTGCTTATAGTAATCATACGATTGTGTTTCTACCTCTGACATATTAACATCATCTGCTAATTGATTTGCTGACTTTAACACTTCAATCCTTGATTTTGTTAGAACATTAATATCTTCTATTGTCGCTTTTTTATATATCAGATTCATAAGTACTCGCTTTCATGCATCATTTTTACTTTGTCTGTATATTCTTTTTCTCTGTGCGAATCTCAAAACAGAAAACTTTGCTGCTCCATCACTTCAATCTGCGAAGACACGAGCACTTCTTCCTCGACTCCTCTTGTATGCTCTCCTCGGAGATACTGCATACCGCCCCGCAGGTTTGCCGCAACCAGATTCAATACATAGATGTTATCAAATCTGCTGTATATCGAATCGCCTCCAAGACCGGACAGACAGATTAACTGTGTATTCGTCTTTTTTGCCATATCCATAAGCGGCTTCAGCAGATGTGCCGCATTTGTCTGGGCAAACGGATTATCCATGACCAATACTTTCCCTTCATTCCGGTCAGCAAAAATATCGGTTTCATCTCTTCTCATATAATGCAGTAAACTTGACAAAACCACAAACGCAGACAAAAATCCCTCTCCGCCGGAGTTTCTTGCCACCTCTGCCCGTGTAATCGGATATTCCCGCTGCTCTTCAATTTTATAAAGTTTGATCTGAATATTTCCTATGCCTACAATCGTATCATACAGATTTTTTGTCGTAATTCTGCTGCTTAAATAGTCCGCCGCATTCTCATTTTGTTCATATATCTCGATACCTTTCCGTGTCAGTTCATCCATAAAATCTGCAAAACGCTGATGATACAGACCTTCATTCTCCTCCCAATCCGGTATCTGCAAACGCAGCATTTTAATCGGACGTTTCCGAATCGTGATGGTGGAGTTATTATCAATCTTACCCATGTTATTATGGACATCCTTCACATAGTCTTCCAAAAGACCTTCTATTTTGCTCTTCTCCTTTTCCACGATTGCGATGTCCACAGCCAGTTTTGCCATCTGGCTGTCATATGACTGAATCGTTGTGTCAAGCTGATCTAACACCAAACCGGCCTGCTCTGTTACCGCCAACATTGCCTCCAACGGTTTGCGGTAGTAATTTTCCTGATAGGCCTCTTTCCGAAGCAGCATATTGAGCTGTGCTTCCAGCTTATCTTTTTTACGCTTTCTCTCGTCTGTTTCCTGACGGTAATCTCTGCGTATCGTACCTGCAAAATCCCGGAGACCTCTGGCATCCATCTGCTCAATATCTTCTTCCCATACCACGGCTTCTTCCACAATAAAATCCTGATATTCTGAAAATGCCGCCAGATTCGCATTTATACTTTGCAGATGTTTTTCTACAATCCCACTTTTCTTTTTCATTTCGGTCATCTGATATTTAAGCTTATTTATCTCCGCCTCAAAATCCGTTGTATGAATCTCGGTCTTTGGCAGAGGTTCCTCAAAGCCGCACTGCTCTGACATTCCCTTTTTCTTATCCTGAACCCTGCTCGTCAAAACTTCAATCCGCTTATCCTCGTCATGCCACAGGTGTTCTTTCTTCTTCCGGTCTTGCTGCCTGCCTTCCAGCAAACTCTCCTGATGCATCTGCTCTTTCTCATTATAGAGGATTTCTTTCCACTCCTTCTCTGAAACCTGATACTTTTTCTTTTGTTTGTCCAACTCCCTCTTTTCTTCTACCAGGTTTTTTCCCGCTTTTTCCTGCAGTTGTTCCAGTTCCTGCAGCTGCGAAGACATTTTCGTTGTGATCGCCTCATACCTCGCTTCCAGTTCTTCCGGCGGCATATCCGCCATCAAACCTTCCTGCACCTCATAATTTTCATATCTTACCAGTTTATCCCTGAAACGGTCCGCTTCATCGGCAAGCTTCTGTTTCTCATTCTCCAATGACCGCTTTCCCTCTGCATACTGCTGCTGCATAAAGACCGCCTGCTCTTTCTCCCTTTCACAGCGGATTTGTTCCTGCCGGCTGCGTTCCACCTCCTTCCGATCTTTCCGGTAATCGCCATAACCTGCACAAAACCGTTCAAAATCCAATTCACGCCGCTTACACCACGCTATCTCCTGTTTTTCCTTTTGGACTTCATTTGCCAGCCCGTCAATTGTATGATTTAGTCCCAGTATTTCCTCCTGTACCTCAACAATCATCTTTTCAAGATTGGTTAAATCCCCCTGCACCTCCTCTTGTTCCGTCCGATTCCGGTCCAGTTCTTCTTTCGATACCGTCTGATTTTTCAGAGTACTCCGCCGCTCTGCATATTCCTGATACTCTGTATTTTTTAATTTAATCTGCTCTTTTTTCTTGTTGATCTCCGATTCTTTCTGTGTGATCAATAATCGCAGTTCCTCTTCGTCCAGAAGTTTTTCATTAAACCATAGGTAGAAACTGATCCCTGAAAGATTCAAAATGCTGCTCTCTTCTTCCGTCAGCACTTCCTCTAATGCTTCCCTTAAAATCAGTGGAATCGGAAATGAAGTATAGATCTCTTTTCCGTACTGCTCCAATTTTTTTATCTCTTCTCCGGGCAGAATCAAGGCATAAGGAAGAAACGGCTGCTTTCGCACCAGCCGTGTATTTTCTTCCACACTATACCCGTTTTTTTCCAGCCAGTTCATGCCATATACCGGATGAAGTTCCAGTTCATCCAGCAGTTCCTTAAATTCCTGCGGCAGTTCCAGCACTTCACCGGATGTAAGTTTTTTCCATTCCCGTTCCAGTTCATTTTTCTCCTGCTCTAAAACATTGCGGGTCCGGTTAATTTCCATAAGTTTGCGGTCCGCTGCCTCTAAAATCTTATCCGTCTGCCAAAGAAATGAATCCTCTACCGCCAGGTATCTCATAATGGTCTGCCGCTCTTTTGTCTGTTGTTCAAATGCCCTTTCTCTCTCTTTCAAAATACGAAGTTCAAATTCCCTGTTCTGCTTTTCATTCTTCCTGTCCTCTCGGTTCCGCTCGCAGGATTTCTTTTTCTCTTTTGTATCGGCAAGCTGCCCGGCATGGGAATTACAGTTTCTTTCCAGTTCCGCCAACTGCCGCTCATACTGTTCTTTTTTGATTTCGAGCATTCCCGGCTCATAATCCCCAAGAATATTTCTGGCAAAGTCTTCCCGGTAATTTTGATTAAATTCCTCTTCTTTCTGGGTAAAGCCCTCTATTCTTGTATTGCAGGAGGCAATTTTTACAATCAGCTCCTTAATATGCCTTTCGCTTTCTTCCTCTTTTTCTTTCTGAACCTGCCACCGCTGCTCCAGCTCCTGATATCTTGCCTCTTTCTCCTCCTGTTTCCCTTTCAGCTCTTCCAGACAATTTTCATAATATCCCTTCAAATAACCACCGATCTGTCTGCGTTCCGGTTCCAGTGCCTGCTCATTTTTTCTCGATACATCAATCTTCTGAGTCAAAAAATTATACTCTTTTGCCTGCTCATCAATAATACTTTGCTGCTTGGCACATTCGTAAAGATGTACGGTCTTCTCTATACTTTGTATCTCACGCTCCAATTCATCCATTTCACCCTGTATCACATCACGGTTATCGGTATGAATCTTTAAATCATCTGTCAGTTCATGAATCTCCACAGACAATTTTTCATATAAAATGTGAGCCATCATCACATCGCAGTCCTTGCTTTTCGTCTCCAATTCAAGCTGCTCCTGTCTTGCTTTCCCCTCTAAACGGCTTAACTCCTGCCTAAAACACGCAATCCGATTCTCTAACGCTTTCACACTCTGTTCTATTTGCTGATAAGCCTTGGCGCTTTCCTCCACATCAAGCATATCTTCCTTGAACTTCAAAATCGTATCCCGGCGTTCCATCTTGGATTGATTGTCCTTGTATAACCTGACATATTTGTCAATAATGTCCTGAAACTCTTTTATCCTGTTTTGATCCTGATTCAGCTTATCCTGAATCGTTTCCAGAAACCACTTCTCAATCAGTTCCTTTTCATTTTTGCAGTCTGAAAACAGTTCTGACAAACCGGATTCCTTTAAATTCACCTTGCGGATAATGGTTTCCCATTCTTTATAATAAATCTTATACTCTGAGAGTTTATCAAAATATTGTCTTGACTGGGCATAGTTATTCATGTCGTAACAAAAAAATTTCTTGGAAGGATCCTTCTTATACAACTCAAACAACTGCCTGCTCGCATTAAAATTTTTCAGAACAACCTCATTTTTTGATTTTTCAACCACGGGAAGGTGATAGATATCGTGTTCACAGCGTGCCGGATATTCACTGATAAAATTAATGATTTCCAACGCATCCAAAGACTGTTCCTCCGAACTCTGATTTTTTCTTACCATCATACCCGTAAGGCAGTATCCTGCCCCCTGGTCAAGCACCCATTCCACCATAATAAATGTCGGTTTTGAAGTAGTGAAATAACTTTCAAAAGGTCTGTCTTTTGTTTTCCGATACTGCTTATGAACGAAAGGCGCCATCATCATCTGCACTAAAACAGACTTTCCACCTCCATTCCGAAGGGAAAGCAGTGTGCTCTGGCCGCTCATCTGAAATGTTTCATCACTGACAAGAATAGAATTATTATTATAATTTAGATTAATCAACCGAACCGCATTTATTTTACTCATTCCCTAACACCTTTCTCACCCTCTGATAATTATTCTGGTTCAACAGATTCCAGTCCATGAGATTGTCCAGCTTCTTGGTGGTTTTTATCATCTCATCTTCTTCCACATAATCAATCAGCCCCTGCTCCTCTAAAAATGTAAAAATGGTATGCAGGAAACCCTCCTTCGTCGTCCTTTGCCTTGTCCGCTTATCATCAGAACGTAACGCTTCGTATGCTTCCAACATATTCCGAAAGGCAATCCCCTTTTGCTCTTCTTCCTCTTCCGTAGTGTTGTCCACTCCCTCTTTCAATTTTTCGGAAATGCAATTTTGCAATTCTCCAATACGTATGTACTCCCTTGACTTACTGCTGCTGCCCCTTCCGTCATAAAATTCCACCAAAAGCGTTAGTATCACAAACTGGGACAGATAAAAATCCTTATCGGTTCCTGTTGATTTGCATAATCTCTTCTTTAATTCCGCTTTTGAAAATCCCAAAAAGACATTCTCCTCTTTTGGTATCAGATAAATCACATCTCCATACCGTTCTATCGTACTCGCGGCCTCATCTGCCTGTGATTTTACCAGATTCTGAATCTGCTCTTCCTCCGTATATGCACGATACAACCGCTGCTCATCCTGCTCCCTTAACTCATGGTGTCCCAGCAGATAATAGAAAATCTGCTGGCTGATTCGTATTTCTCCCATTTCATATGCCATATTCCTAACCGTACCTTTCCCTTATTTCATCTGCTGTGTCAAACCTCCACCATAATCTCCACATTCGAGCAGCGTATTGTTTTACAAATTCCTTCCCCACAGGGAACATTTGTAAATTCCACACTTTTCTTATCCTGTGTCCTTAAAACATATATTTTTGAAATCTCTTTCTTCCGTTCATCACTATTCACTATACGAAGTATCATATCATGCAGCTGAAATTCCAAAGTCTCCTCTACAATATACTCACTTTTTTCTTTTCGGAGTGCAGCCAGGTTGATTTCTTTACTCTTAATCAGCTCTACCATAATTTCCTTAAAAATATCAACATTTGGTATTAATACCGGCTGCATAATCTCTCCTGCTTCAACCAGTTCCCTGATTTCCTGCAATGTGACCGTTCCTTTTTCAAGGGCAAGGTCCAGAATCAGTTTCAAGCTCTCTTCATATTTTGCAAGCCTTTCTCTCTGCTTTCTGATCATTTCCTCCTGCCATTCATCCTCGTTAAAATCAAGAATTTCTTCTTCCTCTTCCAGTGCGTTTTTGCGAATGGGGCGTTGCAATTCCAGAGATTTATTCAGATTGTATATTTTATCCGGTTCCCTGTGGAATAACGGTCTCAAAAAAACATCTAACTGCCCTAACCCATTGCTATCCTTAAGCACCTTATCATATAACTCCGTTCTCAACGAAAAACGTTGTATCAACGACATCTGTGCCAAAAGCTCTAACTCTTTTTCATACAAAATCTTTAAATCAAAATGTGAATTTAAAATTTTCTGGTGTTCGTCAATCCCCCGGTTTAGATAACTTTCAATTATCCGCAGATTATTGAGTTTCTCCTCATCCTCTGCGGATAATTTTTTCACGTTAATATTCTGTTCCTCCAGCTCTCCCGCTCTTTTCTTAACGGTTTCACGATAATTTGTGAATTTCTGCTTTGTCACATCAATTGTTTCCATATTCTCTTCCAACAGAACTTTATAATCCGCCACGGAATAATTGAGTGCATTTCTCCGAACCCGAAGCATAGCCTCCTGAATCTTCTGTAATTGAATACGCAGTAAATTAAATATGTTCTTAATCTCATCTACCGCCTTATCGTAGCTTTGCCGCTCAAGATGCATTTTAAAGATCATCTCATGTATCGTCAGCTTCATATTGCTCTCAATTTCCAACGTGGAAAGCAGTAGATTATAACCATCATCCGTCAGGTAATACGAGGTACGTTTCACCTCTAAGTCCACATAAACAACCCGGTTCGCAATATAGCTGATATTCATTATTTTATAAGCCCGCTGCTCAAAATCAAATCCATCAAAGTACATTGCTTTCCCTTCATTGGAAAGAATCACATTGATAATAAAATCACCTATCTTTTTGCAATCCTCATATGACATATTTTTATAGAAATATGTTGTATTCAGATAATCCAGAAATGCTCCTATATCATCTAACGTACAATTTTCTTCTTTTAAAGACTGTTCCATAATATATAACATTAGCGCAAATATCAGATTTAATTGTTCATCTACTTTTAAGAAACCATAATTTTTCCAAATCTGTTTTTGCGCACTGTTCTGCATTAGAAGTCCATACATGCCTACATGCTTCATCCTCTTTGGAAATTGCTTTAAAAAATCATATTGCATGTCATAAGTTCCTTTCTAGAAATCCTCTATGGATAAAATTTCCTGTGGTATGTATCTTCCCTGCTGAAGTATCTGCTGCATTTTAGTGACATTGTCCTTTGTAAAAGAATCCCAGAAACCAGTTCCGATATTTTTGTTCTGTCCCTGTTTCATTGACGGGAGCTGCTCTTCCCCCAACCCTTCTATCTTTTCTATCATTTTCAAGTACCCCTCCGTAAAGGGGCGAATACTGTACTCCTCATCAAATAATGAAGCCAGGCTTTCATAAATGACGATTCCCTCATAATCAAGGTCTCCAAAATAGTAAATCACATTCCCTTTTTCCCGCATATACGGTTCTGCGCACACTGAAAAGTCCTGGAATGAACGAAAGATTCCTTTTCCAGCCCCATATATCAGCGTTCCAATGGATTTGCCTAACATTTTGCTGTTTCCCGACAGCAAGTGCCTGCGCATACTATAAAACGTGTCCTTATTTTCCACAATGAGCATATTCTGAGGTATTTCCCTTGTATGTACATAATAAGCAAGCGGCTCCGTCGTCTCATAAAAATTTAACTCCTCCAGGGCAATTCCACATCTTTTCAGTATTTTCTTTCCTTGCCTTTCTTTTAAAAATTTCTCTTGATGCCAAATTTCAAAGCTTCGCTCATTCATGGATTTGGGGATTCTTAATTGACTACGATTCGTTTTCAGATATTGATTCAGAAGCAATAACCATTGCCGATCTTCCCGGTATTGCGGTATGTGTTTTAAGTAATAATGTGTAGAAATCATCGGTACAAATAAATACGATAATTCCTCTATATACGTCGAATTATCTTCCGGTTCTTCTATAATCCAGTATTCATTATACAATGCCGGTTTTTTGCCATTTTTACCGGATGCCTTCACGGGCTTTATCTCTTCATTCTGAATAAGGAAAAATACCTTATTACATAAATCTTTATAGTTCTCTATTCGGTACTGGGTTTCGATATCATTCAAACAAATACGTTTCATGTGATTTCTCCAAACTCGGTTTTGCTAATCAATTATGGAATGGCTTATTTTCCTTATAATATCAAAAATCCCACAAATCTTCAATGGATTTGCGGGAGAAAATATATTTATTATTCGAACTCGGCGTGTTCATACTATATCTTGTGTCCAAATAATTATAATGTACATTATTTCGTATAGAAATCCTAGATATTATCTACATTATAATCCTTTATCTAACCTTTTGCAAGAAAATTGCAAGGAACCAAGTAAGCTCACACCGGCTGTAATCCTTTTTGCAATTCTATTACTTTTTCTAATGCAAGACCAGAATATTTAGCAATTTTGTCTGCAGACAAGTCCCCATCTGCAATCATTCTTGTTGCTGATTCAATTTTCTCATCATAGCGTTCGCTTTCCACATAAGTCCGCATAGCTTCCTCTTCATCAT
>JAMPFS010000082.1 GCA_023664325.1 Clostridium sp.
TAATAGTCTGGTACGAATCAAGGAAGTGTGGATAATTATGCGGAAACTCAAGATTTAAAGCATATTGAAAAAGATTTCTGCATATGCTATAATGCCAGTAGGCAAAATGATGTAAAAGTTCCATATGAACAAAGAATGAAATCCCCGAACCGTAGTCGCGTACAGTCCGGGGATTCTTCTTTTCTTTTATAGTGGCAAAGCACCCACTAGGCTATTTGTTGCTCCTGTCATCACTGTCCAACCATTTGATGATGTAGTGGCAAGCTACACCAGCCATAACAGCAATTAAAAATGATGTAAAAAATCCCATATAAACACCTCCTCCCTGTTGCGGGTATCGGTGAGCAACATGAAAATTATAATACACTTTTAGGTAAGATGTAGAATTATATAAAAATATATGGTATACTGCTTTACATTGTTTGGGACGACAAATCGGGATTTGAAAGGAATTGACGGAGGTGTTTTGCATGAAATATTTACCCATTTTTCAAGAACTTTTTCAATCTGATAGTATTATCTTTATGCTAATTGGATTAGTCATTACCGCATTTATTGGTATAAAGCTCAATGAGGTTAAGAAAATCATAGTCTGCCTTGTTTCAAGTGTTGCTTTGTATGCAGTTTGCGAATTGATTTCCAATATACATACAAGCTATTTGTTTGAATTGATTTTACTCTTTGTAGGGACTATTGCTATTGGTGGAATAATTGGTTTCTTGATAAGCGCAATAGCTGTCAAAATTAGAAAGCAGTAAATTCCGGTTTGTAGAGCTGAATAAATTTACAGGGATTTGTCTATACTCTACCCAATCAACACATTCTTCCCCTCAAAAGCAATCCCATACTTGCGAATCCGCTCCCTTTCTATACCAATATCCAGTAATGCCTGCTCATATTTCTTTTCCTCAATCTGCCTTAACGCCGCCTGTACGGTATCCTCCAAACCTTTCTCCTTGTGGGGATGAAATACTTTAAACTCCAAAATGATTCCATCATCCGCTGTTTTATCTAACGGCTCCAGCATTACATCATAACGCCCAAACCCGCTTTCCCGGTTAGAAGTTACCCGGTATCTCCCTGCAAGGTCTACCAGTAATCCCAATACAAATCCATGGTAAAAGCGCTCCGGCTCTGTCTGGGACGGATGAGTTCCCCCATCAAACGAACTAAACATAGAAATTGTAACTCTGTTCATGTACCCATTCATCGCCTTCATATCCCCTATGAGAAGTGCCTTTATAAAATCGTTGTAATTTGATGCCCCTATTCCAAACCATCCGTGTACCATCCGCTCAAACATCTGCTTGACTTCATAATTAGTCAGCACCAATTCATATTGGTTTCCCTGAACCCCTGTCACCTTCAAATATCCTGATGCCAGTAAAAGGCTCCATACGGCATCATCATTCTGGTCTAACTGGTTATAGACGATTTCTTCATCAACGCTGCATGTAATGGATTCTCCATGAAGCAGTTGTTCAAACTGCATCTTTATGTGCTTGTTCCCTTTTTGAAGCAGACTGCCCGCAAGGGAATTTGAGCTGGTGTTCGCCCAGTAAGCGCCAAATTTTTTCTTATTCAAATAATTAATAATGGACCACGGATTATAGATATCGGTTACACTGCCAAAAGTAAACCCATCATACCATTTTTTCACGCCTTCTTTATCCGTAAGCTCAAATTCTTCCATTGATGCAAAAACCTCGGTCTCGGTAAACCCAAAATAGGTGGCATATTCCTCGGATGTGGTAGTAACTACGTTCAGATTATTCAAATCCGAAAACATGGATTCCCTGCTCACCCGGGTAATCCCTGTCATGATCGCACGTTCCAGATACGGATTTGTCTTAAACGTAGCATTAAACAAACCTCTGGTAAAAGAAACCAGCTCTTCCCAGAATCCGCTAACATATGCCTCCTGCATTGGCGTATCATATTCATCCAGCAGCATAATTACCTTCCTGCCATAATAACGTTCCAGATATTTCATCAAATCCCGTATTGCAGCCTGTGCCGCTGCATCGCCCATTGTCGGTCTGACAGATTGAAACTGCTCCCGCTCTGCATCATTTAGCACCTCTGATTTTAGCAGAAAATCATTCTGGTTATATAGTTCCGCAATATTCCGTTTCATCTGGAACACAGTATCTTCAAACGTTACCTGTTTAACATCGGCAAAAGTCAGGAAAATCACAGGATAAGTTCCCTGCAATTCCCGGTATTTTTCCTCCTTCCAGATATCCAGACCTTCAAAAACCTCACCCTGTCCCTGGTACTTCACATTCCAAAAACGATCCAGCATGTTCATGTTAAGTGTCTTGCCAAACCGTCTCGGCCGGGTAATCAGCGTAACCTCATCCATACTCTCCCACCACTCTTTAATCAATGCCGTCTTATCCACATAAAAACAATTGTTTGTTATTATTTTTTCAAAATTCTGCACTCCGATTGACACTACCCTTGCCATTTCAACATCACCTCATTTGATTATAACCGTTATTCATACTTTCCAAGCTTGCCTGTCATAACCAATTACCCATTATTTGTTATATCATACGAAATCCAGCCCCATAAATCAATGAAGCCTGTAAATTATTTGAAAAAATCACGAAGCACTTCTGCCAGATTTTCCGGTGCTTCAATATTTACCTCATGTCCAGAATTATGAATCATTTGAAGTTCTGCATTTTCTAAAATGCCTGCAAGTTCTATTGCAGCTTTTCTATTTGCATAATCTTTTTCACCATAAATCACCAATACAGGACAATGTATTTTCCTTACTTCCCCATACAAAATTCCCGGAATATCGTATCCACCAGATCATCTTCCAAAGCCTCACCGATAATATAACCGAGTCTCTCATAAGCAGCCATCAAATCAATGGAATAAAAATCCTCCGGCATGCCGTCTGCTATGCTGTTTCGCACCATTCTAATAGAAGAAAGGGCTTCCTCTAAAGCCTCTTTGTGGCGCATATTGGTGATATAAATTTCATCATTATAAGACAAACTGCCATGAAAAAACATATCATTTAATTCCTTAAAAAAAATTTCAAACCCTGTCTGTTCTTTTGCGCTGATATCAATTATTTTCTTATCTATATGTGATAAAATCTCCTCTTTTGTTACCACATTTTCCAGGTCTGACTTATTTTGCAAAATAATCACCTGTCTATCCTGAATCTGCTCCATAATATCATAATCATTCTGATCTAATGGAACAGAAGCATCTACAATAAACAAAATCAAATCTGCCTGCTGCATGGCTTCTAAAGATTTATCCACGCCAATGCGTTCCACTACGTCCTCCGTGTCCCGTATTCCGGCAGTATCCACAATATTCAAAGGAATCCCGTTAATGGATATAAATTCCTCTAACGTATCTCTCGTCGTTCCTGCAATATCCGTCACAATCGCGCGTTCTTTACCGGCTAAAACATTTAATATAGAAGATTTTCCTGCATTCGGTTTGCCGAGAATGACCGTATGGATACCCTCTCTCATGAATTTGCCATTATCTGCCGTCTCAATTAAATGGCTGATCTCTTTCTCTGTTTTGGCAAGCATTTCATCTAACGTATCGCCAAAACCGTCTAAACTGTAATGCTCCGGATCGTCCAATGCCGATTCGATGTAAGCGATATTGTGAATCAGCTCGTCACGCATTTCTTCTATCTTTTTTCTTAAACTTCCCTTTAACTGGGAAACCGCAGTCTTTGCCGCTAAATTACTCTTTGCAGATATCAAATCCATAACCGATTCTGCCTGGGATAAATCAATCCTTCCATTTAAAAAAGCACGTTTCGTAAATTCACCGGGATTGGCAAGCCTTGCGCCATTTTTTATCAATAAATGAAGAATCTGTTTCATCACCTGTATGCCGCCATGACAGTCAATCTCCACAACATCTTCCCTCGTATAAGTGGAAGGCGCCTTCATCACCAGAACAATCACCTCATCAATAACCTGCTCCTTTTCTTCGCAGCTTCGGTCCACAATATTTCCATAAGCTGCCGTATAAGATTCCAGATGATGGATTTCTTTTCCCTTCTTCTTTGGGACAAAAACAGAATCCGCTATTTTCACCGCATTTTCACCGCTTACACGGATCACCCCGATTCCACCCTGATTCATTCCCGTTGCTATGGCGGCTATCGTATCTGAAAGATTTATCATCTTTTCATCTCCTCATATTATAAATTGATTTTATAGGTAATTGCTAAACTGCTAATTTCCAAAACCTAGTTGTGTAATATAGACAATATCACCAACAGGGTATTGGGGAGCCGTCGGTACTTAGGTGCCGTACTTTGGCACCTTATGTACCGCTACGAGCGACACATAGCGCAAGCGCCCCTGTGGTGATTTGTCTATATTGCACAACGGACGTCTTGAAAAACTTACATTTCACAATTGCCTATAAACACTCACTCTTCTTTAGAATGAAACAACCTGTCTTTTTGCAAAATCTCATCTGCAATGGAAAGAAAGAGATTCAAATCCCTCCGCATATCGTCACGGTTTTTATCCAACTGTTTTTTCGTATACAGTGTCTTTTTGATTTCAAAAGCATCTTTTCCGTTATTGATTGCAATATTAGCAGTTCCATTGATAAAGCTGATATTTGTATACCCTTCTGCATATTCGTCCGCTTTCATAATATTTTCCATAAATTGTGGGGTAAGGATATAAAATGCCAGCTCCTCATTATCCGTTTTCACCTGAAATTTATTGTTAAATGCTTCATTTTCCAATTCCACATTTTTCTCTTTTTTATTTATGACGGAATTGAATAAATCCGCAATAAATCCAGCCCTTTTCCGTTTGTTCTTCCTCTCAAGAATCTTGATATATCCGTTCAATTCTTCTCCAAGCGGTATCCGCATAAATGGTCCCTTAAACACGGTAGTATAATGTGTCGATGTATGCCCGTCATCATCTGTAGACTCATGCTCCTGCTCCATTTTAATGTCACAATACTCAATAACCTGCCCGTGATAAATGCCTTTTATATAATCGGAACCATATATTGTGTCATAGTAAGGCGTAATTCCGGCAGCCTTTATCAACTTAGCGGAAATCATATCATTTGGTATATAAGCCTGTATATCAATCTTCTCGGAAATAATCTGTTTTACAACATTTTCCCCAATAAAATTTTTTAGTTTCTTCTCTACCTTTGCTGCAAATTTGTTCATAATTAACAGGAAGATAACCCACACCACACAAATGATAATCTTAAAAAAGCCATCTGCTGTTCTTCCATCTATAATACCTAAAAACCCAAAAAGAAAAACAAATGGTAACAGAAAATAGGAAATAGTAAGCAGGTTCGTCAATTTAATGATATATTGGTTCTTTCGTATCGTTCTGATTATGATTGAATCTTTCATATATTTTCTCCTTATTTTGTAATATAAACAATTATATAAAACCCAATATTTCCGGTCAAGCCAGAAATCAGCACGATACAATAAGAAATTACAGGCAAAATCCCCCAGAGAAAAACTGCCACACAAAGAATTTCTCTAAGTGTAGCAGTTTTTCATCAATATAACAAAGTACAATTATTTTTTTAAATATACAACCACTTTACGGTAAGGCTCTTCCCCTTCACTTCTGGTAGCTACATACTTGTCATTCTGAAGCGCAGAATGGATAATTCTTCTCTCATAAGGATTCATCGGCTCTAAAGTAATGCTTCTGCGGTTTCTCTTAACCTTATAAGCAATATTTTTAGCAAGATTTTCCAAAGTATCTTTTCTTCTTGCGCGGTAATTTTCCGTATCCAGTTTCACACGGATATAAGACTCACTTTCCTTATTTACAAAAAGACTAATCAAATACTGTAAAGAATCCAGGGTTTGTCCTCTCTTACCGATTAAAATACCCATTTCCGGACCTTCCAAATCAATACTCATATTATTACTTTCTTCATCAAAACTGATAGTAACCTCTGTTTCAATTTTCATTGCATGAAATAAAGTATTCAAATACTCTTTTGTCTTTTTTACAATTTCCGTATCTGCTCCTGCGCCAACACTAACCTTTTTTGTTTCTTTCTTACTTTTCGCCGATTTTTCATTGACGGAAACATTTGAAAAATCTTCATTAGAATCTGTTTTTTCATTTTTCTTTCTGGCTTTAATTACCGCAGGTTTTGCACCAATTCCCAAAAATCCGGATGAACCCTTTTCAACTATTTCATAATCCAACTCACTGCTTGTAACCCCAAACTCAATCGTTGCAGCCGTAATCGCTTCATCCACTGTTTTTGCTTTAAACTCCTTATAATCCATCATTACTTATCCTCCTTTTTATTATGATCTGCATTATAGTTCATCATGATATTAGCTTTTGCGCCAATACTTCCTTCTTTATACTTTTTATTTGCATGATTCTGCGCTGCCTTTTGTGCAGCATCAGATGGAACATAACTCTTTAAAGATTTTGCAGAATTTTTTTTCATAGCTTCCTGCTTTTCCAATTCTTCCTGCAATGCTGCTGACTGATCCATCATTCTCTCATAAAATGATTTCTTATCACCCTTCTTTTCTCTCTTAATCCGGGCTTTTTCCATCTGTTTTTCCAAAATCTTATCCATATCCGCATGGTCATAATACCAGTTGATAACTAACTGTGTAATTACAGTAATCAATGAACTGATTGACCAGTAAATACCGATAGCGGCAGGCAGGGATACGCAGATAAATAACGACATAACCGGCATGGTAATCGACATGGATTTCATCATGGAAGTTCCCATATCCGCTCCCTGGCTCTCGTTCTGCTGTTTGCTCATGCTTACCTTCATAGAAAGCCATTGAAAAACAGTAGAAGAAATTGGAATTAAAAGCGCCCATCCAATATGCCATCCCGGCGCCTCTGAAATATTAATTCCAAGCACAAAGGAATGAATCTGGTCAATCTTATCGACATTATTTACAATCGTCTGGTCTGTTACTCCAATTGTATATAATAGTGCATTTAAATGTGACACGCCAAAATTTGATAACACATCAATAATATTATCCACACCCGTTTTAGTGACATCTGCAAATTTGGAAATCGCATAAGAGGCGCCACTGATACTGTTATCTGTTACAAATGTCTGTAAAAATTCCTGAACTTTACTTCCCTGCTCCTGTAAAACACTGCTTGCAATCGGTTCATACATATTATACACTTTTCCAACGTATGCAGGAACATTCTGAATAACCCTGTAAAGTGCATAAATAATAGGAAGCTGTATAAGGGATGTCAGGCATCCGCCCGTCATAGAAGTTCCATATTTATCATACAGCTCTTTTGTTTCCTGTTGCATCATCATCATGGATTTCTCATCTTTTTTACCGTTATACTTTTTCTGTATCTTCTGTAATTCCGGCTGGATAATCATATTAATCTTTGCTGATTTTTGCTGCTTCAAAGTAAATGGAAATAAAATTAATTTTACCACAACCGTAAAAATAATAATACAAAGTCCTAAATTCGCAATTCCATTCGATCCTGCCAATAAATTATAAATCAAGTCTAAAAGCTTTCCAAGTAACCAGGCAAATGGCCCTAAAAAACCACCCTGGGCTGTCAAAAACATCAAAATAAAAGTCCTCCTTAAGATTTTTTTCGTGGAACCGGATCATAACCACCCTTAGAAAAAGGATTACACCTCAAAATTCTCCATATAGCAAGCAGCAATCCTTTTAAAACCCCATGCACCTCGATTGCCTCTATTGCATATGCGGAACAGGTTGGATAATATTTGCAGGTTGGCGCCGCCTTCAGTGGGGAAATGGCAATCCTGTAAAATTGTATCATTTTAATAAGAAGCTTTTTAACCAATTATAAATACCCTCTTACACATTAATTCTGTGCAATATCTCCCGAACCGGAGCAGATAACATGATGCAGCTTAGCCAAATGGAGAAATGCACTTTCTATATCCCAATAGTTATGACCTTTAGAATTAACCCTTGCCACCACTACAATATCCTTGCCTTTTATAAGCTCGTCCATATGCAGCCGGTATGCCTCTCTAATCAATCTGGTGATACGGTGTCTCACAACGCTGTTTCCCACCTTTTTACTAACAGATATCCCAAGTCTGTTAATCTCCAGATTATTGTCTGCTATATACATAACAAGGTATTTATTTGCGTAGGATTTACCTCGTTTATATACATTTCCAAATTCTAAACTGTTCTTTAAAGAAATAAATTGTTTCATTATTATATGATCCTTTGAAATGAGCCATCTATCAGAAAAAGGTCACAAACCTGTGACCTAAGCTGATAAACGCTTTCTTCCTTTAGCGCGTCTTGCTGCTAAAACTTTTCTACCGCTTGATGTGCTCATTCTCTTTCTAAAACCATGAACTTTTGATCTCTGTCTTTTCTTAGGCTGAAATGTCATCTTCATTGTCAAATACACCTCCTTTTACGAATCTTTTTTCAAAAATACCTTTCCCATTATATTGAAAAAACCTTTATAAGTCAAGCAATTCTTTCACATTTTCACAAATTTCATGCAAAACACAACATCTTGTATTTTATCATTTTTTATACACATTTTTTTTAGAAAACATAACCACTTTACATAATGTTATTCACAAAATGTTATTAACTTGTGGATAACTATGCTTATTTTTCTTTTTTATATGTTAATTATACACATTAATCCTTTATTTTATCTATTTTTAAGATGTTTAAAAAAGTTATCCACATAGGAACTTATATATATTCTTGAGTTTCCGCAAATTGCAATGTAAAAGTGAGTAAACCTTCCCGCAGTGCT
>JAMPFS010000083.1 GCA_023664325.1 Clostridium sp.
CTAAAAAATCCTTGAAAAATAAGGAAAAAAAGACTTGACTAAATAGGGAGGTAATTTATCATGAGTAGTATTTTAGTATTAGGCGGAGCCGGCTATATTGGTTCGCATACCGTATATGAGTTGATTGAGGCAGGCGAAAATGTTGTCATTGTGGATAACCTGCTTACGGGATTCCGGGAGGCGGTTCACCCACAGGCAAAATTTTATCTGGGGGATATCAGAGACAGAGAATTTATGGATTCTATTTTTGAAAGAGAAAATATTGATGGCGTAATCCATTTCGCTGCCTGTTCCCAAGTGGGTGAAAGTATGAGGGAACCGCTAAAGTATTACAATAACAATCTTTGTGGTACAGAGGTGCTTCTAGAGAGTATGATTGCACATGGAGTTGATAAGATCGTATTTTCTTCAACGGCTGCAACATATGGAGAACCGGAAAGGATTCCGATTATGGAAACTGACAGAACGCTTCCGACAAACTGCTATGGTGAAACTAAGCTGTCTATGGAAAAGATGTTTAAATGGACATCAAAAGCACATGATTTAAGGTATGTTTCACTGAGGTATTTCAATGCCTGTGGAGCCCACCCGAATGGAGAAATCGGGGAGGCACATAATCCGGAAACACACTTGATTCCATTGATTTTACAGGTTCCGAATAATCAGCGGGAATATATTTCGGTCTTTGGCAATGATTATGAAACAAAAGATGGAACATGTGTCAGGGATTATATTCATGTCACTGATTTGGCACAGGCTCATATTCTTGCCATGAAGTATTTAAGAAATGGAGGGGAAAGCGATATTTTTAATCTTGGAAACAGCATAGGATTTACAGTAAAAGAGGTTATTGAGACTGCGCGAAAGGTAACTGGGCATCCGATTCCGGCAAGAGACGAAGTGAGAAGAGCGGGGGATCCATCTACACTTATTGCATCGAGTGGCAAAGCAAAAAGCGTACTTGGCTGGAACCCGAAATATGCTGATCTTGAAACGATTATTACCACAGCGTGGAAATGGCATCAGTCACATCCGGATGGATATAAAACAATTTAGGGGGGGGGCGATGACATGATAAACAGACTGATTAATGAGTTGGTCGTATATGGCATGGAAAATGGTCTGATAACGAATGATGATAAGGTGTATGTGATCAATCATTTACTGGAGCTGTTTCATCTTATGGAGTTTAGGGAGGAAGATGTGGATGAAAAACGGGCATTGGCAGATATTCTTGGCGATATGCTGGTATATGCCCATGATATGGGGATTTTGGAGGAAGATACCATTGTCATGAAAGATCTTTTTGACACTAAAATTATGGGCATGATTACACCACCACCATCCATTGTCCGCAGCAAATTCAGGGAGTTGTATGAGAAAAGCGCCAAAGAGGCTACGGATTGGTATTATCAATTCAGTCAGGCGACGAATTATATCCGTTCAGACAGAATTGCGAAGGATGAAAAATGGGTCACACAGACTGAGTACGGACCGATTGATATCACAATTAATTTGTCTAAGCCGGAAAAAGATCCAAGGGCTATTGCTAAGGCTGGACAGGCGAAAAAGTCTGGATATCCAAGTTGTCTGCTCTGTCTGGAAAATGAGGGGTATGCGGGGCATTTTTCACATCCGGCGAGGCAGAATCACAGGGTTATTCCTGTTCAATTAGATGGCGAGGATTATTTTATCCAGTATTCTCCGTATGTTTATTATCATGAGCATTGTATTATTTTTAATAGACGGCATACTCCGATGAAAATTGACAGGGCTGTCTTTAAGAAAATATTGGATTTTGTGAACCGGTTCCAGCATTATACAGTCGGTTCTAATGCAGACCTGCCGATTGTCGGGGGTTCTATCCTTAGCCATGATCATTTTCAGGGTGGAAGATATATGTTTGCGATGGCAAAGGCTCCATATGATAGGACATTTTTGCTTAAAGGATATGAAGATATCGCTGCGGGTATTGTAAAGTGGCCAATGTCTGTTATCCGCCTGATGGGGCAGGATATTGAAAGAATGGCTGATGCGGCAGAACATATTCTTGTTTCATGGAGGAACTATACAGATGAAGCAGCTTTCATTTTCAGTGAAACGAATGGCATGCCGCATAATACGATTACACCGATTGCGAGGATGCACGGGGATTTGTACGAATTGGATCTTGTCTTGAGAAATAATATTACCACACCGGAGTGTCCGTGGGGAGTCTATCATCCAACAGCGGATTTGCACCATATAAAAAAAGAAAATATAGGTCTGATTGAAGTTATGGGGCTGGCTGTTCTTCCGGCAAGATTAAAGGAAGAAATCAACTTGTTGGAGGAAGCTATTCTGAATGGTAAAAATATTCGGGATATTGAGAAAATTGAAAAACATGCCGAATGGGTGGAGGAATGGATTGATAAATATACAGTAAATGAGAGTAATATTCATACTATCATTCAGGATGAGATAAGTAAGGTTTTTATAAAGGTACTCGAGTGTGCGGGCGTTTATAAACGGACAGCAGAGGGGCAGGAAGCCTTTCTGAAGTTTATTGATTCGTTATAAGAATATTTTTAGAAGGTGTAAATGAACGTAAAAAATATCAAGAAATTTAAAAAAAACGATCCAATATTGTCAAATACTGCCCTAAAAAGTTGAAAAATTTCAATGAAGTACAAAAAATATTCTATGTTTTTTCATGCCCGCATTGAATATACTGTCAATATCAACAATAAGCATATACTAATTGCGCTGGTAGAAAGGAGAAAAAATTATGAGGAAAAAAATTATTTCAATGACAATGGCAGTATTACTGGGTATTTCACTTGTCGCATGCGGAACGGAATCTGGTGGTTCAGAGACAGGTGATGTAAGTACGGGAACAGTAGGGGGAACTTCGGTAGAAAATAGTTCTTCTTCAGAAGTGGCTAATAAGGATAAACCTTTAGTATGGTTTAATCGCCAGCCGTCTAACAGTTCTACAGGAGAACTGGATATGTCAGCCCTTAACTACAATGAGGATACATATTATGTCGGCTTTGATGCAAATCAGGGTGCGGAGCTTCAGGGAACGATGGTGAAAGATTATATTGAGGCAAATATTGATAAAATTGACCGGAACGGTGATGGCATAATCGGTTATGTCCTTGCAATCGGTGATATTGGGCACAATGATTCAATCGCACGTACAAGAGGTGTCCGCAAAGCGCTTGGCACTGGTGTAGAGAAAGATGGAGATATCAACAGCGAACCGGTTGGCACCAATACGGACGGTTCCGCATCCGCTGTACAGGACGGAAAACTGGAAATCGGTGGAAAAGAATATGTTGTCCGTGAACTTGCCTCACAGGAAATGAAAAACTCTGCAGGTGCGACATGGGATGCGGCTACAGCCGGTAATGCGATCGGCACATGGTCGTCCTCTTTTGGTGAGGATATTGATGTGGTTGTATCCAATAATGACGGCATGGGAATGTCCATGTTCAATGCATGGTCGAAGGATAACAGCGTTCCTACTTTTGGCTATGATGCAAATAACGATGCAGTGGCCGCCATTGCAGAAGGCTACGGTGGCACCATCAGCCAGCATGCAGATGTGCAGGCATATTTAACGCTTCGCGTTCTTCGGAATGCCCTTGACGGGGTGGATATTGACACCGGTATTGGCACAGCGGACGATGCAGGCAATGTCTTAAGTGATGATGTTTATGTATATAATGCAGACGAACGCTCCTATTATGCATTGAATGTTGCTGTCACTGCTGATAATTATCAGGAGTTTACAGATTCCACAAAGGTTTATGAGCCGGTATCGGCACAGCTTGATGAAGGTTCCCATGCGGCAAAGAAGGTATGGCTGAATATTTATAATGCTTCCGATAACTTCTTAAGTTCAACCTACCAGCCGTTATTACAGAATTATGATGACCTTCTGAATCTGGAGATTGATTATATCGGTGGTGATGGACAGACCGAGTCCAATATTACAAACCGCCTCGGGAATCCGGATCAATATGATGCGTTTGCCATTAATATGGTGAAGACCGATAACGCAGCATCTTATACCGCTTTATTGGACCAGTAATATAACCGGGTGCCGGAAGATTCTTTCGGCACCCCAAATAAATGGTGCGCATTTAGGGGAAAGCATAATGAAACTGACATAGAAACACATCAATAATATATATACAGGAGTAAAAATATGGAAGATAGGAAAAATGATATCGTCTTATCGATACGTGGTTTAAGCAAGTCCTTCGGCAGAAACAGGGTTTTAGACCACATCAGCCTGGATGTGAAGCGTGGGACGGTTATGGGACTTATGGGTGAAAATGGTGCGGGAAAATCAACCATGATGAAGTGCCTGTTCGGTACCTATCAAAAGGATGAGGGAAACATTTTCCTCGATGGAAAAGAAGTAAGTTTTTCCGGTCCCAAGGATGCCCTGGAAAACGGCATTGCAATGGTTCATCAGGAACTGAACCAATGCCTGGAAAGGAATGTGATCGATAACCTGTTCCTTGGGCGCTATCCTGTCAATTCTGTAGGGATAGTCGATGAGGGCAGGATGAAAAAGGAAGCATTTGAGCTTTTCAGAAAACTGGGGATGACGGTAAATTTAACCCAGCCGATGCGGAATATGTCTGTGTCACAGAGGCAGATGTGTGAAATTGCCAAAGCGATTTCCTACAATTCCAAAGTGATTGTTTTGGATGAGCCGACTTCTTCGCTGACCGTGCAGGAGGTCGATAAGCTCTTTGAAATGATGCGGATGTTAAAGGAGCAGGGGATTTCGCTGATTTACATTTCCCATAAAATGGATGAGATTTTTGAAATTTGTGATGAGATATCCGTGCTCCGTGATGGGAACCTGGTCATGACAAAGAGAAGCCAGGATACGGATATGAATGAACTGATTGCGGCGATGGTCGGTCGTTCCCTGGAGAACCGGTTTCCACCGGTTGATAATTCCCCGAAGGATGTGATCTTATCGGTGCAGCATTTATCGACCAAGTTTGAGCCTTATTTACAGGATATTTCTTTTGATGTGCGGGAAGGTGAAATATTCGGGCTTTATGGTTTGGTTGGTGCCGGGCGTACGGAACTTTTGGAGACGATATTCGGTGTCCGGACCAGGGCAGCAGGGCGGGTGTATTTTCATGGTCGGCTGATGAATTTTACGAATGCTAGGGAAGCGATGGAACATGGCTTTGCGATGGTCACAGAAGAACGGAAAGCAAATGGGCTTTTTTTAAAGGGAGACCTGACTTTTAATACCACGATTGCAAACCTGGATCAGTATAAGTCGGGCATTGCCCTTTCCGATGCCAAGATGGTGAAGGCGACTGCGCAGGAGATTAAAATCATGCACACAAAATGCATGGGGCCGGAGGATATGATTTCCAGCCTTTCTGGCGGTAACCAGCAAAAAGTCATTTTAGGAAAATGGCTGGAACGAAGCCCGCAGGTATTTATGATGGATGAACCGACAAGAGGAATTGACGTCGGGGCAAAATATGAAATTTACGAGCTGATTATCAATATGGCAAAGCAGGGAAAGGCCATTATCGTTGTCTCTTCCGAAATGCCAGAGATTTTGGGGATCACAAATCGGATTGGCGTTATGTCAAATGGGCATCTTTCGGGCATCGTAAATACGAAAGAGACCAATCAGGAAGAGCTTTTAAGACTTAGTGCAAAATACCTATAGCGAGGGAGATGAGTAAATATGGCAAATAAAAATAGTGGGATTTTAACAACTGATCAGGAAATGCAGCTTCTCGGGCCGATCGAAGATTATGTAAGTAAGCTTCAGATGCAGATTGACAGTCTCAGAGCCGATGGAACACAAAAGGTTCTGTCTCTTCAAAGTCATATAGAAAGGGTAAAACAGGATGCTGTTCTTACGAAAGAAGAGAAGAACACAAAAATTGAAGCTGCCAAAGCGGATTTGGAAAAAGCAAAAGGCATAGAAGCAGGACATAAAGATGAGATTGCAAAATTAATTGATGATGCAGAAAGATATATTAATCAGCACTTTGATAATGATTATTATCAGTATGTAAAGGAAAGCTGCGAATTGGAAAAAGCGGATGCCAAAGAGCAGTACCGCAGGAAGGTTGCGGAACTGGAACAGGAGCATCAAAAGACAGCTGCCGGGCTTTCCGACCAGCAGGAGATCAAGGATGAAAAATATGTTTATAAAAACAGGCTGTTCGATGCGAAGATGCAGATGGAAAAAGAACTCCAGCGTATAAAAGACAGAAAACATACTGCATATATGCACAAATACCATCTGATTGACTTGCTGCGCATGTCGCGGTTTACATGGACGGAGTCTCTGGCGCAGAAATGGGAAAATTATAAATACACATTTAACCGCAGGACATTTTTCCTGCAAAACGGTTTGTATATTGCAATTGTTTTAATTTTTATCATGCTGTGTATTATCACACCGATTGTAAAAAATGCCCCGCTGCTCACCTATAATAATGTCCTGAATATCCTGCAGCAGGCATCGCCGAGGATGTTTTTGGCACTTGGCGTAGCGGGTCTGATCCTTCTTACCGGTACGGATCTTTCGATCGGGCGTATGGTTGGCATGGGCATGACTGCGGCAACGATCATTATGCACCAGGGAATCAATACCGGCTCGGTTTTTGGGCATGTCTTTGATTTTACAGGCCTGCCGATCGGGGTAAGGGTAATCTTGGCATTAGTTGTGTGCATATTTTTGTGTACATTCTTTACGACGATTGCCGGTTTCTTCACTGCGAAATTTAAAATGCATCCCTTTATTTCCACGATGGCAAACATGCTGGTGATTTTCGGGCTTGTCACCTATGCAACGAAGGGAGTATCCTTTGGTGCGATCGAGCCGGCAATTCCGAATATGATTATTCCGAAAATAAACGGATTCCCAACAATTATTCTCTGGGCGGCAGCGGCCATCGTAATCGTCTGGTTTATCTGGAATAAAACCACGTTTGGCAAGAATCTGTTTGCGGTCGGCGGCAATCCCGAGGCGGCAGCGGTTTCCGGTATTTCGGTATTCCGTGTTACGGTCGGGGCATTTGTTTTGGCAGGGATTCTCTATGGATTCGGTTCATGGCTGGAATGTGCAAGAATGGTTGGATCCGGTTCGGCGGCATATGGACAGGGCTGGGAGATGGATGCCATTGCGGCCTGTGTAGTAGGCGGCATATCTTTTACCGGTGGCATCGGTAAGATTTCCGGTGTGGTCGTTGGCGTATTTATTTTTACAGCACTTACCTACTCATTGACGATTCTTGGCATCGACACAAATCTTCAGTTTGTATTTTCCGGCATCATCATTTTAATTGCGGTAACACTGGACTGCCTGAAATATGTACAGAAAAAATAACCGCAGGATGAATCAGGAATCCAAGTCAGCGGCAGAAGTGCAAAGTGTCGGCTGCGTATAAAGAGATTTGAGAAAAGGTATTATTTCACATTGTGGAGTAATGCCTTTTTGCGATTGTATCGTTGTTTACATTTACTTGTGTGTTTGCTATAATGGAAAAAATTATTGGAAAGCAGATATATAGGGGGAGAAAATGGAACGATACAAGTTGCTTTTAGTAGATGATGAGGAAGAAGTAATACAGGTTATTATGAAAAAAATTAATTGGGAGAAAATTGGCTTTGTAGTGGTTGGGTATGCAAATAATGGTATAAAAGCATTTGAAATGGTTGAGGAGTTTCAGCCGGACGTTGTGATGACAGACATTAAAATGCCATTTATGGATGGGATGGAACTGTCAAGCCGGATTCGGACAGAATTTCCTTCTGTCAAGATTTTGTTTTTTACCGGTTTTGATGAATTTGAGTATGCAAGAGGGGCGATTCACCTTGAGGCAGAGGAATATATACTGAAGCCGGTGAATGCGGTGGAGTTAACAAATGTATTCATACGGCTAAAGGAAAAATTGGATCAAGAAATTGATGAAAAACGTAATGTAGAGATTTTGTCGCAGTACTATATGGAGTCCTTGCCACTTTTGCAGGCCAATTTTTATATTTCACTGATTGAAGAACGGGTTTATGAGGATGAAATTCCGAAATATCTTGCAGGTTATCAACTCTCTTTTCAGGGGCCTCTTTTTTGTTGCCTGGTTATTCATACATCGTCTGGTGAGATTCCACAAGATATGAATTTTTTGCTGTTGTCCACTTCTGTCCGGAAACAGGCGGAGAAGCGGCTGGCAGAAAAATGGCAGGCAAAATGTTTTTCCTACCTTGGGAATACTATATTAATATCGCAGTTAAAAAATGAGAGTGAAGTTCCAGAACTAACGGATGATTGTGACAGATTTTGTAAATATGTGAAATGTATCATCGGGGCAGTTGTCACTGTCGGAATTGGCAGAGTCTGCGGAAATATTGTTGAATTGTCACAGTCATATAACAGTGCGAGGGAAGCGGTTTCGTATAGAGTGATTTATGGCTCATGTAAAGCAATAAACATAGAGCTTGAGTTTCCGCAGTTTTATCCACACAACCATGATTTTAGCTGTGTTCTTATAA
>JAMPFS010000084.1 GCA_023664325.1 Clostridium sp.
GATTGCGGATGCGTATATGGAGGCAGGCTGGCGGCTTACTGTATTGAAACCGGATTATCGGAATATGTAGATTGTATTTCAGGCACTATCAGAGAGGATGAAATAAAATGAGTTCTGTATATGCAATGAGCGATATTCATGGATGTCTGCATTCTTTTGATGCAGCACTAAAACTTGTTGATTTATCTGGAAACAACAGACTTGTTCTTTGTGGAGATTACATACACGGTGGGCAGGATAACTATGGCGTGCTTGACAGGATTATGGAACTGGAAAAGAGATATGGTTCTGATAAAATTATTGTTCTTGCAGGCAACCATGAGGATATGGCATGTGACGGGAGATGGCCGATTGGCGAAGAACGTTTTTTCGGTGCTGGTGTTGACAATCATGATAACGATGACAGGTACATCACATGGATGCAAAATCTGCGGAGATATTATGTGGAAGGGGATACGATATTCGTCCATGCAGGAGTAGATGAAGAAGCTGATGATTTATGGGAATGGGGAACTGATGATTATACTTTTACAGAAAAATATCCTGCACAGATAGGAAGATTTTGTATGAATATTGTCGCAGGGCATATAGGTACGGGAGAAATTTCAGGAGACACTCACTTTCATGATATCTATTATGATGGGGAAAGTCATTATTATATTGACGGTACAGTGTTGGACAGTGGCATTATTCCGGTTATTAAGTTAGACACTGATCGCAACAAGTTTTATCGTGTGACAGAGACAGGAGATTGGCTTATTTTGCCATATGATGAAGAAAACTGATTTCTTCCGAGTTTACAAACACACTTGGCAACACTTCTCTGAAAAAGCAGGTGGAAAGTTATGCAGATGCGGTAAAGTTCGGGGAAAATACACTGATTCATTTATAAAAAGCAAACTAAAAAACAGAGAAAGGACGATGGTTATATGCAGAACTTGATATTTGTAATCGGCGCTACTGCTGCAGGAAAAACATATTTTATTAATGAACATTACAGGGGCAAGGATATGGATATTCTGAATGTTTATGATTATCAGCAAAAGGCATATGATGAAGCAGGATATGGTGAACATATTCCATTTGGTGCAAGTTTCAAATGTCTTTACAAGGCCAATGATGATTTATTGAAGGATATCATCGAAAAGCTGAGGGCGGGAAGGGATGTGGTAGTAGAGCAGACATTGTTTAAGATGAAACGTAGATTAGTCTATATGGATGAGATTCGTAAATCTGTTGATGTGAATATCAGCTTTTATGTGATGTGTCCCAGCGATACAAGATGGCAGGCAAATATCAAAGAGAGAAAGCTTGATGGAAAATTTGAGAGTTATAAAAAAGAACTGGAACAGATCGAGTTTCCGAATCAGGCAGAGGGAATCGATCAGATTTATGAGGTCGTGGATGGAGAGATAAAGCTTCGTATGGATTTTCCAAAGTCCAATGCGTTTTTAGAACAGGCAAGAGCTGATATTAAGCAGGAAACCGAACGCATACGGGATGAGGCTGAAAGGAAGAGAAAACGGGAAGAACTTATTGAAAGCATGAATACCCGTCCATTTTGGCATTATTGTGAGGTATGCGGAAAGAAAGAGTTTATCACGGCACAGGATGCGTTTGACAGTGGGTGGGATTATCCTCCCAATATGGGGCATTTTGGTTCACTCGGTTCCAGAACCTGTGGCAGTTGTTTAATGAAAGATACATTATTTTGGAAAGTTCAGCAACAAGCCCTTCCAATTGTCTCTGAGAATACGCTTACGCCAGAAGAATTGATAACATGGAGAAGAATCAAAGCGGAACCGGAAAGCCTGCTGGCAGAAGATTATGTTGTTGATACCGCTATGGATAAAAGATGAACATTCTGATGTGATTATGATTTTGGAAGAATGTTGGCAATCTGTTTTATGCAGTGCCGTAGAGGAAAAAAGGGAAATGCATCCAAGCATGAGTTTGGGTGCATTTTTTAACGATAGAAAGTTGTCTTGCATCGGGCAATATCTTAGCCTTTCAAAGGTTTTTAAAATTTGACAATTTTGTTGACAAGGAAACAATCCTGTGTTAATATTGTTTCCGAGGAAACAAAGGAGGCCGCTATGGATTTATTAAATTTATTTAGAGAATACGGTGATAAGCAGGAAATATTAGCAAAACTCAGAGAGGACCAGTCTCTTAGGGGCTACAATAGTTCTGAGCTTCATATCCTTGCTGCGATTGGAGATTTAGAGCAGCCGAATGTCACTTCCCTTGCAGAGTATATGGGAATGACAAGAGGCGGAATCTGCAAGAACGTAAAGAAACTGACAGATGCAGGTTTGATATCCTCTTATCAGAAGGATGGTAATGCGAAGAACATATATTACCGTCTGACAGACACGGGAAAGGTTATCTATGAAAAGCATGCAGAAGCCCATAAAGCATGGCTTGCGCGGGATATGGCTTTTATAAAAGGTTTTTCGGATGAGCAGCTTTCCCAGATTGCAGATTTTATGAATCAATATATTAAACATATTGATGAGTGTATTAAGGAGAGTGAAAATAATGGCGAAAGCAGATAGCAAAGAAATTTTTGAAAATCTGCCTGTACCCAAAGCGGTAAAGGAAATGGCTTTACCGACCATATTCAGCCAGATTATTGTCCTAATTTACAATATGGCAGATACCTTTTATCTTGGGAGAACGAATAATCCTTATATGGTGGCGGGTGCTTCGCTGCTGCTGCCGGTGTTCAATATCTGCCTGTCGCTTGCGGGACTGACAGGGGTTGGCGGAGGAGCATTGATATCACGGCTTCTGGGCGAGGAAAGGGAAGATGAGGCAAAAAAGGTGTCCGCATTCAGCTTTTATTTATCCATTGCTGTTACTACGGTATTTTCCATAGCAATGTTGGTATTCATGAAACCGATTCTTGAATTGCTGGGGGCGAGTGACGATACCTTCCGCTATGCAAGGCAGTATGCTTTTTGCGTTATTGTACTTGGCGGGATACCAACCGTGCTTTCCAATGTGATGTCTAATCTGCTTAGAAGTATCGGCATGTCAAGGGAGGCAGGCTTTGGCATCACGATGGGAGGAATGATCAATATCGTGCTTGATCCGCTGTTTATGTTTGTGCTTCTTCCGAAGGGAAACGAGGTATTAGGAGTGGGAATTGCTACACTGATTTCCAACTGCATTGCATGTGTTTACTTTTTTTGTGCTGCATGCAGGATTAGAGAACAATCCGTTATCCGTTTTCGTTTCCGGCACGGCCTGCCTGACAGGAGCAGCATAGGCTCGATATTTAATGTTGGCATTCCTTTGGCGGTTACCACTCTGCTGTTTGATATCGACTATGTGGTTATTGATAAGCTGATGGCAGCTTATGATGATATTGCGCTTGCTGCCATTGGCATTGTGCTGAAAGCGGAAAGGCTGCCGCTTAATGTCGGTATCGGTATCTGCCAGGGAATAATGCCGCTTGTTGCATACAACTATTCTGCAAGGAATCATGAAAGAATGCATGATATCATAAAATTCTCCCTCAAGGTGGGAATCGTCGTCAGCATCATCAGTATTGTATTATATGAAATATTCGCGGGAGGCATTATGCGGATCTTTATACCGGAGCAGCAGACCGTATTCTTAGGTACCGGCTTCTTAAGAATACGATGCCTTGCGACACCGTTAATGTTTATGAGCTTTTTTGTGGTATATGTATTCCAGGGGTTTGGTGAGGGAAATAAATCGCTGTTTCTTGGTGTGATGCGGTGGGCGGTGTTTAACATTCCGATGCTGTTTGTACTGAACCATATCATTGGAATGTATGGCATTGTCTGGTCGCAGGTGTGTGCGGACCTATTGACTGTGTTACTGTCATTTTATGTATACGATAGATATACGCATACCGTCTTGCTAAGGGAAAGCGTGAGCTGATTTTTAAAGAAATGGAGGTATAGATATGAAAAAATGGATATGTTTGGCTGTCATTCTACGGAAAAATACAAGGGATGCTAAAACAGAAAATTCCTATGATAGTATTTGCCCGGTCAATCGTGCCTTTCCCAAGAGAGGTTTTTTCTGTAATTCCACTCTCGTGATTTTTGGCTTTTTCTTTATTTCAGCTAAAACAGCCTGCTCGGCGGCAGAAATATTTATTGCCCCATTTATTACCCCATTTGTTTCATTTATTACATCATTCCGAATTGTGGCATTGAGCATAAAGGCATTATTACGGTACTCAGGAGCAGGAAGTCCGGTAGATACCCTGCACTTTATTTTCTTTTTGGAAAAATGTAGCAATATATCGAATGCCATAGTATACTGTTTCTGTAATCAAAAGAGGCACATGGAATTTATATCAGGCGGAAAGTGGAAGGAGAAAACGAAAAATGGGACAACGTACAAAAGGCAAATGTAAATATTGCGGGAAAGAATATACGTTCAGCTATATGAGCAGGCATTTATTGGTTTGCGAAGAACGCCAAAAGAAATTGGCAAACGAGACAGGCGGTAAGGAGTGCAGATATTTTGAATTGGCTATCTGTGCAAGGTATGACAGGAATTATTGGCTGTTTGTGGAAATGCAGGAGACAGCGGCATTAGAGGATTTGGATTGCTTTTTGAGGGATATATGGGTGGAATGCTGTGGACATTTAAGTGCATTTGAGATGGACGGTATCAGTTACAGCGTTGCTCCGCAGGAAGATTTTTTCTGGGGCAGGATGGAAAAGAGTATGAATTGTAAGCTGGGTTCCGTGTTAGAAAAAGGAATGACATTTGGTTATGAATATGATTTTGGCTCTACTACGGAGCTTGTCATAACAGTTGCAGGTGATAGGAAAGGAATCGCAGGAAAAGAAAAATTAATCATTCTGTCGAGAAACAATCCGATAGAATTCATGTGTGAGGAATGCGGGAAAAAATCTGCGGCATACATATGTACGGAATGTCTTTATGAGGGAAAAGGATATCTGTGTGAAGACTGTGCCAAAACTCACGAATGTGGAGAAGAAATGCTTTTAAATATTTGTAACTCACCGCGTATGGGTGTGTGCGGATATTGTGGAAGTGATATTTATCCAGACCAGTTCGTGCCGGATGTTTAAAAAAGTCCCACCGGGTTGCGCATGGTAAACCAGAGGCGTGGTGGGCTCTATTAAGTAATATTATATACAATATGGATGATTTTGCAAGCGGGAAATTGATTTTGAGATTGAAAAGTGCATACTACGCTCAATATGGGAAGGACAAGAACAGAGGGATGGAAATGTATGATGTGATAGTGATTGGCGCAGGACCGGCGGGTAGTACAGCAGCAAAAGTCCTGTCAGAAAAAGGATACAGGGTTTTGCTTGTGGAAAAGTTTAAGTTGCCACGTTATAAATCATGTTCGGGGATTTTGATAAAAAAATCAATGGATTTGGTGGAACTTTATTTTGGTGAAAGCATTCCAAAGTCTGTCATGTGTACTCCGGCAGATAATAGAGGGATGATTTTTACGGATGATAAAGGGAGAGAATTTCGTTTTGAGCAGGAAGGGGTTAATGTCTGGCGTAGTTCGTTTGACAGTTGGGTCTCAACAAAGGCAAAAGAAAATGGCACTGAAATCAGAGATGAAACCTCTGCTGTTTTTTGTGAAGAAAAAGACGATTATGTTAGTGTTATTCTGCATGGAAAAGACACTTATATAGAAAATGCAAGATATGTTCTTGACTGTGAGGGTGTTGTGGGAACGATAAAACGGAAAATTATCAAAGATACTCCTGAGTATATCACTACATTTCAGACATTTAATAAAGGGAGCATTGACTTAGATACTCATTATTTCTATGCGTATTTGCAGCCGGAGTTGTCAGAGTATGATGCATGGTTTAATGTGAAAGATAATTTTCTGATATTTGGTGTTGCGGTAAAAGACAGGAGTAAGATTCAGTATTATTATGATAAGTTTCTTGCCTATATGAAAAATCGTCATCACTTGCAGATTGATGAACAAACAAGGACAGAGAAGTGGCTGATGCCGCATATCCGTCCGGATTATCATATTGATTATGGGGTAAACCGGATATTGTTTGCCGGAGAGATTGCAGGATTCTTAAATCCTATGGGCGAGGGCATTTCCGCAGGAATAGAAAGCGGATATTATGCTGCTTGTGCAATCGCAGATCATTTTGAAGACATAGAATCAGTATGTAACAACTATCAGCAGAGTACAAAAAAGTTAAAAACTTATATGGAACGGCAATGGAAACTTGTCGGGGGAATGGCTGATACTTTCAAGGAAATGAAATCAGAGAAATTAAGGAATTGAAAGAGAAGAGGAACAAAGGTGTGGTCGATGGTGTTGAAACGTGATATACTATATTAAACGGTGGCTGATCCCAATGTTCAAAAGGAAAGGGAGATGAAATATGCGTAGGATAACTGCACAGAAATATAAAAAGCCAGCGGTTCTTGTGTCTGTTGTGGCAGTAGTAGTGATAGTGTTGTTTGTTGCGATTCTTCTTACCGGTTCAGAGGGTGGGGATGACGGAATTGCTTTGCCGACCACTGAAAGTCATACAGAAGGCAATGCTGGGGATAGAGTTGTTGTTGACAAGACAGACTATGGAATAGGGGATGAAAATAATATTTCCTATCTGTTAAAGCAGATACAAGTACTGGAGGAACAGCAGGCAAATAAAAATACGGAATTAGAACTGGAATTGCAGAGACTGAAGGATAAGCTTTCACAGATAGAGGAATCGAATTATAACGAGATGATGAAAAATCCGGTGGCGGGTGTGACGAACCCTGATGATATTCCCTTTGGCGCAGTTGACATTACCGCTCCTGTAGTTATGGTGGGGATGGACGGCGGCTGGGGGGCTGATTTTGTGGATCTTGTCTATGCATCGCCGGCATATGCGGTGGGCTATGGGCATATGGGGCTGTTTGTGTACTCGGTAAAGGAAAAGAAGCTTACCGGTGCAGTCAATGTTAAGGTGCTTGGCTGCGACTATACCCAGGGGGATAATTACACGGATGTATTTGTCTCCGACTTCGGGGCGGCAGTTTATTTACATCCAATTCAAAAGGATTATATGTTTGCATACCATATTTTAGAGAATACTTTAGAGAAGGTGCCGTTTACCGATGGCGGTAACGGCAGACCGGAGGGATTTAAGATAGATGATATCAGGCAGGATATGGCGGCTGTGATGGGAGATAAGTATGCAGATTATTGGATAAGCTCACAATGTGTCATAGATATCATGCCGGAAAGCAGTGGGAAGGATCAGAAATATCTGTGTTATCTGCAAAGCACAAGCGGGGCGCTTAAGGAGCTTGCGTATGTGGTGGCAGAGTGGAATGAAGAAAAGCAGGCGTGGTCTGAAGAAATAGAACCAGGAGGTGGCACTTGGGCGCCGTATAATAGTGAAATTTATCCGTTTTTTGAGGGGGACAGCGGTAAATATCTATGGGAGTATACGGAGGATTCCCAGATGTATTTTGCCGAGGCTGCAGGGATTTCGGACAATGGTCTGACATTGGGGGTATATAACAATTCAGACCAGAGGGTAATCTGTGGAGCAGCCTATAAACTGTATACTTACAGCAACGGGTATGATACATTTTCGGAGGTGCCGTATCTTGATGATATTGCGTATACGGATGTTGCATATGCGATAGAACCACAGACCGCTGTCACTATGTCCGTTGACTGGTTATCGGTGTATGGCAGGCTTCCGGCGGACGTTGATCCGGTGCATTATCGGCTGGTCAAGGAAATATATGTGTCTAAAGAGGAGCTGTCAGATGGTACAGTGGCTGACAGCGCAGAGTCATTAGAAGACAGGAGTTTAGGTCTTCCATATGAAAAGATAGAGCTGGGAGTGGATTTCACGTTTCCAGCGGAGAAAAATTAGAAAAGCTTTACCTTGCATTTGCGGAAGTGATAAACTATAACAGAGCCAACCTTGAACGCATAGAACAGAATGAGAGCCGACAATAGAACAGACAACAAACTGTCAGCAAGACAGTTGGCAGGACTAGCGGAGGGAGGAAGAAATTTAATAAAAATGCAATAGAAATATGAGCGTGATTGTGGTATTCTATAAGAAATCAAACCATAGTTTGGAGGAAACCTATATGACCGATTTTATTGTGGAGATATTTGCGGAAATTGCAGATTTTTTCTTGACTTTTTGGGCAGACAAAGTTATTGATAAATTTGCAAAAAAGAAATAAATTTCTATTGTGAAACTTAATGCGGATTTTATTGTAAACAAGGACATTTTTCTGTATAATTAAGGTGTGGCAGGAGTAATCTACCTATCTTCTGCCACAGATTTTAAGAAACTGAGGTGATAAGGTGCAGGACGATACAAAGCGGACACAGGAAGTCAAGGC
>JAMPFS010000085.1 GCA_023664325.1 Clostridium sp.
CTTTGGTATAGAGGCTTTCGGGTGATTTGGTCTTAGAAAATGGGGAAACTCAAAATGTTATTCTGCATTGACAAAAGCTTCTTGACGAAGTAATGTTATAAAAACAACTTTTAGAGGATAAAATGCTATGAAAAAAATAATGTTAATGTGCTTTGTTATCCTTATTTCGGTTAGTGGCTGCGGTAAAGCAAATACATTGAATACATCAGTGGAACCAGTTGAAACTACATCTTCTGACAATGCAGATAGTGTACTCGTTGAAAACGAGGATAATGATTTATCCGGTGATATACCGAAATGGCTGTCCTATCTTGCGCAATTAAAACAAGACACGGATTCCATTTATCTTAATGAAGATAGTGATCAATTTGCAGTAAGAGATAACCGATTCATTATACCAGAGAGCAATATATTAATCGTTGCATCGGAAATCGGCGGGAGAGATATATCGGCTGTGGAACAAGGCAATAGTGAAATTCTTGATATCATCAAACTTTTGAAAGAAAATGAGGTTTTAAAGACAGAGGATATCGTTAATCCAGATGTAGATGCTCATTGGATGGATCTTTATTTAGATGTTGTTTTCCTTACAGTGGATGGAGAATATTATTTAATGAAACTAAGTATACGTGATGACGACAGAATATATGTTCGGATGATTCGTAACGCTGATCTTTTTTCATTTTATATGATCTCTCCTGAATTATGTGAGAGAATTAAATCCATTTCAGGATATTGGGAATATGACTTGAAAACATGTGGCAATATTAAGGATATTAAAGTTAAGGATAGTCAAAATAACGAATATACTCTCTCGGAAGCAGAGATTATAAAAATGAAAGAAATATTGGGAAATACTCAGGAGAAAACAGACATCTGTAAGGGTCCATATGATATCCAGCTTATTGCAACGCAGGACGGAAAAGAAATATATATGAAATGGTGTAATGATGATTGCAGAATGATGGAAATAGAGGGAATCAGCTATAGACTAAATGAAAATGATGCCGAATGGTTCAAACAAATGTTAGCTGCGCACGGTTTTAGCAGTTAAAGGATATCCATTTTAGAGTCACCATACTCAAACACCTTGAGTATAGTGGCTCTTGATTTTAGAAATTTGCGGAATTGTTCATAGTGATCATCATAGTTCCTTTGCACTGGATTCCCTATAAAAAGGATCATTTTCTAATCTTCAAAAAACCAAACAGCTAACATGGTAGGCAACCGCCGCCAGAACCAGCGACATGGCAATATAATAACCTGCCACCCGCAATGTCCATTTTAAGGAGTGGGTTTCGTGAACGGTCGCACTCATTGTCATCAGGCATGGCATATTGAAGTAAAATGCGAATATAAACGCCAGCGCTTCCGGCTTTGTCAGCGCCGCCAGAAGACTCGCCGCCACAGATGCGGAATTTGCAGTTTCCAGCTTCTGCATGGCTACCGCCTGCAGGACATTACCATTATTGTTAAATACAGCGGCTAGGACACCCAAAGCACCTTCCTTTCCCATCATCGAGACAATCCATGCGACAAATGTCTGCCAGCGGAGCCCGAACCATATCGTCACCGGTTCCAGCATATTTCCAATCCGGTACAGGATACTCCCGGCAAGGTTTCCATCCGCTGTATAAGAAAGCGCCCACATGATGACAAGCACCACTGTCACAAGGCGGATCGCACGTTTAAATGCTGCCGCCATTTTCCCTGCGGAACTGCGGATCAGGCTGCCCCACCGTGCCTTATGGTATGGTGGCAGTTCCATAATCAACCCTGTCCGGTCTGACTCGGTAAGAAACTGTTTTCCAAATACCCGCGCCGTAAGCTGTAAATGAAGCACCGAAACGCCAAACAGCAGGAATATGATGAGTGCTGCGCCCGGTCCGAAAAAGACAGAGGAAACCAGCCCCACAACAGCCCAAGTCGAGCCGCATGGCACCACCCATGACATGGAGATTGCCGCCATTCTCTGCCCCCATGTGTCCAGTACACGCGCACCGGTCGCACCGGCGATATTGCAGCCAAAGCTGACAAGAAACGGCATAACCGCTTTCCCGTGAAGCCCAAGCCGCCGCATAGTTCCGTCAAACACATAGGAAATGCGCGCCATATAACCGATTTCTTCCAAAAATCCAAATACAAAGGTCGTTCCGAACACAAACCCGCACATCATGACCGTAAAGGAGAAAGCCGTCCAGATACCGTCGCACAAAAGGGAAACCAGTATGGGAGCCGTATCAATACTAAGCAGCCACTCGGACACCGGAACAGCGAGCAGCGGCAGCATGCTTCCCAGGTACATAATCGGGGCTGCCAGCACCATAGATGCCATAAGCCCTAAAAGGATAATGCCCGCAGCCAGCCATTTCCCGCCCTTCTTCGAGACAGCAAGGCGGTCAAATTTCCCAAGCCGGGTTTCGCCTTTCCCACTGCTTACATTGCCGGAAAGGATACCGTCAATCCACTGGAATTTACAGTTTCCCGTGTGAGAGGCGCCATTTTGTATTTCGGAAATTCCACTCTTTATGGCGGCAAAATCCTCCCCGCTAACGGAATGTTCGACGATTGATTCCACGGCTGTATCATGTTCCGCCAGCTTGGCGAAGATCCAACTGTTTTCATACACGGATATGCCGTCCTCCGGCAGCAGCGCGGTGACATTTTGATAGGCGTTTCCAAATTCCGCCTCATACAGCCCGGATAATCTTTGGGTATCCAAAATCCATTTTTCCTTTCCGCTGCGCTCTAACAGTTCATAAAATGCCGCATAATCCTTTTTCTCGGAGGCGACAAAGGGCAAAGCCGGAATGCCAAGCTTTTTCCCAATGGCAGGGACATCTATTTTCTTCCCCTGCACTCCGGCAACATCCATCATATTGAGCAAAAGTATGGCTGGAACCCGAATACCTGCATAGTCCGCAAGCATGAAAAGGCTCCGCTCCAATTGTGATGCATCGGCAAGGATACAGACAAGGTCTGCTTCGCCCCCTGCAATGTAATCCCTTGTGACAATCTCCTCCTCGGAATTAGCCGCAAGGCTGTATGTGCCGGGAAGGTCTACGACCTGATATGTATTTCCATTATACTGAAATGTTCCTGTATTCCGTTCGACCGTCTTTCCGGGCCAGTTGCCGACGTGCTGGTGCGAACCGGTCAGCGCATTATAAAAAGTTGACTTGCCGGAATTTGGCTGCCCTAAAAGCGCAATTGTCATTGTCTTATTCATTGCCTGCCACCTCCACCATAATGTTTGCGCAGTCCTCCCTGTCCACTGCCAGAAGCGTGCTGCGGATATTCAAAAGCACCGGATATTTCTTTTCATTTTGGACGACAGAAAAACTGCTCCCCGGCGTTACCCCTACTGCGGTAATCCGCCGCTGGAAATCCGTCCTTCCGTCCACTGACAGGACCCGTCCCTGTTTTCCTGCCTTTACTTCGTTTAAAGCTGTCATTGTTTTTCTCCTTTCTGCCCTGCATTTTTGGCATTCAGGCATGCCCGCAGGGTGTTTCTTAGGTTTCTTCTTTATAATGCATCCTGCGGTACTCCAACGGGGACATCCCTGTACATTCCTTAAATACAGCGCCAAATTTCCCCTGGTTTGTATATCCGCAGGCGGCAGCAATGATTCCCACGCTGTCTTTCGTCTCCGACAACCGCTGTTTTGCGAGCAGTATCCGCTTTTCCCTGAGATAAAATGAAATGGGAAGACCGTAAACCCTCTCGAAATATTTCTTTAACGCGGAAGGGCTTACCCCGTATACCGCTGCCATATCCGCAATCGTGTAATGGCAGCTCAAATCCCTGGTAATCATCTGCTCCACCTCGTCTGCAATATGCTTTTGCCCTTTCGTGACATAAAACTGCTCCTCGACCGGCGCCGTGCCACGATTTACCAATGCGTAAAACAGCAAAAGCAGATGAAGACGGTAATCCGAAAGGCTCCAGTCTGCCGCCGCCAAATGGGAATACAGCAGGTTCATCGACCGCTCACATTCATTTTCCACTGCACCCAGATAGGTTCCGTCATGTGTGGAAAGCAGTTTCCGAATCCATCCGCCATAATCACAATAAGCAGAAAGTTCCGGAATCGGATTCTCCATGAGCCGATCCAAATCAAAAACAATTTCCAGCCCGTTATAACTCTGTCCCGGATACCAGTAGCCGTCCTTCGGCTTGTGGTCATCAATGCACAGCATTCCCGGTTCCATGTAAATATAATGGTTATCCGGCAGGCAGACTTCACACCGTCCGCTAATGCAGTAATTCAGGGAGGCGTAATGGCTCCTGATTCCCTCATCGCTATGGGGCAAATGCTTGTCTAAAACCCTGTTCGCCCACAATAAAATACCTTCCCACGGACTGCAAAGGAACATCTGGCTGTTTGTATTTTTGATCGTGACATGCGACACACACTCACTGAGCGGAGACATCTGATACATGGCAGAATGGAACACTTCCGCCAGTTCGGATACATTTTCCGGCATTTTGCCTGCACCTCCTTATCTGATACCTGCAAATGAAATGAACTGCCGTTTTCGGTTATTCACCGCAGCACATGCAGTTAGTTTATACTAACTATTATATATGCTTGCAGCTTTGTTTTCTACTACTGTTTGGATTTTTTTGCTCCATCTGACATTTAGTTAAGACAAAGGAGGCACTAAGTGATTCGGACAAACTCTTTTTTCCTTGACAAAAAGAGTAAAGAAGAGTAAAAATATATAAAAAGAGTAAAGAAGAGTAAAAGAATATAAAAACAGTAAAAGAGGGTAAAAATTATGCAGAATCCATTTACGTTAATTTTTGGCAAAAGTCCATTAGAATCTATCGCACGTTTCGCCCAGACGAACGAAATCATTGATTTTTTTTCTTCTGAAATCGTAAACCAGCAGATTTATATGATTACAGGAGTGCGGGGAGCGGGAAAGACAGTCATGCTGAATGATATTGCAAAACATTTTTCGAGCGAGAAAGATTGGATTGTGTTAGAATTGAATCCAGACCGGAATCTTTTGGAAAGTTTTGCAGCAAAATTATATGATTACAAAGGCATGCGGGATCTGTTTATGAAAGCGCAGATTGATTTATCTGTATTGGGAATTGGAGTTTCCATAGAAAAGGCAGAACCGTTTTTTGATATCGAAAATGCAATTGAAGCGATGCTGGAAATTGTAAAAAAGAAGAAGAAACGTGTATTGGTTACGATTGATGAAGCAACAAGCAATGCAACAATGAAAGTCTTTGCAAGCTCATTTCAAATCTTTGTCCGCAGAGACTTTCCGCTGTTTTTATTAATGACAGGTCTTTTTGAAAATATCGATGCCCTGCAAAATGAGAAGAATCTGACTTTTTTATACCGGGCGCCTAAAATAAAGTTAAACCCTTTGGATAAGGGGGCGGTGAAGGGAAAATATCAGGAGATTTTTTCATTAGATGATGAAAAAGCATTGGAGATGGCTGATTTAACGAAAGGATATCCTTTTGCATTTCAGGTTTTAGGTTATCTGACCTGGCAGAAAAATGGCGACTATAAGAGTGTTATGAATGAATACAGGCAATATTTGAGCGAGTATGTGTACGATAAAATCTGGTCTGAATTATCCAATAAAGACAAAAAGATTTGTTATGGCATCGCAAAGTCTTCCGATGGCAGAATTAAAGACATCCGCAATATGCTGTCATTAAAGACGAATGAATTTAATCCGTACAGAGACAGATTGAAGAAACGTGGGTTGATTGATACAGAAGAGCGTGGTTTTATTCGTTTTATGCTTCCGGAGTTTGATAAGTATGTTTTGATACATTACTGATATGCCGCCTCCAAAGCAATAAACTTTTGTGTGTCACGCAAAATATCTTCCAGCGTGATTCCCCTCATTTCCTCCTCCATTGCCTGTTGTATGCGGTTCAATTTTTCATCCAGTACATTATGAATGTTTCTCCCCACCGGACAATCTGCATTTGGATTCCCGTGGAAATGAAACAGTTCCCCCTCCTCCACACACTCCACTGCATGATAGATATCTAACATCGTAATCTCTCCTAACGGCCTGGCTATCTGTGTTCCTCCGCTTCCTCTTGCCACATGGACAATTCCCGCAGCTTTCAACTGCTGAAACAGTCCCCGGATAATGACCGGGTTCACATTGACACTGTTTGCAAGAAAATCACTGGTCACTTTATAATCATCCTTAAAGGTCTCAATACAGGTCAGCACATGGATTGCAATCGTAAATCTGCTCGAAATCTGCATAACATATCCTCCATTCTTCCTTTTACTCTGGATACGATTATAACTCTCTATGATTGTAATGTCAATTGTTACAACATGGTACAAGGTCACGGATGCTTAAAATCGAATTGTACCAATTTCTTTCCATTGGGTAATGGATTTTCTATCTGTGCTATTCGTTTATATCCAATATCTATCAAAGTTTGAACCAATGAATTTTCTTCCATTTGGTGATGAACCCTATCGAGGCCATCAAATGCGTGAATATACGGGGAATCGGATACCCAGCTATCATCTACGTTGATTTGAATAATGCACGACACATATTGAGGCTGCACCTGCTCGACTGCTTTTTGAAAACATTCATATCCAATATATTCAATCAGCAGATTGGCAATCAGCAATTCAGCTCTTGGAAGTTTTTCTGCTTCTTTCATGATGTCTAGCTGTATGCACTCCAACACATCAGCCATATCCGAATATCTTTCTTTTACAGCTTCTAAATATTCTTTGTTAATGTCGATACCATATACTTTTTTAAATTTGTTTTTGTCAATATGTTCCAAACCATTACCACCAGCTACGCCCAAAATCATAACAGAACATACCGGGTAAGCATGAAACTGCCTGTCCATCATCTGGTTCATAGCCTGTAATTGCATAACGGATTCCAATGCCATGTGATTTTCGTAATCAGACAATAATATTTCTTCCCATGGATTAATCATGCGGCGCCTCCTTTATCTTAAATGCTAATTCTCCCATTAAAAGGATATTTAAAACTCTTCTTTCCTATACTCAAAGGCAATATCACCTCTGACATATTCATAATCATCTAATTTAATTTCCCTGAAACCATATTTTTCATAAATATGGAGCGCAGGCTTTAATTTGCTGTTGGAAAGGATAAAAAGCCGCTCGGCACCATGCTCCAATGCCCATTTCATTGCTGCCTCAAATACAGCACTTCCAGCGCCCTTGTGGGAAATATTTTTATTAGAACCCAGTTTGCATATTTCCCATGTTGTTCCTTCCATCGGCATTGCCATACAGGTTGCCAGTGCCACATCATTTTCCACTGCAAAGAATATCATAGCCCCCGCTTTCATTTCTTCGTCAATTTTTTCAAAGGTTTCCCTATCATGTTCTTCTAAACAGCCAAAGTTTGAAAGAATCCAGTCTGTATTAAAATCAATAAAATCCTGCCTGTACTTTTCTTCAAATGGAATTACTTTCATGTCCGACTTCCTCCTTGCCTAAAATTGAAATTACCGTATGGAATGCTTCGCATAATTTATCACATTCCTCATCGTTCAAACCCGTAAGCTGTGATTGTATTTTTCTGTTTGTTAATGCGATGAGCCGTTTCGTTTCTGCTTTTCCGGTTTCCGTTAATGTGATCTTTGTTGCCCTTTTGTCATTATTTGACTTTATTTTCTCTACCAGACCTTTTTGGCAGAAACGTTTCATAATCCGGCTTAAATAGCTTTTATCTATATGCAGCGTTTTTACAATGTCATTTTGTATGCAGGTTCCATTATTCTTCATTTCAAACAGTATTCTTGTTTCTGCTATGGAATAATCACTGTCAAGATACCCCGAACTCAAAAATCCCATTGTTACTGTATAAAAACGGTTAAATTTTCGTATTTCATCAACGGTTTTATTGTAAATTTTCATATATGCTCCTAATTTCAAAAAAAGTTGACATCGTCCACTACATATTATATAGATTTTACTGGACAATGTCAACTTTTTTGATTTTATACTGTTACGCTTCCAATTTCCAACCTACTGCAAGCTCGCGGGCATCAACAAAGCGTTTATAAATGCCACCCCTTTGCATCAGCTCCTCATGTCTGCCCTGTTCCACGATTTTGCCACGGTCAACCACAAGAATCTGGTCAGCATTCCGCACCGTTTTCAAGCGGTGGGCAATCATCAGAATCG
>JAMPFS010000086.1 GCA_023664325.1 Clostridium sp.
GCCGTGATGGTTCCGTTTATTGTTCTCTTTGGACCGACCTTTTTAAGTGATAGAAGCGGCTATCTGCTGAATCAGGTTTTAGGGTTATGGCCGGACAAATTAATGTCGCTTCGTGAACCGCTTCGGGTTTTCAATCTGGTGGAAATCGGGGGAACGGTAACCGGTTCGCTGAATGTGTTGTTTGTGCTTTATGCAGCGTTGTCGGTTCTTCTTGCTCCGGTTATCTATCAGGTGTACCGGAGGACGGCAGTGAAGTAGGATATTAAGAAAATTGTAAATGAGGTTAGAAAACCCCGCTCCGGCGGGGTTTTTGAATGTTTATAGGATTTTCTGTTATGAACTCTATGTACTGAATTTATAATGTGCAAGATGGTATGAAAATTTAATTCAAACGTTATTTCCAATGTGTTATAATTATGAATAAAAGTCGGGATAAATCTATATCAGGGGGAGGTTCGCCTATAATAAATTTAGTGTTTTTAAGAGGTGGCGATAACTTTATGATAACTTATAAGAATTATCCTTAAATGGGATGGTTAATTATCTGGATTTTTTTAAAGAGGAGTGAGTATATATGGATAACATAATTTTGGAACAAATAAATGATTTATTCGACTCATATGATTTATTCGGTGGATCAGGAATGAAAAGAATACGAGATAATGTTAAAAAGAAAATACCAGATATAGGTGAAGAATACATCAAAGAATTAGAAGATTATTTGAATGGATTTTATAACTATTGCATAAAGTTTGGAGAGTTACTGGCAGATAAATACAAAACGCCATTTTTGCCAGGCAATGAACAGGCTCAAAAGGAAATAGCAGAATATGTTATTGAATGTCAAAGACAATATCCTGAGATTGATGAAGAACATATTGTTGGTGTTTTTTCCAATGTTTGCTGGTTAGCAAATAGATAAGCATTTTCTTTCAGATAAGGAATAAATGATTTTTTGCATTGCAGTGCAAAAAGTGTTGATAAAAAGAAAGTTTTTGCATATAATAGAATCATATTGATTAGAAATGGGGAAGAAGATATGATTTTAAGGACAGAATATTTTGAAAAACTGGCAGGTTATAGGGATAAACAGATTATCAAGGTGGTTACCGGCATAAGAAGATGCGGAAAGTCTACATTATTACAGCAGTTTAGGGAATATTTGCTAAAAGATGGCGTTCAGGAGAAGCAGATTATTTCCATAAATTTTGAAGATTATGAATATGAGGAATTAACAGATCCGAAACAGCTCTATCAGTATATTAAGGAACGGATTTTGCCGGCGCAGATGAATTATATTTTTTTGGATGAAATTCAGAATGTCAGAGATTTCCAAAAGGTGGTTGACAGTTTTTTTATAAAAGAAAATGTAGATATCTATATCACCGGATCAAATGCTTATATGCTGTCAGGGGAACTGGCTACGCTGCTTACAGGCAGATATGTGAAAATAGAAATGCTTCCCTTTTCTTTTTATGAATTTATGCAGGCAAAGCAAAAGGAAGGCAGCCTGGATTCCTTATATCGGGAATATATTGAAACGAGTTCTTTTCCATTTGTATTAAATATGGATCAGGAAAAAGGACAGGTCAAGGATTATTTATCGGGTATTTATGATACGATCATCTTAAAGGATGTTGTAGGACGTAAAAAAATAGCAGATGTTATGATGCTGGAAAGTGTAATGCGTTTCCTGATGGATAACATAGGAAACCAGCTTTCCACAAAAAAGATTAGTGATACAATGGCTTCCAATGGAAGAAAAATCAATGTCCGGACGGTGGAATCTTACATTTCTTCCTTTATGGAAGCGTATATTGTATATCAGGCAAAGCGGTATGATATCAAAGGGAAACAGTATTTAAAGACATTGGAAAAATACTATATTGCAGATATTGGCATTCGGAATGCCATGCTGGGAAAAACAGCAGTGGACGTGGGGCATATCCTTGAAAATGTGATTTATCTGGAACTGCTTAGGAGAGGATATGATGTATATACAGGCAAAATAGATGAATTTGAGGTTGATTTTGTAGTACAGAATGAGGACGGGAAAAAATATATTCAGGTTGCCGCAAGCACCCGTGATGAAAAAACTTTGGAACGGGAACTGCGCCCGCTGCAAAAAATTCCGGATCATTATCCGAAGGTGATTTTAACCTTAGATAATGACCCGGCTGCCGATTATGACGGTATCCGAAGATTAAATGCATTAGAGTATCTGGCACATCAGATAACGATATAGGCAGTGCGGTTTGGCTGATTATCAACAGGTCAGCACACTAGTATAAAACACGCCGGATTTCCTGACAGAGTTTGTCCATATCCAGTGGTTTGGCAACATGGCCGTCCATGCCTGCATCCAGGCAGGCGGCAATATCCTCGGCGAAAGCATCTGCCGTCATGGCAATGATCGGGATATTTTTGACGTAATCCCGCGGTGATTTGCGGATTTCCTTTGTTGCTTCCCTGCCGTTCATGACGGGCATTTGAATATCCATCAGGATAAGGTCATATTCGCCGTCTTCCGCATTTTGCATCATTTCACAGGCGATCTTGCCGTTGTCGGCATGGTAAGTAATCACTCCGTACATGCCAAGCAGCTCATTTGCAACTTCCCAGTTAATGTCGTTGTCTTCGGCGATAAGGACATTCAGACCTTTGAGGTCGTCGTTTCCGGCTTCGGTAATCGCACTGCTTTCTTCGTCCATGTTAAGCACATGCTTTATCTTTTCGGACAGATATGACTTAAACAAAGGCTTGCATATAAATCCGTCTGCGCCGCTGTTTTTCGCCTCTTCCTCGATATCCGACCAGTCGTAGGCGGTTACGAGTATGATTGACGTATTTTTACCTACAATATCGCGTATCGCGCGTACCGTTTGCCCGCCGCTCATTTCCGGCATTTTCCAATCGACCAGGGCAACCGCATAATCATTGCCCATTTCGTGCCGTGCTTTCACGAGTTCAAGCGCTTTTTCGCCACAGGAAGCCGTTTCCGCTTTTGCTCCCATTTCTTCCACCACGTCCTCTGTGATGGCAAGGAATGTTTCATCATCATCTACGAGCAGAATGTCTACCGGCGGAAGCGTGTAAACACGGTCGTCGTCTTCGCCTATGGGCAGTTCCAGTTTTACCGTAAATGTGGTTCCTTTATCCGGTTCGCTTTTGCAGTCTATCGTGCCGTTCATCAGCATGACCATTTGTTTTACGATTGCAAGCCCAAGCCCCGTACCCTGTATTTTGTTGGTACGGCTGTCGTCGGCACGGGTAAATGCATCAAACATATGCTCCATATATTCCCGGTTCATGCCGATTCCGTTGTCGCTGACAATATAGGTGAGCTGCACCGTCTGTTCCTTTGTGCGTTCTTCGTACAGGTCAAGTATAATCTTGCCGCCGTCCGGCGTATATTTGACCGCATTGCTCAAAATATTGATAAACACCTGGCTGACACGCAGTTCGTCACCGTAGAGGATTTCGGAGTCTACACTGTGAATATGCACATCAAATTCCTGATCTCTGGATTTTATCATCGGGCACACGATATTGACGAGGTTTTCTACTGTTCGGCGCAGCGAAAAATTAATCGGGCTGAGCGTGAGCTTGCCGCTCTCTATTTTGGAAATGTCCAAAACATCATTGATGAGCGTTAAAAGGTGCTGGCTCGACAGTGTTATTTTATCAAGGCAGTCGTTTAATTTTTCCTTGTCGTCGGTATGCTTTTTGGCGATATCCGTCATTCCGACAATCGCATTCATCGGGGTGCGGATGTCGTGGCTCATGCTCGACAAAAAGTTTGTCTTTGCTTTATTTGCCGTATCTGCCATCTCAAGCGCATTTTGCAGGGAATCCTGCATTTGCGCCTGCTGGCGGTTGTAGGCATGGGATTTTTTGATGTAATAAGCAAAGGTCAGCGCAAGCACGGCAAAAAATACGATCAACACAATGGCAAAGAGATAGGCATATTGTTTGAAAAAATCCATAAAGGTAGGCTCCGGCCTGGCGATACTTGCATATCTCATCAATGTACCCGTGATGACTTCACTGTTAATCTGGTTAATCATTTTATCGAGTATTATGGCTAAAATGCTGTTGTCCTGATTCACCAACAGGCAGAGTTCCTCGGATTTGTCGGGATAACTGATGTTCAGTTCATCAGCGCCATCATAACCGCTGAGAACGCGCTGTAATATGCTCGAATAACCAATGATGCATTTTGCCTGATTGGAATGTACAGCCTCGATTGCCTCATTGAAATTTTCGTATTCCATTATCGTGGAAGAGGGATAGTTATTTGGCACATACTCCCTTAACCCGAGTGATGTCTTGGAAACGGCTATGCTCGAAGTGATATCGTCTGTATACTCGCCGTGATAAATAATCATCATTCGTTCTGTAACAACCGGTTCGGTCTGGCGCAGTCCCTTGTTCTCTGCCAGCCACGAATCAGAATACATCGGAAATCCTACGTCCACGGTATTATTTTTCAAGGCATCCTCTAAATCTGCAACATACTCAAAGCATACCGGAACAACTTCCAAGCCGGTAAACTCTTTAAGCTGGCGGATCATTTCGCCTGCAAGCCCAATGGGATTGCCGTCCTCGTCCTGATCGGAAAACGGCAGGTGGTGGCGCGTATACCCGAATTTCAATGAGTTTTTCCCGGTTAGCCACTGTTCTTCGCGCTCGGTTAAAGCCTGAAGCGATGCCTGGCTGTAATATTTCTGGCGCAATTCCAGCGTAAATGTCGGGAAAACGGTATCGATCTGCGACATGGCGTAATCCAGTTTGTCAAGCAGTGCAGGATCGGACTTTTTGACGGCAAAGTACCGGTTATTGCCAAGCCCCATATCCATGGTTGAAAAATTGACTTTATTGTTGAGGCTGTCCGTTGATTTATCTGCTCCCGCCATGATATCAATGTCGCCGTCAATCAGCATCTGGCATATTTCCTCTTTGCTGCCGTACACATACTCATATTTCCATTCCGCAAACGATGCCAGCAGTTGATAGTAGTCGTATGCGTAGCCGGATTTGCGCACATCATCGGAAAAACCGTCCTGAAACGCCGGCTCGCCGTCATCATAGTAGCCGATGCGTACCGTTGCCGCTTCTGTGTTGGGAATCGAATTCGTTTCCTGCTTCCCGGCGGCAGCAGAGGCAGGCATTGCGAAAAAGGTAACGCCTGCTACAAAACAAAGAATAAAAGCAATAATCTGCATGGTAATTTTTTTCATCAACCTGACCTCCTCATATGTTTAACCCCATTATTTTACCATAAATATGACTGCAATGCTATTAAATTTTGCGGGGGGTTCTTTTTTCCCTGGCAGGTTTCCCTTCTGCTAGGAAGTTCCGATTGCTTTGACCGTTTTTTCAGGGTATAATGGCTTTTGTGTTTCAGGCAAAGATACAAAGCAGTTTCCGAACGGGGAAAGTGGGAATCACTCGTGAATTATGAATCATAGAACAGGCTGTAAAACACATTTGACACTGCAAAAATGCAGGATGTCAAAGACTTTTGATTGCAAAAAGCGTTCCTTTGCAGTACGTTGGTTAAGCAGTGTGACGGGAATTGCCCGCATGGACGAGGGAGGATCGGAAAAATGAATCTCGGAGAGCAAATCAGAAAATACAGGACGGAATTATCATTATCGCAGGATCAGCTTGCCGAAAAGCTTTTTGTTTCCAGACAGTCAATCTCAAACTGGGAAAATGATAAAACGTATCCGGATATTAAAAGTTTGCTGCTGCTGAGTGAACTGTTTTCCGTCTCTCTGGATCAACTGGTGAAAGGAGACGTAGAAATCATGAAACAGGAACTTAACGAACAGGATCGGGCGGATTTATCAAGAAAAAGCGCAATATTATCCATCCTTTTTCTGGCGATCCTTTTGCTGCCGATACCGCTTGCCAGATTTTTTGGCTGGTGGGGGCTGCTGATTTACCTGATGATCTGGGCTGTATCATTCTGGTATGCTAATGAGGTGGAGAAATACAAAAAACGTCTGGATATCCAGACATACAGGGAAATCGTGGCTTTTATGGAGGGCAGGACGATGTCGGAAATTGAAAAGGCGCGCGAGAGCGGGAAACGGATTTATCAAAAAATCTTTTTGGCAGTCGGCAGTGCGCTGCTTGCCGTAATCGTTTGTGCGGTGATGTATTGGCTGATTGGGTAGATGGTATTATATTAAGTCGCAGATTCCGGGGATGATTTGAATCACTGCGTTTCATCCCCGGAATCCGTTACATTATCCTCATAATTCCATTCAATCTGGTAATCGGTTTCCGAAATTTCCCCAAGCTGCTTAATATAATTTTCAATGAGGTTTTTTGCGTTATCCTGTGCTCTTGTAAGCATTGCATTGTCATTTGCAAATAACTGCCGGATATCTTCCTCTGCGGCTGCGATTGCTTCTGTCTGGTTTTCTGCGGTAATCGGGTTTTTATTGATGCCGTCGTCGGATGAAATATAACTATCCTCTGTAAAGGAATATTTTGACAAACCCAGTAATTGCGCTTTCGGAATGGTTATCACAACCCGCTCGCCGTCTGTTTCCATATTTACTTTTGATATATCAATTCCAAATTTGGCAACTCCGCTGTATTCAATCCAGAAGACACGCGCTTTTTCCCCGATATGCGATAACCCTTCTCCTTTCTCCTTGACGGATTTTGCTACATTATGGTAATAACATTCCAGTGTTGCGAGATTACAGATGGATCTTATCTGGGAAATGTCCGGACAAACTGCCGGATTCTTTGCCACCTCCAAAGCATTTTCCGGCTCTTTGGTGTCAACCGGCTGGTTTTCCTCCCGGTATGAACAGGCACATATGGAAATCAAAAGTGTACACATCATCATAAACAGAATTATCTTTTTTCTCATTTGTATGGCTCCCTATTGAATTTCTACTTTATATTCATTATCAATCTGTTCTACCCACGGCGTTACAAGTGCCTCGACTACCGCAACCGCATTTTCCCTTGCCAGTTGCAAGAGTTCTTTTTCCTGGTCTGTCCGTTCAGCCAAGTCCTTTTTGCACAACTCAAATGCTTCCTGATATACATTTTCTGTTTCACTTTTCTTATCTTTAAAGATGTATTCCAATGTGCCGGGTGAAACGGTCTTCTCTGTAAACGCAACCTCAGGAATGGTAATGTGGATTACTTTTTCCTCTTCCTGAATGTCATATTTTATTTTGCCAAAGTCAATGCCGGCTTTTACATTTCCCTCATAGGCAACATAATATTTTACGGTGATGCCGTCTTCATCATATGCCGTTGCAATGGCATTGTAGGTATAATCTGCGGTTGATAATTCACTGAGGGCAAAGACTTTTTCTAATGTCGCTGTGCTGATGGTGGAAACTTTTCCTTCCTCGCCTTCGATAAGACCGGTCGTGAGACTTGGGGTATGTGGAGAGTTATGTTGGCATTTTATCAATAGCAGGAGTATCATTATCACTAATATTAAAAATATTATGAGATTAACAGTAAAGTACGATTTTTTAGCTTTTGGTTTTTTCACTTTACACTCTTTCTTATCAGCATATTTATCATCATTTTCTAAGCTCATTACATTTCTCCCTGATATTTTGTTCATTCATTGCGAAATTTAAGTTTTTGCGAACTTTCGTTCATTTTGTAAGCAACATGTAAGAAGTCCGGTTATCTCAAAATTTGAACACATTGAATCTTTACAAATCCACCTGATAGTGTTATAGTATCTGTAAAAGGAACAACCGCCCACAAAGTGGTTGACCTCCAGTAGCAGTAAAGCCTACCTTCACCGGGCAAGTGACAAGGTAGGCTTATTTATTTTCGCTTGTTGTTCCTATCTATATAGGCAAGCAGCGCAACAAGAAACGTTCCGAAGAGAATTAACAACACCAAAACTTCGTATGTACTCATATGCACCACCTCCCCTCTTTTTCAAGTTTAGGGAGATTACCACCTTGTAACACGATTGTTCCATATGTTATTGTAACATGTTCTTTAGGTTCTGACAACTCATATAATGTTCCTTGAGTTTCCGCAAATTGCAATGTAAAAGTGAGTAAACCTTCCCGCAGTGCTA
>JAMPFS010000087.1 GCA_023664325.1 Clostridium sp.
TAATGGAACAGATTCATGAATTTGAAAAAACTCTTGATAGCGAACATGAAATTGCGTTAAAACTTGCTTCATTTGGTTCATCAATCACAATGTCCGTTACCGAAATCGGCTATCAAAATCCTGACATTCTATACTTCTATGGTTTTGTTAATGGGACGGAAGCACAACTAATTCAGCACATGAATCAGCTTAACTTCTTACTTACTTCTGTAGAACTGGAAGACAAATCAAAACCAGCACGCCGAATTGGATTTATTGCTTCTAATGAGGCGGAAGATTAGTTTTTTTCATCTGCTTGTTCCAAGCTCCAACCAAGGCACTGATTATTTCCAGTGGCTGACTTTGAACCTGCTTTTCAAGGTCAGCCACTTTCTTTTCTAATGCTTCCCATCGTTTCTTTGAAATCCACACTTCTCTCATCCCCTTTCAAATCCCTTGCTATTTGTAATATCCGAAATCCGGCATCAATAATCGTCCTCGATCTGTTCGTCCTCATCCGTGTAATACTCTCCGTCATACCCTTTTGACATGAGCCTCTTCCAACATCTGTAACAAACTAATCTGAATGTGATTCCGTGACAGTCTCTTGTGAAATCCATATCCTCACGGTCAACTTCGGCATTGCATACCGGACATGTCCGGATGTCTCTTTCTTCAAACTTACACGGCAACTCTAACTCACGCCTCCGGCAATCCTCAACCGTTCCATCCTGCCCCGTCATGATTTGATGTCTGCACATGTCGCAATCATTTCCCTCGTTGAAATATCCCATTTCCTCACCTCCTCTCATATTCTGCCCGTCAGTTTGCGTCATTTTTTGCCCAGTTCATGCCACCTAAAATTGTTCTTCCCCTGCCTTCTTTGTGCTATCCTTTTCTTACAGGCTCCCGCCAGAGCCGAGTATGTAAGAAAGGAGAAATGACACCATGACAATTCAACAAATCGAAGGTGCTTTTAATGAGATTATTAAAACTTTTAATGAAGAGGCTGGTGTTGCAATCAGTTATTGCCCCTCTGATGAAATGTCAACCCCCTTGGCAGAAACTCATAAAGCTCTGTCACATGCCCTGGACTCCATTAAAAATCTCATTATTGCAGACAAACAGGGCTAATCCAATCGGGCAGTTTCTTCGGATTCTGCCCCTTTAATAATTTCTAAGGCTGATTTTAAATTTACAATCGCCTTTTCACTATGCTCAATCGTCTGCTCACTTGCGGCAATTCTAGCGTAATGGTAGCTAATTATTTCATTCAGACAATCTTCTATTTCCTTTGCTTTCATGATTTTTTCACCTTCTTTCCCTTATTCCATAAGTGTCATGCCCGCCTTCTGGCGGGCTTCTTTCAGGTTCTTTCTCGTTTCTATCAACTCCTTTTTACATGCCGTCCGTTTGCGTCATTTTTTGCCCAGTTCACGCCACCTAAAATTGTTCTTCCCCTGCCTTCTTTGTGCTATCCTTTTCTTACAGGCTCCCTCCAGAGCCGAGTACTAAAGAAAGGGGATTTCAGTCATGAATAATCATGCAGAAAACGTTACTCTGCTATACCTGATGAATCAGGATACCAAGGATAAATCACTTGATGAACTTTATGCTCTTTACCATGAAACGCTTGAAAAAGTACATCAAAGCGAAAAACGTTATCTCAATCCAGATAACAAGCCCGCAATGGATTTTAAATAATTCCTTGTGCAGGGATGCAATTGCCTGTGATGTTTCCGGCATCCGGTCAAATAACATTCCACTGAATGAATACTCCGTAAGCATTTCCATCTGTCTTCGGAGTATTTTTCTGTTGCTTGCTTTCCTAATCTCCGGTCTGATTTTCTGTGGTTCTTTCTTTTTCTCTTCCATCCTTTCCTTCCTCCTTCTAAATCCCTTGCTATTTGTAGTATCTTTCCATATACTGTAATTACAGGTGTTGCCGCACCGAGTATAATAGAAAGGAACATTACACATGGACATTGATAAAATAATCAGTAATTCTGTTGTTCTGTTTCCCCTTCTTCTCCCAGAACGTTTTTCTGGGTGTATTGCACTTGCAATATTCTTTGCATTATGGTAAATTTTCCATAATCATTGATATGAATGAAATGTCTGCTATGCATCAAAATTGTGGAAAGGATTCCTTTATGCTCCAAAATGAAATCAATTTTTTATTAAGCATCTATAACCACTATAAAGAAACAGGTGACAGGAAGTGTGTGTTTCGTGATTATAATTCCAAGGAAAAACCGTCATTGTACAATCTCCTTAATAATCTGAAAGATGAAGGCTTCATAGAATACACTTCTACAACTATTGGTACGCTTACTTTTAAAATCACCCCTGCCGGTATCAACTATGTAGAAAATGGATGTAATAAATCAGAATCTCCTTCTGTTGTTCAGGGAGCAAACAGCATTTTTGTAAATGGTTCCGGAAATACCATATCCAAAAATTACAACCAAATTTCTGTGGATATTGAGCAGTCTGACTTGCCGGATAACTGTAAACTGTTAATTGAATCATTTCTTCAAGAAATGAAATCACCAAACCTCTCCCCTGAAGAGAAGACTGGCAAAATCCAGTCCTTCTTAACTGATATTTCTTCCGGAACTATTTCTGGTGTCGCTTCATCCGGTCTTACGGCACTTCTTTCGTCTTTTTTCAGCCAGATGATGTTTTAAGTCACACAGCCATAACGCCAGTTCCTGCGAAAATGGAACTGTTTTAAATTTAACTGGTATGACAGACGTAAGCCTTCCATAGGGAAGCTTACGTTCCGGGTCTAGGTCTTCCCCCAGATGAATATGTTTCACCTTAAAAAAAACTGTCTCAATATCTAATAAGTATGTTTTTCCATCAATCTGAAACTCTAAGTGTATTATCTTTCCCGTCCCTCTCACCTCCTTTCCTGCCTCCTTCTAAATCCCTTGCTATTTGTAGTATCTTTCCATATTCTTACTCGCCTCCCCTCACATTCTGCCGGTTTCCGCGGCTTCATGAATGAGTTGGTACACACACAACTTTGTATTCTTTGTCCACTATAATATCTTCATCCGTAATGCTTGCCAGCAAATTGTTTTTGCTGTCAGTCAATAAAATTTCTGAATACTCATTTTCACCTATCTTCATCATCTCACCTCCTCTCCTCCTCTCCTCTGATCCGGCATCATTGCGCAGACATTTAATGCCAGAAGGAACTCCATCCCCCTTTCCACCGCTTCTTCGTCTGCAATTTCCTGCCCTTTAATGTACTTGATATTGCAATTTAAATATTGCCATACTATTGTACTTCCAAAAAATTCAGATTATCTTTTAACTGTTATCAATAAAATTCCGGACATGCTCGAAAGAGGCTTTGTTATCAATGTTTCAGACAATTTGCTTAATGATTCTTCTATTAGTTTTTTCCCATTAGAAGATATGTCATTTGACATCACTTCTAACGGCATCCGGTTCATTGAAAATAGCAGGGAATCTTAATGTTATCCTATACTCGCGTTTCAAGATATCAAATTCACACGAAAGGTGCGGTGCAATGTCCTCGCTTTTCATTTTTCCTAATTCGTCAAAAAGCATTTCCGTGAATATATTCTGATTTTCTATGGGTGTTCTTGCCCTCTCTCTGGCTTCGCACGCCATTTCCATTATGTCTCTCATTTCTCACCTCCTCCCCTCTGATCCGGCATCATTGCGCAGACATTTAATGCCAGAAGGAACTCCATCCATTCCCTCAATCAGGTAATCCACCTTCGTTCCAAACATTCTTGCCATGATAACAAGTTTTGAAATAGGAGCATCTGTTTCCTCATTAATCCAGTTGTAATAAGTCTTAACGGAAACATTAAGTTTCTTTGCCAACTCTTCTTTTGTTAGGCGATACCTAACCCTTTCTGCTTCTATATTATTGAGCATTTTCTCACCCTCTTTCTGCTCGTTTTGAGCTTTTTATTTATATATTAATCTCATTTTGGAATTTTGTCAATATGATTTTGAAAGAAAATGCTCGTTTTGGGATTTTCATTATTGACATACTGTAATATATTTCATATAATCAGCACTAGGAGGTGACAACGTGACTTTTGGAGAACGCTTAACTCAATTAAGAAAAGAACATGGATACACGACTAGAAAAAGTTTTGCTCAAAAATTGAACATACCAGAAACAACACTTAGAAATTACGAAACAGATGAGCGGGAAGCCGGACATACTTTCCTAAAACAAATGGCTGATTTTTTTGATGTTTCCTGCGACTATTTACTCGGATTGACTGACGACAAAGAAAAAACGGAATCTTACCGTTTAAAAAAATCCGAATATGAACGAATTGTAAAATACAAATTCATATCCGAACACTCCCCAGATGGAGCAGTGACGATTGATACTGTATTAGACAGAGAATATTCTATAGCAGGGCAACTGAAAGAGCAAAAAGAATACATAAGGGATTTAGAAAGAACTACTTCGCATGATGACATACATAATTCAAAGATACGTCTTATCAATTACTATTACCGCCTTGCATCCGCAGGAACCGGACAGATTGTTTTTGACACTCCGCCCACAAAGAGGATTGAAATACCAGACCTGCTGGAATACAGAAAAGTGGATTATGCCATAGGAGTAAATGGCAGCAGCATGGAACCGGTATTCCATGACGGTGATACGCTGCTTATTGAAATGACAGATAAAATTGAAGTGGATGAGATCGGCATATTTCTTGTTGACAATGAAAGTTATGTGAAGAAACTTGGAAAAGGCGAACTTGTTTCACTCAATCCGGAATATGATAATATCAAACTTACTGCTGATTCCAAATGCATGGGTAAGGTTATAGACAAATTGTAATCACCTGATAATATGGAAATTCAACATAGGATGAAACGGTGGTAATTACATTTTAATAAAATCAAAAGGAAGGAACTCTGTACATGGAATTAAACATTGAAGAGCTTCGCAGGATATGCTCTCCTGAAAATATTGAAATCACACTGCATGCTGCCAAGCGGCTGGGACAGCGGGGTATTTTCATTAAAGATATCATATTCTGCATACAAAACGGAGAAATTATAGAACAGTACCCGGACGACTATCCGTATCCCAGCTGCCTGATTCTCGGTATGTCCATAGGGAAACAGTATTTGCATGTTGTAGTCGGCAGCAACCTGGAAACACTTTGGATTGTAACCGCTTACTTCCCCAGCTTGCAAAAATGGGAAAACGACTTTAAAACCAGAAAGGAGAATGAAACATGACCTGCTTTATGTGTAAAGGAAATATCCAGAAGTCTACCACGTCATACATGACAGAATATAATGGCTGCTACATTATTATAAAAAATGTACCATGCGCCAGATGCACGCAATGTGGCGAAGAGTACCTGAACGGTACCACTCTTGAAAAAATCGAGGGCATCCTAGAAAAGCTTAAAGGAATCCTGACAGAAATTGCTGTTGTTGATTACAATGCTGCTTAAATGCCTGATATGATAATATCAAACTTACTGCTGATTCCAAATGCATGGGTAAGGTGATTGATAAACTGTAAATGCAATAAAAATTTTTACGTATTTATACGCATTTTTGAATTGACACACGTAATAATACGTGATATCGTATAATCATGATAAGGAAGGGAGATACAGAAAATGCCAATGACGCCTCGTGAGATGATAAAACATCTCAAGAAAAACGGATTTACAGTAGTCAGCCAGAACGGTTCCCATGTAAAATTGAGAAATGACATGACCGGACGCCAGACGGAAGTTCCTTATCACAGTTCAAGCCTGAAAAAAGGTCTTGAACATGCCATATTAAAACAGGCGGGACTTAAATAGTCCCACCGCCTGAAAACGGAGGTTTTTATGAACAGATTATTTTATCCAGCTTTATTCCACAAAGCAGAAGAAGGGGGTTTCTGGGTTTCTTTCCCAGATATTCCGGAGTGCCTCACACAAGGTGATGATATGATTCAGGCGTATGAAATGGCTGCGGATGCACTTGGTCTTGCACTTACCAGCCGCGAAAAGGAACAGCAGCAGATTCCATCACCTTCTGACCCATCAGAGATTGTTCCTGAACCGGATTCCTTCATGGTTGTTGTTGAATTTGACATGCTTTCCTACAAAAAACGCACAAGTTCCCGCGCTGTCAAGAAAACTTTAAGTATTCCTGAATGGCTTAATGAGGCAGCCATGGAACACAATATTAATTTTTCGCAGGTTCTGCAGGATGCTTTAAAAACACAGCTTCATCTGGGGTAGGCATAAAAAAGCCCCCAGCTGTTCCAGCAGCCAGGGACTCAACACTTAATCAAGCAAGGACTGAATCGGTATCCAGTGATAACTTGAATAAGACTATGCAAGTATCATTATACCAAACCAGTCCTTAAAATACAACCAGAAAGGACTGATTTTTATGAATGGAGGAACAAGAAAACGCGGCTCTACGTGGTCATATTACTTTGACCTTGGAAAAGTAGACGGGAAAAGAAAGAAAAAGGAAAAAGGCGGTTTCCGCACTAAAAAGGAAGCCGAACAGGCGCTGGCTGCTGCCCTGAACGAATACAACAATGCCGGGGCAGTGTTTGAACCATCTGAAATAACCGTTTCAGATTACCTCGACCAGTGGTATGAATTATCCTGTAAACTGAACCTGAAATATAATACGCAGGTTGGATACCTTCGCATCATGGAAAGCCATCTGAAGCCCAGATTCGGACACTACAAGTTAAAGGCGGTTAATTCTGCCATACTGCAGGAATATGCCAACAGCCTTAAATTAAACGGATATTCCAAAAGCCATATTGTCGGTATCCTTACAGTGTTCCAGTCGGCACTTGATTATGCCATAGAACCGCTTCACTACATAAGCCAGAACCCGATGAAAGCAGTCCGGTTTCCAAAAGTTGAAAAAAAACCAAGGGAACGGATTATTCTTTCTCTTGATGACTGGCACCGCATTACAGAACGGTTCCGCGATACAAGGTATTACATCCCGCTTATGATCGGATTCTATACCGGACTCCGCATCTCGGAGGCCTTTGCACTCACATGGGATGACATAGACCTTGAAAACAAAACACTGACCGTCAGCAGGCAGGTTGTAAAACGGAACTTCGGAGCTGACGTCCGTAAGGTAGTTGAACAGAAAGGCAAACGTGAGCAGCGTTCCTCCTGGTACTTTACCACACCAAAAACGCCAGCCTCTTCCAGGACTGTCCCTTTTGGTGACACTCTTTGCAATGCCCTGAAAGCAGAACGGACTGCACAAATGAAGAACGAACTGAAATACGGCGAATACTATACCGTCCATGTCCTTAAAAAGGAAAAAGATGAAAAAGAAAATGACATGTGGCGGATTATTCCAGTCCAGAAATGTATTGAAAGCAAGCTCCGACGTGTCCGTCTTGTATGCATAACAGAAAACGGGCAGTATACATCAACGGATTCCTTTAAATACTGTTCAAGAATCATCCACCGGGAAATGCAGCTTGCCTTTGATTATCATTCCCTGCGGCATACACACGCAACCATGCTGATTGAAGCAGGCGCAAATGTAAAAAATGTTCAGACCAGACTGGGACACACCAACATCCAGACCACTCTGCAGACCTATGTGCATGATACGGAAAAACTCGGGGAACAGTCTGTTGAACTCTTTGAACAGATTACTGCAGAAAAAACATCATAAACAAATAATTAAATGCAAAAAACAGCACTGAAAACGCAAAAGTTCATAGCGTTCAGTGCTGTCTTTGTATTTTAGCTGCTTTTCAAAATATGGGTGGCAAATTGGTGGCAAATCCACCATATTCAGTTTCCTGTACTGCTTCAAAATGCCTATTTTACACGGTTTAGCAGGCACACAGTTTCAACGTGTGTCGAGCCGTACTTGGGAACACACTTCTTTTACCTCGTCTGCTACATGGGAATACATTTTTTTCAGTTCTGCCTTAAGGCTCTTTCCTATCTTTGTATCCCTCTGTATCTTTGGATCAACTTTGTTTGAAATACCCGTCTTATATACAAATGTAAGTTTATAAGGGTCTTTATTTCCATTTTCGTCGATTTCTCCGACAATGACTTTTTCTA
>JAMPFS010000088.1 GCA_023664325.1 Clostridium sp.
AAGAAGCTTATTTTCTGCATGATTTGTGCGAATTATTTTTACCTTTCAGAACTGAGTCAATCATTGCCTGATAAATATCTCTCTTTCCGACACCTCTGTCTTTTGCAGCCGCTTTCATCGCTTCCTTTTTATCCATACCCTGCTCCATGTAAAATGCCACATGCTCCGGAATACTCATTGCGAGCAGTTCCTGTATTTCCTCTGTCTGAAGTGCTTTTCTATCCGCACCCTCTATCACCAGTACAAATTCCCCTCTTGGCTCTTCCTCCTCGTACAAGGTAACTGCCTCTGCAAGCGTTGTGCGGTAGTTTTCCTCATACCTTTTTGTCAGTTCACGGCAAAGGGAAATACTACGGTCACCCAATATCTCATACAAATCCCTCAATGTCTTCTTAAGCTTATGTGGCGCCTCATACACAATAATCGTCCGTGTCTCTTTCTTTAATTCTTCTAACACTGCTGCCCGTTCTTTCTTATCATATGGCAAAAATGCTTCAAAGGAAAACCTTCTTGTTCTTTGCCCGGATAAAGTAAGTGCTGTCACCACGGCGGAAGGTCCCGGCAGCGAAGTTACCTTCACCCCCGCATCTAAGCACTGGCGCACTAATTCCTCGCCCGGATCCGATATCGCCGGTGTTCCCGCATCCGTTACCAGTGCAACGTTGGTTCCATTCAGCATTTTATCTACTAATACCTTTGCCTTATCATATTTATTAAATTCATGGTAACTGGTCATAGGTGTCTTGATTTCAAAATGATTCAGCAGTTTAACACTGTTTCTCGTATCTTCTGCTGCAATCAAATCCACCTCTTTCAGGATTCGCAATGTCCGAAGCGTAATATCTTCCAGATTTCCAATTGGCGTTGCACATATATATAACATTCCTGACATGGTGTTCCCCCAGACTTTCTTCTTTTTGCTATTCTGACTCTTTCTCAAAGAAGCTTTCTATTATTGTATTCATATTTCCAATATATATTTTTTTAACTTCATGTTCTCTCCTATTTATTTTTCTCCTTATTAGGCAATTGTGAAACTCTCGGTTTCCAAAACCTAGTTGTGCAAAATAGATAATATCATAAACACGGTGCTTTGAAGCCGCCAGTGGTTAGCGAGGTTTTTTCGAGCTTAGCACTGTTGCGAGCGACAAGCAGCGCAAGCGTACCTGTGTTGATATTGTCTATTTTGTACAACGGAGGTTCGCAAAACAAACTTTCGCAATTACCTACTTCTCCTTATACATGATAAGCGGCGGCTCAATGGTAATCCGCTCCCTGCCGCCCTTTAAGCCCTCAACCATTACCATAGTTGGTTCCTTATCCGCATAAGGATGAATCAACCGCATCCTTTTCGGCTCTATACGATACTGTTTCATTACCCGAAAAATCTCTGCCAAACGAAACGGCTTATGTATCATAAAAAAGCTTCCATTTTCCGGCAATACATAACCTGCTGCCGCAATGACATCCTTTAAAGACAATGCCACCTCATGCCTTGCAATTGTCTTTGGTTCATAGAGATTCGTAAGGCCATGATGCTCTGTCATATAGGGTGGATTTACCGTTACAACAGGAAAAGAAGCTCCTGAAAAAAGCTTCTTTATCTCCTTCACATCTCCACAGACAATATTCACCTTATCCTGCAATTGGTTCATTAATACGCTCCGGTTTGCCATATCCGCATAGGCTTCCTGTAATTCCAGACCGGTAAATAAACTCCCCTCCGTTTTTGCCGCAAGCAAAATGGGTATGACGCCGCTTCCGGAACACAAATCAAGCACTTTCTGTCCTTTCTTGACTTTTGCAAAATCAGACAGCAGTACCGCATCCACTCCGAAGCAAAATCCCTTCGGTTTCTGAATCAACTGATAACCTCTGCACTGTAAATCATCTATTCTCTCATCCTCATAAACTGTTACCATTTATTACTTCCCTAATCATCAATCTTTGAGCCGGTTTCTTTCTTTTCAAGCGCCTCTAATGCTTTTAATTCTGCATCATTTTCCTTATCCTTGTCGTTATTGCGCTTCTTTCTTGGCTTAAATTTCAGTTCGTCTGTATGGTACTCCCGAATCTCTTTATCCCCGTTTTCCAGTTCCACGATAACCTTCACCTTCTGGCGAAGCACACTGATACTGCTAACCTCACCCTTTAATCCATCATTGGTTCGTACAAAATCACCCACATTTGGTAATCTGTCATTCAAATATTCATAGGTTTCCTGCTCATTTTTAAGACAGCACATCAGCCTTCCACAGACACCGGAAATCTTTGTCGGATTAAGCGACAAATTCTGCTCTTTTGCCATCTTAATGGATACCGGTACAAAGTCAGATAAATGCTGATGACAGCATAGCTCTCTTCCACAGACGCCAATTCCACCCAATATCTTTGTCTCATCCCTTACGCCAATTTGACGGAGTTCGATTCTGGTTCGGAACACTGCCGCTAAATCCTTGACAAGCTCACGGAAATCAATTCTTCCATCTGCGGTAAAGTAAAACAGCACCTTGTTATTATCAAAAGTATATTCCACATCAATCAGCTTCATCTCCAAACCGTGCTTGGCGATTTTTTCCAGACAGATATCAAATGCCTTCTTGCATTTTTCTTTATTGGCAGCATTTTTGATATCATCCTCTTTTGTCGCCTTGCGGATAACCGGTTTTAAAACTCCTGTAATATCCTCCTCATTCACTTCCCGGCGGTCAAGTACCATTTTACCATATTCCACACCTCGGGCAGTCTCCACAATAACAGCATCCCCTACCTCTAATTTATTATCTCCCGGTGCAAAAAAATATATTTTTCCGTTTGGTCTGAAACGTACTCCAATCACTTCTGTCATTCTAAATTCTCCTTTATTGTAAGAAGCATAAGCTCCATCGCTATATCAAAATTAACATTTGCCTCAAGGCGGATTTTCAGTTTATCCATAGCCTGCAAAATCTCCTCCACACCTTCATAGGAAATCCGGCTTGCCTGTTTGCGCATTACCGAATACTCATTCTTAAATATCAGCTTATTTGGCGAATTTGATATCTTCACCATCAGAATATCCCGAAACCACATTGTCATAATGTCTATATAATCGGTTACATTTAATTTGTATTTACTCATCTGCTTCACTGCACTGATAATTTCATCAATTTCCATAGAATCCATCTGGCGGAGCAGTCTGACCGTATCTTCTTTAATCTCCCCATATTCCGGTGAAATCGCAAGCCGCACTGCCTTCCCGAGATTACCCTGCGCAAAATCTGTACAAAATCTGGCAACCTCCTGATCCACCCCGATTTGGGTTGTGAGATACTCTATCATATCGAGTGGCTCCACCGGCTTGAAATTAAGAACAATACAGCGGCTTAATATCGTTGGCAGGAATTTATCCATATTATTCGTAAGCAGCATAATAATAGCGTACTCCGGTGGTTCCTCTATCGTTTTAAGCAATGCGCTTTGTGCCTGCGGATTTAAAAGCTGTGCATCAGGAACGATGTAAATCTTATACTTACTGCTGTAAGGCTTTAAATCTATATCATTAATAATCTGTGTCCGAACCTCATCCACCGTAATCACATTTGGCTTCTCATGCTGAATCCAGATAATATCCGGCTGATTGCCGGAATCTGCCTGCAAACAGGATTTACAGGTATTACATGGATCCGGCTCACCGCTTTCACACTGTAAAGACTTTGCCACCACAGCAGCCAGTGTCCTTTTCCCAACACCTTTTTCCCCATTCAAAATATATGCATGAGAAACTTTCCCAAGTTCGATACTACTCTTAAAATGCTTAACAATATCCTCATGTCCAATAATATCACTATAATTCGCCATACTCTTCTCCTTCTGTCCTATTGTACACCCATAATTTTCAGTTGCCTCCCAATCTCTGTCAAGTTGAAATATCGAGCAGCATACCCCGGATATCGTCAATCTTTCCGAGAATTGCAAGGTTATCCTTCTCCTCCTTTAAAAGTTCCGATGCCAAATCATCCAACGACTTATCAATCTCTTTGACAATGCCATATACTCTGTGCCTTCCCCTGCGGTCAAGAAAATTCTCCCTTGAAAATTCATGGGAATTTGCCGCTACCTCGTTCATAAATTCCTTTACTAAGGAACGGTAACGCTTCATATCCCGAATATCCATATGTTTGGCAATCTTCTCCCCCTGCGCCTCAATATCCTTCATCAGATTGGAAAGCTTTTCCTGCAATTCACTGTTTTCTATGTGGCTGACTAATGTGAACTTGAAACTGTCATCCCCTTTTGGCGTCTGGGTATTATTCTCGATCGGCGTCTGGTTCTGCACCTGATTTACCCGCATCATATCCATATAAATTCCTCCTCTCCCTGACAAAACAATCCCATGATTATAAATCCTGTCTTCAAAGTTCTGCCTTTCGTAACTGCCTGATAAAATCTATCCTAAATTAAAAAACGTTTCTCTACTTCTCTCACGATCCTGCTATGTATCTCCTCAATTGACAAGGTTGCATCAATCGGAACAATTCGCTCCGGATAAAGAGTTGCAAGCTTACGGTATCCCTCCACTACACGTTTATGGAACATCATATCCTCTAATTCCATCCGGTCTAACTTTGTCTGTTTTTCCTTTCTCTTAATTCCATCCTCTGCATCTAAATCCATAAAAATAGTAAGCTTTGGTTTTACATCTCCCAATGCGTAATTGTTCACCTCGTAAACCGTATCGACGCCAAGCCCTCTCCCAATGCCCTGATATACAGCGGAGGATTCCACAAACCTGTCACAAATAACTGCCTTTCCATCCAAAAGAGCCGGTTCGATTACCTGATTCACAAGCTGCGCCCTGGCAGCCGCATATAGCAATAACTCTGTCATATGACTCATTTCTTTATATACAGGGTCTAGTATAATGTTACGGATTACCTCGCTAATAGCAGTACCTCCCGGTTCTCTGGCTATCACAATATCATATCCTCTGTGTTCTAAATATTGCTTTAACAATTCAATCTGTGTTGATTTACCGGAACCATCCGGCCCTTCCATTGTAATAAAAATTCCTTCCACTGCTATTCCCTCTTATCTTCCCTGTAGTATATCATTTAAAAAACATATTGTCAGTCACCATTTCTTTCCATTCCGGTTTCTCTGCCGTTTTTTTCTGCCCATAAATCCATATAGTTCCGGTTTTGCCGCTGCTGTCACGGACACCGTAATTTCATTTTCCAAAATATCATGCTCCAGCAATCCCTGATTACCTTCCGAAATGATTCCAATGCCCTTTATATTCAGTCCACAAATGACTGCCTTTCGTATTTCTGCAATCAATTCTCTTGTAAATACCTCACCCGGCGCAATCAACGGAATTTCCGGCGGATATATATAAATATATTCCGTGCTTACTCTTCCAACGGCATCTGTTAATATTACCTGTTCACTGTTGCCATCTCTTGCCTTTGCAATATCCATAAATACTTTCGGCTGCATGTTATATATTATATTATCGGCTGTATTTTCATAATCCGTTAACTGTCCATCTATAATTTCCATTGCCTGATATAAAGCTTCAAAAGCTTCCAGAGAATCTGCGATAGACGTCATGGCAATCACATAACTTCCACCTGCCATTTCCATCATCTGTCCATACTCTTCTTCCAACATGCTGCCCAACATGGCTCCGGTAAATGGCACTTCCCGATCGCCTTGTTTTATCCCACAATTTTTCACTGAAAACACGAGCTTGCCATCATCATAACCGGCCTCACATTCTTTCTTGAAATCCTCTTCCTTCACAAGATGTATATGCTGCATCTGTTCAAACTTTTTGCGGTACTCTGCGAGATGCTCCTTGTAAATGATAAAACGCCCATCCCTCTCATGATTCATCTTTTCGATACATGCCTCCACGGATGCCATAAATACATAAGATGGTGATGTACTCTGATAAATGGATAAAAACTCCTCGAGCCTTTTTCCATCCACAAGCTGGCTGTTTTCATGCAAAATTGCGCATTGTGTCATTGCCGGCAATGTCTTATGAAGACTCTCCACCACAAGATCTGCACCCTTCCGGATTGCCGGCTCCGGCACCTTTTTATAGTTAATCGTAGAAAGCGTTTCATTTACATTCGCCATAAACTCAAAGTGCGCTCCGTGCGCAGCATCCACAATAAGCGGCAGCCCATTTTTATGCGCCAGTTTTGCAATCTTTTCTACATCACTTACCACACCTTCATAAGTTGGAGAAACTATGAGAATCCCCTTTACCTCTGAATGCCGCTTTATGAGCTTTTTCACCTCATTGACAGAAACACCTCCAAACATGGAAAGTTTCTCATTCCACTCCGGCATTAAATAAACCGGCTTAATCTGTAAAAGCCGCATCGCATTATATACCGACTTGTGGCTGTTTCTTGCCACAATCAGACTCTCACCCTTCTTACATACAGCCGAAATCGCTGCCAACAGACCACAACTGGCGCCATTTACCAGGTAATAGCTCTTATGCGCGCCATAAATCTCCGCAGCCCGTTTGAAAGCCTCTTTGATAATTCCCTCGGGATGATGAAATTCATCCAGCTCTCCAACTTCCGTCACATCAATAGAAAATGGATTGTCAACCAATTCCGGAAAAATTGTATTCAATCTTCTCTTATGCCCAGGCATATGCCACGGATAGCATCCTGATGTTTGATATTCAATTAATCTATCCAATATTGGCTGCTCCATACATATGCTCCTATTGTTGAATATAATCCAATCTATTATACCAAACTATGCAGGAAAATGCAAAGATTGCGTTTCTTTGGATAACAACTCCTTCCATCTACATTTTTTCTACAAGAATATTCTTATATCCCTCCCCATAAATCTCACTGGCATTGGTAATAATCATAAATGCCCGATTGTCTTCCTGCTTTACGATTTCCTCAAGATGTGGAGCATTCCGTTTCTTGATTACACACATAATGATATCCTTCTCCGATTTACTGTATGCCCCATGTCCCCGTAAAATGGTGGCGCCAATCTCTAACTCCTCAAGAATATGCTCTAATAACACACTCGACTTGTCTGATACAATATAGATAAGCCTTGCCTCATCACTGCCGTAAAGCACATAATTTAACACCCTTCCATTTAATGCCACCGCAATAATTGCATACATTGCAATATTAAAATCCCTGAATACCAAACCGGAAACTGCGACAATAATCAAATCAATTGTAAGGAAAAAGGTGCTTGTTTTAATTGCAGGATAGCGACGGCGCAAAATTTTGATAATAATATCCATGCCTCCGGTTGTAGACCCGGTACGCAAAACAATGCCAATTCCTGCTCCCGCTAAAAGACTTCCTGCAATGGCAGCCAGCAATGGGTTTGTCGTCACAGTTGGAAACAGTGAAAACAGATTCGTAAAAACTGAATTTAATGTAATTGCATAAAAACTGAAAATAATAAATTTTCCGCCAAACTTCCACCACCCAAGTAATGTAATAGGGATATTCAGCAAAAAATACCATGTTCCTGTAGCGCCTCCCAGGGTATGACTGACAATAACGGAAAGACCCACCACTCCCCCTGGCGCTATCTCATTTGGATCAAGAAAAAGACCGATTCCTGCTGCATAAATAAAAGTTCCAACCAATATAATTCCCAGTTTTTTTAGCAAATGCCCGGCAGACTGATATCTGTCAGGCATATTTTTCTTATTTTCCATATATAACCTCCGATAGATATTTTCTATAGTTTTTCACTTCTTACACGGAGTTATACAGATTTTGATTTTATACTAGTTAACCTTAGTATTTGCCGAAGGCAAATGCTTAGTTTAACTGCATATACCGCGGTGAAATATTGAATTTGGCAATCAATTTCGTTCGCGAGTATAATTAAAGTTTTTGTATCACAGCACAAAAATTGTGATACCCTTTATTTTATTGATAGTGAAGCGAAATAAATGTTATTTTTATACCCCATTTTTTTACTCTAAAACACCTTAAAACACGCTAAAACAACTTTTAGCCAGAAGAATCAGAACCACCGGCTTAGCCGGTGGTTTGCTCACGCCCTATAAGGGCTTG
>JAMPFS010000089.1 GCA_023664325.1 Clostridium sp.
CAATCAGAGTAATTACAGGTCGAAAAAATCGGGTAGCAACAGGAATCGTGTTAGATAGTGATAAACGTATGAATGACTTGTATCGTGATTTGTTTTCAAACTCTCCAAAAGAAGTATGCCTTGACATTCCAAGCGATATAGGCATAGGGCGAATTGTCCAGACAACTACAAAACAAGGCGCTGTATTGTCTGATTGGGAAATGAATTATAATTCAGATATGAATGTGCGGGGAACGAACAGTGAGGAATACATACAACTGCTGTTTTGCTTGAATGAGGGCGTTTCGTGGGGGATTGCAAATGAGCATCAGGGAATAAGTATTCAAAAAGGGGAATCCTGCATATATAGAGGGCATGGAAAGACAGAGTATTTATGCTATCATGGAAAGACGGATTTCCGCTTTAAGAACGTAAAGCTGCCTGTTTCCTATTTCCAAAAAATATTAAATGATTATTTTGAGAAAAGCGAAATACAAGCCTATGAGCAAAAATTATTGACCGGAATATCAAAGATAAAGATAACGCCATATATGGAGCATATTTTTGTTGAACTAAAAGATTTTTCGCAATACCGTGGTGGATTAGGTTATCTGTTTTTGGAAAGCAAAATATTGGAGCTGCTGTCTGTGTATTTGAGTGAGGTGTTGGAACTTAGTATTTTAATATCAGGGAACATGAATATTTCAAGAACAGATAAGGACACTATTCTTGAAGCAAAACGCATTATTGACAGCCAGCTTGCATATGCACCAAGTTTAGACGAGCTTGCCAAAAAGGTAAATATCAGCACATCAAAACTTACAAAAGGGTTTTCTGCCATGTTTGGGAAGTCAGTCCATGCGTATGTTATAGACCAAAGGTTAGAAAAAGCTGCCAGCTTACTGCTGGAAAGTGAACTGAATGTTGCACAAATAGCGGTTTTGGTAGGATATACCAAGCCGAGTAATTTTGCGGCGGCATTTAAGAAAAAATACGGTGTAGTTCCTAAGCTGTATAAAGAGCAGAAAACAGTCGGCTAAAAATACTGTTTTTGGGTAGAATTAAATTCGTTTTGGGTTTTATTTGTCGAAAAAAGCGTGTAAAATTTGCGTTGTGGTTAGCAAGGACTAACCGCAACGCTTTTTCGTTCCAATAAGTATAAGGAGGATTATGTAATGGACAGACAGAAATTAAACGCAAAAGACTTTATTCTTACGGGTGTGCTTACAGCTTTGATGTGGATTATCTGCATGATTATCAGCACAGTGATGAGTATGCTTGGTCCCGTAACAAATGTATTTTATCCGCCCGTAGTGGCTATCCCGAATGGCATTGTCATGATGCTTCTTTTGGCGAAAGTACCCAAAAAGGGTGTACTTACCATATGCGGGGTAATTCAAGGACTTTTATTCCTGCTGGTAGGGGCATTTTGGATTATTCCGATTGCCTTAATCGTAGGCGGCATTATTTGCGATTTTCTGATTATGGGCAGAAATGAGATTACAGCAAAATCAATGATGATTGCTTACACAATATTCAGTGGTATTTTTACATTTGGAGCGATTGCGCCAATGAAATTTTTGCAGGAGGCTTATATGGCAGCCTGTGAAAAGAACGGTATTGCTCAGGATTACATTGATGGGCTGATTAGAATGACATCAGTGCCGATGCTGATTGTTATTGTATTAGCAGGGCTTGTAGGCGGTTTCTTGGGAGGATTGCTTGGGCAGAAGATGTTGAAAAAGCATTTTATAAAGGCAGGGCTTGTGTCTGTAAAATAATCAGTCCAAAATTAAAATGTGTAAATATGGAGATACATATTAAAATCGGAGGACTGATGCTTGTCAGTCCTCATTTCATGAGGAGGTGCGGATTTGGATAATTCCATAACAGAACAGATTGTTGAAGATAAATTTCATGGAACTGCAAATCTTGATCCAAGATGTAAGCTGCTTCTTCTGATTTTTATTGGTTTTATCAGTTATTTTATTATTGGCGATGTGTCAGGACTTTTGCTGATGCTTGGCTTGTGTTTATTTATCAGTATTGGGAACGGAATAAAATGGTCGGTGAAAATGCTGGCTATTTACATTGTGGTATCATATCTGAACGCATTATTACGCTTTTTGGTTATTCCCGGTCTTAGCGTGATTATGGGTGTGTTCGGCGTTACAGTCTTAAAAATCATACCAATCGTGACAATGGGAAGATGGGTACTTAAAACGACATATATGGATGATTTAATGGTTGCTCTGGAAAGGGCAAAACTGCCAAAATCCATAACAATCCCTATGGTGGTCATGTTCCGGTACATTCCAACGCTTGGGATTGAGTACCGTATGATTCGTAACACCATGCAGATACGAGGTATATGTGATACCTTTTGGAATAAAGTATTACACCCGCTTGCAACGATTGAGTACATACTGATTCCTTTGCTGATGCGGTGTCTGAAAGTAACAGATGAGCTTGCTGCATCTGGAACCACAAGAGGGCTGGAACGTGATAACAGACGGTATTCGCTTCGCAGCATTCAGTTTAGGTGGAAAGAATTTGCTGTGATGTTTTTTGGCGGATTGTTTTTGATAGCTCTGTTTATGCTGGACAAAACAGCAGTTAGGGAAATTTCATTGTGGAGGTAGTGCATGATAGAATTTAGGAATTTTTCTTTCCGCTATGAGGAAAGCGGGGAACAGACCTTAAAAAATATCAATTTGAAGATAAGGGAAGGCGAGTTTCTGCTTTTTACGGGTAGAAGCGGGTGCGGAAAGACTACACTTATGCGTTCATTGAATGGGCTGATTCCACATTTTTATCCGGGGGAAACAGACGGTGATTTATTATTAGATGACAACTCTCTGCTGAAAATGAAACCTGCTGAATTGGCGGGGAAAATTGGCACTGTCTTTCAAGATCCACGCTCTCAGTTTTTTATGACAGATACAACAAGGGAATTAGCCTTCGGGTGTGAAAATATGGGATATGAAAAGGCAGAAACGGTCAGAAGGGTTGAAAGGGCTGTTAAAAATCTTAGTTTGGAAAGCTATCTAAACAAAAGCATTTTTGCTTTATCAAGCGGAGAAAAACAGCAAATAGCTATTGGATCGGTCTATGCAATGTCACCAAAAGTTTTTATTTTTGATGAACCGTCTGCCAATCTTGACTATGAAGCAACAAAGAGGCTTACGGAGATTATGGGGCATCTGAAGAAAATGGGAATAACAGTCCTTGTTGTAGAGCATCGCTTTTTTTATCTTAAAAATCTTATTGACAGGGCTGTATGGATTGAAAATGGAACAATAGAAAAGGAATTTACGGGTAAAGAGTTTTGCAGCCTTGATGAGAATACAAGGGTTCTGCATGGTCTTAGGACAGCATATCCGGAAAGAGAGATAGACCTTATCCGAAAGCAGGGAGAAAGGAAAAGGGAAAGAGGGGATAAAGAATGTATTTCAGTAAAAAACCTTAGTTTCAGCTATGAAAAAGGCAAACCGATTCTGTCAGACATTTGTTTTACGGCAGAAGAAGGGGATATTACGGGAATTGTTGGTCATAACGGTGCGGGGAAAACAACGCTGCTTTCTATTATGACAGGAATAATGAAAGAAAAATCCGGCGAAATCTTCTACGGGCAGAAAAAATTGTCCGAAAAGCAGAGAAGAAAACTGTCTTACTTGGTTATGCAGGATACAGATTATCAGTTATTTGGAAGCAGCGTAGAGGAAGAACTAACACTTGGAATTAAAAATGTGCAAATGGATTATGTTACAGATGTTTTAGAATCATTGGAATTGCTGGAATATAAAGAACGACACCCTGCGGCTCTTTCCGGCGGTCAGAAACAGAGGGTAACAATCGGGGCGGCAATTATGAAGGAGAGCCATATTATCTATTTTGATGAACCAACAAGCGGATTGGATTATGATTCAATGCTCCGGGTTAGTGAACTGATTAAGACATTGGCAGAGGAAGGGGCGATTATATTCGTGGTTTCACATGATTTTGAGTTTATCACAAGAAGCTGCACAAGAATTTTAGATTTGGACGGAAATATGCAGAATGTTCCGGTAACAGAAGAAATATTGAAACAGTTGGCAAAAAAACATTTCAGTTAGCAAAGGAGGATTTTATGTTTGACAAAATTTTTGAATATGCCGGTCCCCACAAAAGCGGCATATATAAGGCAACATTGATTTTATTGTTCAGTGTGTTTATGGGTGTCTTGCCTTTTGTGATGGCATACCAGATTATAGCGCCATTGATTATGGGAAACAGTATAGATACAGCATATGTAGCAATACGTGTTGCAGGCGTTTTAGTTTGTTTATTGCTGCAGGCGGTGTTTTATAGTTTTGGGCTTGACATTTCACATAAGACTGCTTACTACACGCTTCTGCGGCTGCGTGTAGCATTGCAGAAAAGATTTGAGTCGATGCCTTTAGGCGTTATTGAGGAAAAAGGAATAGGAACCGTAAAGAAACTGTTTGTAGATGATGTGGATGGTCTTGAAGTCCTGCTTGCCCATTCTTTGCCGGAGGGCATTGCAAATTTAATGGTTCCGCTGATAGTTTATATTGCAATGTTTGTAATTGATTGGAAACTTGCATTGATGTCACTTGCATCAATTCCAATCGGTTTTGCGGCAATGATGATTATGTATTCTGTGGGCATGAAGCAGATGGGAGCGTACTATCAGTCAAGCCAGATTATGAATAATACCATTATTGAATATATCAATGGCATGGAAGTGGTAAAAGTATTTAATAAAGATGCGGATTCTTATGAACGCTTAAAAACAGATATAACCAATTATAGGGATTATACACTGAATTGGTATAAAGCGTGCTGGCCGTGGATGGCGGTTTATAACAGCCTTCTGCCATGCACGATTATACTTACCCTTCCCTTGGGTGGATGGTTTGTGTTAAAGGGAATGTCAAGCGTACCTGATTTTATTCTTGTGCTGTGCCTGTCGTTAAGTATTGGCATACCATTGTTAAAGTCGTTGGGCTTTTTGCCAACCATGCCGCAGCTCAATTATAAAATATCAGCATTAGAGCAGGTGCTTTCTGCAAATCCCCTGCAACAGACAGAAGAAAAATTTAATGGAAAGGATTATTCCGTAGAATTTAATCATGTCAGATTTGGCTATGATGTTATGAAGCCGGGTATGCAGGAACCGGAAAGAAAAGAAGTAATACATGGCGTAAGTTTTCAGGCAAAGGCTGGAGAGAAAACCGCTTTAGTAGGGGAATCTGGTTCAGGCAAGAGTACGCTGGCAAAATTGCTTATTCATTATTATGACGTAAACGAAGGAAGTATATCGGTAGGCGGTCAGGATATAAGGGAAATGAGCCTTGTTGCCTTGAATGAACAGGTTTCCTATGTTGCACAAGACCAATATTTATTTAATACATCTATATTTGAAAATATAAGGATTGGAAAGCCGGGGGCTACGGACGAGGAAGTGATGGAAGCCGCTAAAAAAGCGCAATGTATGGAATTTATAGAGAAACTCCCCAATGGCATTTGGCAACAGGCGGGGGATGCAGGGAAAATGCTTTCCGGCGGGCAGAGGCAGAGGATTTCGTTGGCAAGGGCGATTCTTAAAAATGCCCCTATCGTAGTGCTTGATGAAGCAACAGCATTTGCTGATCCGGAGAATGAGGAAAAAATGGAAGCTGCTATTTCAGAACTGGTAAAAGGAAAGACGTTGTTTGTTATTGCCCATAAGTTACCGTCAATCATGAATGCCGACAGAATCCTTGTAATGGACAAAGGTAATCTTGTGGGAATGGGGAAACATCAGGAATTATTACAATCCTGCAAGGAATATAAAAAGCTGTGGGATGCCCATTCTGAGAGTGCAGAATGGAGAGTTCAGAACAAAAAGGAGGGAATGTAGGCATGATATTGGGTATGTTTAAGAGAATATTGAATTTATCCGGTAAATTCAAGGGGAGGATACAAGGCGCATTTGTCTGTGCAGTATTGGAATCCATTCTTTCAAAAATGCCGATTGTATTTGCATTTGTTACTTTGAATGGGATATATCAAAATACACTGACGGCAAAACAATGTCTTATGACAGGTATCAGTCTTGTTGTTATCGTTATATTTCAGGCAGTCCTGCACTTTTTAAGTGACCGTTTACAAAGCGGGGCGGGGTACATGATGTTTGCTGAAAAGCGAATTGAATTAGGCGGTCATTTAAGAAAACTGCCTATGGGATATTTTACCGCAGGTAATATTGGAAAAATCAGTTCTGTCCTTAGTACGGATATGATTTTTATAGAAGAAGTAGCAATGTCAACACTTGCTAATATGATGAGTTATGTCCTTTCAACGCTCTTGCTTATTGCCTTTCTTTTCTGGTTACATATAGGACTTGGTGTAATTGCTTTGATAGTAGCTGTTCTTGCAACAGTTATCGCAGAAAAAATGAATGTATTATCCTTAAAAGAAGCAGCGGGCAGGCAGGAGCAGAGCGAGCATCTGACAGATGCGGTGCTTTCCTTTACAGAGGGAATAGGAGTTATTAAGAGTTACAATATGGTGGGCGAGAAGTCTAAAGAGCTGACGGAAAACTTTGAACGCTCTAAAGACACTTCCATAGGTTATGAAAGAAAAATGGCACCGTGGACAAGAGGGCTGAATATTTTGTATGGCTTTGGTGTTGCGGCAATCTTCGGACTGTCCATTTGGCAGCAACAGAATGGTGGACTTTCATTAGCTTATCTATGTGGCGTGTTATTGTTTGTTTTTGATATTTTCAGTCCATTAAAGGCTCTGTATGGGGAAAGTTCAAGACTTACCGTTATGAATGCCGCATTAGACCGGATTGAGCAGGTTTTGGCAGAAACGGAGCTTTCTGACACAGGAAAGAAAAAGATACCAAACTTTGACAGTGGGTATCCGGAAGTCAGCTTTGAGAATGTGAGTTTTGCTTATCAGGACAAAGATGTGCTGCATAATATCAGCTTTAATATGCCAGCAGATTCCATGACAGCATTGGTAGGACCGTCTGGAGGGGGAAAGTCAACGATAGCCAGCCTGTTACCAAGATTTTGGGATGTGAAATCGGGTTCAGTTAAAGTTCGGGGGATTGATATTAGGGATATTGGACTTGCTGATTTAATGGAGCATATCAGCATGGTATTCCAAAGAGTGTATCTGTTTCAGGATACTATTTACAATAATATCAGCATGGGAAAGCCGGATGCGACAGAGGAAGAAGTAATCGAAGCGGCAAAAAAAGCCCGCTGCTATGATTTTGTTATGGAATTGCCGGATGGTTTTCAGACTGTTATCGGAGAAGGCGGTGCAACACTTTCAGGAGGGGAAAAACAACGTATATCCATTGCAAGATGTATATTGAAAGATGCACCGATTGTTATTCTTGATGAAGCGACAGCAAGTGTTGATACGGATAATGAAAGCCATATACAGGCAGCAATCAATGAATTGGTAAAGGGAAAGACTTTATTAGTAATTGCCCACAGATTAAATACAATCCAAGCAGCAAACAGAATTTTGGTAATTTCTGATGGCAGAATAGCAGAAAGCGGCACACATGAGGAATTGCTTTCTATGGGAGGAATTTACAAAGAGTTTGTTGAAATACGAAAAAATTCGTCTGGTTGGAATTTGGCTTAGCGGGAGGTGTTTCATTGGGATTAGGCAAAGCATCAGAAGATTACTTAGAAGCCATTCTTATATTACAGAAAGGCGGGGGAATGGTTCGATCTGTTGACCTTGCCCGTCACATGGGATATTCAAAACCGAGTATCTGTCATGCGGTTTCCGTATTGAAAAAGGGGAATTATCTCACTATGGATAGTGAAGGGTATCTTCATTTGACGGATTCGGGGAAAGAAATAGCAGAAAAGATATATGAAAAGCATCTTTTTTTGACGGATATGTTGGTCAATGCAGGAGTGTCAAAAGAAGTAGCTGAGAGAGATGCCTGTAAAATGGAACATGGCATAAGCGATGAGAGTTTTGGAAAATTGAAGAAAACATTTGAGCAGTAAAAGAACGAAAACCCGTAGTTTCTTTTGCAGATTCTACGGGTTTGTTTTT
>JAMPFS010000008.1 GCA_023664325.1 Clostridium sp.
AGGGAACGGTTTCCCCCGATAAAATTATTTGGGAATAACCGATGGAGGCGTTGCAATACTGAAAATCAATCTTGATTTTTTGTATACAGTATGTTATATTGCTATCGTTCATCGGAGGTGTATGAAAACGTATTTTCAACACCGGATAAGATGTCGCATAGGGCTTTTATCGGAGGCAGGCACAGCGTATAAGTGATGCCGGATAAGATAACTGCATTTACGCGGTCAGCTTATCCGGTGTTTTTTTATGGAGGACATTATGGAAAACACACAAAATTTTACAGAAGGCCGGATTTTTGCGCCATTGATACATTTTGCGCTGCCGGTGCTGTTGGCATTGTTTTTGCAGACTATGTATGGTGCGTGTGATTTGCTGATTGTAGGACAGTTTGGCGGTGACCATGCAGATGTCTTTGTATCAGCAGTTTCTACCGGAAGCCAGATTATGCAGACACTTACTTTAGTGATTACAGGACTTGCTATGGGATTGACTGTTTTTGTTGGAACCAAAATCGGTGCAGGTCTTAAAGAAGAAGCCGGCAAGATTATCGGCAGCGGAATCTGGCTGTTCGGTGTTATTGCCATAGCGCTTACAGTGATAATGATAGCCGCTGCGCCTGTTCTGGCAGATATGATGCATGCCCCAAAGGAAGCTTATAGGGAAACCGTTACATATATTATCATTTGTTCTGCCGGTACAGTATTTATTGTTGCCTATAATTTAGTGGGAAGCATTTTCAGGGGAATCGGCGATTCAAAAGTACCGCTTCTCACGGTATCTATTGCATGTGTCCTGAATATCGCCGGTGATTTGATTTTTGTAGCCATTTTTCATATGGGTGAAGCTGGTGCGGCAATCGCCACTGTGTCAGCACAGGCAGTAAGTGTATTGATTTCGCTGGCTATTGTCCGAAAACGAAAATTGCCTTTTGTCTTTTCCTTAAAAGATATACGTGGAAAAGGTATTTATATCCGAAAAATTCTAACTCTTGGCATTCCCATTGCGCTTCAGGATTTGCTGGCAAGTATTTCTTTCCTTGTAATTTTGGCTATTATGAACGGCTTGGGACTGATTGTTTCGGCAGGCGTTGGCGTAGCAGAGAAAATGTGCGGTTTCCTGATGCTGGTTGCTTCCGCCTATATGCAGTCCATGTCCGCTTTTGTCGCACAAAATATCGGGGCAGGGAAACCGGAGCGGGCAAGAAAAGCTTTGTGGTGCGGAATTGCTTCCTCTTTGGCAGTTGGGATTGTGATGTTCCTGTTTACATTTTTCCGAGGTGATCTGCTGGCGGGAATTTTTGCCAAAGATACAGCCATTATTTTGGCGGCTGCGGAATATTTGAAAGCATATGCAATTGATTGTGTGTTTACAGCATTCTTATTTTGCTTTATTGGTTATTTCAATGGGTGCGGCAAAACAACCTTTGTTATGCTTCAAGGAACTATTTGTGCCTTTGGTGTGCGAATGCCGATCACCTGGCTTATGAGCAAACAGAATCCAGTATCTTTGTTTCACATCGGGCTTGCGATACCTGCATCAACAATCATACAGATTACGTTGTGTGGAATTTACTTTGGCGTAATGCTTCGCAAAGAAAAGCGGGATAAGCAGATGTAAATGGGGGTATCCTATTTTAACTTGTCCTCCACGTTTCGGGTACTCTTATCAGAAAAAGAGCAGAATCTGATAAAGATTTAAGAAAATCTTTTCATCAAATTCTGCTCCGGCTTATCTCTTATTTGGATAGCTCCTGTACAAGCAAAATACTTATTACTGAAATGCTACATATAAAATAGTGGTGCATATCTAGTGTATCGACAAATCAAATCTACTTATTCACAAATGTTCCAAACAGTACAATATATCATGGCAATCACCCCCAAAAAAGCCACATTGCCAAAAAAATACCTAACCCAATCAGACTGCTTCTCCCAGTCAACATCAACCACACATTTATAAATATCCTCTTACTTGCCTTTTTTAAATGGAATAAATCCTGCAGCCAACATATAAACTCCACATGTTCAGATTTCCACAGACATTGCTGATAATAAAAAATTGTATATCCTGTCAAAACAAAAATAATACCAATCGCAATCTGACTTTTTATCCTCAAAGCGGACATGTTCCAACTCTGTACCCTTTGCTGAAGTTCTTCGGATACCTGAATTTCCACACCCATTTGCGCAAATTGTTTTAAAATTCTATCTAACCGCTTTCCACTTTTTAATAGAATAAGAACATTCTGATTTTCCCCATCCCCATGAATTGTTGCCTCTGGTTGTATAACTGCCATATCCTCTGACAAAACATTCGTATTTTTCTCCAATTTGCTGATGGCAATTTGATTATCTCCTATGATTGACTCCTCCATACTAAAAGACATCAGTTTATCAAACTCTTTCTGTGTGGTATATATACAGCAATTATCTTCATTCTCAAAAAACATGAAATCAGATTGTTCCTCTGGCGCAGAACGATTCCTATTTGCACTTTTTATAATCCCACAGATTCTTGCTGCATCCCGCTTGCCATCTATATCAACAGTAGTCATGATGTAATTCTCTAAAGAATCTACTTCTATCGTTTCTCCCTTGTCATTTTTCAATTTGAGAAATACACCCTCGTCCAATAAAATATATGGCATTTCATTACCCACTGGAACCGCCATGACATCTCCATATCTCAAACTCAAATATTCTCTTTCCAGACCATAAATGGTGAACTCACCAAAAAATTCTCCCAGTTTAAGAGTAATTAACCCTTCCTGGTAAGCCGTCACAGACTCTACTTCTTTTACCTGTGCTGACAAAACAGAAGCATCCACAGTTCCCATATCACTGCTAAAAACGGCAACCCCTGTTTTTTGTTCCTCTGACAGCCTCACAAAACTTTGAATACCGAGTAAACTGCTGGAAAAACCAAAAGCAAGTAACAACATAGGAATCATTGCCTTCTTTCGTTTTAAAATCAACCTGCTGACCTTTCTTCTATTTTCAGTGGATATGGTTCTACAAACCATCTTATTTTTCACATAACCACCTTCCTTACAGATCCTCCTGTTCCTCCTGTATCTGTACCCTTGTCTTTCTAAAATGCACCCCTGAAGCCACTAACACTCCAATTACAGCAAAAATAATTACGGAAATAACACCAACCATCAGTTGGTCTCCAATACTCTTCTCTTTCTTTGTTGTCTCATCCTTAATGCTTGTAATTTCCAGTGGCAGAATCTTTGTATAATATTCTTTTTCTTCCGTATAGCTATTGCCCTCTGCATCCTCATAAGTCATTATGATTTTTCCATGTGCATCTCCATAACGGTCTGCATCCTGTTTCGCTTCTGGATTCACCATTCCCGCAAACAGTACCAGTTCACCATTTCCAGCAGTTCCTGCCTCCAGATTGCCGATAAATAGACTTTGGGAAGCACTTAATCCGGTTCCTTCCACGTTACACCGCACATTGTAAATCATACTCCGCCCCAAATTCATAGCCTGTACTGGAATGGATACACTATCTCCTGCGTTTACTTCAGAGACCATTTCACCTGTCTCAAATTCAACCCGCATCTTTTGATAAACCTGAAAATTAAACTCTCCCTCCGATGTAAACGAAGATGCCTCCGGATTATCATAAGAAAACGAGAGCTTTACCTTGTATTTCCCCTCTGGAACACTTTCATCTGCTATAAACTTTAACGGTAGTTCCATCGTTTCCTCTGCTCCTAACTTATCGAAATAAAAAACGTTACTGTCACTTTCCAGAGAAATACCCGCTGTTTCACAGGATACCGTTATCGTAATATTTTGTATGTACTTCACTTTATTTGTATTTTTCAGTGTCACTGCCGCAGTAAAATCTGAGCCGGACAAAATCTTATCTGTAGATAATTTACTCTTTATCACAATCAATTTCGGTTCTGATGTAGGCTTTGTTTCCACCTCCCCTGTTGTAACCCCGCTGTCTGAAGACTCTCTCCCATCTGTAATTGTAACATACACTGGAAAATCCTGTTGTATTTCCCCTCCATCTTCTGAATAAGATACCTTTATTACCACCGGATATATTCCATTCAGGCGGTCATCCGTTAATCCAAGTGTAAATTTTATCAAAAAGACTTCCTTTTCTTTTTGGGAAGAATTTACCTTTTCCCTGCTCCTCTTAACTGTCTTTGAATAATTTTTATATAGAAAAGGAGAATTGTCCACTGACCCAAGATCTAACGATGCCTGAATACTGCTTACCTCAGATGCCTTTTCAAAGTACAGGGGTAAAACAATTTCTACCTTGTCTTTGGAAACCACAGGTGAATAGCCCTTCTTGTATGCCGCTTTCATACCCGAATAAAGGTTTGTATTGTCAAGAAGCAAAGGGTTCGAACTGACCGTATCATTCTGAGAGGTTCCACCCTGTCCTGTTTCCGCAGAGTCTGCTCCTATCTCTGCTGTTTTTTCTTCCGTGTAAGAACTTTCCGTATCCGCAGACTTTCCACTTTCCACAGGCATTTCCTCTCTTGCAGCTACATCAGCCTCCCTGTAAATTTCCTGTGCTATTACCAACATAGAATCTCCGCACATGACAAGCACACACACCATAACCAATATTTCAAACCAGCATTTCGTTACTTTTTTCAAAACATTCACCTCTTTTTAACTCTGTCAGTACTCCATGTTCCAATTTATATATTTGTGACAGCCAATCTGACCTTTTAAAATACATTTCCTCTGATTCCATGTACCGAATATCCGAAAAACTGATAAAAGAAACTGTTCTCGTATCCAGCCGTTTCCTTACATACTCCCAAAATTGTTCTCTTTCCTCATCCGGCATATACTTCCAACATGCCCCCATAAGTATAATATCAGGTTTTTGTACTTCTGCCATTGCTAACTGTAACCTGCACTGTTCACCTGTTCGTAAATGCTCCCCTTTATATTCCCGTTGTTCCCAAAGTTCATGTTCCTTTAGAAAAGATGCCATATCTTTCTTTCCCCATGTTTTTCCGGCAGTTTCCATTGCCAGATACAGATAATCTTTAACCGATAATCCTTCTAACAGGGGAAATCCCTCTCGGATTACTGCCAATTTTCCCCTTACCTTAACCGTACCTTCCTGTGGAAAACTGTATCCGGCAATTATGTCAAATAATTCCTTACAGCCACTGCCGTCATTTCCCATAACGAGTACCCGGCTCCCCTGCAGCACCGACCAGTTTAGGCGGTTAAAATATGTTTTTTCTGCCGGATTCCAAACAGTTACCTGATTTAATTGCACACATTCCGAATACATTTCATCACTCCCGCATCCATTTCATATACTACATCACACAATGTATCTATATCGTGCTGACTGTGGCTGGATAAAAGAATCGTCTTGTTGCGAGACTTCAAATTCTGAATCAACTCATGCATTTGGGCAACACCCCTTTTATCCAGTCCATTAAATGGTTCATCTAAAATAAGAATTGCCGGATCCTCCATAATTGCCTGGGCAATACCCAAACGCTGCCTCATACCAAGGGAATATTTTGCCACCGGTTTTTTTAAATTCGGATCCAATCCTACTGTATGAAGTACCTCATGTATCGTATCTTTCCCAATCATCCCCCTAAGATCCGCTAACAATTCCAGATTTTTCATTCCAGTTAAATTCGGTAAAAATCCCGGTGTTTCTATGATAATCCCAATGTTCTCAGGAAAATCCACATCCTTTCCAATCCGCTTGTAATTGACTTCCACCACACCACTTGTCGGAATCAGGAAACCACATATGCACTTCATCAGAACCGTCTTACCACTCCCATTATTTCCAACAATGCCATAAATGAGTCCTTCATCAAATTCGCAGGATATGTCCTTTAATATCTGCTCCTCCCCAAATGATACCGATAGTTTGTCTATTTTAATCACTGAACGCAATTTTTCTACCTCTCTGTTCCCATGAAATTATAATTGTATTGTCTCATGCACCACATTGCAAAAAACAGCAAAACCGTTAATGTTACCAAAAAAATACCATATGTCTGCCACAACTTTGGCAGCCGGTCATACCCGAAATTATGCATGGAAAATGTTGCCTGATTCAGCGGAGAAAGCCAGCCTAAATACAGCCTTGCCTCATAGTATGCCTCCTCCGGCAGATTTAGAATCTTTTGAAGCTGATCGGGATTTAACAGCATACCATACAAATTGAAAACGATCCCCGCTGCAAATCCTGCCACATGTCCCTTCCAAAGGGAGAACACCATCATAAGAAATACCATAACCAGTGTATAGAGAACCATTAACAAAAAAATATGTGCCATACATTGAAACGGTCGGCTCATTTCCAATGTCTTTACCTCCACTGGCATTGACATGGCATCACCCTCCCTAGAATAAGCTAGAACCGCTGCTGTCTTGCTCCATGTATTTTTCGGAAATGAATATTTCGCACTCAATATACAGGTGGATATTAGAATAAAGCTTAAATACACCATCGTTGAAAACACAATATATAAAAACTGTCCAAACATCCAACTTTTTCGGTTCTGTCTTACCAGAAAAAATGGAGTTGCCCTTGTAACAAACGGCATATCCGAATAGAGCAACATCAGTAAAAGAGATGACAACAAAATTGATTTGCTGTCTCCAAAAGACCAGATAAATGCTTCCACCATCTGCAAAGACATATCATGTTCTGCAGCAAAACGGACAATTTGATCTGTCAGCAGAAAACACAAAATAAATGCCATGACAAATACAGCAATAATCCTTATATTTCCTCTCCATGTTTTAACATTATAACTTGCGGTTTTTAAAGCTTTGCATATATCCTTATACATTTTGAAGAATCCTTTCCCCAATCCGGTAAAATATGCACCCTGTCACATACACTAGCAATAACAGCCACAGACAAAGGCTCCATTGCTCAAGCGGCCATTGCTGCTTTGCTGCAATCCATTCTCTCGGATACAGAATGTGAACCCACGAAAAATATCTTTCATAAAAAATAATCAATAGATAATATATCATGAACGGTGACAACCATGCCATCAAGCGGCTGTCAAGCTTAGATGATACCAAAAGTCCCACCTCCGCCCACAGAGAACCGTTCAAAAAATACCGAAATAACAGTTGGATACAGCACACCAGATTTTCTTTTACTGTCTCTTGTTCCAAAATCCCCATTTCTAGTCTTCCAAATAAAAAGAAAGAAAGACCAAAGAAAAACAATGCCCCGAGCGCCAGTGTGACTCCCCCGGCACATGCAACTGCGGTTGCTTTCGAACATAAATACTCTTGTTTTTCAATACGTCCAGCAATATTCTTAATCATTCCAGATTTCCACTCGTCCACAAAAGCAGAGGAAAACGGCAATACAGCAAATACGGGCAGAGCAAACTGCACCCCCTCCTGTTGTAACGTTTTGATAACAAATTCCAGTGTCCACCCTGATTGCAGAGGTTCGGTCTGTTTCGCTATTGCCACAATGGAATCAAAACCTGTAACAAACAAAATACTGACTAGGATCAATGGATAAACCCATATTGTATAAACAGAAAATGCCCGTTGCCGGTCAAACTTTAACATACCCTTACCTCTACTCAATATCCAAGCGTTGGATTAATTACGCTTCCATCAACTGCATTAATGACAATATAAGACTCCACATCACCTGTCAGAGAACTGCTTCCGCAAAACGTACATCCCTTGAAAATCCATGCCGGCACCATGCGGTATTCATCCGTACTGTCTTTTACCTTAATGCGGAACATTCCTTCCTCAATATCGGTAATTTCTATCGACATCTCCTTTTGAAAATATTCATCATTTTCATCCATCCAGCCATTTTCTACATATGTATTTTTCGAATATTGGGACTGCATCTGGCTTTTGAATTTTTCATAAACTTCATCAAATGACAGAGTTTTTACATTTTCATTTTCTACTTCCACAATATCCATCAGTGAATCTAATGCTATGTGATTGATTTCTCCGTTAAATATACCTATATCCAGACTTTCATAATACATATTTGCTGCATATAAATCATCAGATCTTAAATCAATATTGTATCCTGTTAATACGGGAATGCCCTCATAACATCGAGTATAAATAAATTCATAGCCATCTTCATATAATTCTTTTGTTTCCACCTTTGTCCAATCTTTGAGATTTAACTGTTCCCTTATCTCCTCCGCTAATACAAACGCTTCCTCTTCTGACTGTTTCTTTCCATGAACCTTTTGTTCACCATGGTCATTGTCGAAAAACAATGAATATATACAGTAATCTTCATTTCGGTTGATAGCAGAAAGGCGTTTTTGCCGTCCATCCTGATATGCTGTTTCGGCATGAAAATGCATGCCCTTCAAATCATCATCATCTGGATTTACAGTGGATGTCTCGTCCAGATAATATTCCCCTGGCTGAAATGCATAATCCGTTTTTTTTCGTTCTTCATCCTCCGATGCATTTTCATAGGCAGTTTCCAGATTTGCAATTGCTTCCTTTCTCCCTGCAATCACATCCTCATCTCCTTCTTCCTCTGCTTCAGCCAGCCATTGTTTCCATTGCAACAGTTCTTCTTCCAGCTCTTTTTTGGATTTTGGTGCACTCGAATCATATACTTCCTCCCCGGCAAAAAGCACATCCCCCCACTGCTTCAAATCCTCCGGTGTAATTTCATGGGGTATCGTCTTTACAACCGAGACTTTTCCGTCAACTGGGGTTACTTCAGCATTCACTTTTACCTTTACATCACCAGTCGCAACCACAAATTCGTCTGTCTTTTTATCTACCACTTCCTGTTTTTTGTCGTCTTCTGCCTGTTCCGTAATCTTCTGTTCCAACTTGTCCTCATTTTTATTTACAACAATATCCGTTTCAGGACTTTCTTTGCATCCGGTAAGCAATGCCAGCAGGATAATGACAAATAATGCTCTTTTACCCATGTATCCTTCCTCCATAACAAAATCTAACACGTTAAACTTATCATACCATATATATACATTTCATGACAACAATTTACAAAATTATTAAGATAATTTTATGAAAATCACTATGCCGAATTGGTTTTGAGAATTATCCTACTTTATACCATGCACCACCATAATAGCAATACCACACACCCGTGGATTTCTTCACTCGCATAGAATATTTTTCATATGATTTTTTACCTGTATAATATATATACCCATCAGCCTCTTTCGCATAAACCAAACTCCGGCTGAATGCTCTCCAAGTATTTGAACCACAGATACCATCTGCAGATAAACCATTCGAAGACTGAAACATCTTCAACACTTTCGTTGTTGTAGATCCAAATACGCCATCTGCCCCTCCTGCATTCAAAAGCAATTTGCGAGTATCGCCGTCATAATAGTTTAACAGCATCACCTGAATTGCCCTTGCATAAGCTGTTGAATACGAGCTTTGACTTTGCGTTGGGAAATTAATCATTTCCTTCGCCTCGGCTGTTTCATCACAAACCATACTGATTGCAAATACCAATGCCAGCGCACATAACATTTTAACTACATTTTTCATAAAATCATCTTTTTCTCTCATACCTAACCTCCATTATCCTATTCCTCTTCAACATAGTGATTTTGTCAACATTAAAATTTACTAATTTTGATTATATTACTTATCAACAATATTTGTCAACTATCATTTAGTTATCCTAAATATTGATTTTTCAAGTACTTATTGGTAAAATATTATGGAAAGAGGTATCTCACATGGACAAAAAGAGCAATTTCCGCAGGGGTTCAGTCGAATTATTAGTACTTCATTTGTTAAATCAACGGGATTATTATGGTTACGAGCTTACACAAACAATGAAAACACAGACAGAGGGAATAATAAATATTCCTGTTGGTTCCCTTTACCCTGCACTCTACAAATTAATTGACAACGGATATATTTCGGATTATAAGAAACAGGTCGGAAAACGTCTGACCCGCGTTTACTATCATTTAGAGCCTTCTGGTAAGGAACGTTTAATGATTTTACTAAAAGATTATTATACTACTAACCGCGCAATCCAAAACATATTAAATTACACTGGAGAGGAAGAATCTTATGAAAAAGAACAGCAATAGAATTATTCGCAAATATCTGCGAGAAATTCGTCATTTCCTTCCGATATTCCATCAATCGGAAAAACGCTATGTAACCGACCTTAGGCATGCAATTGAAGATTACGCTGCAACTGTTGAACATTTATCTTTTGACACGCTGATTACTGAGTTTGGAGAACCCAAAGACTTGGCATCCAATTATGTATTAGGGCAGGAAGCTTCTATACTTCGAAATGCCATAAAATTTTCTAATTATATAAAGGTTGGTATTTTGTCTGTAGTCCTAACTCTTTTTATAATTGCCGGTTTCCAGAATTATTTTGCATACCGACATTATCAAGAAGCAAAAGATTCTTATATCCATCGGGAAGTAACGGTTATTAAAGAACTAAACGAAACGGAGGAATAACCTATGAAAACACTAAAATCATTAACAACCTGTTTAATTCTGTTTGCTTTACTACTGTGTCCTTACAAACAGGTCAAAGCCCAATACAACACCTTTGACCAAGATACGGAAATACATTATATTACAGTAATCAAAGAGAACACTGCTCCTACAATTTCAACCTATGCAACAAAAAAGACAAAAACAGCTTCTAAAACTACTTACATTCAAAACTCTAAAGGTGAGACCTTATGGTATGTAACTGTAACTGCAACCTTTTCTTACAATGGAACAAGTGCTACCTGTACCGCTTCGTCTGTCACTGCACTGTCTTGTAAGTCCAGTTGGAAAGTATCCAATAAGAAAAGTAGTTACAGTGGCAATTCAGCAACCGCTTCTGCAACCGGAAAAGAATACTATAACTCAAAGGTTATGCAAACCATAAATAAATCGGTTACTTTAACGTGTTCAAAAGATGGAACTTTATCATAATTAGAATTTTTAATTATACTTTATAAATAGAGCATATAGATTTCCGTTTCTATATGCTCTAACACTGTTACTATATTTGTTTTTGATTGATTACGCCAACTGCATAACCTTTTCTTCTATTTCTTGTATATCACTTTCTAATAATTCGGGAAAATACTCACTAATTTCATCAATACCTATTTTCCCCTTTTTTAACATGAGGGCTGCTTTTTCTATTAGTGTTTCTCTTTTAATATCTTTCGCATAAGTTCTCATTATCTGCTCATCATCAAATAAACTCATCATAATCGTTACTACCTCCACTTCTCTGCTCATCAGATATTCTTTTAGGATATTCCTGTCCTTGCAAATACGGATTGTTTCTTTCACTGCCTGTTCTGTCATTCCATACAATTTTCTCTGTTCATCAAAAACTTTGCAGAAAATATTATAGAATCTTGCTACAAGTTGAGCGACTATTAAATGCCCTTAAAATCGGACTTTTCAAAGTAGTTAAATGTGATAAAAAGCAGGAAAATGTAGGTAATTCCTATTTTATTCCTGCATTATTCATACACCACACTCCTACACCATATATTCACTATAAATCACACGAAGTAAACCCCTTATTTTAATTTTTCAATTTCTGTTTTAAGCCAATCAAATTCCCTTTGAGTATATACCTTTTCTGTGATGTCTGAAATCTTATGACCGACCATATATTTAATGGCATATTCATCTACGCCATATCTTTTTGCCATGGTTACAAAGTGTTTTCTTCCATCATGTGGACGATGCTCGGAATTTAATCCAAGTTCACTACAAATTAACCCAAAGGCTTTGTTATAACGATTATATGTCAGTTTTATATTCTTCTTATTACGGGCATTCGGATCGACCCAGTTCAGAAGGTATTCGCTACCGAGTTTTTCAGCTTCTTTATATTTTCTTTCAATCAGTTCTCTGATTTTGCTGTGAATCGGAACGATTCTCTCTGTACCAGCATCAGTTTTCATACCGCCTTTGAACGTTCCGGATTCAAGATCCACATTTTCTAATTTGATCAATCCAAGTTCCTGCGGACGCCATCCGGAATAGCATTGTATCAAAATTATATCCACGCCTCTCTTATCATATGTGTGTTTCCATAAGAGATCCATTTCTTCATCAGAAAAAGCGATATGTTCTTTTTTGACATTGTGGCATTCTTTGACAACTTCATCTGTAAGTTTAAATGTCCTGGAGTAGTTTCTATCAACAATCTCATATTCTAAAGCATAATCTAAAATTAAATTGAACAGGGATTTAATCTTGTTCTTCATGGTGGGGGTCGGCGTTTGCTCAACTCCTTTAACTACCGCAATCCCTTCTTCCATACATCCTTTTATATGCCTAGCCCTGACATCCATTACCCTCATGCTATAAACCGATGAACAATATTCCCAGGCATTTTCAACAGCCTTGGTATCCTTAACGGTCTTTTCGTATTCTGGAAACCATTTATCATAGAGTTCCTGCATGGTTATGGCAGGCTGTAAATCATATGGATTTTTGTTATACTCCACGAGTGCTGCATACGCATCATTGTAAGTAGCAAAATAGGATTCGGGTTTTAATGGTTTACATATTGGACGTCCTTCCGGCGTCTTGCCTACAGTTATCATAGCCCTAAAGGGATTTCGCAGATTTCTGTTTTTAATTTCACTTATTTGACCGAAGCCGTTGGGCAACCTTCTTCGTTTATTATTTTTATTGCGAGGTTTACGGACGGCTTTGTCTGGCTGTAGTGGGTATCCGCAATGTGGGCAGCTTAAGGCTTTGTCGCTTACAGGTAGGTCACATTCTGGACAATTAGTCAGCATATTTCAGTTCTCCTTTCTTTTACATCAAAGTTGAAAAGTTATTAGTAATCATATATTATGGTGTAGGAATTGTCAACTCCTACACTTAAAAAATAATGCAAAAATTTATCCTAGATTAGAAAAGAGGATGTAATATGGTTAGTAATAACGAGTCAACTTGTCCTAATTGCGGTGGAAAATTGAAATATTATGACAAAGTCAATAGGATTGTTCGCTCAAAACGAAGAAGCACGAAATGGATTACGATAAGAAGGATGAGGTGTCAGGTATGCGGCGGATTACATAGGGAATTGCCAGATGATATTTTTCCATATAAGCAATATGAAGCCGAAATTATAAGAGGAGTATTAGAAGGATTCATCACCCCAGAAACTATAGGCTTTGAAGATTATCCATGTGAGATGACCATGATTCGATGGGATGCGCAAAAATCACAACTGCTATTATGAAGGAGGTGATTCTATGAGTATTAAACAATACTTTTGGACTATAGTAGGAAGGGTTTTATACAAAGTAGGATATTTGAAAGATTGAGCCAGCAATGGCTCTTTTCTTTTGCACATAAAAACCACCGAGGTTGTTTTAACAAAGTGCAGTTCTTATCCTAGAATAGCCGTTAAAAGGAGGTAAAAGCAGATGATAGAATTTGCAGATGGCTCTGTTCCTGTTGCGGTTGCAGCCAGAATTTATGGAAAAGATGCATCGTGGATAAGAGCCGGAATAATTGCAGGATGGTTACCCATTGGGAAAGCAACCAGAAACGGAAAACTCATAACCGATATTGAGGAGATGAATTCTAAATTTGGAAGAATCAATTTTTATATTTCTCCAAAGAAACTCTATGAAGATACCGGTTATATTTGGAAAGGAGAAAAAAAGTAATGTCTACGACAATACATCCAGAGGTTTCAGAAAAGAACAAGTATTGGATTGAAAAGCATCGGTACTATGAATTAAAGCATTTCTGTCTCCAATATCCTTTGTGGAAAAAGGAGTATCAATCATTCGACGGCTACAGCAAACGGCCAGCAGGAACAGAGATTGTACAAGATAACAGCTACAGTGATCCAACAGCAAAATGTGTGGAAGACAGGGAATATTATTTGAACCGAATGAAAATCATTGAGCAAACAGCTATTAAAACAGACAGTATACTCGGACCTTATATTTTAATAGGTGTTACAGAGGGAATTTCATATAATGGTTTGAAAATGAAGCACAATGTACCATGCTGTCGAGATACTTATTATGATTTATACAGACGATTCTTTTGGCTTCTTAGCCGGGAAAGGAGGTAACAGTGATTGTATTACACCGTGCTGTGAAAAAACTGTACCAGTTTAACTGTCCGATATGCGCATCCAAGTTAGAAGCATCTCCAGAAGAACTTGTCGATATGGGAAATAAAATTAGTAAATTTAACTGTCCGGTTTGCCGTTCCGAAAGATATATAAACTGGTGTAATTTGAGAAAGAAAATTATTTACGAAGATTGAACCGCAGAGGGGAGCCTGTCCGTTAGGCTCTTCTTTTTATATTTTCAGCACGCAGGTATACATAAAATGTTGTATTTTGATATGTGAAAAAATCCCGGGGTGGAATTTTCAGAAAAAGTTTTATAATGACGCAGAAATAACAAGTCCTATTATGAAACCATTATTCATCACAGAAAGGAGAAAATAAGATGGATGAAGAAATTAAAAATTTATTGGACGAGGAAATCAAAAGTCAAATCAATACGATTTCCGGCATGGATGTTGACGATGAGAACTATTCAAAAGCAGTTGATAGTCTTGTCAAACTACACAAACTGAGAATCGAGGAAACGAAGTCGATTACTGATTCCGAGAATCTAGCGTATAAGCGTGAAACGGACGAAGAAGAACGTAAGTATAAGCGTGAAACGGACGAAGAAACATGCAAATTAAACGAAGAGATTCGGCAGGAGCAGTTATCAGAACAGAAGAAAGACCGATATATCAGGATTGGGTTGGATGTGGCAGGATTATTAGTGCCGATAATGTTCTATTCAGCATGGATGCGGAAGGGATTCAAATTTGAGGAGACAGGAACATTTACCTCAACCACATTTAGAGGTTTGTTCGGACATTTTAAGCCGACAAGAAGATGACAAAGGTTTTACGGACGGCGGGATCGTGTGTCTTACACGGTCTCTTCGTTTTTCCGCAGTTTTTACATCACCTTTTATGAAAGATGTTAAAGAGCTCTTTATCTCTTGACCAGTATCAATCAACATATATAATTGTAATGGAAAGGAGAGATATTTATGGGCAATGACTATTTCAATGATGATTATGAGTGCTATGAATGTGGAGCAAAGATGGAAAAAGCAGACGAGGAGGTTTTGGTTTGTCCTGTCTGCGGACACTCAGTAGATATAGAAGATTACTTAACTGAGGGAGAAGATTATGAACAGCTCTATGGAGGACATAGTAAGTATGATGAAAAAACTTACTGGCACGATAATGAGGAATTTCCGGGAGAAAGTCACGAAGATGTGTACGGAAATAACGAATAATTGAACGGTAATGCTCAAGAAATGGGGTCTAAGGAAACTTAGGCTCTTTTCTTTTGGAGGGACATATGAGATACCATTATGAAAAGCCATTATTATATGTATCTATGTATGGAAGCTTATACGTTTGTAACCATCCTGTATATAGCCGGTGTACTTTATTTAAGATTGGAGATAAAGGATTGGCTGTAATACAGCAGAGATTCAAGCAAGACAGTAAGTCTACATATTGGGGCGAGATTGATTCATGGCTTACAGATGATTTGTACCTGCATCCCGGATTTAAGGAATATTTTGATAGCCGTGCCAAAGAGTGTACGGACGACGGTTTATACCCTACAGTATCAATAAGGCAGATTATGTGGGCATTAAAAATGAAACCACTTCCAAGAAAGAGGTGGGAAACATATTTTGACAGAAAAGAAATCTGAAATGCGCAAATTATACAATTCCTTTTATGGAAAACTAAAATTGAAAGGAGTTAATGTATGGACGAAATGAGGATAGTGTCTAAATTTACTACGGGTATGATTTCAAAGTTATTGAAGCTGGCGTTACGCAAAAAGCTTGGTTATGACATAGATGTCAGGTTGAATGAGGTAACCGCTAAAGTTGATAATGGAAAAACACATATTCATTTGGACGTGGATGCTGAACTTGAAAAAGACGAGCTTACAAAAATTCTGAAAAGTGTTGGTTTATGATTACCGGAAAGCGGGGCGATACATACGTCTCGTTTTCTTTTTGCGCGAAAATTACAAGTTGTATTATGAAGAGATATGATAGCTCAATTGGCAGAGCAACGGTCAATTCCCGACCGTAGGTTATGGGTTCGAGTCCCATTCATACTCTTTTTGTTTTTCAAAAAATCAAAAATTGAAAGGAGAAAAAGAAATGGAAAACATCAAAGTATTAAGGAAACAGGAGACGGAGACAAAGGAGATTCTGCTGGGAGATCAGATTCTGATATCCTTGAATGGACTCGGAGATTTTACTGCAACGGCTCATAAAATTACGGACAAGGGCGTTCTGTTTATTTTTGATGATTATGTTGTCAGTAAAGCAATGAATGAAGCGAATACCAATGAAGGTGGATTTGATGAATCCGATTTGAAAAAATGGATTGATTCTGTGCTGCTGGAGGCATTTCCCTCAGAACTTAAGGACAGAATTGCGGATTTATCCATTCCGACTGTTGGAGAGTTGTTCGGTCACGATGACGAATGGGACAATGAGCATTTCGAGCCGGATGATGACGAGCAGCTTCCGCTTATGAAAGAACGGAGAAACCGGGTGGCATATTTAAAGAACGAATGGGAATGGGGTTGGCTCAGAAACGCAACCAAAAAGAAAGTGTCTTCGGCTTACTTCGCCAGTGTGAGCCTCTTTGGCCGTACGGGCTCCAACCTCGCGACGGACTCTTATGGGGTTCGTCCGGAGTTCTGGTTGGTTAGATAATCCAGGGGCCTTGTGCCCCGGTTGAAAGGAGATAAAAATGGGAGGAAACAAAAACATCAGAGGCAGTACTGAATGGGAAAAGAAGTTCATTGATAATTTTAACCGACTATGTAACCGGCATTCCTCATGGCAGGTTTGGCAGGATTTTGTGGATATGTCTGCCTGTGCCATCGCAAATGCAGTAGACCGAAGAACAGATGTCTGGAAAACAAGGGAAGATTCTTATATGGAAACCGTCCAAAGATATTCCAGGGAAGAGTTGGAACTTATTTCTGAGCTGCTAAGCATTACCATATTAGCCTTGGAAGAGAATCCAGAACAGGATTTTCTTGGGGAACTTTATATGCGGTTTAATCTTGAAAATAAGTGGCATGGACAATTTTTCACCCCTTGGCACATTGCGGAACTCATGGCAAAAATGCTGGTAGGTGATGACTTAAAAGAAAAAATTGCCTCCGATGGATATATTTCGGTTAATGACCCATGCTGCGGAGCCGGGTGTATGTTTATTGCGTTTGCCAATATCTGTAAGGATGAACTGGATGTAAATTATCAAAAGGATGTTCTTTTTGTGGGACAGGATATTGATCCGGTAGTTGCAAAAATGTGTTACATACAAATTAGTTTGCTTGGCTGTCCGGGGTATGTTGTTATCGGAAATTCTTTAACGGAGCCCATTGGCGGAACAGACACCATTCCAATCGTTACAAACGACAATGATATTTGGTATACGCCATTGTGGTTCATGGGATTCTGGCCTTTTAGGTTATCCAAAGAAATGTCTAAAAAACATTTAGAGTCAGATTCCTCTGAGCGTGACAATAACGAAGATGCTACAAAATCCCCGCCTGAAATTCATCCCCATAAACCTATAGCAAACAATTTTCAGAAGAAGAAATTTTCATTGCTGGATTTCTTCACAAAAAGATAGCAGGAGGTTAATCATGAAAAAAATAGCAATACGAAAACATATGCCGGCGATTCTTACATACGCTGGTGTCTGTGGAGTTGTAGGAACTGCTGTTATGGCGGTAAAAGCAACGCCTAAAGCTCTTTCCTTAATCCAATTGGAAAAGGAACGCATAAATGCAGAGCTGTATAAAACAGCAAAAGAAAATGGGAAGGAAGAATTTCCAAGAGTAGATAAGCTTACTCCAAAAGAAGTTATTGCCGTTGCATGGAAATGTTATATTCCTTCCATCATGTTTGGATTCTCAACCATTGCATGTATTATTAGCATTCATGCTTTGGATAAGAGAAATCAGGCATCACTGGCAAGTGCATATGCCATGTTGAATGAAACATACAAGCAGTATCGTAACGCAGCAAAAACGGTCTATGGGGAAGATGCCGATGCTAAAATCCAGGCTGAGATTGCAAAAGACACATTTATATCGGCTGATGGAATCGGAGTTTACTCTTCTGATTTAGACCCAAGCGAAAAAGTTCTCTGCTACGATTCGTATTCAAAAAGATATTTTGAATCGACTATGGCTGCGGTTCTGAATGCAGAGTACCACATCAATAGGAATCTTCAACTCCGTGGATACTCTACAATCAATGAATTTTACGAATTTTTAGGTATAGAGGGGCTTGAACTTGGCGACGAAATTGCATGGGAATTGGATTCTCTCATGGACGGCGGTATCATGTGGCTTGATTTTGAAAATCATATGGCGGTTCTGGATGATGGATTAGAATGCTGCATTGTTTCGGCGGTCTGGTGTCCGGATAAATTCGACGGCGAACTTGATATTTAAGCAATTCCGCAAGTATTACAAAGACTGTTATGGAAAGGAGGTAATTGCCTTATGAACAAAAATTTAATCAAAGGTCTTGGTATTTTAGCAACCGTGGTTGGATTCGCAGCGACATTTGTGAGCGACTGGGTTGCTGAGCAGAAACTCGACGAAAAGATTAACGAAAAAGTAAACGAGGCTCTTGCTGAGAGAGAAAAAGAATCTGAGTCCTAACACAAGGGCTCTTTTCTTTTGGAGGAAATGGTATGGATATTAGAGCTATAAGCATTCTCCAAGAGTACATTGCTGATATGCCCGAACCAAGGAAAAAATGCAGAAGGCAGATTTTTTTGCAGGAAACTTATTCCAGATGGGCGGCAGAAGAAATTCTGAAATGTATTCAGGAGAACGAATCGAGGCCACCCGTTGCCGTGGTTGAAGAATTCAAGGATAGGATGAATAATTATTCATTGATGAATCGGAATTCCAGTTATATTTTTTCTGTGGCCTATGACATAGCCATGGATATTCTGGATATTTTCCTTGCCATGAGTGACCCATATCTGGGTTATTTAAAAGAAGAATTTGCAAAAAGAGACAAAAATTGAAAGGAGAAATGATTATGAAACTGAAAGTGACAAGAAAGGTAGAATTTAAGACAGAGGATATTTGTGTAGGAGACCGGATAACCGTAAAATTAAAAGGTTATGGAAAGTATACAGCGACGGCACAAAGAGTTACTGCTGACGGGGTCCTGTTTTTGTTTGATGATGTTATCGCACGGTCTGCAATGAATTCTTCAGATACAAATGAAGGCGGTTTTGACAAATCTAACATAGCACGTTGGCTGGATAACGTTCTGCTTCCTTCATTCCCTGCAAAACTGCGAAATAAAGTGAGAGAGATTACGCTTCCCACATACGGTGAGATTTTCGGGCATGACGATTTCTACGAGAACTTCGAGCCGGATGATGACGAGCAGTTTGAATCCATGAAGCGGCGTGGAAATAGGGTTTGTGACTTTAACGGTGACTGGTGTAGCTGGTGGCTCAGAAACGCAACCAAAAAGAAAGTGTCGTCGGCTTCCTTCGCCTATGTGCACTCCGATGGCACTACGTCCTACCTCCTCGCTACTTACTCTCTTGGGGTTCGTCCGGAGTTCTGGTTGGTTAGATAATCTCCGCCCCTTGTGGGCGGTGTTTTATTTTTGAAAGGAGAAAACACATGGGCAAATTTGAACTTGGAAGAACTGTCGCAACGAAAGGCGTTTCCCGGAGAATGGAAGAACACCCTGATTTTCGATCATTTGTGAATGATTCAATTAACCGTTATTCCAAATGCGATTGGGGTGACACTTGCGATGAGGATAAAGAAATAGCCAATCACGCAGTCGAGCATGACGAGCGAATCCTCGCCGTATATAAACACGACAAGTTTCCTGATATATGGATCATAACAGAATGGGACAGATCCGTAACCACTGTTTTGTTCCCGGACGAATATTAAAGCTTTTAATAAAAAGTTTAAGGAAGGAGAAAAAATGTGAAGAAATTTGATTTATCAAAAGCAGTTAAAAATGCAAAAACTTCGATGTCAAAACACAGCCCTGAAATTTTGACAGGCATTGGCATCGCAGGCATGATTGGAACAACCATAGTCGCAGTAAGGGCTACGCCTAAAGCTTTAAAACTTCTTGAAGCTGAAAAAGAATTGAAGCAAGAGAATGGAGAAGAACTATCCAAAGCCGATATTGTCAGGACGGCATGGAAATGTTATATTCCGGCAGCGGTAACGGGAACGGTCTCTATTGTTTGTCTTATAGGCGCAAGCTCGGTGAACCATAAACGAAATGCAGCATTAGTAACGGCGTATACGATATCCGAAACTGCCTTTTCTGAATACCGCGACAAAGTGATTGAATCCATAGGTGAAAAAAAGGAACGTGAAATCCGGGATGAGGTCGCAAAAGATAAAATTGCAAAAAATCCGGTTAAAAACTGTGAGGTGTTCGTTACGGAAAAAGGCAATACGCTTTGCTATGATGCTATTTCTGGAAGATATTTCCGTTCGGATATTGACAAGATAAAAAAATCTGAAAATGAGCTGAATCACCGATTGATAAGCGAGATGTATATTTCCCTAAATGAATTTTATTATGAGGTTGGTCTTCCGGCAACAAAAATGGGAGATGAGCTGGGATGGAATATTGACGGTGGATTGATAGGCCTTGATTTCAGCTCGCAGTTAGCTGAGGATGGAACGCCTTGCCTCGTCATCGACTATCGTATTGCACCCAGATATGAGTACGAAAAACTCATGTAATCCGCGAAAATTACAACGCATTTAATGAAGAGAAACTCATTAAAAAATAACCATATTTGAAAGGAGATTACTATTATGGACGAGAAGGATTTAATGATGGAAGAGGTTGTTGAAGATGCAGCAGAGGAGATTGCAAAGGTTAAAACTGGCATGAGCACTCCTATGGCAATGCTTATCGGAAGCGGTTTAACACTGGCGGCTATCGTCGGTTATAAGCAGCTTAAGAAAATCATCGCCAAAAAGAGGGCTATGGAGCAGGAAGAACCGGTTGTGGTTGACAGCGTGGCAACGGAAGTAGAAACCGAATCCGAGGAAGAGGAAGAAGATTCCGAAAAGTAAAATTGAATACGGTACATGATGTTTTCGGGGATGGTGTCTTATACAAGGCACTTTCCCTTTTTCTTTTGTGCCTTATCGGAAAGGAGGTATTTATGAATCGGTATGATTATGAGGGACCGGTTATGGAATTTGACAGGTGCGTTTCAAATAACTGGAAAGGAACCACATTTGCGCCGACTGAGAAAAAAGCAAAGAGCAATCTGGCTTATCAGTACAAAAAGAAGCATGGTAAAATCGCATCCACAAAAATATCGCTTCCCGGTAAGGTTCGATTGGTTGGATGAATCAAAAATTGAAAGGGGAAAAAGAAGTGGAAAATATGGAGGATTATAAATCTAATTCGCACGCTTCCAAAGAAAAGGAGAAAAACCGCGAAGAAAAGAAAGTTGAAAAAATAATCAGCGGAAATGCCAAAGCCAAGAAAAAAAGCGAGTTCAGCAAATTCGCTGACGTATTTGTTTCGGAAGATGCAGGAAATGTAAAATCGTATATTTTGATGGATGTCCTTGTACCTGCGGTTAAGAAAGCGATATCAGACATTGTTACAAATGGTATTGATATGCTTCTTTACGGCGAAACAGGCGTCCATAAAAGAAACGGGGCGTCTTCCAAAGTATCATATAGAAGCTATTATGACCGCTCCAATCGCAGCTCGTCGAGTTCAAGAACCAGAAGCGGGTATAGTTACGACGACATAATTCTTGACAACCGTGGTGAAGCGGAAGAAGTCCTGTCGAGAATGGATGAAATTGTTGCTACATACGGAACGGTCAGTGTCGCTGATTTGTACGATTTGGTGGGTATCACTGGAGCATATACGGATAATAAGTACGGCTGGACTGATATTCGTAATGCTTCGGTCGTAAGAGTAAGAGACGGTTACATGATTAAATTACCAAGGGCGCTGCCTTTGAACTAAAAATATGTTAAGGAGGATTTTTAACGATGAAAAAAGAAGAAATGTTAAAAAAAGTAAGCGGGGTTATCAATAAAGCCGGTTTTGGAATAAAAAAGCATAGCCCTGAAATATTGGTTGTTGCGGGTGTTATTGGAACGGTAGCCAGCGCGGTTATGGCCTGCCGTGCAACAACGAAGATAGGAGAAATCCTTGATGAATCTAATGAGACGCTGGATGCAATCCACAAGTATTCGGAAAATCCCGAAACAGTTCCGAAAACAAAGAATTATTCTCCGGATGATGTAAAGAAGGATCTTGCTATTACTTATGTGCAGACCGGATTAAAAATAGCAAAGCTGTATGCGCCTTCCGTTGTTCTGGGCAGTTTGTCAATTTCAGCAATGCTGGTATCAAACAACATTCTCAGGAAGAGAAACGTGGCGCTTGCAGCCGCATATGCAACTGTGGATAAAGGCTTTAAAGAATATCGTGAGCGTGTAGTTGAAAGGTTCGGAGAAGCTGTTGACCATGAGCTGAGATACAATGTCAAGGCAAAGGAAATCGAGGAGACGGTTGTTGACGAGAAAGGAAAAGAGAAGAAAGTCAAAAAGAAAGTGGATGTTGCAAACATCAATGAGTACAGCGACTATGCCAGATGGTTTGACAGCAGCAACCCGAATTGGGAGGAAACACCGGATTATAATCTCATGTTCTTGAAAGCCCAGCAGAAGTTTGCAAACGATAAACTTATTGCAGAGGGACGCCTGTTCCTGAACGATGTTTATGAAGCTCTCGGCATCCCGAAAACAAAAGCCGGGCAGATTGTTGGATGGGTTTATGATCCGTCAAATCCTGACATTGACAGCCTTGTTGATTTCGGCATATTTGACTGCTATAAGGAAAACGCACGGAATTTTGTCAACGGCATTGAGCCGGCGATTCTTCTGGATTTCAACTGTGACGGAAATGTGTGGGATTCAATGTGAATGCAGGATATTAACTGGCCGGGAACTGGGGATTACCGGGTAGACATTTTCGATTATCCTCAGTTCTTTCCGGATTATTGAAAGGAGAAAATAAGATGGATGAAGAAAAGAAGTATAAAGCATTAGGGTATAAATTTGGTGTGATATTTTTGTCTATAGTATTCGCCTGTTTTGCAGCCGTTGTTATCGCTGTGACTTTGAAATTTATACTCTGGCTTTTCTGAAAGGAGTGGTCAGATGGCAAAGAATATTACATACGCTGTAACAGCGTTCCTTGTGATTCTGTTTGTAATGGCGCCATGTACGGGTTTTGGCGTTTCAACATCCGCTGAGCCTGTTATCGGGCATGGACTTTCGGCGGATGTTCCTATGATTGCCACAACCGAATCACCGACTGCCATTCCCATGAAAACTGTAAAACCGCAAAAGGTTACAAAGAAACCAGCATATTTTACAAAGGTTAAGGATGGAAAAATTACAACGTCTTCCTTAAAAAGCATCTGTGGGTATGTTGGTAAAAAGTTTTCATAGGGAGAGAATGGAAAAGCTGAACATAACGGATATTTATGAGCCATACAGCAATATTTTGTTGTGCGCTGACTTCATTGCAGAATTAAAATCCAGCAAATATGGCGGGGATATATATTTTGTATTGATGGCTTATAACATGGGGCTGAGCGGAGCAACAAAGCATTATGAAGATGGAAGGATATCGGAATATGCTTACAAAGTCATGGATAAATATGAAAAATTGAAAGGAGACGATTAGTATGGGTAACAATTCTATTTTATTATCATATTCATTAGCGGCACTGGCAGGTATCTTCTTTATCAAGGGACTCGCCATCCTGTCTGTTGGAAGGGGGAATTAAGATGGAGAATTTTGAGGCTTTTATTGCCATGCTTGATTATTCCCTCGACACCAAAAGGAAACGGCATATCGCAGGAGGAATATTTTTAAGTATTTCGCTGCTTTTTGGCGGCTTTGCGTTTACCGCAATGACTTTGAAACAGGAGGAAAATAAAGATGAGTAAGATAGGAAGTTTGTTTATATTTGCTGCCGGGGCTGCTTTTGGTTCGTTTGCTACATGGAAATTGCTGAAAGATAAATACGAACAGATTGCGCAGGATGAGATTGATTCGGTAAAAGAAGTGTTTGCTAAGAAAGAGGGTTCCGATAACGAGGAATCCACTCTGGCAGAGGAAAGCGAATACAATGAGAAGCCGAACATCATTGAATATGCGGCAAAATTGCAGGAAAACGGATACACGAATTATTCGGATTCCGAAAACAAAGAAAGCGTACATAAGGAGGATGGCAACGCCGTGGAGAAACCATATGTAATCTCGCCGGATGAGTTTGGCGAGTTCGGGGAATATGATACGGTCAGTTTGACATATTATGCTGACCGGGTGCTGGCTGATGATAACGATGATGTTATTGAAGATGTGGATGATATTGTCGGGACTGAGTCGCTGACTCACTTTGGTGAGTATGAGGATGATTCTGTATTTGTCAGAAATGACAAGATGAAGTGTGATTTCGAGATTCTTCTCGACCAGAGAAATTTCTCAGATGTCCGGGCAGGTAACCAACATCCTATGGAGGAATAATGGGTAGAGACGAGATAATCAACGAATATTTTGAATGGATATGTGGATGGGTATGCGACAGTAAATACTCCAAACGTGTATCCTATCGGAAATTATTGATGTGTCTGCACAACATTGAATTTACATATTTGATTCCCGAAGACGGAAATAGGGCGATTGACGGCTGTGATTTAAGACAGCGGTTTTCTGATGAAAACGGTTTCAGTGGTTCGTTAGACGGTGTTCTGGATGGTCCATGCAGCGTTCTGGAAATGATGATTGCTTTATGCATCCGCTGTGAAGAACAAATCATGGATGATCCAGACATCGGGAATCGCACAGGGCAATGGTTCTGGGACATGATTGTAAGTCTTGGAGTGGGTTCAATGACGGATAGCCGTTTTGATAAGGATTTTGTCATGGAGCGGATACAATGTTTTCTAAATCGTGATTATCAAAAAGATGGTTCAGGAGGGCTATTCACTATAAAAAGATGCAGGCGAGATTTAAGGAATGTCGAGATATGGTATCAAATGTGCTGGTATCTTGACAGTGTTTTGTAGGAGGTAAAGATAAAATGTCTAATATGGGCATTTTTCAACTGTTTAAGAAAATGTTTCCAGAGTTTGCTGCGGACGCCAAGGCGTGGTATCCAAGCAATGTGCAGAAAAATTCTATCCGCATCTGCATGACGTCTGGGCAGGAACTGATATTTACATATAACAGCCAAAACAGTTGGGAATTGAAAACCAAGTTATTAAGAACAGGAGGCAAAAAATAATGGATAGAATGTTGAATTATATTTTCGGAAGTTTAAGCACGTCCGAGGAAGCTATCAGAAGAATAAACCGTAGGCTGGGAAAGCAGGGGACCATTAACGGATGGCTGCTTGGCCTTTATATTGGCGGTTTGGTATATTCATCCGGTGTCAACATGAAATGCAGAGCGCAGGAAATCAAGATTAAGGAGTTAGAGGAACGTCTTTTGGTTCTCGAATCCGAAGAAGAGAAAGGATAATGAAACAGCATGGTCGACTTTTTTTTGGTTTCTACAAAACCCACAAAGCGTGGTACCGTAGAAATTTACCCTAAATTTATTATCAAAAAAAGCTCCGATCTGATGATTCGAGGCGGTGATTTCTATGCTATCTGGATTGAGGAACTTGGTCTGTGGTCTACGGACGAACAGGATGTATTACAGATTATAGACCGCGAGCTTGATAGGTATGCTGAGGAAAACCGCCATAAGTTTGACGCAGATATTAAGGTTTTGCACATGTGGGATTCTGAAAATGGAATGATAGATCGCTGGCATAAATATTGCAAGAAAGACATGCGTGATGATTTTCATATGTTGGATGAAAAGCTTATATTTTCAAACATAGAAACCACTAAAAAAGATTATGCGAGCAAAAGACTTTCTTATCCTTTGGAGGCGGGCGATTTATCAGCATATGAAACGCTCATGTCCACTTTATATTCTCCCGAAGAGAGACACAAAATAGAGTGGGCTATCGGTTCCATCGTATCTGGTGATTCTAAGAAACTGCAAAAATTCATGGTTCTATATGGTGCTGCCGGAACGGGTAAGTCAACGGTATTGAATGTCATTCAGAAGTTATTCGATGGATATTATTCCGTATTTGATGCAAAGGCTCTTGGTTCGGCAAGCAATTCGTTTGCACTGGAGGCTTTTAAGACAAACCCGCTGGTTGCCATACAACATGACGGTGACTTGAGCAGGATTGAAGATAACACCAGACTGAACAGTCTTGTTTCCCATGAGTGGATGACAGTAAATGAAAAATTCAAATCCACATACACAAACCGTTTCAAATGTTTCCTGTTTATGGGTACAAATAAGCCGGTAAAAATTACGGACGCAAAGTCAGGCTTGATAAGGAGACTGATTGACGTATCGCCGTCCGGTCAGAAATTAAGTCCGAAGGAATATAAGAGCATTGTGAAACAGGTGGATTTTGAACTGGGGGCTATCGCTTACCATTGTCAGGACGTATATTTGGATAATCCGGGATATTATGACGACTATGTACCTGTTGCAATGCTCGGCGCATCCAATGACTTCTACAATTTTATCATGGACTCTTATCCTGTTTTCAAGAAAGAAGATGGGACAACTTTGAAAGCCGCCTGGGAGATGTACAAGACATATTGTGAAGATGCGAAGGTCACATTTCCATATTCACAGAGAATCTTTAAAGAGGAGCTTAAAAATTATTTCTGGGATCATAAAGACCGGTTCGATTTCGGAGACGGTACGAGGGTTCGTAACTATTATTCTGGTTTCCGGACAGATAAATTCGAGGAACAGATATACAGTAAAAAAAAAGACAAAAAATCGGAGCCATATCGTATCGACTTCAAAGAGCAGGATTCTATATTTGACAAGGAATGCCATGATTTGCCGGCTCAATATGCGACGGAGAAAGGAACGCCCAGCAAGAAATGGGATAAGATTCACACTCTTTTAGCCGGTATTGATACAAGCAGGGTGCATTATGTCAAAGTCCCGGAAAATCATATTGTAATCGATTTTGATATTTCCGACGAAAATGGTGAAAAATCATACGAACGGAATATCGAGGCAGCAAGTAAATGGCCGCCAACATATTCGGAGCTTAGCAAAAGCGGGAACGGAATACACCTGCATTATATTTATACAGGTGATCCAGCCATGTTGAGCAGAGTATATGACGACCACATTGAGGTAAAGGTGTTCACCGGCAATAGTTCATTAAGACGGAAATTGTCTAAATGTAACGATTTGCCAATCGCAACTATTAGCTCAGGGTTACCACTGAAAGGAGAAAAAAGTATGGTCAACTTTGACAGCGTTAAAAGCGAAAAAGGGCTTAGAACACTGATAAAACGAAATCTGAACAAAGAGATTCATCCAGCAACTAAGCCCAGTATTGACTTCATATACAAGATACTCGAAGATGCTTATTCGAGCGATTTGAATTATGACGTCACAGATATGAGGAATGCTGTTCTGGCATTTGCAGCAAGCAGTACCAATCAGGCGGATTATTGCATTAAACTGGTAAACAAAATGCAGTTCAAGTCAGAGGAAGCGTCTGTTTCTAAAAATAACGATGATGCCAAAATAGTATTTTATGACGTTGAGGTTTTTCCTAACCTGTTTCTTGTAAACTGGAAAATCCGCGGGGAGGGAAAACCGGTTGTACGAATGATTAACCCGACACCGACTGAAATCGAGGAGCTTCTTCGGTTCCGTTTGGTGGGATTTAACTGCCGGAGATATGACAACCACATGTTATATGCCAGATTGATGGGGTACAGTAATGAACAGTTGTATAACTTATCCCAGAAGATTATCAACGGCAGTCCAAATTGTTTCTTTGGCGAAGCTTACAACATTTCCTACACTGATATTTATGATTTTGCATCGGCAGGAAATAAGAAAAGTCTGAAAAAACTGGAAATCGAAATGGGAATCCATCATCAGGAATTGGGTCTGCCATGGGATGAGCCTGTTCCGGAAGAAAAATGGATACAGGTGGCTGAATATTGTGATAACGATGTTATTGCTACAGAGGCTGCGTTTGACTATCTGTCTGCGGATTGGACTGCAAGGCAGATTCTGGCAGATTTAGCAGACGGTTCGGTCAATGACACCACTAATTCATTGACAACTAAAATTATATTTGGTAATAACCGAAAGCCGCAGGACCAATTTAATTACCGCGATTTATCGCAGCCTGTAAAACATTTGGATGCTGACACCCATAGCTTTCTCAAAAAGTCATGCCCTGAGATGATGGCTCAGACTCATGGGAAGGATAACAGTCTGCTTCCTTATTTTCCGGGATATAAATTTGAAAAAGGTGTATCAACATATCGTGGAGAGGAAGTTGGAGAAGGCGGTTATGTGTATGCTGAACCGGGAATGCATGGAAATGTGGCACTGTTGGATATTGCGTCTATGCATCCTCATAGTGTTATTGCAGAGGTTCTGTTTGGTGCTAAATTTACAAAGAGGTTTAAGGAGATTGTGGATGGCAGGGTAACAATCAAGCATGAAGCATGGGATGAAGTCAACAAAATGCTTGACGGCAAGCTTACGCCGTATATCCAGAAAGTGCTGGATGGCGAGATGACGTCAAAACAGTTGGCAAACGCACTGAAGACGGCTATCAATTCTGTATATGGCCTGACTTCGGCTACATTTGAGAACCCGTTCCGTGACAAGAGAAACATTGACAATATCGTGGCCAAGAGAGGTGCGTTGTTCATGATTGATCTTAAGCATGAAGTGCAGGAACGCGGGTTTACGGTTGCCCACATTAAGACAGATTCCATCAAGATACCGGATGCCACTCCTGAAATTATCCAGTTTGTTATGGACTTTGGTAAAAAGTACGGATACACATTTGAACACGAGGCTACATACGACAGAATGTGTCTTGTAAATGATGCGGTGTACATTGCCAAGTACAAGGACAGCGGTGAATGGACTGCTACTGGGACACAATTTCAGATTCCTTATGTATTTAAGAAGCTGTTTAGCAGAGAGAATATCACATTTGATGATATGTGTGAGACAAAATCTGTTAGCAGCTCTTTATATTTGGATATGAATGAGGGTTATCCGGATGTAAGTAAGCTGGAAAAGGAACTGTCAAAGTTTGAAAGCGACTATAAAAAGGGATTGCTTTCTGACACCACATTTGAAGCAAGCTGTGAGGAAATCGTTCCGCAGATTGCAGAGGGACATAACTATCGTTTCATCGGTAAAGTAGGTCAGTTCTGCCCGATCAAAGACGGATGCGGCGGAGGACTTCTTATGCGTGAGAAAGGCGGTAAGTATTACGCTGCTACCGGCTCTAAAGGATTCCGCTGGCTTGAATCCGAGATGGTTCGGGAACTTGAAAAGGAAAATGACATAGACCGGTCTTATTATGACAAACTGGTTGATGATGCGGTAAAGACTATTTCCGAATATGGAGATTTTGAATGGTTTGTTTCGGATGACCCATATATTGGTCCATTAGGAGCAAACGATTCGGATATTGACTGCGAACCAAAAGACTGGAAAGTTCCTTGCGGCGATGGTAAGTATGAAACCTGTTTTGACTGTCCGCATTTTAATGAAGACAGTTTCCACATGGACTGCGGATTGAATTATGATATTTCGGATTTTTTGATAAAGACGCCGATGAATCCGCCAACAACTAAATAAAAAGGAGAGATATTCATGAGTAAGAACGTAAAAAACATTGTTATTGAAAATGCGAGAATTATGTTTCGTAATTTTGCAGGAAGAGAGACAAAGTATAACCGTGCGGGAGACCGTAATTTCTGTGTAATCATTGAAGATGTAGATATGGCGCAGGAATTGGCAGAGGATGGCTGGAACGTAAGAATTCTTCAGCCAAGAGATGAAGGCGATGAACCAAGGCATTATATTCAGGTTGCTGTGAGGTTTGACGTCTTCCCACCAAAAATAATCATGGTTACAAGGAGAACAAAGACACCGCTCGATGATGAGTCCATTGATACTTTGGATTTTGCCGAAATCAGGAATGTTGATTTAACTATCCGTCCGCATGAATGGGAAGTCAATGGAAAAACTGGAATAAAGGCTTATGTCAAAACGATGTATGTAACCATTGAAGAAGATGAGTTTGCCGATAAGTATGCAGAGATGGAGGGACCGGAGGAAGAAGTTCCGTTTAAGTAAATTTGTTTATATTGTAAGGGGCTGGTGTCTGCACAGATACTGGTCCTTTATATTTTGAAAGGAGATAAAAATGGGTTTTAATTACAAAATCATTGCGGTAGACTTTGACGGCACTTTATGTGAAAACAAATGGCCGGAAATTGGAGCCGCTAATGAAGATTTATTTGCATATTTACATAGCCAGAGAAGAGCTGGCGCTAAGATTATTCTTTGGACGAATCGGGTGGACGAAAGACTTGATGAGGCTGTGGAATGGTGCTGGAAGCAGGGGTTGATATTTGACTGTGTAAATGAAAATCTGCCGGATGTCATTAAAGAATTTGGCAGCGATACGAGAAAGGTGTTTGCACACGAGTACATTGATGACAGGATGCATAACGGGTTTAAATTGCCTTTTGAAAATGCGTCGGGGAAAGAAAGCGGTGATTAGATGGCAGGAATAACACTGTTCGACTATCAGCAGGAAGCCATAAATAACATGAAAAACGGATGTATTTTATGTGGCGGTGTGGGTTCTGGAAAGTCATTGACAGCTCTGTCTTATTACTATCTAAAAAATGATGGTGAGCCATCCACATTGCTTGGCGGGGACTATATAACAATGGGTGATCCGCCAAAGGATTTATATATCATCACAACTGCAAGAAAACGTGACACTTTGGAGTGGGATAAAGAACTGATCCCTTTTCTGCTGTCCAAAGACCCGGAAAACAATTTATATTCTAACAAGGTTGTCATCGACTCATGGAATAACATAGGGAAGTATTCTGAGGTTAGGGATGCTTTCTTTATATTTGATGAGCAGCGGGTTGTTGGAAGCGGTGCGTGGGTAAAAGCGTTCCTGAAGATATGCAAGTCGAATGAGTGGATTCTGCTCAGTGCTACGCCTGGAGATACATGGATGGATTATGTCCCGGTGTTTGTGGCGAATGGGTTCTACAAAAACCGCTCTGAATTTGTCCGTGAGCATATTGTTTATTCGAGGTTTTCTAAGTTCCCTAAAGTGGACAGATATCTCAATACGGGCAGATTGATACGGCTTAGAAATTCTATTCTTGTGAATATGGATTTTGACAGACAAACGGTATCACACCACGAAGATGTTTATGTTTCTTATGATGTTCCAAAGTATAAAAATATTATGAAAAGGCGATGGGACATATGGGACAATGAACCGATAGAAAATGCTGGTGAACTCTGCTATTGTCTGCGAAAAGCTGTAAATTCTGATTCCAGCAGAGTTGTCGCGTTGATGGAGATATTTGAGAAACATCCCAAGCTTATCGTTTTTTACAATTTCGACTATGAATTGGAAATATTGAAAGGTATCTGTTGGGTAGATCCAGAGGGAAAGTTTGTAGATGTAGAAGTTGCAGAGTGGAACGGACACAGTCACCAGCCCATTCCTGATGCAGAAAGCTGGGTGTATCTCGTTCAGTACAATGCAGGAGCAGAAGGATGGAATTGCACAAAGACAGATACCATTGTTTTCTACTCACAGAACTACTCCTATAAGATTGTTACGCAGGCAAGCGGCAGAATAGACAGGCTAAATACGCCTTACACAGATTTATATTATTACCATTTGAAAAGCCGGTCGGGAATTGATTTGGCTATAAGTAAGGCACTGAAAGAAAAAAAGAAGTTTAATGAAACTGGTTGGTTAAGCAAAATGAGCAAAAATTGAAAGGGGAAAAAAGACATATGAACATCACATGCGAGTTTTGTGGCTCTTATATTGATACGGATAGTAGTGGCATTTGTTGTCCGATATGCCACAACGCAATAAATTTTAAAACGCAGGTTCAGAAATTCAAGCGTGAAATGGAAGAACAAGCAAAAATGCAGCCTAAAAAATTGATTGGAAATATTACAGACGGCTATACGTATGTGGATGCTGTAGACGCTGCAATATATGCGGAAGTAGCTGCCTCAAAGAAAAAGGATGAGGAAAAAGCCAATCAAAAAGATGAGGATGCAGTAAAAAGAATGCTTAATGACTTGTTTGGAATTGGAGGAGATAATATGAACACGAACTATTCAAATATGTATAAAAATGGCAGTCTGTTCGGAATGAATGGGCTGCGTATTAAGAGGGTAATCTTTAATAAACCCGCTACCATCGTATATTGGGATGATGGAGAGAAAACGGTTGTAAAGTGTAAAGAAGGAGAGCAGTTTGACCCGGAGAAAGGTTTAGCAATGGCAATTTCTAAAAAGGCACTTGGAAATCGTGGAAATTACTTCAACGAGTTCAAGAAATGGTTGCCGGAGGAAACTGCGGATACGGTATCTCCCAATAACCCCTGATTTAGAATGGGCTAAATTTTGAAGTAAAGCTACTGCATCAGAAAGAAATATATTTAAACTGCTACGACCGAGACCGAGGGCTGGATATTTAAAGAGAAGTCTTTGTATTTCAGTTCTACGTCCCGGTTATATTTTGCGTTTACGATTACAGTGGTACAATAGCATACCCCGACTGTAAGAATCGCGGTGACGGCAATCAAGGGATTCTTAAAGTCAAAATTGCTATTTTGCACAGGATCTGTTGCGAGTTGATTTTTATTCATGAAGTATCACCTCCTTGGTGAGTCCGGTGCAGTAGCTTTATTATATTTATAACATGAGTTAGAAATAATGACAAGTTTGAAAGGAGAGATAAGATGGCTGGATTATCGAGATTAGCAGAAAAATGTCAAAAGTGTTCTCGAAAAAACGAGTGTGACCATAAACAGATGGAGACTTTTGCATATTTACCAGAACCAATAATTACTGCTCATGCGGAATCGACACAACAAGTTCTTCAGCAGACGGTAAACCCCATTGTTAATGATAATTTTCACACATGGATAAGGAGGAGGTTAAGCAATGAGTTATCAATACGACCAGTACTTGGTCAAACACAAAGAAAACGTCAAAAAGGGTTATGAATGGTTTTGTACATATCTCCCCGAATTAGTTAAAGATGTTCCTAATTTGGAATGGCAGGTGTGTTTTGCACATGACCAGTCAAAGTCCGAGCCGGATGAGTATGAGGCATATGATGCTTATTTCTATGGCAACAATAAATCCTATCAAGTTATGCAGGATTATAGAAAGGCGTGGCTTCTGCATCTTCACAGAAACCCGCATCACTGGCAGCATTGGATTCTGATTAACGATGACCCGAAAGAAGGCGAAATTGTTCTGGATATGCCTTACAATTATATTCTTGAGATGGTTTGTGATTGGTGGGCATTTAGCTGGCAGAAGGGCGATCTTTATGAGATGTTTGCATGGTACAATGAACACAGCAAATATATGAAGTTGAGTGACAATACCCGCAAAACCGTGGAGGATATTCTGAACAAAATCAAACAGAAACTTTCCGAGGCAACATCCGAACTCATGCATCATGGAATTAAAGGTCAGAAATGGGGTGTTAGGCGTACTGCGGAACAGTTATCGCATGACCGATATTCTATAGAGGCATGTCTTAATAAGAAGAAAATAGAGACGCCGAATGGAGTATCGGTTACTCATATTTCTAAACACGCATTAGATAGGGCCGAAGATCCCACTCGTTATGTTACGGCAAAGGGAATAGAGAACGCATTGACTAAACCAATTCATATTGGTAAACTCAGAGTAGACAAGGAAAATCGAAAAAGTCAAAGATTTATAGGAAATGATGCTACTGTAAATGCAAATCCAGATACCGGAGAAATAATAACTGTTTGGAAAACGGGGAGAAGGGAAAAACGAAAATATGCGAAAGGAGAATAGACCATGTTTACAGAACAGGAAATCGAATTTATGAAATCTTTGGGATTAGATTGTGATTTTAACAATTTGTCTGAAGATGATGATTACTGGGTCAACATTGAGGATGCGGTTGCAGACCGATTACAATATGATGGATTCGACGAGAAATATGAACCAACGTCAACGGGCTTGATGTGTGAAAGTATTCTCGATAAGATACCGTAAGAAACCATATAGAAAGATTTAAGGAGCTTGGAAACCCCCAGGCTCTTTTTATATTTGTCGGAAAGGAGAATTTTAATGAGTGATATTGGTAAAAAGCAACCAAAAGAGTACAGCGATAGATTTGACGAGCTTCGCCAGAACCGTGTGGCTCTTTCTTATTATAAGTATGGTACAGCAGCGGATAACTTCGGTATGGGGTTAGTGAATGCTTTGGATTCGCATAATTTGTGTATCAAGAAGTATCTGGCTACTGGTAATACTGAGTATCTTTGTGATGCGGCAAATTATCTCATGTTCGAGTTTATGTATCCGCAAAAAGAGGGTGCATATTTCAAGGCAACGGATTCTGAAGAAAGTGCCGGTGTAGCAGGAACACCCGTCGCGGAATTAAACCGTGATAAGCATTTTGATTCTGTAGTTGGAAATTAGCAGAAAGAAATGGAGACGTAAAAGCCTATGTTGTCAGAATACAAATCAGTCAAAGATTGCCCGTTATGTTGTGGAGAAACCTTTGTTATTGATACCAGAACAGATTTGATAACTGGGACAATATTGCGGAAACGGGAATGCAGAGACTGTGGACATCGTTTCAAAACCCAAGAAGTTCTGAAAGACGATTTAATAAAAATGGAACGGAGGTGTATAAGTGAATAATGCTGTAAGCATAAGCCAATACCATTATGATGTGGGCTTTCAAGATGGATATATGGCTTGTAAAGAAGAATATGCGGAGAGAGCAAAAAAGAAACGAGAACAGAGAATCAAAGAGCGAGAAAAAGCTTTATATTTCTTAAAGCAAAAAACGCTCGGTGTCTTTGTTCTTATTTTTACGGCTATTTCTATTTGGCTGCTGGACGGAGATGCAACTATTGGGGCGGTAATGATTCCATTAGGCATTGCATTGATATTCAGCAAAAAGCCCATTATGTATGGCAAATATTACTGGGAAATGGAGGATGAAAATGAATAACCAAAATTACATATTTGATTCTGAATTGTGCGAGAAAGCAAAAGTCCTTGTGATGGCTGATTGTGAAATGGAAAAAAGAGTCCCGCAATCGGTATACTTAATCGAAGAAATGTCGGAACTAACAAAAGAAATAACGAAAGAACAACGATTCAAAGGTGACCGCAATCATGTAAAAGAAGAAGTTGCGGATGTTCTTTGTACTATTTTAACCTATTCAACTTCTATCAACATAGATTTTGAAGAGATTCGTAATATCATGCTCAAGAAACTTAATCGTGGAATTGACCGGTTGGCTAATAACGAACAATGAAAGGAGAATAAACGATGAATTTATATATTTCCTTAACACCAGAGGATATTGAAAATCTGAAGAAGGGTAAAGAGGTAGAATCGGTACCGCCTCGGGGTTGTACTTACGACAATTTACAGAGTGTGATTATGTTGAGTGAAGAAGCTTTTAATAAAAAGTTTAAGAAAGGAGAAAAGCAAAAATGATTAAAATTGAAGATGCAGAGGTAATGGGATGGGAGCATGTTATTAGAGGGATGCGTAACCCTATGAACAGTTGGGACAGATCCGACAGTGGCATTTGTGGGGGAGGAGAGATGCACATTGGATGTGATAATTGTGCGAACCGGATTCCCTGTAACCATTCTTTTGATGGCTCTTGGCAACTGGGACAGGAAGACCACTGTCTGATGATGAAACTGGCGAAGGCTGGTTCAGTTCATGGAAAATTCCGCCGGATGATTGCAGTCTATGTTGATATTACTGCACCGCTCTACTGGTGGAAGGAGTTTGATACGTATAAGGTAGGTACCGTTGCCAACTCCTGCTCTACCATGCATAAAATTCATGCTAAAGAATTTACGATAGATGATTTTAGTCATGAACATTTGCTGAATTTCACAAATCACAATAACGACGAAAGACTTGTGCCTTCTATTGAATTAGGTTGTGGAAATTGTACATTTTCTCCCGATGGCATTCTCAATCTTACTGTAGAAATGTTGAATGTGTGCAGAGAGAGATATCTGGCAGCGTTAAAGACCGAAGAAGAAACTGGTTTCTCGGCAAAAGATATTTGGTGGCAGATGATTCAGCTTCTTCCATCTTCTTATAACCAAAAGCGGACCGTTATGCTGAACTATGAAGTTTTGTCTAACATTTATCAGTACAGACGGGAGCATAAGCTGGATGAGTGGCGTGAGTTCTGCCAGTGGATTGAGAAGCTGCCGTACAGCGAAATTATTACTTGTAATGCTGAGGAGGTGAATAATAATGCTTAAACTTTTAACTGACTGTGACAAGTGTATACATGGCAAGGTCTGCAAAAACAAAGATAATCCCAAAGATGCTATGGGAAAACTGACAAACACCACTTATGGAGATGGTCCAAACGATGATTACGGATGGGACGTTATGATGAAGTCTCAAAATGTAGATGTTTCTTTCTCTTGTCCGGATTATCAGGAGCGAAAGCCTACTCCAAAAGGATTTGCCTGATATTTTTAGTATAAAGGAGATACAGTTATGGGACGTGCAGAAATTCGACGTGCAAGAAAAAATGAGAAAAAGGCCAAGACCGCCACATACAACTTAACTAAAGCCCAGCTAGATGCGATGGTTAGGGAAAAGATTGGTGATGAATTGGAAGAAGTTAGGCAGCAGGCTACGGACGATGCAGTAAACACAGCAATGATATTATTGTTGACTTTGCCGCTGGAAGTCTTGATGGATCACTATTGGCCTAAATCTTATGCAAAGCGGATTCCAAAGTTCACAGCTCATGTTCTGGAATATTACGAAAGATGGCAGAATGGAGAGCTGGATATGGATAAAATGAAACAGGATCTTTGGGAGTATGGCGGCGTTCGTCTGGAAAAGAGCGACTAAGATTGGAGGTGATAAAAATTGGCACGAGAGGATGATATAAGAAAGAACGCATCCGGATATTCCGATCCAACTGCCTATCAGGCAATTAAAAATGTGGAAAATGAAGATGAGAGATTCCATAAGTTACTGGATACCATTTTCAATATCTGCGAATTGTCTGGTTTCCATTTGGAAGAGAGGATAGTTTTAAAAGACAAAAACACAGGAAAGGTGTATAGGTGATACATATGGGTTATAAGAAACATTCTTTTGCATTTGTGGACGGTTCGTACAACACAAAAACCAACACATACGGATGGGGCGGATTCCTGATTGATAAATTAGGTAATAAGCATATTCTTCAGGGTTCCGGTAAGGAAACAGATCTTTGCAAGATGCGTAATGTGGCAGGAGAAATCCTTGGAGCGAGTGCTGCTATACAAACAGCGTTAAAGCTTGGCATGGAGAAGCTGACCATTTACTACGATTATGAGGGCGTTGAAAAATGGGTTACTGGTAAATGGCACGCCAAGAAAAAAGGAACTATGGACTATGCAAGGTTGGCAAAGTCTGCCATGAAGAGCGGTCTCAAATTATATTTTAAGCATGTGAAGGCTCATTCTGGTGTTCCTTTCAATGAAGAAGCTGATAACTTAGCAAAGAAATCTGTAGGATTGGGGTGAGCATAATATGGACATATCAGACATAACTATGTTTATAACAAAAATGAATGAGGCTTTCGGACTTATAATTGAATCGTTCCGGGAGATAGCTGAAGCATTAAATAAATCGTTTGAGTGTTTTGGCGAAAATGAGGAAGAAGAGAAAAACTCTGTTTCTTCAATCAAGCGGTGTGGGATATTTCTGAAAGACACACATCAAATTTACACACAATCGCTCTACAAGCCACACCGTTCGTACAAGTTCCGAGGCATTTGGCATATCAAAGAAGACATTACCAGAGCTGATTTTGCCCACTTTTATATTTGAGGAAAGTGGGTTTGCCCGGTTTTGATGTCGGAGATTTGGTAAATGCGTTGTGATTTTGGGAAATTTGCTTGGATTTTGGGAAATTTTACGGACGAAAATGGAGAAATCTTGGTCAAATGCCCGGTTTTCGCCCGGTTTTAAAACCCAAAAGTGGGCTATAAAAATGCCGTATTTATGGGCTTTGTGAGGGTTTCGCCCACTTTCCCACTTATTTTTTCATTTAATCGTGAGAAAAAAATTAAATATATAAAGAAATAGGGCAAATAAAAGTGGGTTTTTGGGCGTGGACATATTTTTAGTTTTCTTTTCCAGCCAAGTATGATATACTAAAAGTGCGACACAATTCTATATTTTTTTATAACACTCAGGGGATATTGCTTAGGCTATAAGTGTATTCTCTTACATAGTCACGCCTTTGAGTGTTGATGGAATTGTGTCGCAACAATAGGAGAGATTCACTTTAGCGGTGCGTCTCTTCATTGGGGGCGCACTTTTTATTTTGTGGATTTATGATTGGAGGCAATAAAGAATGGACGATATAAAATTGTCTGGTTTTGATATAGAAACATGTGATGATATTTCCAAGCAAACGAATCTCACTAAATTAGAGATAAGTTCTGCTCAAAAAATACATACAAGCGCATTATTTCAGCAGCTTCCATCTATGATAGCGGCAAATACAATGGCGAACGCTTATGTAATGCATCTGCCCGCAGGTATTGGTTTGTCCAATTTAATGCACTACGCTAATGGTGGCGTTGGTAATTCATATTCGATAGGAAATGGCATTGCTGGGCAAGCACCTTTGTATTCGTTACAATCCCAAGCAATAGCTATGGGAGCGTTTAGTGTGATGTCTATTGCGTCCGGTCAGTACTTTCTTTCCGAAATCAATAATAACTTAACCGCAATCAATCAAAAAGCCGATAAGATTCTTGAGTTTCTATATGGGGATAAAAAGGCGGAATTGATGTCCGAAGTGAGCTTTGTAAATTTTGCATATCAGAACTACAATTCAATTATGACTAACAATATACAGAGGACGGCGACAACCGTAAATATTCAGGAAGCTAGAAAGGTTGCAATGAAAGATATGGAGTTTTATATATCTGATTTGGACTCTTTAGCAAAAACAAAAGATATATCCGATCTGGATTCGTTCGTAAGTGAAGCTTTTCGGATTAAAGAGTGTCTGCAATTGGCAATTCAGTTGTACAGCATGAGTAACATACTTGAGGTCTACTATTCACAGAATGTAGATATAACATATCTTAAGTATGTTGAAAAAGATATTCTTGCATATCTTGACAAATGTGAGAAACGTATACTGTCCGACTTTTCTGCAATACAGATGAGAGTCGCCAACTATAAAGGTAGTCCTCTGAAAAAAATAGATAAATCAGAATATGAGAAACGAGTCAATGATGTCGTTGATTTATTAGGTAATGGGGAAGAGCTTACTAAACGAAAACCATTACAATTAGTTTTGCAATCATGTCAAAAAGAATCTGTATATTATTTAGATAAGGATGGTGATGTATATTTACAAACTGCATAAAAATGATTTTTCATCTCTGTTTCTCTTTTGTTCGCGTAAATTACATCTCCTATAGTGAAAGGAGAGTGATATTTATGATGAACATATTTAAGAAATGTAAAATCAAGAAACAGATAAAAAACTTATCAGAAAAATCCCAATATGCGATGAAAAAGATGGAAGAACATTTGCATGATGAGGATTGTACTGAATGGAAACAATGGTCTGTTTTAAATGCTTTATATTTAGGAGAGATCATCAAATTAAAATCACAGATGTAACGTAATTGAGACCTGAAACATGGTCTCTTTTCTTTTGCTTTTTTTTTACTTCGCGAAAAAAACATACCCTTTTATGAAGAGAAAGGATAAAATAGCCATTTTTTCATTCTCTTTTTGTGTTTGCTAAAAAATGGAAAGGAGGTCGCAGTCATGGCGAAGAACACAAAATTGGAAAAAGATTTTCAATCAAAGCTGATAAAAGAAATCAAAAAAAGATTTGTCGGCTGCATGGTTATGAAATTGGATTCCAGTTATATTCAGGGTATTCCGGATCTGCTGGTTCTTTACGGAAACAAGTGGGCCTCTTTAGAATGTAAAAGAAATGCAAGTGCTAGTAAGCGTCCAAATCAGGAACATTATGTAAAATTGATGGACAAGATGTCATTTGCAAGATTCATCTGTCCTGAAAATAAGGAGGAAGTGTTAAATGAACTTCAACAAACATTCAAATCTTGAAGGGCAGCACGCCTTTCTTGGAGCAAGTAAGTATCATTGGATAAACTACTCCGATGAGAAAGTTGCTGAAGCATATTCTAAATTTCTTGCGACACAAAAAGGAACAGTCCTGCATGAATTTGCTGCACAGTGTATACGGCTTGGGCAGAAGCTTCCTAAATCCCATAAGACATTAAACATGTATGTAAATGATGCCATAGGGTTTAGACTGACGCCAGAGCAGATACTGTATTACTCCGATAATTGTTTTGGGACAGCAGATGCCATAGGATTTAGAAATGGTTTATTGAGAGTACATGATTTAAAGACCGGAGTTATTCCGGCACACATGGAGCAGCTTGAAATATATGCGGCTCTTTTTTGTTTGGAATACAAAATCAAACCGGCTGAAATTGAAATGGAATTGAGGATTTACCAGAGTGATGAAATTCTATATCACAAGCCGACCGTGGAGGATATTCTTCCAATAATGGACCGAATCATCACCTCGGATAAAATAATTGCAAAAATTAAAGCAGAGGAGGCTTAGACATGAATCAGGTAGCAGAAGATATACTTATGCACTATGGTATGCCTAGGCGTTCTGGGCGTTATCCGTGGGGTTCCGGAGAGAATCCTTATCAACATAGCGGAGATTTTTTGAGCCGTATTGAAGAGTTAAAAAAACGGGGTATGTCTGAGAAAGAGATAGCCGATAGTTTTGGGCTGACAACTACCCAGTTCCGTACCCAAAAGTCGTTAGCAAAAAATGAGCGCAGGGCTTTGGAAGTGGCTACTGCTAAAGGGCTTCGTGAAAAAGGATATTCTTTAAATGAGATTGCTGAAAAAATGGGATATACAAACGATTCTTCTATCCGTTCCCTGCTGAATGAAAGTTCAGAGTCGAATATGAATCAGGCACAGAAGACGGCGGATTTTTTGAGAAAGCAGATTGATGAAAAGGGAATGATAGATGTCGGTACTGGTGTTGAGAGGGAGCTTGGGATTTCTAAAGAGAAATTGAATCAGGCTCTTTATATTCTGGAGATGGAAGGCTATCCGGTCTACGGTGGCGGCGTTCCTCAGGTTACTAATCCTGGAAAGCAGACCAACATCAAAGTTATCTGTCCTCCCGGAACGGAGCATAAAGATATTTATGATTACGAGAATGTCCATTCGCTGACAGATTATGTATCCCATGACGGCGGCGATACATTTGACACCTTTGTCTATCCTAAAAGCATGGATTCAAAACGTCTTCAAATCTGCTATGCGGAAGAAGGCGGAATACATAAGGACGGAGTAATTGAATTGAGGCGTGGAGTTGACGATTTGTCCCTCGGAGATTCCCACTATGCCCAGGTGCGTATTTTGGTGGACGATACCAAATATTTGAAAGGCATGGCTATCTATTCAGATGATTTGCCTCCTGGTGTGGACGTCAGGTTTAATACAAACAAGAAGCAGGGTACGCCAGTAGGTGACGTTCTGAAAAATATTAAGGATGACCCCGATAATCCGTTTGGTTCCTTGATTAAAGCCGGCGGCCAGAGTTATTACATCGACAAAGATGGAAAACGCCAGTTGTCTTTGATAAACAAACGTGCTGAGGAAGGCGATTGGGGTGCATGGTCTGATAAACTGCCGTCACAGTTCTTATCCAAGCAGAGCCTCCATCTTGTGAAAAAGCAGTTGGGGTTGGCGGCATCCGATAAGTTTGCCGAATTTGATGAGATATGTTCTTTGACAAATCCGACCGTTAAGAAGACGCTTCTTAAATCATTTGCTGATGATTGCGATGCGGCAGCAGTCCATTTACAGGCAGCGGCTCTTCCAAGACAGAAGTATCAGGTTATTTTGCCAATTACATCCATGAAAGATACCGAAGTTTATGCTCCTAATTATAAGAATGGGGAACAGGTCGCTTTAATTCGGTATCCACATGGCGGGACGTTTGAAATTCCAATTGTAACTGTCAATAATAAACATCCGGAAGCCAGAAAAACACTTGGCAATGCCCTTGATGCAATAGGCATCAATAGTAAAGTGGCTGAACGGTTATCGGGTGCTGATTTTGACGGAGATACAGTAATGGTAATCCCTACGGGGGGTAAAGTAAAAATCACATCCACATCTCCGTTAAAGGGGCTTGAAGGGTTTGACCCAAAAACTTCGTATCCTTACAAAGAGGGTATGAAGACAATGAGAAACACCCAGACAGAGATGGGAAAAGTGTCGAATCTTATAACAGATATGACATTAAAAGGGGCAACACAGGATGAATTGGCTAGGGCTGTCCGTCACAGCATGGTTGTTATTGATGCTGAAAAACACAAGCTTAACTATAAGCAGAGTGAGATAGATAACGGTATATCCTCCCTTAAAAAGAAATACCAGGGCCATTATGATGAAGATGGTAAGTACCATGAAGGTGCCGCCACCCTAATATCCCGTGCCAAATCTGAGACCTCCGTACTGAAAAGAAAAGGAAGTCCTATCATAGACCCGAAAACAGGAGAACAAACGTATAAAGAGGTTTATGAAGAGTATGTGGATAAAAAGACAGGCAAAACTAAGGTTCGCACACAGGCATCCACCAAAATGGCAGAAACCCGTGATGCAAGAACACTGTCATCGGGGCATCCTGTTGAAGAGGCGTATGCAAACTACGCTAACCAGATGAAGTCACTTGCTAATAAAGCAAGAAAAGAAATGGTTTCCACAGGCAAGATTGCCTATTCTGCATCTGCAAAGGCAACATATCAGGCGGAAGTTGACACATTATCTGCTAAACTAAATGTTGCTCTTCGTAATGCGCCAAAAGAAAGGCAGGCACAGGTAATTGCAAATGCCAATGTTGCGGCAAAGAAAAAGGACAATCCCGATATGACAAATGCTGAAATAAAGAAAGCCGGACAGCAGGCACTTACATCAGCAAGAGTTTCTGTTGGGGCAAAAAGAGAACCAATAAAAATTACAGACAAAGAATGGGAAGCCATTCAGGCTGGTGCCGTCAGTGAAAACAAACTGAAGCAGATAATAAATAATGTAAACATTGATGAACTCAGGCAGAGAGCAACACCAAGAGCAACAACTTCTTTGAGTTCTGCTAAAATCAGCAAGATTTCATCAATGAACGCTTCGGGCTATAGTATTGCTGAAATCGCACAGGCTTTGGGCGTCTCAACAAGCACTGTATCCAAATACCTGTAGCAGAAAGGAGTGAACACCCATGCAGAGGGAATGCAGGCTTACAACATTTGACAATCCTTATGATCCATTTGAACAGTTCACTTCTTGGTTTCTGTTTGATGTGGAAAAAGGATACAATACTTGTTCATACTTAGGTCGAATTGCAAAGACTTCGGAACAATTCTCGGAAGAAGAGAACAATGTGGAGACAGAACGTGCGATTGATGAAATTATTAAGTATGATTTCAGGAACATCTACAGGAAGGTGACAAGACAGATTGCTACCGCATAATAACAGAATGCCGATGTAGTGTCACAACCTATGGGGTATGGATGGACTTCATTGGATTCAAACAACTTGTTTCCTTTCTTGCTTCATATGAAATGAATTTGTTTTTGTTTTCATTTCGTTTGAGGTAAAAATGACAGAAAATCAAAAATTTATTGACAAAAAAACTTTTATTCAAGACTAAAGACTGTTTGTTGATGCATAGTGGGGGTGTCTGCAAAAAATGCACCCCCTCCTGTATCGCGGCGGTCTTTAAAATTTCTCCGGGGGATATTTTTGGAGAAAGGTCTTTACATAGGATGGCATTTAAAGAAGCTTCCAGGGTTGGTATAAATGAGTTTTACTCTTTCTTTTTTCTCCTTTCAGGTAAAAAAGTTTTCACCGGCTCTGGAGGTTTCTCTAAATGTCATCCAAAACAGGTACAAAAAGAGGATATTTCTTCTTGTAAGTATTCTGATAGCAGCACAAAAATTATGCAAGGAGGCAGTTAAGATGAGAAAAACACAGACAAAAAATTCTTCAGGCGCCTCTAAGAAGATGAGACCGGCTCTCAATCCAGAAGCAAGGGAGAATCAGTTGGTGTCTTTGGCTGTAGACCTTGCAGAACAGCAACTGCGTGATGGAACAGCTTCTTCACAGGTCATAACTCATTACCTAAAACTTGGTTCCCAGAGGGAAAAACTCGAACGGGAGAAAATTGCATTGGAAAATGAACTGACAAGGGCAAAGACGGAAGCAGTTGGCTCATCGAAGCACATTGAAGAATTGATGGAACAGGCTATTGACTCTATGAGAAGATATAGCGGAAATGGAGATCCAGATGATTATTAGAACCTATTCTGAATTGATAAGACTTCCGACTTTTGAAGAACGTTATAACTATTTGAAGTTAGACGGTGAAATCGGAATGGAGACATTTGGATTTGAGAGATACCTGAATCAACGGTTTTATCGTTCTAAAGAATGGAAAGCTTTGAGAGATGAAATTATCGTCCGCGACCATGGATACGATTTGGGGGTAGTTGGATATGAGATATATGACAAAATTTATATTCATCATATGAACCCAATAACGGCGGATGATATCCGGAATAATACAGACTATCTTATGAATCCGGAATTTTTAATTTCTACAACACATGATACACACAACGCAATCCATTATGGCAATAGTGATTTGTTGAACACTCATGTGTTGGTGGAGCGAACAAAAAATGACACCTGCCCTTGGAGGCAGAACTGAACAGGAGGTAAAGAAAAATGGGTAATGAAACAAACAACGTAAATGGAGTAAATCAGGAAAACAGTCAGCAGGCTGCCGTAATGGAGGATAATGCAAAATATTATCCTAAACAGCCCGCTTCTGCACAGGAGAACAACACCAATATTCTTTATGGTATAGTTACAAACTGCAAGCAGCTTAATGTCCGCCGCGAAGCACAGAAGAGAGCGGATAATGTTCTCTGTATTATTTCAGCGGGAGATGTATTGGAGATTGACAAAGACCGTTCTACAAATGCATGGTTTTATGTTACAACCGCAGACGGCGTAGACGGCTACTGCATGAAAGAGTTTGTTGCTGTAGAGCAGTAACGAGGAGGAACTATGGAAAGTATACTGACATCAATTAAAAAGCTGCTTGGGGTTACCGAAGAGTACGAACACTTTGATGCTGATATCATCATGCATATCAATTCTGTCTTTTCTGTCCTGACCCAACTTGGTGTCGGTCCGGAAAATGGGTTTTCTATCACAGATAAAGATGCCACATGGGATGATTTTATCAAGGACGATTCCCGGCTTGAAATGGTTAAGTCCTATATGCATCAGAAAGTAAAGTTGCTTTTTGACCCGCCGTTAAGTAGCGCTGTCATAGAATCCACCAACCGCATACTTAACGAACTGGAGTGGAGAATCAATGTGGCAGCAGAATCTGGGAAGGAGGAAATTCAAAATGGATAACACATTACAACATCATGGTGTTCTTGGACAAAAATGGGGTGTTAGGCGTTTTCAGAATCGTGATGGGACTTTGACTTCTGCGGGGAAAAAACATATCCAGTCATCAGATAACGGTAAAGAAGCGGAAAAAAAGTCGCCAGGAAGCAAAATTGCCAATGTGGTTAAGGAAAACCGGCAAACAATAACAAAAGTTGGAATAGCTACCGCCAGTGTAGCGGCAGCCGCAATATATGTCCATAAAAATCCGGAAGCTATTGGTAGAGTCATATCAAAATTTCGTGGTGTTAAAATGAAGGACATTAGCCAAAAGGCGGTTGACAAAGGAAAAGAGTATGTAAAAAATGCCGTAAAAGGAACTAAAGACGGAATTGACGAGGCTATTAAAGAAGCTCCTAAGAAAGCGGCTAAGGCCGTAGTTACTGGCATTGTTATGAATCAAACAAAGAAAGCACTCGATTCAGCAATAGGCAAAGAAGAAAGTGCAAAAATATTCCAAGCTAACGATAACAAGAAAATCGGAAAGTTTTGGAAAACTTCTCCGGAAGATAAAGAAGATGATAGTTAAGGAGTGAATTATTTATGGCATTATCTAATACGGCCACACCTAAGTACTACGGCCAGTTTAGAGATGCCGTAATAAGAGGTGAAATCCCCGTATGCAAAGAAATCTCTATGGAGATGAACCGCATTGATGACTTGATTGCTAATCCCGGAGTGTGGTATGACAACCAAGCTGTCGAAGGTTTTATACAGTATTGCGAGGGGGAACTGACGCTTACGGATGGAGGAAACCTCAATCTTCTGGATGTTTTCAAGGTGTGGGCTGAACAGGTTTTTGGCTGGTATTACTTTGTTGAGCGGAGCGTATATGAACCGTCTCCTGATGGACATGGCGGACATTACGTCAATAAAACAGTTAAAAAGCGTCTGATTAACAAACAATACTTAATAGTTGGACGTGGAGCTGCTAAATCTGTATATGATTCGTGTATTCAAAGTTTTTTCCAGAATGTTGATACATCAACAACACATCAAATTACAACAGCACCTACGATGAAACAGGCAGAGGAAGTCATGTCCCCCATAAGGACCGCAATAACTCGTTCGAGAGGTCCTTTGTTTAAGTTTTTAACGGAGGGTTCTCTGCAAAACACAACGGGTTCCAAAGCAAACCGTACAAAATTAGCTTCTACCAAAAAAGGAATTGAAAACTTCCTTACTGGTTCTTTATTGGAAATTCGTCCAATGTCAATCGCAAAACTCCAAGGACTCAGAGTAAAGATTGCCACCGTTGATGAGTGGCTGTCAGGAGACATTCGCGAGGATGTTATAGGAGCGATTGAACAGGGAGCGTCAAAAGTTGATGATTACCTGATAATCGCAACAAGTTCAGAAGGTACTGTCCGTAATGGAAGCGGCGATACAATCAAAATGGAGTTGATGGACATTCTAAAGGGCGACTACATCAATCCACATGTTTCTATATGGTGGTACAAACTTGATTCTGTTGATGAAGTTTCAAGACCGGAAATGTGGCTTAAGGCAAATCCAAACATTGGAAAAACAGTTACATATGAGACATACCAGTTGGATGTCGAGCGTGCAGAAAAAGCCCCAGCAGCTAGAAACGATATTCTGGCAAAGCGTTTTGGGCTTCCTATGGAGGGCTATACTTATTACTTTACTTATGAAGAGACACTTCCTCATCGGAAAAGGGATTATTGGCAGATGCCATGTTCTTTGGGCGCAGATTTGTCAAGAGGTGATGATTTCTGCGACTTCACGTTTTTGTTTCCATTGGCAAATGAAGCATTTGGTATCAAAACCCGTGCGTATATTTCGGAACTGACCTTGATGAAACTCCCAGCCGCTATGAGAATCAAGTACGACCAATTCATAGCCGAGGGGAGTTTAATCGTTATGGATGGCACTGTGCTTGACATGATGTTGGTCTATGAAGATTTGGATAACCATATCAACGATGTCGGTTATGACGTGAGATGCTTTGGATATGACCCATATAACGCAAAGGAGTTTGTTGACAGATGGGCTGCTGAAAACGGACCCTTCGGAATTGAAAAAGTTATACAAGGTGCAAAAACAGAATCTGTTCCTTTAGGTGAGTTAAAAAAACTTTCAGAGGAACGGATGCTTTTGTTTGATGAAGAGCTTATGTCTTTTTGTATGGGTAATTGTATCACACTGGAAGATACAAACGGCAACCGCAAGCTGTTAAAAAAGCGGCATGAACAAAAAATTGATGCAGTAGCGGCTATGATGGATGCCTATGTAGCTTTCAAACTGAATCGGGATGCATTTGAATAGGAGGAATAAAATGTCACTAAGTATAGGTTCAAGGCTCCAACATGCTTGGAATGCCTTTCGCAATAAAGACCCATCAGTACATTACAACGATATTGGTCCGGGATATGGATATCGTCCAGACCATGTAAGGTTTTCGCGTGGTAATGAGCGTTCGATTATCACTTCCGTGTACAATCGTATTGCCCTTGACGCATCAGCTATCAACATATATCACGCAAGGCTGGACGATAATAACCGATTTACGGAGATTATCGAATCTGGTCTCAATACCTGTCTTACATTGGAGGCTAATATTGACCAGACGGCAAGAGCGTTTTTTCAGGATGCGGTGATGTCAATGCTCGATGAGGGATGTGTCGCCTTGGTTCCAGTTGATACAACGCTTGACCCCAAACTTACCGGTTCTTATGATATCCAGTCCATGCGTACAGCGCAGATTTTGGAATGGTATCCGGAATATGTGGGGTTAAGGTTGTATAACGAGAAAATCGGAAGGAAAGAGGATATCACACTTCCGAAAAGCATGGTTGCAATTATTGAGAATCCGCATTATTCAGTAATGAATGAACCGAACTCAACCATGCAGCGTCTGATAAGGAAATTGAATTTGTCGGATGTTATTGACGAACAGAGTGGATCTGGAAAACTGGATTTAATCGTTCAGTTACCGTATGTTATAAAAACAGATGCACGACGCCGACAGGCTGAAGAGCGAAGAAGAGCGATTGAAGATCAGCTATCCGGATCGAAGTATGGTATTGCATACACCGACGGTACGGAGCATATCACACAGTTGAATCGTTCGGTTGACAATAATTTACCGTCGCAGATTGAATACCTGACGAGTATGCTATACAGCCAGTTGGGAATCACGCAGGGTATTTTAGATGGAACCGCCGATGACAAAACAATGCTGAATTATTACAATCGTACAATCGAACCGATTATTTCAGCCATAGTCGATGAAATGAAACGTAAATTTCTTACAAAAACAGCAAGGTCACAGAAACAGTCAATTCTTTTCTTTAGAGATCCATTCAAACTTGTCCCGGTCGCTGACATTTCTGAAATTGCGGATAAATTCACCCGTAATGAAATCATGACATCTAACGAAATCAGGCAGATTGTCGGAATGAAGCCGTCTGACGATCCAAAGGCTGATGAACTTAGGAACAGCAATATCAGTGAACCGGCAGGAGAGTCTAAAGAAGCGGATGCGTCTGCGGAAGTGGCTAATTTTATTGAGAAAAATAAGGAGGAAATTCAAAATGAAGTATGATTTCAGTGGCTGGGCCACACGAAACGACTTGACATGTTCTGATGGAAGAATCATCAAGAAAGATGCTTTTAAGCATAACGATGGTGAAACGGTTCCATTGGTTTGGAATCATCAGCATAATACTCCCGATAATGTTTTGGGTCATGCTGTGTTGGAAAACCGTGAAGATGGTGTTTATGCTTACTGCGAATTTAATGACAGTGAGTCTGGGATTACAGCAAAGAAGCTGGTTGAGCATGGGGATGTAAGATCCCTTTCTATATTTGCTAACCAGTTAAAGGAAAGCGGTAAAAATGTATTACATGGCATTATCCGTGAAGTCAGTCTTGTTCTGGCGGGAGCCAATCCGGGGGCATTTATTGAATCGGTTATTGCTCATGGAGCGGATTCAGAAACGGGTCTTATTATTGGATATGATGAGAACATCATGTTGTATCATTCTTCGGATAAGGAAGATGATGAAAAAGATGATAAGAAAAAAGATTCTTCGGAAGATAAAAATAAGAACACAAATGAAAAAGACGGTGAAGATGAAACTGTTGAAGATGTCTTTAATTCCATGACTGAAAAACAGAAGACAGCAGCCTATGCGTTAATCGCACAGGCATTGGAAAATAAAGACGGAGGCGAGCCAAAAAAGGACGACGAGAAAGAAAAGGAAGATGAAAAAAAAGGAGGAAATAACATCATGAAACATAACGTATTTGATCGTGACGATCAGCAGCAGGGTTCTGCGAATGTTATCTGCCATTCCGATCAGGTTGGCATTGTTGAGCTGGCAAAGTCCAGCCAGGTTGGAAGTTTTCAGACAGCTCTTAAGATTTATGCAGAGGAGAACAATCTCCAGCATGACGCAGTAAGCGGCGGATTTGTTCAGACTGGAAGCGGCAATGTAACAGAATTGTTCCCTGAGTATAAAGATGTGCGACCGGGAGCTCCGGAGCTTATCACAAATGACCAGGGTTGGATTTCGGTCGTAATGTCTAAGGTACATAAAAGCCCGATTTCCAGAATCAGAACTAACCAGGTTGACATCCGCAATATTGACTCCCTCAGGGCAAAGGGATATGAGAAGGGCAAACAGAAGAAACAGGCTGGTAATTTCAAGCTGGTCAGGAGAACCACTGACCCGCAGACTGTGTATGTAAAGAATGCCCTGCATCGGGATGACATTGTTGACATTACCGATTTCGATTATGTTCAGTATCTGTACGGCATTGACAGAATGATGCTCAATGAAGAGCTGGCAACGGCGATTATGCTCGGAGATGGACGTGATGATGGTGATGAAGATAAGATTGCACCGGAACACATCAGACCGATTTGGCTGGATGATGAGTTGTACACGATTCATGTGGATTTGGATGTAGCCGCTGCAAAAGCAGAGCTTCAGGGCAGCAATACCGGCGCTAACTTTGGCGAGAATTATGTATTGGCTGAGGCTATGATTAACACCGTGCTTTATGCAAGAGAGAAGTACAAGGGTACTGGTACACCGGATTATTTCTGTACACCGCATATGCTGAACGTGATGCTTCTTGCCCGTGACCTGAATGGAAGGAGAATCTACTCTTCAAAGGCTGAGCTTGCTTCTGCCCTGAATGTTGGAGATATCATCACAGCAGAGCAGTTTGAGGGTAAGACAAGAACTACCGAAGATAACAAGACAAAGAAACTGCTTGGCATCATTGCAAATCTCAATGATTATTCGTTGGGAGCAACCAAGGGCGGCGAAGTTACACACTTCACTCAGTTTGACATTGACTTTAACCAGGAGAAGTCCCTTCTGGAGACAAGATGTTCCGGTGCGCTTACAAGAGTTTACTCAGCGATTGCGATTGAGGAGCCGGCTGTAGATACCGTGGCAGGTTAAGGAGAATTTCAAAATGGCAAAATTTTATGGAAAAATCGGCTATGCTGAATCAGTAAACACAAAACCGGGAGTATGGGAGAAACAAATTACGGAGAAAGATTATTTCGGTGATTTGATTCGTAATACGAGAAAGTTCCAGAATTCCGAAAATCTCAACGATAACATCTGTATCGCAAATGAGATAAGCATTGTAGCCGATCCTTTTGCCATTCAGAATTTTCACAGTATGCTTTACGTTGAGTACATGGGTGTGAAGTGGAAGATTTCAAATGTTGAAGTTGCATACCCAAGGCTTATATTGACGATAGGGGAGGTGTACAACGATGGGTAGGATGGATTTGCAGAATAAACTGGAAGAAATCTTGGGAAGCCCTAACGTGTACTTCCAGCCACCTGAGTCGGAAGAAATGAGTTATCCGGCAATCGTTTATTCCCGAAGTGACATTAAAAACGATTTTGCCGATGACAAAGTGTATATGCAGTCTTATGTGTATACGGTAACGGTTATTGACAAAGATCCAGACAGCGAAATTGTTGGAAAAGTAGCAGAACTTCCACACTGTAAATTTAATAGGAATTTCAAGTCTGGAAATTTAAACCACGATGTTTTTACATTATATTTCTAAAAGGAGGAAACAGAATATGAGATTAAAATGGGACCAGACCGGTGAAAGAACATATGAAACCGGTGTGAGTAATGGCGTGTTGTATCCACAGAAAGGCGGCTCGTATGGCAATGGTGTTGCATGGAATGGCTTGTCAGGCGTCACAGAGAGTCCGTCAGGAGCAGAGCCGACCGCAATCTATGCGGACAATATTAAGTATCTGGAGCTTACGAGTGCTGAAGAGTTCGGAGCTACCGTCGAGGCGTATACTTATCCGGATGAGTTTGCGGAATGTGATGGCTCTGCTGAGGTTGCTGACGGAGTAATGATTGGGCAGCAGGATCGTAAGGCATTCGGCATGGCTTATAAGACAATCGTTGGCAATGATACGGAGAAGAATGCACATGGTTATAAGCTGCACATGATTTATGGGGCAACGGCGGCACCGTCAGAAAAGGGTTACAGTACGGTTAATGATAGCCCGGAGGCAATTACCCTGTCGTGGGAACTGAGTACCACGCCTGTGGAAGTTACGGACCATAAACCGACTGCTACTCTTGTGATTGACAGCACAAAGGCTAATCCGGAGAAACTCAAGGCTCTTGAGGACATCCTGTTTGGTACAGATGAATCCGAGGCGAGACTGCCGATGCCTGACGAGGTTATTTCTCTTATGAAGGAAGACCTTTCGGCAGCAGGTTAATAAGAAACAACGAACATTTTTAGGGGTGTATCCACTTGAATGGACCTACGCTCCTTTTTTTTTATTGAAAGGAGATAAGAAGATATGTTAAAGAAAACGATTACATTTGTTGACTATGCGGGGAATGAGAGGACAGAGGATCATTATTTCAACCTCAACAAGTCAGAAGCCACGAAGATGGAGTTAAGCACAACCGGCGGCTTGACGCAGATGATTGAGAACATTATTGCGGCGCAGGACAATCCTTCCATTATAAAGATATTCGAGGAGCTGATTCTTAAGGCTTACGGAAAGAGAAGCCCGGACGGACGCCGGTTCATGAAATCGGAAGAGATTTCAAGAGACTTCATGGAAACAGAAGCATACGACCAGTTATTCATGGAGTTGATTACAGACCCGAAGAAAGCGGCGGCATTTGTGAATGGTGTTATCTCATTCAACGAGAAAGATATCAAGAATGACACACCGCAGGGAGCAAACATTACCCAGATTCCACAGGCTGTAGCCGCTGAGAAACCGATGGGTTAAGGAAAGGAGCTGACAGAGGATGCTTCAAATAACCATTCCATCGAGAGACGACTTGTGGGATGAATCCAAGGGAGAGTTTGTCACATCAAAAGAACAGAAACTTGTTTTGGAGCATTCTTTGGTCTCTCTTTCAAAATGGGAGTCAAAGTGGTGCAAACCGTTTCTATCTAAGCAGGAGAAGACGACCGAGGAAACTATAGATTATATACGGTGCATGACGCTGACACAGAACGTCGATCCGGAGGTCTATAACTTTCTTACGGATGATAATATCCGGGACGTTAATGCTTACATCGAGGCTCCTATGACAGCAACATGGTTTTCAAACAGTAATAGCGGAAAACAAAACCGGGAGCAGATTACAGCCGAGCTGGTGTATTACTGGATGATAGCATTGAACATCCCGTTTGAATGCCAGAAGTGGCACTTGAATCGTCTGCTTACATTGATACGGGTGTGTGAGGTTAAAAATTCACCGCCTAAGAAGATGAGCAGGCGTGAAATACTAAATCGTAACGCCGCTTTGAATGCGGCCAGGCGAAAACAATTAAATTCAAAAGGTTAGGAGGAAATCAGCATGATAGCAAATTGTGGTTCTGATGAAAAAGGAAAATATTCAGGTGGTGCAGCCGGAGATCAGACCGGAAAAGAATACTGTGTCCGTTCGTGGTATAACCGCCCATGGCGTTGCGTTTTAAGACATCCTTCCGAAAAGGTTCGGAAAAAGATTGCGGAACTGGCAAAGAATGCGGCTAATAACGATAATATCGGATACGATCAGGGACAGCGCCTTACATTTTACAATGCTTTAAAGGCAAATAACTGGAAACCCAAAAACATTAAAACGAAATGCGAGGCGGACTGTTCTTCTTCAACTGCCGCAATTATTATAGCGGTCGGTTATCTGTTGGGGATTGAAAAATTGCAGAAAGTAAATCCATCATCCGTAACAGGAAATTTACGTTCTGCCCTGAAAAGTGCAGGATTTAGCTGCTTGACAGAATCAAAGTACCTTACGGGTGATTCGTATTTACTGCCCGGAGATATTCTTCTGAATGACGGGCATCATGTGGCAATCAATCTTGACGCTGGTTCTAAAACAGGAACGGCATCAAGTAAGGGCGATACCGTAAAAAGCAATATTCCGCCGCTGGCAGAAGCCATTCCCAACTTAAAGAAAGGCAGCAAGGGTACACAGGTTCGGAATTTACAGAGCGACCTGAATTATGTTATGAAAAGCGGGCTTGATGTGGATGGAGACTTTGGTTCTAAGACGCAGGCAGCGTTAAAAGCTTTCCAGAAAAAGTATTCCCTTTCTGTTGATGGGATTTATGGTTCCAAATCAAAAGCCAAGATGAAAACTCTGCTTACATAAGGATATTAAAACGTCGGAGGTGAAAAGGTGATAAGTTTCAGGCAAAAGGGCGACTTCTCTAAGTTGACAAGATATTTGGAGAGAGTAAAAGAGGCGGCAAAATTAAGCAGCCTCGATAAATACGGTCGAGAAGGAGTAGCCGCCCTGGCGTCTGCAACACCTGTCGACAGTGGTTTGACAGCCGACTCATGGAAGTATGAATTACAGCATACAAGGGGTTCGGCGATAATTAGTTTTCGTAACACAAATGTACATAACGGAGTTCCGATAGCGATTATTTTACAGTATGGACACGGAACAGGTACCGGAGGCTGGGTACAGGGAAGAGATTACATCAACCCTGCTATTCAGCCTATTTTTGACAAAATTTTGGAAGATGCATGGAAGGAGGTTACCAGTCTATGAGCAGAACTGTTGATGACAGAGTTGTCGAGATGCGGTTTGACAACCGCCAGTTTGAACAGAATGTACAGACAAGTCTGTCTACTCTTCAAAAATTAAAGCAGAGTCTTAAGTTGGAGGATTCTGTAAAAGGCTTGGAATCTATTGATTCAGCCACAAAAAAAGTATCATTCGACAGTTTATCCAATGGTGTTGAAGCTGTAAGGGTAAAATTTTCAGCATTGCAGGTAATGGCTGTAACCGCCCTCCAGAACATTACAAATTCGGCGATAGATGCCGGAAGGCGCATAGTTAAATCATTAACTGTTGAGCCTGTAAAAGAAGGATTTGACGAATACGAATTAAAGATGGGTTCAGTTCAGACAATCATGGCAAGTACCGGAGCGTCATTAAAAGAAGTGAACAAGTATTTGAATGAGCTGAATACCTATTCAGATAAAACAATTTATTCATTTTCTGATATGACCAACAATATTGGCAAATTCACAAATGCCGGCGTAAAGTTGGAAGATGCCGTAATGGCGATTAAAGGTATCAGTAATGAAGCTGCTGTATCAGGCGCAAATGCCAATGAAGCATCACGGGCTATGTATAATTTCTCGCAGGCGCTTTCAGCGGGCAGCGTTAAGCTGATTGACTGGAAATCCATCGAAAACGCTAACATGGCTACCGTGGAGTTCAAGAACCAGTTGCTTAAAGCGGCAGAAGCCGCAGGGACAGTAGAAAAGCAGGCAGATGGAATGTATAAGGTTCTGACGACGGACGCAAATGGCGCTTCGATGAAGGAGACAATCAGCGCAACAAAGAACTTCAATGACAGTTTATCCCATCAGTGGATGACGACAGAAGTTCTTGTCAACACATTAAAGGATTATGCAGATGAAAATACAGAGATAGGAAAGAAAGCATTTGCCGCAGCCCAGGATGTTAAGACATTCACACAGCTTATGGACACGTTGAAAGAAGCCGTTGGTTCCGGGTGGGCGCAGACATGGGAAACTTTGTTTGGTGACTTTGAGGAAGCAAAAAAGCTTTGGACGGAAGTGAGCCAGGTGCTTGGCGGATTTATTGACGCACAGTCGGATGCCCGTAATTCTATGTTGCAGGGCTGGAAAGATATGGGCGGCAGAGAGGATCTCATAGATGCTTTCCGTAATGCTTTTGAAGGGTTAGTCAGTGTTGTAAAACCTGTCAAAGAAGCATTTCGGGAAATCTTCCCTCCAATGACCGCTAAGAATTTAGTCAGCATTACAAAATCGCTTAAAGAATTTACAAGCCACCTCAAGCTGAGCGAATCCCAGTCAGCAAAAGTGAAATCCACATTCAAAGGGTTTTTCGCGGCTCTGGATATAGGGCTGACCGTCATAAAGGCGATTGCCGGCGGTGTGAAAGATTTGGTTATAAACCTTACGGGATTTGGTGACGGGATTTTGGATGTTACCGGTTCATGGGGGGACTGGGTGAGCGGACTCAGAGATTCAATAAAAGATACGGATGTGTTTGCAAAATCGGTAAAGAAAGTTACAACATTCATCACGCCTGCGATATTGAAGATGAAAGAGTTCTTTTCAATAGTCACTCAGAAAATCAAAATGCCTAGTTTTGAAAGTTTTCTGGATATCATGAAAACGATATGGAATGTAATTACAACCATCGGAAGTAAGATTTCGGAGGCTTGTTCCGGCATCGGCGAGGCTTTGGCTGGTGTATTCAGAAGCGGGGACATCAGTGCTGGGCTGGACATCTTAAATGGCGGTTTGCTTGCGGGCATTCTTATGGGAGTTAAGAACTTTGTCGGCGGCATAGAGGATTCGCTGGACGGAGTAAATGATATTCTCGGCAATGTTACCGGTATTCTGGATTCTGTAAGGGGATGCTTTGAGGCATACCAGCAGAATCTTAAAGCAGGAACTTTATTGAAAATTGCTGGTGCTATCGGTATACTGGCAGCTTCGATTTTAGTAATAGCAACCATTAAGCCTGAGAAATTGACGGCTTCACTCGGAGCAATCACTGTTCTGTTTAGTGAACTGATGGGTTCCCTTGCCGTATTCAGTAAGATAAGCGGTGATTTAACCGGCACATTCAAAGCGTGTACAGCAATGATAAGCATTAGTGCGGCAGTTCTGATATTGGCAAGCGCACTCAAGAAATTATCTTCTATCAATCCGGAGGGAATTGTCAAGGGGCTTGTGGCTATTGGAGGTTTAATGGCTGAACTTGCCCTGTTTCTAGGGTTTGCGAAACTGGATGGCAAGATGACAAGCACATCTATGGGAATCTTGCTCCTTTCCTCGGCTATGGTGGTTCTCGCATCCGCTGTGAAGAAATTTGGCGGAATGTCGTGGGAAGAAATCGGAAAAGGGCTCGCCAGTGTTGGCACTCTGCTTCTTGAAATCTCGGCATTTACGAAACTTACTGGAAACGCTAAGAAAGTGATATCTACTGCGACGGCTATGGTAATACTCGCATCGTCTATGAAGATATTTGCGAGTGCTATAAAAGATTTTGGAAATATGAGCTGGGAACATCTTGGAAGAGGTCTTGCGGCTATGGCGGGAGCGTTGACGGAGGTTACAATCGCTATGCGTTTGCTGCCTAAAAATATGGTTTCGCTTAGTACAGGGTTATTAGTTGTTGGTGCAGCGTTAAAAGTACTAGCAAGTGCTTTGAGAGATATGGGCGGCATGAAATGGGATGAAATCGCCAGGGGATTAGTTGCCATGGGCGGCTCTTTGGCTATCCTTGCGGTAAGCCTTAATGCTATGAAAGGTACTATTGGCGGAAGTGCGGCCATGATTGTCGCGGCAGGGGCTTTGGCAATTCTTGCGCCGACGCTGAAATCACTTGGAAGCATGAGCTGGGAACAGATTGGAAAAGGTCTGGTGACGCTTGCAGGAGCATTTACAATACTTGGTGTTGCGGGGCTTGTTCTTCAGCCTCTTGTCCCTTCTATTCTTGGATTATCAGCATCTTTCGCTTTATTGGGTGTTGCCGTGCTTGGCATCGGTACGGGTCTGATGGCAGCAGGAGTAGGGATTTCTGCGATTGCTACCGGGCTTGGTATGCTGGCGACTGTTACGGCTGGCAGCGCAACCGCTATCGTTGCGTCTCTTACGATCATTGTTACTGGTATTGCATCACTTATACCGGTGGTGGCTGCTAAAATTGGTGAGGCTATCATCGCGCTTTGCAAAGTAATTACACAGGGAACCCCGGCGATTGGAGAAGCAATCAAAGCAGTTGTATTAACTTTAGTGGGTGTTTTGGTGGAATGTGTGCCAGCCCTTGCTGAAGGAGCTTTGAAACTGTTAGCCGGTGTGCTTGATGCGCTGGTTAGATATACACCGCAGATTGTTGACTCGCTATTTCAATTCTTAATCGGAGTGCTTGACGGTATTGCCAGAAATTTACCGGCTCTTATTCAGGCTGCTGTAGATGTCCTTATGGCATTCTTTTCTGGTATAACCGATGCTTTGAGTGGAATTGATACGGATGTGCTGTTGAAAGGCATTGTCGGTATTGGGTTATTATCTGCAATTATGCTGGCTCTCAGTGCTGTAGCGTCTCTGGTGCCCGGAGCCATGGTTGGAATTTTAGGCATGGGTGCTGTTATTGCAGAATTAGCATTAGTGCTTGCCGCTGTCGGGGCTCTTGCACAGATTCCGGGACTTAGCTGGCTGATAAATGAAGGCGGTGAGCTGCTTGAAGGCATTGGAAATGCGATTGGTAAATTTATAGGCGGTATTGTCGGCGGTGTTATGAGTGGCATAACAGGGCAGTTCCCACAGATAGGAACCGATCTGTCCGCATTTATGACGAATGTACAGCCGTTTATTGATGGTGCGAGCAGGATTCAGCCGTCTATGATGGAGGGTGCAAAAGCGCTTGTTGAAACAATATTGCTGCTTACGGCCGCAGATCTTCTTCAGGGAGTGACATCGTGGATTACCGGCGGAAGCTCTCTGACAGACTTTGCTTCACAGTTGGTTCCATTTGGTGAAGCGATGGTAGGATTTTCAAATGTTATATCCGGCATGGACGCCGATTTGGTCGCAAAAGCGGCTGTTGCAGGTAAAACTCTTGCTGAAATGGCGTCAACTCTTCCGAATAGTGGAGGGGTGATTGGATTCTTCTCCGGTGAGAATGATATGGAAGCCTTTGGTGAACAACTGATACCGTTTGGTAGAGCCATGATGGATTTCTCAAATACCGTTAAGGGACTGGATGCTGATGTGATTGTCAACGCTGCTACGGCTGGTAAGGCGATTGCTGAAATGGCGTCTACTCTTCCAAACAGCGGCGGTGTCGTAGGGTTCTTCGCTGGCGAAAATGATATGAATACCTTTGGTGAACAGTTGGTTCCATTTGGCAAAGCTATGATGGACTTTTCACTGGCGGTCAAGGGATTGGATGCAGATACCATTGTTAATTCTGCTACGGCAGGAAAGGCTTTGGTTGAACTTGCAAATACGGTTCCAAACAGCGGTGGTGTTGTCGGGTTCTTTGCCGGCGAGAATGACATGGATACATTCGGTTCACAGATTGTTCCGTTTGGCCGGGCTATGAAATCCTATTCGGATGAAGTGGCTGGCATTGATACAGGCGCAATAACGAATTCCGCAACAGCGGGCAAAGCTCTGGTTGAGCTGGCAAATACGCTTCCAAATACAGGCGGCGTTGTTAGCTGGTTTACCGGAGACAATGATATCGGGGATTTCGGAGAAAGACTGATTGAATTTGGAAAGAATTTCTCAGCATACTCTGATTACATGAAGAATGTGGATTCTGGTATTGTTACGGCAACTGCCAACGCAGCATCATCTATTGTGGAACTTGAAAAGAGTTTACCGGAATCTGGAGGATGGTTCTCAGACGATACAACGCTGGCAGAATTTGGTGAAGATATTGAATCGTTTGGCAGTTATTTCAGTTCTTTCTACAGCCACATTTCAAAGGTAAGTGTTTCTTCTTTAACTGGTGTTATCCGTGAAATGGGGAATCTTATTTCGTTGTCTAAGGACATGAACGGGATTGATACCAGTGGGCTGAGCGGGTTTGGAAAGGCACTGACTACTTTGGGTGAAAACGGTATAAACGGATTCCTTAAGGTGTTTAAAGATTCCACTTCTAAGGTTGAGGCATCTGCAAAAAGTCTTATAACATCGTTTACATCGGGGATTTCAACCGGAAAAGAAACGATTGCAGCATCCATGACGTCGCTTGTTACAAATGCGGTAAATGCAGTCCATAATAAGTACTCCGATTTCTATAATACCGGTAAATATATGGTAGAAGGATTCGCGAATGGCATAAGCAGTAATTCATTTATGGCGTCTGCGAAAGCCGCTGAAATGGCAAAAGCAGCAGTTAATGCCGCTAATGCAGAATTGGGCGTACATTCACCGTCAAAAGTATTTGCACAGATTGGCGGATATGTTGTTTCCGGATTTGCAAATGGCATCAACAGTAATAAAGGAAAAGCGGCGGAATCAACAAAAGGGCTGGCAAAAGTTGGCGTAGATGCGGCAAAAGCGGTGTTAAAGTCCTTGAAAGGGAGTGACAGCGTATTTAAAGAGTATGCTGAAAACACGGATAAAAACGGTAAGAAAATCAAAATGACATTAAAGACAGCAGCGGAGGCGTTCAAATCATTCAGGAACTCCGTAAAAGATTCCATTAAAGATTCGATGGGTGTATTTGATGAGTTTGCTGTTGAAACGGATGTCACTGGAAAGGAGCTTTTAAAGAATCTTAAGTCACAGATAACGGGTATTACGGAATGGGCTTCTAACATCCGGATACTTGCTGACAGGGGAATCAATAAAGGCTTATTGAAGGTTCTTTCTGACATGGGTCCATCCGGGGCGAAGTATGTAAACGCTCTGGTTACCATGTCCAATAAGGAGCTGAAGAAACTGAACAAGCTGTACAAGCAGCGTTTGAGCTTGAACGGCAAAGCAGCAGATGAAATCGCAACGAGTTTTCTTGACGGCGGTAAAAAGGCGGCGAAAGCGTACTCCAAAGGTGTATCGTCCGGTTCGATGAAGAGTGCTAAATTAGTTAGTGCTACGGATTCTGTCAAGTCTTCTACTTCAGCCACAGTCAAAGCTGTGGAAACCATGAAGGAAAAGATACAGTCTATTATGACATGGACTTACGAAGGGACGGTTAAATCGGTAAAGAAGAGCCTTGATTATGGCAAAGGGGCATTCTCGCAATTCTGTAAAGCGTATTTGTCTTCAACCAAAAACATTACCCTGGGTACAAAGGCGATTAACGCCGCATCCAGTGCGATTACAGCTTATGGTAAGAAATTGTATGAGGAAAGCGATTATTATGCAGAAGATACCGCTAATCTGAAAACCCACAAAAAGGAATTGTCTTCTTTGCAAAAGGAGAGGACAAAATTACAGAAACAATTAAAGAAGGCACAGAAGTCAAATACGAAAGCGTCAAAAGCCAGGGCAAAAGCGTTGAAGGCTGAACTGAAATCCAATAATAAGGCGATTAAAGAGGCAAAGAAACAGGTAAAAGCGGATGAAGATGAAATTGCAAAGCATACAAAGGAAGTCTTTGATGAATTGCATAACACGTTGGCTGAATCTGTTTCGACGTTTCTTGACCCGCTTAAGGTCAGTCTTGAGTCGGGGATTGATTTGTTCAAGAAATTTGAATCAAATACTGACTTATATGAGGCCGATAAAAAGAACCTTGAGGAACATCAGAAGACCTTGGCAGAATTGGAAGCAACCCAGAAAGAAATCCTTGACGAAATTGCCCAATATTCCGATAAGAACACCCTTGCGGCGAGGAAACGTGTTAAAGAACTGAATGCACAGTTATCGGAGGTTGAAGACAGTATTGAGGAAGCTAAAAACAACATTGAACAGGCCGAAAATGATATGGCTTCCCATTCACAGGTAACAGTGGATTCTATTCTTGAAAATATGCAGTCACAGATAACGGGAGTTACCAAATGGCAGCAGAATTTAAAGGCGTTAGCAGCAAGAGGCGTATCCGAGGGACTTCTTGAAGAATTAAAGAAGATGGGGACTGACGGCGTTGATTATGTCGATCAGTTTATGAAAATGACAGATGACGAGATAGCAAAAGCAAATTCGTTGTTTGCGCAGTCAGCAAACCTGACGTCCCAGACCCTTATCAGCAATTTCCAGGACAGTTTAAATGAGACTAAGAACTGGGCGGCCGGATTACAGAAGATGGCAGAGATGGGATTCAGTCAGGACCTGCTCCAAAAGATTGGGGAAATGGGTGTTGATGGTTATGAGTATGTCAGCGCTTTTCTGACAATGACGCCAGATCAGGTTGCCCAATTCAATCAGCAGTTTGCGGAGTCCTTGAAACTCCCAGATACCGTGGCAGATCAGGTTATTTCATCATATGCGTATGCCGGCGGTCAGAGTATAGCAGGGTTTACATCAGCTCTTGCCAAACTGACGGAAAGCGGTTCAGATGAAAATGCCGCTTTGGTTGCAATGGCAACAGAGATAGGAAATGTTATCAGCAAAACGCTTAAGAAAGAGTCCAAATCTGGCGGTAAAAAGGCAGTAGATGAACTGTCCAAATCATTGAAGAAGAACAAAAAAACAGCAAAGGAGGGTTCAAAGTCAGTCGGTAATGCCACATTAAAAGGCTTGAAAGAAGTACTAAACAATACTGCTGGAAAGAAAGTGGCTAATAATATTTGCAGCGGTTTGAAGAATGGATTAAACAGCGGAAAGTCAAGTGTATCCGCTACGGCAAAAGCTGTTGCCCAGGCAGCCTATAACGCAGCAAAGGCAGCGCTTGGAATTAAATCCCCTTCAAGGATGTTTGCGAAGCTTGGGGAATATACGGATGCGGGCTTTGTGAAAGGTTTGGAATCTGGTGAGAAAGACATCTATAATACGGCAACTGACATCATGGGAAAGACCATTAAAGATATTTATGATGCCTTAAATTCGGATGTTGAAACCCAGCCGACAATCAGACCGGTAATGGATTTGACAAATATTCAAAATGGAGCTGATGAAATCGGCAATATGATGAGTGGTTATTCCATTGCGGGTTCTCTTGATTTGGCAAATGCTACAGCAAGTGCCATGAACAGGAACGCTGCAAACATGAACGACTCAACGCTCAATGCGATAGGTAAATTACAGAGCACATTAAGTAATCTGTTAGGTAAGCCGTCGATTGAGCAGAATAATCACTTCGATATACGGGGTGATAATCCAAAAGAAATAGCAGATGAAGTATCATACATACTTCAAAAACAGGTAGAAAGGAGAAATGCTACATGGGCATAGTTATGTTTAACGGCATCTCTTCACTGGACTATGGTATTCAGGTGGAACACCCACCTGAGTATCAGGCTCCGGCAAGAGACTATGAAGTTATACATGTTCCGGGGAGAAATGGCGATTTGGTAATCGACAACGGCTCATACCAGAACGTAAACAGGTCTTACCAATTGGCTATAGGTGATAAGAGAAAAGACTACACCAGTATGGCCAACGTGATTTCCGAATGGCTGCATTCTGTATCCGGTTATGCCCGTTTGGAAGATTCATACGAACCTGAATATTATCGCATGGCGATGTTTCAGGACGAAATTAGTATCGAAAATATTATGCAACATGCTGGTCGCCTAACTGTTGATTTTAACTGCAAACCCCAGAGATTTCTTAAGTCGGGGGAAGAACTCGTAAAAATCAGCAAACAGACAACCTTGTATAACCCCACAGGGTTTAATTCGCTGCCGTGTATAACAGTATACGGAAGTGGCAAGGGTGTTTTGAGCATCGGCCAGCACACAATTACAATTTCAAACATCAATGGTTCAATTGTTCTGGATAGTGAGATTCAGGATGTGTACAAAGGAACCGTCAACCGAAATGCAGATGTGACACTGAATAAAAGTTTTCCTGAATTTGTTCCGGGAGAAAACAGCATTGCTTGGTCTGGCGGAATTACATATGTGGAGGTGATTCCGAGATGGTGGACTCTTTAATTCGGTTGTTTGAATCAACCGCTACGTCTTTTCAGACAAACGGATTGGGCGGGTTGTCAGAAGCTTTGAAATGTGAGGTGGTGGAGGAACGAAACGGAAGTTTTGAGCTGGAAATGGAGTACCACATTTCTGGAAAGCGGTATTCAGATTTGAAACTACGGCGGATCATAGTTGCCAAGCCAAATCCGTATTCCGAACCACAGCCATTTCGGATATATGACATTTCAAAACCAATCAACGGACTGATTACGATAAAGGCAGAACATATCAGCTATGACATGTCCGGGTATCCGGTTAGCCCGTTTTCTGTGTCAGATGTTAAAGCGGCAATCTCAAACGCACAGTCGAACGCCATTGTTTCACACCCATTCAAGCTGTCAACGGACATGAGCGCTTCCGGGGAATTTACAATATTGAAACCGGTTTCCATGCGTTCTTTATTAGGAGGCTCCAGCGAATCAATTCTTGAGAGTTATGGTGGTGACGGTGAGTATGAATTTAACGGATTCAATGTAATACTTCACCAGAATCGGGGAACGAACCGAGGCGTCACTATCCGGTATGGTAAAAACATGACGGATTTGAAACAGGAGGAGAATTGTAGCAATGTCTATACGGCTGTTTATCCATTTTGGTACAGTGATGAATGGGGAATGATTGAACTGCCGGAAAAAACATTGAAGACGGCTGGCACATACGATTACACTCGAATCCTGTCGCTGGATTTGTCAAATGAATGGGAAAATTCTTATGAATGGGACGACCAGTATCCATCGGAAGATGAGATACGGGAACTTGCACAAAACTACATTGACAAAAACAATATCGGGGTTCCCATTGTGTCCTTGACGGTATCGTTCGAGCAGTTATCCCAGACAAAAGAATATGAGATGATGGCATTGCTTGAGACGGTCCGGTTGTGTGATACGGTGAATGTCGAGTTTCCGCTGCTTGGCGTTAGCGCAACATCAAAATGCATAAAAACAACATATAACGCCATAACAAACAAGTACATCTCAATCGAATTGGGAGAATCGCAGAGTACGCTTTCAGATACTGTGTCCGAACAGAGCCAGACTATCAAGAAACAGCCAACTCAGACCTTTATGGAAAAAGCGATACAGACTGCCACACAGCTTATCAGCGGCGGTCTTGGCGGTTATGTCGTCATTCGCAGTAGCAGCGGTGGAAAATATCCGGATGAGATTCTTATTATGGACGATCCGAACATTGAAAAAGCAACAAAAGTATGGAGATGGAATAAGGGGGGACTAGGATATTCCCCTACAGGCTATAATGGTCCTTACACGACAGCAATCACGCAGGACGGTTCTATTGTAGCTGATTTCATTAACACCGGTCATCTTACAGCCAGCATTATTCAAGGCGGAACATTGACCGTTGGCGGCTTTGATAATACCAACGGAAACATAGAAGTAAGAGATGCAAAAAATAATCTTCTTGTACAGATGAGTGTTCAGGGACTTAAGTTCTATGGTGATGGCTCTAAGCCGATAACCACCATTATTGACAACACGGTTACAACCGAATTTGTCAATGCCTTGAAAATCACAGCGGAACATGTTGCGGCGGAGAACATTACGGGTACGACCATAAGCGGTAAGACTTTCAAAGGAGGAACCGTTGTAGCCGGTGGAACTGATGATGGAGTGATTGAAGTAAGGAATGCTGACAATGTTTTGCTTATGAAAATGAGCGAGGACGGTCTGGAATTTTTCAATACCGGAAAGAACCCCATCACACAAATTATCAACGATACCGTGACTACGAGTTTTATCAACGCCTTAAAGATTACAGCGGAACATGTTGCGGCGGAGAACATTACGGGTACGACCATAAGCGGTAAAGTATTTTCTGGTTGCAGCGGTGATTTTACGGGAACCGTTTATGCAAATGTCATGATAGCAAAAAACGCATACTACATTTGTGATGCGGATTTCGGTTCAAATGTGAAAGTCATATCGTCAAGCCCGGATTCTACGTCAGATACAAAATTAAATTTTGGCAGATTAACGAATAATGGCTATAGTTCAAGCCTGAATTACATTTGTTTTCGGGATATTTCTCAAGACAGACAATGTGATTTATACAGTGGATTATTTACGGTACACAGCCAGTTATGGACAACTGGCCGTATATATTCAAACGGTGCCGTTGCACCTGACAATGATGAGGAGCATCCCTGTGGTCTGTCAGATTCCAAATGGAGTACCGTCTACGCAAAGAATGGAAGCATCAATACTTCTGACAGAAATAAAAAACACGACATCAAAGATATCTCAGCATTGTATGAGAAATTATTCTTTATGCTAAAACCTGTCAGTTATATGTTCAATAACGGGGACCGCGTTCATCTTGGCATAATTGCCCAGGACTTAAAAGCTGCGATGGCTGAGCTAGGACTTACTGATATGGAGGTCGCGGCATACTGCCGGGATGTCAAAATGAAGCAGATTCATGATACCGAAACAGACCAGTATATCGAAGTGCCTGATTTGGATGAGGATGGAAATGTTCAATACAATTTAGGCGTGAGGTATTCGGAATTCATTATGCTTATCGCCCATATGCTCCAGAAAGCATATATCAGAATAGATGACCAGCAGGAGCAGATAAATGGGCTAAAAAGCCAGATGGAGGAAGTTCTGTCATATATAAAAGAAAGGAAGTGATATTTTATGAGCGTATCAACTTATACGCCAGATAGTACAAAAATACTGCATACGGCGTATGCTGATTTTGTTTCTCGCCAGATTGGCAGAACAATACATGTTGTTCAGTATGATGACAGTCTTCCGTTGTTGGCAGTAAAGCTGTTTAGTGATGGACAGCCATATACTATACCGTCTAATGCTGAGATTAGTATAAAACTTGGAAAGTCGGACGGAAAATTTGTCTACAATCCGGCATTGGGGTGTGATTCAGCCCGCCATACTGCATATTTTGAGATTACATATCAGATGGTAGTGCTGGCGGAAACAGTAAGTCCGATAATCGAAGTAAGGATTGGATCGTCTATTGCAGCATCAAGTTCCATTGGCATTATCATTGACCGGAACCCGATACAGAGAGAAGATATAGAATCGACATCGGAGTGGAAGGTTATTGAGCAGGCAATCGACTATTCTAAAGAGGCGGTTTCAGCCGCAGCAAGTGCTTCTGCTTCACGTTCAGCCGCAGCGGCATCGGAATCAAACGCACTGGCATATAGAAATGCGGCGCAGACTGCTGCGACGAACGCGGCAAACTCAGCGTCAGCAGCCTCTGCATCTGCAACTAAAGCTAAGACCTCAGAAACCAACGCGGCAAACTCAGCGTCAGCTTCGGCTACTTCCGCAGCAAAATCCAAAGAATCAGAAAACAACGCAAAAACTTCTGAGACGAATGCCAAAACGTCGGAAACCAATGCTAAGACTTCAGAAACCAACGCGGCAAATTCGGAACGCAAAGCTGGGGAGAAAGCATCGGAAGCAGATGTCTACAGTATCATGTCAAAATCATATGCGATTGGTGAGGGCGGCATTCGCTCAAATGAAAAGACCGACAATGCGAAGTATTATTCGGAACAGGCGGCAAACTCGTCAAATGATGCAAAGGAATCGGCCTATAATTCCGATATGCACAGTATGCTTGCCAAAAGCTATGCTGTCGGAGAAAGCACTGTTACTTTGGGAGATGGCGTTGACGAACTTGTTACCGATGACGGATTTACAATCGAACTCTTTGGAAGAGAGGGTGAAGATACCGATAATGCGAAGTATTATTCGGAACAGGCGGCAAACTCGGCGTCAAGTATATTTGGTGTAGAGGAACGTGTGTCTGCTGATTTGGATGAATGGTCAGAAAAATTAACCGAGATGCAGACATTGGCTGAACAGGTGTCAGAAAACAAGGAATCCGTAGAAGCCAGCGAAAGAAATGCAAAGGTATCAGAAAACAACGCAAAAACTTCTGAGACGAATGCCAAAACGTCGGAAACCAATGCTAAGACATCCGAGACGAATGCCAAAACATCAGAAACGAACGCTAAGACTTCAGAGGAAAATGCGAAGGCATCCGAAGATAACATTGCGGATTGCGAAGAAGCGTGCGTTTTAAATGCCAAAATCTCAAGGTCATATGCGGTTGGCGACACCGACTATCGTGCGGGGGAGAATGTTGATAATGCAAAGTATTACTATCAGCAGGTCAAACAAATAAGCGAAGGTCTTGGCGGTCTGATTCCGATGGGAACAATACCATTTGCGTCTTTATCTTTGCAGACAAAGGTTCCCGGCTATATGTTTAATATCTCAGATTCGTTTGAGTCGGACAACACATTTAAGGACGGTGGAAATATTAAATATCCTGCCGGAACGAATGTGTATCTGACTGCGGATGGATATTGGGACTGTCTTGCCGGTTCTTTGATATTTGGCATAAAAGGTAATGCCGAATCAGATTACCGGTACGGATTTGTCAATATTACGCCGGAAAACATCGGTTCCTATGACAAAGAGAGCGTGGACAACCTCGTCTCTGGTCTTAACAACATAATACAGTCTTTGAGCGGGACTGTGAATATACTTACTTCCAGAATTATGGAATTGGAAGATCTTTCTGGTTTCGCACATCTCGTGGTTGATGGCGATGGAAGCGAGTTGGTGACAAGCGACAACCAAACTATCATATTATCAGTTTAAAGGAGGAACAAACATGGCAACAAGAAAAATTACAGATTTATCCCGTGCGACAAAACCAACATCCAGTGATTTACTGCTTATCGAAACTTCAGAAGGTACGCGGGCTATGAACTATGAAAACCTGAGTGCTCCTATAATTGAAGAAGCTGAGGAGAATGCCGCACGGAATCTGGACAACCGTAATACATATCGCGGCAAAAATCTGGGAGGCTCCGTTACGGCAGCACAGAAAGCAGCGATTCAAAATGGAACTTTTGATGACTTGTTCATCGGGGATTATTGGACGATCGGCGGTGTAAAATGGCTGATTGCCGATATGGATTATTGGTATAATTGCGGTGATACAGCGTTTACAAAACATCACTTAGTAATCATCCCGGAGACAGCATTGTATAATGCACGGATGAATGCTTCAAATACTACAGAGGGCGGTTATGTTAATTCGGAGATGTATAAAACAGGGCTGGACAGCGCAAAGGCTACCATTGCATCTGCATTTGGCAGTATGGTACTGACACACAGGGAATATTTGGTAAATGCCGTATCAAACGGTAAGCCGTCTGCTGGTGCATGGCTGGATTCTACAGTTGAGCTTCCGAATGAGTGTATGATGTATGGACATCCTCACTTTGCTCCTGCATGTGACGGTTCCACTGTACCTACACTTTATACTATCGACAAGACGCAGTTTTCGCTGTTTGCTTTGCGTCCGCAGTTAATTGTAAACCGTTCATTTAACCAGTGGCTGAGAGATGTCGTGTCTTCGGCTTCCTTCGCCAATGTGAACAGCGATGGCGGTGCGCACTACGACGGCGCTGCGTACTCTCGTGGGGTTCGTCCGGTATTTGCTATTGGTTAGTAAATCCAGGGGCCTTGTGCCCCGAAAATAAAAAAACAGCACGCAGGTGCTTGAAACTTATGTTATAAAGGTCATAAACATTGGAAGGAGATATCAAAATGGATGAAAAGATTTATTCTGTCACATTAGCCGATGGAACCACCATCGACAATCTGACGCTTAACGGAAATAACTACATTTCCAAAACCAAAATCGACAAAAGCATTTTCAATGGCAACTGCCATTCTGTCATGATTTCAGATGGGGAAAGCGAAGTTGTTTATGAAAACATGGAATGCGTACAGGTAACCCAGATGGGTGATGAGTACTGGTTTGTGCTCCGGGAACTTTCATCTGCGGAACTGGCGGCAGCAAAGCTTCAGTCGGATATTGAGTATATTGCACTTATGTGTGATGTTGAGCTGTAAAAAGAAAGGAGGAACACCATGAATCATAGCAAGAATTTTGACAAGGTAAGAAAGTTCTACAACACTATTGTAAATGGGGAAAGATTGTGGAATGAAAACCGCGTCAGAAATGCCGTAGTAAAAGATTGGATCACTGAGGAGGAATTTAAAGAGATTACTGGCGAGGATTACTAAATGAGTGTCCTTGTCAGTGACCGTTCCGAATCAAAATTCGAGGCTATTACATATTCAATAGAGCTTCACAATATGCTGATAGAGCTTATGCAGAGAAGTTTTGGTGTTAAGGATTTAGACCAATTTGTCCGGTTAAGATATGCTTATGGAAAAGATGAGTATGAGGATTTCGCAAGATACCGGTATCTAATGCAGAAATTCAAAGACCGGATAGATAAATTTGCGGCTTCTGTTACCGGAAATGTCAGGGCTGCAAACACCATATATCCGACTACTATGCATGAATATGAGCAGCGGAGAGATTATCAAAATGCAGCGATTGTTGGCTGTGAACAACTTATAAATGAACTCCAAAGAGTGGTAGAAGTGTTTGAGGTGGACGTCAATGTCTACGGCAGATATATCAAAGCTATCGACCGAGAAATCGGATTGATAAAAAAGTGGCGTCAGAGGGATAACAAAATCAAATCATATTTACCAGGGTAATGTCTAAATTGCGTCGTGTCTTCGGCTTACTTCGCCAATGTGAACAACAATGGCAATACGAACTACAACAACGCTACGAACTCTAATGGGGTTCGTCCGGATTCTCTACCTAACCAATAGAGAAGGAGACGTTATCCGTTCCATTTCCAAGGGATAAATGACAAAGCTGGACGCAATTTACTACGGTAAGTATTGCTATCACGGTGAATAAATTATGAAATATGAGGAGATTCTCTGTGACGCCAATAATTTGTACAAGGCTTACAAAGCTTCGGTAAAAGGTAGCAAATGGAAAGAGACTACCCAGAAATTCATGATGAATTTTCTGAGGTATATTTTTGACATACAAGAAGATCTTCTCAACCGGACACTTCAAAATGGTCCGGTACAGGAATTCCAGCTATCTGAAAGAGGCAGGGTAAGACCCATTACAAGTATCCCAATAAGAGACCGCATTGTCCGCTATGTTCTGTGCGACGATATTTTACTGCCTGAGGTGAGGAAGCACATCATCTATGATAATGGTGCATCCATAAAAGGCCGTGGAATTTCCTTTCAGCGGAACAGGTTTGAAGTGCATCTCCACAAGTTTTACAAGCTTCATGGAAATGAAGGCTGGATTCTATTCGGAGACTTTTCTAAATTCTATGACAATATTATTCACGAAATAGCAAAGAGGGAGTTATTGAAACTGTTTGATGACGACGAATTCATCGACTGGATATTAACTCTTATTTTCGACGGCTTTAAAATGGATGTATCCTATATGTCGGACGAAGAATATGCAGTATGTGAAGAAACATTGTTCAATAAACTGGAATATCGTGAAATTCCCCAAAACAAATTAAATGGTACGAAATGGATGGCTAAGTCCGTTAATATTGGCGACCAGCTATCACAAATTATCGGCATCTATTATCCAAACCGTATAGACACTTATGTCAAATATGTAAAGCAGCAGAAGTTTTACGGACGTTATATGGACGATTGGTACATCATAAGCCCAAGTAAAGAGGAACTTGAGGGTCTGCTTGTTGACATTTCGTCCATTGCCAAGGAGTTAGGGATTCACATAAACATGAAGAAAACCCGGATTGTAAAGGTTTCCAGCACATACAAATTTCTGCAAATAAAATATTCACTGACAAAAGACGGGAAGGTGATTAAACGAATCAACCCAACAAGAGTTACTACCATGCGCAGGAAACTCAAGAAACTCGCTGTAAAGGTTCAAAATGGCGAACTTCCATATGAGAACATTGAAAATATGTTCCGGGGATGGATGGGCAGCTATTACAAACTTTTATCAAAACAGCAAAGAAACAACCTTATCGAGTTATACGAATCTTTATTTGATAAGGATATTACTGTGGTAAACAAAAAGCTGGTGATAACGGATAGGTCACCACAATAGAAATTTAAGGAGGATGACCATGGAAGTATGGCAACAGATTATTCTTACGGTTTTTAGTTCAGTTCTTGCATCTTCTGGACTGTGGGCCTATATCACAAAAAGGCTTGAAAAAAAAGATGTCAAAACAGAAATGCTGGTCGGGCTTGCCCACGATCGCATATTGTTTTTAGGTATGCATTATGTAGACCGCGGATTCATTACGCAGGATGAATATGAGAACCTGCATGACTATTTGTATGTTCCATATGAAAAGCTGGGCGGGAACGGATCGGCAAAAAGAGTAATGACAGAAGTAGACAAGCTTCCGATAAGGAAGTCAACTTATGAAAAGGAGGGAACTGATAATGAATATGAGTAATAAGACTTACGATGTTTTGAAATGGGTTGCGCTGGTGCTTTTGCCGGCATTAGGTACGTTATATTTCGCTTTGGCTGGTATCTGGAACCTGCCTTGCGGTGAGCAGGTGGTTGGCACAATTACCGCCATTGATACGTTCATTGGCGTAACACTTGGAATCAGCTCTGCAAACTACAACAAAGATACTGAGTGAGGTGCATTATGGGAAGTATAGAATGTATAGGTGTACGCAAAACCCCATATACGACAGGTAATGAACAAAAACTTGTGAAAGAGTTTCGTTGTCTTCGTGCGGATTTCGATAATCTTCCCAAAGATGACGATATGGCTTCCGGAAGTAATTGTTTATTTGTTGATACAGGGGAATATGCAGAATATCTCGCTTACAACAAGACCTGGTATTTGATTTAGGAGGTGATGTCTGATGGAGGGAGCTGCTGCTTATGCCGTTGCCAAGAAAAGAATGGCTTCTATTGTTGCGGGCATTGAGCAATGGGAGACCAACGGAACAAATCTGACTGCTGTTGCTAAAGACGGAACAAGAATCACAATCACTCCGCCCACTATAAAAGGGGATAAAGGAGAGGATGGTTTCAGTCCATTGATTAAAATAGTGCAGGAATCAGACGGTGCCTCTATATCGACAACAGATAAAGAGGGTTCTACGAACGCCAAGATATATAACGGCGGGATTTCCATTGACACAACTTACTTGTCAGTAAGCGAGGATGGATCAATCGGACTTGACATTGACAAAGTAAAACGAGCTCTTGGTCTTGATGGTTTGGACGGAGACCTTTTGAGCGTAAAATAACATCAATCACAGGGAGGTAACACTATGAATGAAACAACGGTTTTAGAACTTGTCAAAAGATACAAAGGCGAAGCAAAGTTCGATGTAAAACTTTTGGAAGCCGGGGATAAAAAGAATCTTGTAAATTTCGCCTCTGGTGAATACGAAGCCATTAAGGATGAGATTCTGAATGCGGAGGTTATGTACTTCACATCCATTAACAAAAATTCATCCGTTCCGACAATCGAGATTCTGGTTGAAAAGTTGGCCGTCAAAGAAACGGAACCGGAAACAAAAGAAGAGCAGGAAAACGGTTCTGCTTCAAGTCCTGAACCGACAGAATCTGGTGAAAATGCGGATTCAAATGAATGATATTTTTGAGGGCAGATAATGGTATCAGGAAGTGCGGGGAAGTCGTTTATTACTTGACTATTCCTACATTTCCTGATAAAATCCTTGAAAACACAGGGGTTCTGTGATTATATAATAAAATTTGCATTAAATGATTTTTTCCTCCGCTTATTCTTGCTCTGTTGCCCTTTCTGCTGTTGGCTCTCATTCTGTTTCTATCATTTTTTCGCACCCTTTTCAAAGCCATGATATAGGTAAAGCCCTAATCTGTTAATCAATGCTTTTTTCATCATCATTTCCTCCATATTGATTGCAAAACCATTTTATAAATTCTTGTATCATACTTTGCGAAACAGGCTCACCGAAACAGGAACAGTCAAATTGATAATCCATCATAGCATGAATTGTCATAGCAAAAGAAGTCGCTGCCATGTCAATGCCATCAACGCTGATTTTTCCATGTGCCTGTAACGCATAGAAAAGATTTTTTGTCGCAATTATCATTCGCCTTGTTTCCTCTGCCATAATCTTAGCGGCGTTAGGGTTAATTGCCCTTTCTGAATAAATCACCTTGTAAAACAAAAACATTTTCCCGCTACTGTTCATATTCATATAATTAGCTACGCTTTGCTGCAACGCTTCTTCCATGCTTTTATCTTTGACAAATTCTCCATAATCAATATCTGTTAAAGATAAGGCTTCCTTTGACTTATCTCTGAAATACTGGTACATCGCTTCTATGATTTCTTCTTTTGACTTGAAATGATTGTATAACGACGGCTTTCTGATCCCGATTTTTTCCGCTATCTGTGCCATAGATACATTGCTTAATCCGTTCTCGGCTGCAAGCTCTAAGGTTACAAGCAGGATTTCTTCTTTTCTAGTCATTGTTTTCCTCCTGCGGTTTCTTACTGATAGTTATTATACTATCAATCGTTAGTTTTTGCAAGTTAAAGTAGATAATACAGCAGAGACACCGGCAGATAAAGCTTTAGAAAGAGAAACTTTTAAATCAAAGCATATTGAAAAAGATTTCTGCCTAGGCTATAATGCCGACAGGCAAAAGAGATTAAAAAGCGAGGTTAATAATGAGAAAATGGCTAAATGAAATTAGAAAACCAAATACTGAATATAAATTATCAAATAAAATTAGAAACAGTTTATTAATTTTATTGCTAGGAATTATATTAGGTGTTTTTTCAAAATGGTTGGATAATTTACGTATTTATGATAATATTTGGTGGCAACATATATTAGGAATATTGGATTTAAGAAATGTATTTTCTGAAGTTGAAATATGGCTGTTTATTGCTATAACAATATCTGTATTTAGTAAAACACCAATGAGA
>JAMPFS010000090.1 GCA_023664325.1 Clostridium sp.
CTCCATACAAGCGTCCGTCCTCCAACCACCCTTTACCACATTAAACCGGAATTTATTCAAGATATTCCCCCAATGCCTCTAATCGCTTCTGCATTTAATGCCTCCGCAATACTTTCGCACAAAAGAAGACCTCACCCACATACAGCCTCACAAACTGCCTTACCACTCCTTATCCCTGACCGCCCTTAAGGATATTCGATAGGAAATCACAATCACTATCGCCTCCAAAATTAAAAGTCCCCCTGTGAAAACAAGCTTATCCAATATCGGCGGAAAATCATCGAATAAAATAACAGGCGTGTCCTTAGTTAAATATACTGACCCAAATATTGCAAACGCCATAACCAGCATAATCACAATGTAAGCATATCTTGCTTTTTCTACGCCGTATTTAAATGTGACAGGCAGGGCGATTGTATATGCAATTAGGAAAAAGGCAGATATACAGTTAATCATCACATATTCTCCCATCCCCTCAAACCAGGGCGTATTCATTGCAACCGCTTCCACAAGCAGAGCCAGCAGTGTTCCGGTGCCGATACAGATGCAGGTAAGCACATATTTCTCTTTCACCAGCGTTTTCACACTGACAGGCATTGTGAGCGCATAGCGATTAAAGTGGACTGCCTCATCCATGGACATCACGGAAAAGACCATCATGCCTCCCAAAAGGATTACATATGTTGCCAAAAAAGAGAGCGATTTGCAAAATACAGACCAAATGCTCATAAATACCAAAATCAGAGCATATTGCTTTTTATAGTTAGATATAGAATATAAATCCTTCAAAATTAAACCCTTCATGATTTTTTCTCCAATCTTCAATTATTAAATCCAAATATAATTTTATAAAATACTGTTCATTCCTAACTATTGTGATACTTTACCACGTATAGTAAAATATCTTCGATTCCCACCCGGTCCATAACAGGCGGCTGCAGTTCTCCGGCATATTTATCAAAGAATCCGCATTCCTTAAGTTCCTGCCGGTTTCTAATCAGCACCGATGTTCCAAAATTGTTTTCCTCTTTTCCAACTATTATTTCAGAGGGAACTTTCTCAGCTTGTTCCTTGGTGCATTTCACCATGCCATACTCATAAAGCAGTTTATCTTTACTCTCCATCATCAGTACTTTTCCTTTATGAATCAAAATAATATAGTCGGCTACTTTTTCAATATCAGATGTTATGTGTGAGGATAAAAACACGGTTCGATTTTCATCTTCAACATATTCTCGAAATATATCAAGAATTTCATTGCGGACTACCGGGTCTAAGCCACTGGTGGCTTCGTCCAAAATCAACAGTCTGCTTTTATGGGAAAGCGACACCGCAATTGACAGTTTCATCTTCATTCCTTTCGAAAGCTCCCTGACCTTCTTATTTACCGGCAGTTCAAATTTCTGTAAATATTCTGCGAAAAGTTTTTCATCCCATGTCTGATAAATCCTCTTCATAAATGCATTGATATTTTTAATTTTAAGCTCATTTGGAAAATTGCATTCGTCAAACACAACACTGATTTGCTCTCTCCACTTTCCGTCGGACAAATCCTTATCCACGGAATGATCCAACAGTTTAATCTCCCCCTCTTCAATCGGAACCAGCCCCAGCATTGCTTTTATGGTAGTACTTTTGCCTGCCCCATTTTCTCCTATAAATCCCACAATTGATCCTTCCGGAATTTCAAAGCATATGTTATCTAATTTAAACTCGTCATATTTTTTAGTAAGATTCTTGATCTCTATCGCATTTTTACTCATTGTTTACTCCCTTCTGTCTAGTTCCTTATGCTTATCACAGATTAAATGGCTCTTCGTCTCCATACACAAGATGAAGCATCTCTGCCACCTCTTCCCTTGTGATTCCGCTTGCACCAGCTATGCGGACAGCCTCCGTCAACAGCCCTTCTATCTGCTTAAGCTTTTCTTCCCTGACAAGCCTGGTATCTGCCGCTTTAATAAAACTGCCTTTTCCCACCATGGTAACGATAAACCCATCTCTCTCCAATTCTTCATAAGCACGTTTGGTGGTGATCACACTAATACGGAGCTCCTTAGCAAGCGTCCGCATGGATGGAAGCGGCATTCCTTCTTTCAGCTGGCCGCTCATGACCATATTCTTAATCTGGTCGGTGATTTGTTCATAGATTGGTTTATCACCGGAATTGCTGATAATAATATTCACTTGATGATTTTCTCCCTTCTGTACGTACCGGTTTATTCTGCATATGCCTTTTAATTGATTCGATGTTCATATATTGTATATATCATTTATATACAATATTGTCAATATATATTTTTCTATATTTTTGGACAGCAATATTATGGTTAAGGACATTAGAACCATTTTTCCGCATTCTGTTCTGTGCTGTCATGTTCCGTGGTCTGTTTCTGCAATGCGGAAGACTGTCTTTTATGTTCCTACTGCTCACGCTGATACTTCGGCATGAGGCTGTCTATGCTCCGGACACTTGCCCTGCGGTAATGCCGCTCTCCCTTACTGCCTCAAATACATTCATCCAATCCTCCACCAAAACACAAAAAGGGCAGCCACAAATCTATCCAATAGGTTTATAACTGCCCTAACGCTGTATCAATATTTAATTTTGGATACTTGGCAAAACCACCATATGCCTATAAAATATGTATTATAAAGAAATGAGTTTTTCGACCGTACAGCTATTGCTCAAGCGGCTTGCTCGTTTCTTTTTTTGTCCTTAAAACATCATACAGATATAATTTCCCATCTTTTGCGTGCCGTACCAGCATCTTTGCCAAAAACACATTATACTTGACCAATTCCATATTATCGTCATAAACGGGTATTGCAAAATGTGTGTCATACCAATACCAGCCAAATTTTACGTCTGTATTATGTTTCTGCGCGCAGTTTTCCACAAATGTCTTGTTCGTGGCAATTTCTATCATCTCTATGATGACACTCACGGAATTTGCCTTTGCGTACATATTTGCGCCCCGCAATGTCTTTGTATCTTTGGAATGTGCATATTCCTTCAAGCAATCATAGGCAACATTCCAGTCCACACTCCTCCTTCCCTTGAAACGAAGGTCATTGATAACCACAATGCTTTTACCGTCAGCGTCTTTTATGATGCCAACTTTCTTTTCTATGTAACTGCTCCTTACAAAATCCTTCTTTATCCGACAGTTACATTGTACCATGCCCGTCTATGTAATTCCAATTAAAATCCATGAAGAACAATTCTTATCTTTTACAAAATCTTATATTCTGCAAGTGGCTTTTATGAAAAAGCCAACATTGTAATCGCACCATCATTTTTGACCACTTTGTGGAAGTATCATTATCAGAAAACAGTGTCATGACGCAAGACTCCCACCCCTTGTTTACAGTAAAACAATTTACTCAATCCTCACTTCTACATCTTCAGCTTTAACATAAACGGTTATCCATCAGGTACTCTGCACCTTCACGAACGCTTTCCGCAATCCGTTTCAAGCAGTGTTTTGCCTCGGAATTTTGAAATACATTTAGGGCGCAGATTGCTTCTTCGCAGTATCCGCGAATTAGTCGCATCGTATATCCGTACCCGTCCGCAGACTCAATCAGTTTGGAAATTTCTGCCGTTGCGCCCTCCCAGCAACCCACTCCTGACTGGATATCCGCCGCAATCCTTCGCAATAGCTCCCCACAACCCGGGTGTGCAAATGTATAAATTGCCGGAAGCGTATAATACCCGCTTCTAAAATCCTGATGAACGGTCTTTGCCGCATCCGTATCTGTCGCAATGAAATCCATCAAGTCGTCCCGCAGTTGGAACGCAATCCCCAAGCTTTCCGCGAAGCGTTCGGCTGCCTGTCGTTCAGCTTTATTACATTTCCCCTCATAAGCACCTACAAGGCAGGCAATCCTAAATACTGAGCAGGTTTTCCCGATGATATTCTGCAAATACTGTTCTTCGGAAATCTCGGTATTAAAACGGTTGTCAAACTGCCCAATCTCACCGTCACACAAAGACTCCAAATTTCCAAACAGTTCCCGATACCACGGCTTGTTGACCAAACTGGTACGGCTGATTGCGGAAAAAATCATAAAATCCCCCGCATAGACCGCCATTTCGCGCCCGAATTTTTTGGAGACAGATAGCTGTCCGCGCCGGAGTTCTGCCTCATCAATCACATCGTCGTGCAACAGCGAAGCAGTATGATAAATTTCAATTACTGCCGCAATTTCGGTCACGTCTATCTGTTTCCCCGCCAGCTTTGCACACAAAAGTGTCAAAATAGGACGCAGCTGCTTGCCACGTGCCTGTAGAACCCACTGTAAAATCTTTTGCATTGATGGATTCTGTGACTGGAACAATCGTTCAATATGCTGGTTGACTCGCATCAATTCCGGTTCAAGCAGAGACAACCCTTCTAAATCCATTATTTCATGTCTGCTACTGTTCCGATTTTCCATGTTCCTTTACCTCCAAATACCGATTGTTGAATAGTCGAATATAGGTATTTTATCACAAACACACTCTCACTTCCATTAAATTTTGCTCAATCTTCCTTTCCCCTGTTCCGTTTGATCATCTGTCTTGCCCGTTCCCTCTGCTCTGTGCCGACTGCCCTCAGCTTGTGGCAGCCGATATATGATTTCGGAAGGGAATAGGTCTTAGATACAAGATAATTATCAACAGGCATCACCCGAAGTCCTTTTGCTTTCCAAGGTTCTTTTTCATATTGTCTGAATTTTTCTGGAAAACTTTCTAGCCCTATAATTTGTTTTCCAATCTGTCAAGCTGTCCTTCCGCATTTTCTAAAGAAAGTAATTCAAAAGCGATATACTCATAAATACCTCTCAAATCAGCATCAGCTTGTTCCGTAATAACCACTTCATAAATCATATCCTGTAATCCCTGTGCATGTCTGCAAATGCTTGTTTTGCAGGCTTTGTTTTTCCTTCAATCATATCTGCATACCCTTTCTCAAGTTCCGCATTCAATTCTGTTACTGAAAGTTCTGTTATATTGACAGGCTTTGTTCTTGGTATCTTTACTTCAAAAGGAAGTCCCCTGTTTAAAATAATCTGCTTATAAAACATATTAATTGCACTGGATACCGGAATGCCAAGTGTTGATAAAATAAACTCTGCCTGTTCTTTTACATCTGGTTCTATTCTTGCGTACAAGTTAGCTGTTTTGGCTGCCATTATTTCATCTCTCCTTTTCAAAATATATCTTATTGTGCTATTTTGTGCGCACAAAACCAATACATATATTGAAATATTTTATGATCTATGGTTAACGACATTAAAAATTGCCATTTTGGTCTTGTAAGGACTTACATATATGGCTTTTGCAAGAGCTGGAAAGCGCAATTTGTTATGCCGTTTACCATATATAACGGCTCATCCTGTAACAGTTCAGCCTTACATTTGATACCGGAGAATCATTGACAAAATGAAGAAATCATTGTATGATTTACAAAAATATTACTAAAGGCTATGAAGAGAAGAGTAAGTAGTTAGATATGTTACAGAGAGTCTGATTAGGTGAAAACAGACACAAAAGGAACTGCTGAACATGGTCTCGGAGCTGCGTACCGAAGCTATTATGCCAAGGCTGCGACGGGTGCACCCGTTATCGTGATAGACTATCGATGAATCATTTCTCATCCGTAGTTGATAAGGCTTATATCGTGAGGTATAGGTGAATTTAGGGTGGTAACACGAAGCATTCGCTCTCGTCCCTGAAAAAGAAATTTTTCAGAGAGGAGGGCTTTTTTATTGCAGAAAATGGAATGACCCATAAAGGCACAAAAAATTAAGTTATCACTATAAATTAAGAAATGAGGTATGTAAAATGAGAAATATTTTAATTGGCGGTGCATGGCCGTATGCTAATGGTTCATTGCATATAGGTCACGTAGCGGCATTATTACCCGGAGATGTATTGGCTAGGTATCACAGGGCTCTTGGAGATAATGTATATTTCGTGTCAGGAAGTGACTGCCACGGAACTCCGGTAGCGCTTCGAGCTAAACAAGAGAATGTAAGCCCGCAGAAAATTAGTGATTTTTATCATGAAGAATTCGCAGACTGCTTCGACAAGCTGGGATTTAGTTATGATGTATATACAAAAACATCTTCGGAGGAGCATAAAAAATTTGTAAGGGAATTTCATAAAAAATTGTATGAAAGCAGCTATGTTTATGAAAAAGAGAGTCCACAAGCATATTGCGAAAGTTGTAATACCTTTTTGGCTGACCGCTTTGTGCTGGGAAAATGTCCGAAATGCGGAAAAGACACTCGAGGAGACCAATGTGATGCTTGTGGCACAGTACTCGAACCAGAGAATCTTGCAGATCCAATTTGTGCAGTGTGCGGAAAGCCTATAAGCTTTAAAAATTCAAAACATTTATATATTGCTATTACCAAATTACAAACTGAACTAAGGGCACTGGTTGATAATCACCCAAAATGGAGAAAGAATGCGATTGCCTTTACAAATAAATATCTGGATGACGGCTTAAGAGACCGTGCCCTGACAAGAGATTTAGAATGGGGGATAAAAGTTCCAAAAGCTGGTTACGAAAACAAAACCATCTATATATGGGCAGAAAATGTATTAGGATATTTATCAGCAAGTAAAACGGCTGCTGAATTAAGAGGCGCTGATTTTCAAGAACTCTGGGGGAAAGAAGCAAAACATTATTATGTGCATGGTAAAGATAATATTCCTTTTCACACAATTATTTTACCGTCACTTTTGCTGGGGAATGGTGAAAATTGGCATTTGCCGGACAGAATAGTCTCAAGCGAATACCTGACTTTAGAAGGAAGGAAAATATCTACCAGTCAAAATTATGCAATCTGGGTTAAGGAACTGTTGGATAATTATGAAGCAGATTCAATTCGTTACTTTTTCTTGGCAAATGGTCCGGAAAAGAAGGATGCAGATTTTTCGTGGAGAGAATATGTTCATAGTCACAATGGCGAACTGCTTGGGGCATACGGAAATTTTGTGAACCGCACGTTAATGTTTATCGTAAAATATTTTGACGGGGTTATACCAGATGGAATAGATAATCCGTCTATAAGCAATCGCATAGATGAATTGTTTGTTTCCGTTGGCAGGCAGATTGAAAATGGTGCTTTCAAAGATGCAGTTTCTGAAATATTTGACTTTGTAAGAAACGCAAATAAATTTTTTGATACGGAACAGCCCTGGATTACCAGAACCACTGATAAGAATGTATGTGAAAATACACTTTATCAGTGTGTTCAGATTATTGCTAATTTGGCGGTCTTACTATCTCCATTTTTACCATTTTCGTCAGAGAAAGTGTGCAAATGGCTGGGTATAAATAACAAATGGGAAAAACACTCTGTTTCAGCTGGTTATTTACTCCCTGAAGTGGAAGTTCTATTTCAAAGAATTGATAAAAAGGTTATAGAAATTGAAACGGAAAAATTAAAGGCTATTTTATAAAGAGTGTAAAATGATGTGAGCTTAAAGGAAGCGACAGATTAATTTCCGGTTTAATGTGGTAAAGGAGGAGGTGAAGAACGGACGCTTGTATAGGGATTTATTTCTACGCACCATGCATGGTGCTCGCCTCGCTCTCGCTCACTAAAAAG
>JAMPFS010000091.1 GCA_023664325.1 Clostridium sp.
AGGTATTGAATTTTCAAGGTGCATAGCTAAAATTTATGTGCGAAGTTTGAGTAAATAATTACTTTTGTAACAGCCAATTTTTAATATTTACCAACCTTTTATTTGCTTTACCTGTTCCGCCCGTTCTGGATCACGATGGTACTGCAGCTTGAATCTTATCGTTTCTACCACTTCTTTTCTTGCTTCATCATCCAACTGATAAAATGAAGTTAATAAGTTATCCACATCGGGCATACTGTTTTTCCCGAACAGGTACATAAGTGGATATAAGGAATTTTTCAGATATGTCTTTACTCGACTGTTATCGAGAGCGCCGTGCAATCCGTCTGGGAGTGTGGGATATATTTCTTCTTCGGTAATGGTGCCGGAAAACGGGCTGGCGGCACATATTTCATTCACATCAATTTCTAATTCGTTTGCCAATCGCAGAGCAAAGTCAAATCGAATGTTGGAATCCTTTTGTATAATAGAATACAGTGTTGTAGCGCTGATTCCTGTAGCCTTTGCAATCTGACGGACATTTGTATTTTTTTTATCAAGAATTTCTTTTAACTTTTTTCCATCGCCCATAGTGACCTCCTGTTTTCATATGTTAAATAATTACGAAAAACATAAACTTATCTATTATCATACCACATATACGAAAAACATAAAAGAGTAAAATAGAAAATATGTAAATACGAAGTTCGTAAAAATATTTTTTATGCGATATTGACATTATATAGATAAGGTGTTAAGATAGATATACGAAAATCGTACAACAAATAAATACAACTGTTGTAACGAAATTCTAAAAGGGGAAAGGAGGACAAATGTGTGGCAAACTACCGCTATATGATGAGTGCGGAAGATGTAGCCAAAGAGTTAAATTGTTCAAAATCTCATGCCTACAAGATTGTAAAAGAATTGAATAAGGAACTTGCAGGACAGGGATACATTACAATGGCGGGACGTATTCCCAGGGCATTTTGGGCAAAGAAAATGTACGGTTATGAGATATCAATAAGCTAGAGAGGGAGAGTGATAATATGGCATACAAAGAGAAAGACACAAAAAAGTGGTCTGCGCAATGGTTTGAAACGACTGCTAAGGGAGAGAAGAAAAAGCGGAGAAAGAGAGGGTTTGAAACAAAAGGGAGGCGATGGAATATGAGCGCCAAAAGAAGTTAAACAGCAGCCGAAGCATGGATATGAAGTTGAGCGAGTTCATGGAAGTTTATTTTGAGGATAAGCAGAATGAATTGAAAGACCGAACCATGAAAAATAAGAGGTATATGATGGAGCAACACATTATTCCGTATTTTGGCGAACAGATGATGAGTGAGATTACAGCTTCACAAATTATACAATGGCAGAATGAAATGCAGACAAAGGGATTTTCGGAAAGTTATTTACGAATGATACAAAATCAGTTGACCAGTTTGTTTACTCATGCGTCACGGATTTATGATTTACATACAAATCCATGCAAGAAAGTAAAGCGTATGGGAAATTCCGATTCAAGAAGTCTGGATTTCTGGACAACAGAGGAATATCAGAAATTTATCCAGACGATAGAACCAGGAACACGATATTATTTGATTTTTGAGATCCTTTTTTGGACAGGCTGCAGGATTGGCGAATTATTAGCTTTAACAAAGGGTGATATTAATTTTGAAAGCAACCAGATCAGCATTACCAAAACTTACTATCGTACTGGCAGGCAGGACGTTATTACAGAACCTAAAACAAAGCAGTCGGTAAGGATTGTTGAAATTCCGGAGTTCTTAAAGCAGGAAATTAAAAGTTTTGTTGATGGTCATTACGGTATGCCGGATAGCGAAAGACTTTTCCCAATCGTGCAGGAAGCGGTTCAGCATAAGATGAAGCGCCAAATAGCGAAAGCCGGGGTAAAAAATATCCGTGTACATGACTTAAGGCATTCCCATGTAGCTTACTTAATCAATAAAGGCATAGAGCCGCTGCTGATAAAAGAAAGAGTAGGACACAAGGATATTCGCATTACGTTGAATACTTATGGACATTTATATCCTAATCAACAGCGGAGAGTGGCAGATTTGCTCGACAGTGAAAAAGAAAATAGCTCCGACAGCGGCAACTGTTAGGGCTGTGATAACTGGAAAACCTCTGTTATCAGCATTTGACAATACAAGTATAGCAGAGGTTTTTTCCAGTGACAACGATTTTTCAGAAATGGAGGGTTTATGGAAGAAACAAAAACAGAACTACAGTTGATTAAAATGTCTGAGATACAGTCGCAGGAAGTTTCCTGGCTGTGGTATCCGTTTATTCCTTATGGCAAGCTGACTATTGTCCAGGGTGATCCAAGCGACGGAAAGACTACGCTTATACTGAACGTAGCGGCGAAGCTGTCAAAGGGAGAGGGATTGGATACTGACATGAGACTTACAGAACCTTTGAATGTGATTTATCAGAGTGCGGAGGATGGTCTTTCCGATACAGTAAAGCCACGTTTGGAACAGGCAGGAGCGGACTGTGAAAATATTTTAGTCATTGACGAAAGCATAAAATCTCTTTCCATGATAGATGAACGATTGGAAGAAGCGGTTATAAGAACTAAAGCAAAGTTATTGATTTTGGATCCGATTCAAGCTTATCTGGGTGGGAACATGGATATGAACCGGGCGAATGAAGCGAGGGATATGACAAAGAAATTAGTGGCATTGGCGGAGAAATACCAGTGTGCTATTGTCCTTGTCGGGCATATGAATAAGGCGACAGGAAATAAAGCGGCATACCGGGGTATGGGTTCGATTGATTTCTTCGCAGTCGCAAGAAGTGTTCTTTTGATCGGCAGGGTAGAGGGCGAGGAAAAAATAAGGGCCGTGGTACAGATAAAAAATAATCTTGCGGCATTCGGGCATCCGAAAGCATTTGTTCTGTCGGAGGGTGGGTTTCAGTGGCTTGGAGATTATGAGATCACAGCAGATGAAGTGCTTGGCGGCATTGCTCCCAAAGTAAATAAAATGGAACAGGCGAAGTGGCTGCTTCGGGAACTGGCAGAAACAAATAACGCCATACAGAGCAATGAGATTATCAATCCTGCAGAAGAACAGGGCATATCAAAGCCGACACTGGAAAATGCAAAGAAAGAGTTAGGTGTTCGTGCGAAGCGGATAAACAATACATGGTATTGGGAATTGGATAAAATCAAACAGTGACGGGCAAGGCAGGATAACAGCGCAACAATGCAGAGTATTAGAATTTTGCAGTCTTGGAATTGCGTTCTTGGAGGTTGCAAGGTTGCAATAACTATAGACATTGCAATGTTGTGGTGTTGGGCAAAGCTGGATAGCAGCAGTAGAAAGGCGGCGAAAGCCGACCCGTCCGTAAGGACGGTATGCTGTCCGTAGGACAGCTTGCCCCCGGCAGGGCGCAAAGGCACTTTTGATAGAGCGCAGCCTGTCAAAAGTGCTTTTGCGTTACTTTCGCAGAAAGTAACAAAGGCGAAGCGAGGAAACCTCGCTTTTGACATCGGAACACAATATAGCAAATAAAAGAGAGAAGAGAGGAAGGCGTGAAATTATTGGAGAGGACAATCAGCGGTATGATGGGAAAAGGATCGATCAACCATAACACAAGAACTTTTATTGCAAAGAATGTGGATAGGGAACGAAGCAAGTATAATGTGCAGTTTTGTCATTCGGATATAAAAAAGGTATACCATGAGTTGTTTGATGCCGCCCTGGAGCGTTACAATGCAAAACAGAATCGGAGTGACCGAAAAATTGACAATTATTACAAAAAGATACAGCAGAGTAAGCAGGAAAAGCCATTTCATGAAGTCATTCTTCAAATCGGTAATAAAGATGATACGAATGCCATAAGCGAGGAGGGGCAGCTTACCAAAAAGATACTGATAGAGTTTATGGAGGATTTCCAGAGAAGAAACCCTAATCTTTATGTATTTTCAGCGCATCTACATATGGATGAAGAAACGCCGCATATTCACATTGATTTTGTTCCCTTTATCCGTAACAGTAAACGCGGGCTTGATACAAGAGTCTCTCTTAAAGGCGCATTGGCAGAGCAGGGTTTTAAAGGCGGTACAAGGAGCGCAACGGAGTGGAATCAATGGATGGAATCTGAAAAGCAGGAGCTCTCAAAGGTTGCAGAGAGATATGGGGTGCAGTGGAAAAAATTGGGTACACATAACAAACATTTGTCTGTACTCAATTTTGAGAAACAGGAAAGACAGAAAGAAGTTGCAGAACTGGAACAGATGATTTCCGGCAGTAAAGAAGAATTGTCCGATATTCGTAACCAGCAGATTTTGGCGAAACAGACAGCGGAGCAGATACGGAAAGAGGGCGAAGCAATCTGGCAGGAGGTGTCGGCACTTTCTGCAACAAATCATTCGCTGAAAAAGCAGACGGCGTTTTTGATGGAGGATAAAGAAAAACTGTTATCTGAAAATGGGAAATTGGTAAAACAGCAGAAAAAGTTACAGCAAGAGATCAATAAAATGGTGCAGTCTAAAGAAGTCATGGAGCGTAACATACATATTTATGATGAAGATGCGAAATGGCAGTTGCCGGAGCCGGGGACATTGATGAGCGCAAAAACTTATCGGGATAAGTATGTAATTCCACTTGTGATAAAGTTAAAAGATGTCGTGAAAAATCTTACGATAAAATGTGTTGATTTGATGAATCAGATTAAGCAATTAAAGGCAAAAAAGGCAAAACAAGCAGCGGATATTGATTTTTATAAAAACAAGATGCACCAGCAATCTTTTGAGCTGGAGCAGTTGCAGGAAAAAGTAAATGATTTTGAACGTGTGAAGCAGTATGTCGGATCAGATAAAATTGATGCAATTGTGACAAATGCAAAGGAATTAGAGCGTATTTCACAAAATAAGAAGCAGCATAGTAAAATGTATAATATGAGTAGATAGGAAAGGATGGTTGATATGATGGATAACGGAAATTGGGGAGAACAATATTCTATGGAGAAAATTGTAGGCTGTGCATACAATATGGATAACGGTTTTGTAGAGGTTCATTACATGGACGGGAATATTCTGCAAATAAAATGTGGAGAAATAGAAGCTGGGCTGCAAACTACGGAACAATCGCTTACAAAGCTACATAAGCTGTTGGACGATAAGCCGATTGAGTATGTAGCGATGGTGCTATCAGGAGAGTTGCAAGCCTATTGTGATATAGAGGCGGATATGGTAAAGGGTATGTTCGGAACAATTGTTCAAGGCCATCTGAAACAGGGATACAATAAAGCAATGGCAGAGGCGTTGGCGAGAGAATTTTCAGATATGAAAGTTGAGGGAGAGTATGACTGATACGGAAAAGAAAGTAATGGTGCGGCTGTGCGCAAAGATTTTAACGGAAACAGATCTTTATGAAACGGATGCGGAAGTGAGGGATTTAGTGGATTGGATATGTGTTTCAGAGCAGATGAAAGAGAACAATAATAAGATCCGCAATCTGACAGGGGAATACAAACAGATAGAGCCAGAGTGCCGAGAAGGTGTCAGGGAAAGATTGGAACGTATGAAAAAGTTGTGTGAGGAACGTAATGTCTTGTATGAAAAGCAGAATGAGTTAAAATGGCAGAGGGAGAAGCTGGAACGGAGTTTTACGAGATAGTAAAAAATATAGGAGTAAAGGCAGGCAAACTTCAGCCTGCTTTTTCTTTAGCGATATTTTCAGACATGGTGCTAGCACCATGTAAAATAAATTGATAAAGGAAAATACAAATATGAAAATTTGCGGAAGAGTTGAATTGCTATATTTTTGTAGAAAAAAGAGTGCTTATGTGATATGATATAAAAGTAGAGGCAAAATGTGGAGTATTCAGTGGATTTAATATTTTTCATAGATGAAACATTATAATGCAGGTGGGAAGGAATATGCTGGAAAAGGTTATTCAATTAACAAATCAATATATTGACAATATGCCTAAAAAAGAGCGCAAAAAGTATGGTCAATTTTTTACAAGTAAAGAAACAGCACGTTTTATGGCTGAATTATATAATATTCCGGACAACAAGCCTAAAGTCAGTATTTTAGATGCAGGGGCAGGATCAGGGATATTATCATGTGCGCTGATAGAACGATTAGAGCAGATGGCTTCTGTTCAGACAATAGAATTGACCTGTTATGAGAATGATGCCAATATTTTGGGCTTGCTGGAGGAAAACCTGCATACTTGCCAGGTAAATTCTAAAAAGGATATACGAATAGAAATTATTACGGATAATTATATTATAAGCCAGTACTTAGACTTCAATCAGATGATAGGCGGCAATCCCGAACCTAAAAAATATGATTTTGTGATTGGCAATCCTCCATATATGAAAATACCGAAGGATGCACCAGAAGCAACTGCCATGCCGGAGGTTTGTTATGGCGCACCCAATTTGTATTTTATTTTTGCGGCAATGGGATTGTTTAATCTGGATCATGATGGGGAAATGGTGTATATTATTCCCCGCTCTTGGACTTCAGGCGCTTATTTCAAGCGGTTTAGACAGTATTTTCTGACAGAGGGAAAATTAGAGCATATCCATTTGTTTGTAAGCCGGAACAAGGTGTTTGACAAAGAAGATGTTTTACAGGAAACGATTATCATTAAAGTAAAAAAGACAAACCAGACACCGGAAAAAGTAACAATTACTTCTTCGCAGTCAAACAATGATTTTGCTAATCTTACATCCTTGACAGTGCCATATAGCCTTGTGGTATCGGGGGATGATTATTATGTTTATTTAGTAACAGATGAAAAAGAAGTCTCTGTGTTGGAGCGGTTACATAGATTTGATAAAACATTGCCGGATATTGGATTAAAAATGAAAACGGGGTTGACGGTTGATTTCCGTAATCGGGAGATACTTCGTGATGATGCAGAAGAAGGGGCGATTCCGCTTTTTTATTCACAGCATATCAGACAGGGAGAGGTGCAGTTCCCTATCCAGAGAGAGCATGAGTATGTGGTGACGGATCAAAACGGATTGATGCAGGACAATCGAAATTATCTGTTTGTCAAGCGTTTTACCGCAAAGGAAGAACGGCGCAGACTGCAGTGCGGGGTATATTTATCGAAGAAATATCCGCAGTATAAGAAGATTAGTACACAGAATAAGATAAATTTCATAGATG
>JAMPFS010000092.1 GCA_023664325.1 Clostridium sp.
TGAAAGCAGGGATACCATGTATCGGATTGGAATATGTGATGATGATAAAATTTTATGTGCTTTGTTGGAAGAACAGTTCCATGTCTTCTCTGCGGAGCTTTCAATCAGGTTTGAGATTGAAGTCTGGTATAGCGGAGAGGATTTGGAGAACGATTTGAAAAAGGGAGTAGGGCTGGACATTCTTTTTCTTGATATTGAATTATTGCAGAAAAACGGGATTGAAGTAGGGACATTTATTCGTGATGGGCTAGAGGATACCGATACCCATATCGTTTATATATCTTCTAAAGAAAGTTATGCAATGCAGCTCTTTCAGACACAGCCATTGGATTTTTTGATAAAACCAATTTCAAAGGAAAAGCTGAAGGCAGTGATTAACAGAAGCATGAAACGAAAAAAGAATGAGGAAAGCTGCTTTGAATACCAAAAGGGCAGCCAGTTTTTTCGTATTCCCATGAAAAAAATCTTATACTTTATGAGTATGGATAAGAAGATTTTGATTATAAAAAGGGATGGTCAGGAAGAATTTTATGGGAAACTGAAAAATATGTCGGAGCAGCTTCCAGCCGATTTTCTCATGATACATCAATCTTATATTATTCATCAGGAATATGTGAGTGAATATTCTTATGAAAGTGTTAAGATGATGAATGGGGATATTTTAAGTATAAGTAAACCTTACCGGAAGGAAGTCAGGGCAAAAATTAAGCAATATCAGAAAGAGAAAATGTATGCTGTATTATAACTTTTTTTATGAAATGACTTTTATTTTAATTGTCAATATCTTGCATACCGGATTGCTGAAAAGAGCAATGGACTCATTTTTAGTTTTGGGGCATGAGAATCAGAAAATAATAAAGCCTGTTTTTGTGCTGTATTATTTGATAACGACAGTGATTTACGGAATTTTTCATGTATCTGTGGTGTATGAGTTGTGTAACGCAGCAGGTATTTTGGGAATCGCTTGTTTTTACCAGTCAGCATGGAAGAAAAAGCTATGGATATCACTTTCTTTTTTGTGTATGGATATGGGTTGCCTGTTGACAGTATATTTTGCTTGTGCAAATAAAGTAAGCGGACCAGAGAATGCTGTCTGGATTTTGCTGTTGTTGATCTGCGTTATGGTGATCAGTCATATTACCGAACCGGCAGAGGAAAAAGAAACTTCTGTTGATACAAAGCAGATGCTTCTCTTGATTTTTATTCCAGTGCTTGCCGTATCTTCGTTTGGCAGTATGATGTATGGTAGTGTGGACAAAGTTACAGCAGCTTTTTTGTGTATTGTGATGGTAGCGTTAAACCTGTGTGTGTTTTATTTATATCATGTTTTACAAAAGAATTATGTACAGTTGAGAGAACAGGATATTTACAGGCAACAGACACTTGCGTATCAAAATCAATTGGATGTAATCATGAAGTCGCAAAATCGCATTCGTGCCTTAAAGCATGATATGAAAAACCATGTGCTGACACTTCAGGCATTAGCGAAAGATTCACAGTCAGAAGAGCTTTCTGAATATCTTGCATCTATGCAGGAATTTATGGTAAATCCGTCAGAATATGTGTTTACGGGGAATGAAGCGTTAGACAGTCTGCTGAATTATAAACTGCAAAAGGCAAAGGAAATTCTTAAGATTGTGGAAACCGATATCGTGATTCCAGAGCAGGTTAAACTGCATTCTTTTGATTTAAATGTAATAGTTGGGAATCTTTTGGACAATGCTATAGCTGCATCAGAACAGACAGAGGAACAGTTTTTAGAGTTTAGTATGAGAATGGAGAAAGGGATTTTGTTCCTTCATATGATAAATAGCTGTGTTGGTATTCCAAATGGTGTTTGTGATATACAGAAAATGGCAGAAAAATCTGTCGAAGGACATGGAATCGGGCTTACAAATGTTGAGAGGATTGTGGAAAAATATTATGGAGATATGGAAATGAATTGTGAATCGAATCGAATGGAAACGGATATTATGCTATACATCAAGAAATTGTAAACATGAAAAGCTGCCCATTGTAGTCGTGGCAGCTTTTTGGCTGATTTCGGCAAAAATATGGTAGGATTTCGCCGGATTCAAAAATTGCTATTTGAAATGTATATAATCTGTGATATTACCAATATGGGAATTTACAGGAGGTATCAGTTGTATGAAAAAAAGAATTGTAAATTTACTGTTAATTGCAGGACTAGGCGCAGTATGTCTTGGCGGATGTGGGAAAACACCAGAGGTTTCCGAAAATGGAGGGATTACACATGCTAAGAGTAATGTGGAGCAGGCGATTGAGGATGTTGTGGAAAAGGGATCAGTGAATAAGGCAGATGGAAGTGCAACAGATCCATTTGCAGAACAGGGCGGTTTTTATGATAACGTAATAGGAACACAGGAAAATGGAATTTGGATTTATACAGAGATACCTAAAGTGCCTGAAACTGCCAATCAATTCACATTACAGCCGAGGGATGATTTGAATGAAGCATTGCTTAATATTTTTTTGGACAGCCAAAGCGGGAATGTGCAGGACATCACACAGCAATATTTGGCGGAACAGGAAGCATTGCTTAATGCGCCGCCGGAGGAATTTGATGCAGGAGATGGCATAGAGTCAACGAAGCCCGTAGAAATGGCACATTTTGGGGATGATTCCATGCTGATGTCTTCGGATGGAGAACGGACAGCATCTTTTTTTGGAAATACGACAGCGAATTATGAAGATGAAAGTTTACTACAAAAATTTAGGACAAGCTACAAGCAGGAACAAGGAAAAAATCTTACATGGGACAGAGAAAATGCAGAAGTGTCATTTCCCTTTGAGCAGGCACAGAAAATTTTGCAAACAAAGCTGGAGCCGCTGGGCATTGCTGAAATTAAGACCTATGAGATTTATTATTATGAAGTGGGTGATAGTGGATTCTATGAGATTAAGTTTACTCCAAGTTATGATGATGTAGGAATGGCACACGAATTTGGGCAGATGAATACTACGGATGTGATTCCGTCTGCAATGGCTTGGGTGACTCCGAACGGTGTAGCAATGCTGAATTTGCATGAGGTACTTGGGGAGATTATAGAACAGACAAATATGGGAAATATTCTCAGTTTTTCACAGATTATAGAAATTTTAGAGGTATATTTGGAAAATAATACGCTCTGTGGATGCGCCGATGCGAAACTGACGCAGGTGGAGTTCGTTTATTATCCAGAGTATAAAGAGCCGCAGTTAGTATTGAAACCGGCATGGCATATCTATGTTCCGCTTAGTGTACAGATGGAATCAAATGATTCGGGATATCAACAGATGTTTGAAAAATCCGCAGCGTGGAATATTTATCTTGATGCAGTGACAGGAGAACTGCTGCGGGTGGAATAACGAATGGAGGCAGAGGATGAAAGGATTTTTTATACAGGATTTAAGGCGCAGTTTTCTGAATCCGGGATTTTTCATTGGTACAGCCGCAATCAGCGTGCTACTGTTTGTGGCACTGATTGCGGGAGCGCCTTTAGACCGCAGCCGCAGCAGTTATTATATACTTTTTAATGTGTTTGGAGCTTCTGGTTTCGGACCGTTTGCAGCGGTTTTTCCGGTATTGGCTTATGCGACTGGCTTTTGCGAAGAATATCAAAGTGGATATTATCGCATGATTTTTTCAAGAATGACACCATTTCGTTTTGGCAAAGTACGGATTATTACTGTGGCGTTGTCGGGGGGCGTGATGTTTGCTGTTCCTATTGCCTTTGTATGTATAGCGGCGTTTGCTTTTGGCATACCGGGTATCCCGAAGGGTTCAGATGAAGGAATGCTACAAGGGATGGTAATGCTGACCTATATTAAGAAATATGGGGATTGGTACATTGTTGTGGGGAAAACAGTGTTGGGTTTTCTGTTTGGCTGTGTGTGGGCTCTTGTGGGACTGGCATTTGCAGTGTGGATTCCAAACCGTTATGTTGCATTGATTGCGCCATTTGTGCTGTATGAATCTATGTGGCTTGGCTTGTCAAAAATTCCATTATTAAATCCAATCCGGCTGCTGCGTGGAGATGATCTAAACAGCTATCCTCTATCTGCCGGAATGGAGTGTATCTATCTTGCTGTTGTATCAGTAATCATTATGGCGGGACTGGTAAGGAGGTATCGGAATGGGTAGTTGTATGGTCATAACAAAAGGATTGTTTGATCAGGAACGGCGAAATGGCAGGGTTGTCATGGGTTATATGCTGGGATTGGCAATTATGGGGTACTGGGTGAGTAATTTTCTACGATATGCACAGGGCATCGGAGAACCAATTAACATATTGGAAACATTTTGTGTAGTAGAACAGCATTATGTGAATATGTTGTTTTTGATTTTGGGATGGCTATTTGTGATTGCGGATGCGCCATTCATAAAAGGGAATACTTATTTGCTTTTATATCGGTGTGGCAGAAGACGCTGGAGTATGGGAATGATTTTTTATATTTTGATACAGGCTTTTTTCTATACTGCGGTTATGGCAACATTTACGGTAGTCGTCAGCAGCTTCATTGGTTATATTGGAAATATATGGAGCAGCCCGGTTTATTCGCTTGCGATGGATGTGGGAAATAACATAGGAGCAAAATATAATATCACTTTTCCGTATGTCATGATGATGAAGACCATGACAGTGCCGCAGGCATTCGCAGTGACTTTTTTGTTTTTATATTTGTATCTTTCATTTTTGGGAGTGCTTTTGTATGCTTGCAATTTGTTGTGTTCCGGAATTGCAGGGATCATAATCGTCATGGGGATACACCTGCTGGGTTATTTGCAGATGATGGATGGATATACGGACTTTTCATTGTTGGCAAGGGCTGTTCCGGGCAATTTTATAGACGGAACCGGGGGTTTCTGGCTGTCTGCGCTTCTGTTTTTGGGACTGATTGCAGTCTTGGTAATATTATCCGCCATTTTGGTTAAAAAGGTCGATTTTAAAGCCGGAGCGGAGGTGGAGGGGTAATGTTTGAAAATATATTTGCCGAGCTGTTTGCAGGAGTATCATCGGATACTTTTGATGTGATACCACTTATTCCTTTTGGAAGATGGTTTCTGCAGATTGGTGTTTTTCTGCTTGCAATGGGGTATTGTGCGGAAAGAAATGATGAAATCGGGACGCTTTCGTGGTATCGTTATGGAACGGTCTTAAACTGGTGGAAAAATCGGTTTTTGAAAGGATTTATATCTGGTGTGCAAAAAGCGGTGCTGCTATTGTTTGCTGTTTTTGTATGTGATTTAGGTTTCGGGAGGGCATCTGTATTTTTTATGGAAGAAAACATGAAAATCAGTGTGTTTTGGATGTTTCATATTATTAGTCTGATTGCCTTGTTTTTGCTTTTCGATTTAATTTTTGATAAAAGATTTATTTTGGCAGCGCTATTATTGTTCGAGGGAGTAACATTTATATTGGGGTACAGAATAAAAGCAATATCGCATTTCATGTATGGGATGTGGGGAATGTATTTGCAGAGTAATTGGTATGAAACAGGTGGATTTCAGGCAGAAATGGTTATTTTGGCAGAATTGTTATTGTTGGTAGCAAGTTATTATGCAGGTCGGATTTATTTGAAAAAAAGCGGGATGTGTAAGATTTTTGGAAAGGAAGGATTTTAATCATGGGAGAAGTGATTCGAGTAGAAAATGTAACGAAAAAATTTGGTGACGTGACTGCACTTGAACGCATCAATATCAGTTTTGAAGCAGGAAAAATCTATGGTATCATTGGCAGAAACGGTTCTGGAAAGACTGTTCTGTTTAAAACTATGATAGGATATTTAAAACCGACTGGCGGAAGGGTTGTTGTTGGAGAGAAAGAGATTGGAAAAGATATTGATTTTGCGGATAATATGGGGATTATTATTGAAAATCCCGGATTTTTAAGCCGCTACAATGGATATAAAAATTTGGAGTATTTGGCTGCAATCCGTAAGATTATAGGAAAAAAACAAATTCGGGAAAGCATGGAGAGGGTTGGGTTAGATCCAGACAGCAAAAAGAAGGTTGGAAAATATTCTCTTGGCATGAGGCAGCGGCTGGGGATTGCGCAGGCTATTATGGAGAATCCGGATATTCTGATTTTAGATGAGCCGATGAACGGTCTGGATAATCAGGGAGTAGATGATGTGAGAAATATTCTGCTTAAGTTGAAAGAGGAAAGAAAAACAATTATTCTTGCAAGCCATAATAAAGAGGACATTGAAATCCTGTGTGATGAGGTACATGAAATGGAGCATGGGAAGCTGACATGATATTGTGCAATTAAAGAAGAAGTTGAGGGGGGTGATAATATCGGGAAAATATTAATTTTATCTTTTGAAGATAATGAACAGGATATGCTCAATCATATTGTTTCTTGGGTGAATGGGAAAACAGAAACATTTCGGAATGTTAATGCTAATCTGGTATTTTCGGGTATGGAAATTAATGAGGTTAGTAGGCTTGTTATTAGAAACAATAGTGAAGTTGAGCTGACATATACAGAATTTGAAATATTAAATCTCCTTGCTCGACATCCGGGAATGGTATTCAGTAAAGAGCAGATATATGATGCAGTCTGGAAAGAGCCTTATTACGGTGATTACAATATTGTTATGAGCCATATCCGCCATATAAGAGAAAAAATAGAGGATGATCCGGGCAAGCCGATTTATATACAGACCGTATGGGGAATTGGCTATCGGTTCAACAAAAATTTAAGCAGCGGTCTGTGATATAACAACAGATTGTTGCTTATTTTTTGTCCTGTACGCCTAACAGGTATTCACAGGACACATGAAAAAACTCTGCCAGAGCCACC
>JAMPFS010000093.1 GCA_023664325.1 Clostridium sp.
CGGTGTCCGTAAGGACATTTAATCGTATGTAGGAGCATCCACTTTGGAGTGGGTACTTTCTCTTTATATGCATATGATAGAATTGTTTTTGGCAGATTTCAAGTATTTTTTGTGTTATTGATAGCGTAAATTTACTGTAAAATTTATCAATGGGTAATTAAAAAGAGAGATGAAAAGGAGAATTAAAAAGCAATGGGTATAAGTAATGATTTAGAGAGCGAAAAACGTATAAAAGAACAGATAGAATTTATATTCATTATGGCAGCCCTATTGCTTTTTGCAGTTTTTGGCGGCTGGTTTTTAATGGATAAACTGCTAAGCGCAAAGGAGAAGCAGATATTGAGCCAGACCGGACAGGTCGCCATACCGTCCGTGATAGAGGACAGCGAAAATGGAGGTGCAGACGGGGAAGGGCAGGGAAATAATCAGAGTGCATTTACCGGAAAGGTATTGTCGGAGGAGGAAATTGCAAAAGTGCTGTCTGTATGGGAGGCAGGCGGGCGGGAAATACCGCATGAGCCGTTAGAAGGGCAGATGAGCATGGAACAGGCTATTGAGAAAGGAAACTGGTGGATTGCAAACATGGCAAAAGAAGAGGTTTTGCCGGATGAAATGCTGACAGGAGACTTTGACAGCACAACTGCCAAACTGTATACTCTGGAAAATGAGACGGATATCGAAATGCAGATGCTCAGCATGTGGGAAATTACTTACAAAAAAGACGATGTGACGATTGACATGAAGATTCATGCGTGGAGCGGAGAAGTATGGATGGCGGATATCACGATGGATGAAGAAATTGCGGCAGTGGATGCCTGCTCGGAGGAAGAGATGTTAGACAGCGCATTTCCTTCTTTTTCGTGGAAACAGGGAGGCATTGCTGCATCGATTCAAGACGGTCTCCATTATGAGGTCGGACCAAATGGAAGTGTGTATGTTATGCTGCAAAAATATGACAAGGTGCCGGACAATTCGCATTCCGGTTTCTGTCTCTGGCTGGCAACAAAGGCGGCGGTTGAAAATGATGGCAGCAGTTCAAGGTTTATGGGTGATTAACCATTTGCAGAGTAGCAAAATTTATTGTTGTATGATAAAATATTACAAACCGAAGCAAAACGAGGTTGATAACCTGCGCGAGCATCAGCGAGCTTCATTAAATAAAATAAGAACTGAATATGCAAACTCTGCATGGGATATACTGATTGGAGGAACATAAGTGGCAGATAGAGAGGTCGGCTTTGTTGTGGATGATGAATACAAGGCATGGATAGAAACGATAAAGAACAAAATAAAACATAGTCAAATAAAAGCTGCTGCCAAAGTGAATTATGAGCTGCTTGATTTGTATTGGGATATTGGCAGGGATATTGTTGCAAAACAGAAGCATGCTAAATGGGGCGATGCATTTCTTACAACAATGAGCAGGGATTTGAAGAAAACTTTTCCGAACATGTCGGGTTTTTCTGTACAAAATTTGAAAAGCATACGTTATTGGTATAAATTTTACAACGCAGATGAAAATGGCTTACAGGCTGTAAGCCAAATGGAACTGATTGAAAGCATGGTAAAAGGAATTCCATGGGGACATAACCAGAGAATAATGTATAAATGCAAAAATATTTCGGAAGCGTTATTTTATGTGCAGAAGACGATGGATAACGGTTGGAGCAGAACTGTTTTAGAACATCAGATAGATAGCGATTTATATCACAGACAGGGGAAAGCTGTCACCAATTTTCAACTAAAATTACCAGAACCACAGTCTGATCTGGCAGAACAGACATTGAAAAATCCATACAATTTTGACTTTCTGACATTGCGTGAAGAATATAATGAAAAAGAATTAGAGGATGCGCTCATTAATCAAATTACACAGTTCCTGTTAGAATTGGGGACAGGATTTTCATATTTGGGCAGACAGGTACATTTGCATGTCGGCGAAAGTGATTTTTATATGGACTTACTTTTTTATCATGTCCGTCTGCATTGTTATGTTGTCGTTGAGTTGAAAACGGAGAAATTCAAGCCAGAATTTGCAGGCAAATTAAACTTTTATGTAACCGCCGTTAATAAACAGATGAAAACGGAACAGGACAATCCAACAATAGGTATACTTATCTGTAAAGATAAAGATGATGTTGTTGCAGAATATGCCCTTGATGATATTTCACAGCCGATCGGAATTGCGGAATATGAATTGACAAAGGTGCTTCGTGAGGAGTTTAAGAGCAGCTTGCCGACAGTCGAAGAAATAGAAAGCGAACTGTCTGAATAAATTGACATCTTTGACACATCTTGGACGAAACGAGTTGACATCTCCCTGATAAGATAATGCTATTATCGATCAGGGAGGTTTTTTTATTGATGAAAAAGAAAAAAATGAGTTTGCTGGCACTTTTGTTTGTCATGGTCTTTGCTGTTTGCGGCTGTACGGAGCATGCAGGCAAGGGAGAAAAAACGGATTCCGGTGTGGAGAATCGTTCCAAAGACCGGGCAGCGGAAGATCAGGGACAAGGCGGAGAGGTGCCGGAGTATGTCAAACCGGAAATGCAAGGTGAGATTACGGTTTCCTGTTTTATCGAGCCGGACTTTCTGGAAACTGCGGCAAAACAGTTTATGGACAAATACCCGGACGTAACCGTAACCATCAATGATTACGCGGAACATCTTGATGAGCCAAGCACGCAGGACTATCAGACGGCATTTAATACGAAGCTGATGAGCGGGGATGCGGAGGATATCATCTTTAACTTTTGCCTCCCTGTTGTAAAGTATAGCGAGATGGGAGCATTTGAGGACCTTAGCACATATATCGGGCAGACACCGGAAATGAACGATGACAATTATTATATGAATGTATTGAAAGCAGCCCAAAATGAGGACGGGAACATTTACATGATTCCTTCTCAGGCAGCTATCGAGACGGTTGGATTTTCATCAGAGTTATTAAAGGAGCATGGGGAGATAGGAAATACCCTGAAAGGGAAGGAAAATATCTGCTTTTCGGAAATGATGGATTTGGCAGAGCAGTTGGCAGAGGGGAAGAGTCCGAGTGAAAATGTATTCCTGGCTAACATGGATCCGGCCGAAGCTGTAGAATATTGGATAAAGGATTCCCTTAGCGATTTTATGGATCAGGAGAAAAAAGAGGTGCGCCTTGACACCCCGGAATACATAGATTTACTGAATTCCGTAAAAAAAATTGGAGATGAGGGGTGGTTTGATTACCAGGATGTTAATTTTTATAATACGGAGTACGATTTTGCTGCGTATAAGGATACGCTTGATGTGCAGGCGGCAGCATTTGCAGTTGATCCACAGTCCGGGCAGTCTTATACGATGCCGTTAGCAGATAAGCAGGGAAAACTGGCGATCATGACACATAACAGTATTGCATTAAATCATTCATCGGAACACAAAGAACTGGCATGGGAATTTATAAAATATCTGCTGTCAGACGAGATACAGAGCCTGCCCTCTGTGTATGGTCTTTCCGTAAACCGCCAGGGATTTGAAAGATCAGTGGAACGCCACTATGATGAAGGTGTTAGCGGAAGCCTGGAGGACTATCGGAATCTGTTGGTAAGCTGGATGGAACAGGTAAATGCCTGTGATACCCGGGATGATTCCATCGTTGCCCTGATGAGGAGTGAGCATGAAAAATTCTTTGATGGGCAGCAGTCGGCAGAGGAAACGGCAAAAACACTGCAAAAGCAGATTGAACAGTATTTCCATGAATAGGGGGCATAAGGTGGATCAAGAGAAGATAAACAGAAAAAAGACACGCAGCCGGAATCAGAACATCCTTTTGCTTATGCTGCTTATCAGCCTGGCAGGCTTTGCATTTTTCTATATCATTCCGTTTGCCGTATCCTTTTATTATTCTGTGATGGACAGTCCCATAACCAAAGAATACTGCGGCATGGGTAATTACAGGGAACTGTTCCGGAACCCCTATTTTATGAAAGGGCTGAAAAATACGGCATTCTTTATGGCGGTCAGTATTCCGCTGAATATCGTCCTTTCCCTGTGTATTGCGCTGGGGCTTCGGGGGATGCGGCAGCATTCCGGTATGTTCCATATGGTTTTCTTGATTCCGCTGGCAATCCCCTCGGCGACGGCTGCATTTTTCTGGCAGAATTTTTTCGGGCTGCATGGCTCGTTAAATAAATTTCTGGCGGCATTCCATATAGCCGGTGTTGACTGGCTGAATGGCAAGTACAGCATGCTGGTCATGGTTCTTATATTTATCTGGAAAAATATCGGATACGATATGACCTTATTTTTAAGCGGGCTTTCCAACATACCGGAGCAGTATTATGAGTATGCAGATGTGGAGGGGGCAGGCAGGTGGTGGAAACTGAAGAACATCACGCTGACCTACCTGATGCCGACCACATTTGTTGTCATCATCATGACGGTGGTCAATTCATTTAAGATCTTTAAGGAAATTTATATCATGACAGGGGAATACCCGCCGGACAGCCTGTATGTGCTGCAGCACTATATGAACAATATGTTTTTATCCCTGAATTACCCAAAGCTCGCCAGTGCAGCGTATATCCTGACGGCGGTAATGGTATTATTTGTGGCGTGTATCTTTATGGCGGAGAAAAAAACATCTGCAAATCTAAATTATACTGGTTAACCTTAGTATTTGCCGAAGGCAAATGCTTAGTTTAACCGCATATACCGCGGTGAAATGTTGGATTTGGCAATCAATTTCGTTCGCGAGTATAGTTAAAGGGAGGCTGGCAAAATGATGGGAAATAAAAAAGTGGGGATAAGATTTGGTTATGTATTTTTTCTGGTGATTGCCGTGGTATATCTGGCACCACTGACTGTTACGTTAAGCAATTCTTTGATGGGCAGCCGGGAGGTTGAAAAAAATTACAGTACAGCCCCGGACCGATATATTGATATGAATATCATACCGGAAAAGGTGACGTTATCCCAGTATACCGGACTGTTGCTGGACAGCCCGGTATACCTGAATATGTTCTGGAACTCGGTCAGGCTGGTGGCGCCGATTGTTTTGGGACAGCTTATCGTGTCTGCTCTGGCAGCATATGCATTTACCGTGTCGAAATTCAGGGGAAAAGAGGTGGTATTTCTCTTTTACATTATCGTCATGCTCCTGCCGTTACAGGTTACGCTGATGCCAAATTACCTTGTGGCAGACTGGCTGAATATCAAGGAGGGCAGTCTGGCAGTCATTTTGCCGGCGGTCTTCAATCCGTTTGGGGTATTTTTGCTGAGGCAGTATATGAAAAGTATGCCGATTTCCTATATGGAGGCAGCACAGATGGACGGGGCAGGGCATGGAAGGATTTTATGGTCTGTTATCCTGCCAATGGTAAAGCCCGGTCTGGCGGCAGTGGCGATGCTGACGTTGCTGGATTATTGGAATCTTGTCGATCAGGCGGTTATTTTTATACAGGAGGCAGATAAGCAGCCGTTATCTACATTTCTGGCGCAGATTAACAGCGGGGAACTGGGGCTTGCATTTGCCGGCTCCACATTTTATGCAGTGCCTGTGGTGCTCCTGTTATTTTATGGACAGGAATTTTTGAAGAAGGGAATTGCAATTACAGGAATGAAATAAAGGCGGCTGTTTCCCGGTGAAATCAACGGTGGATTGTAGTAGAGAGGAATCAAAAATGGATAGGAAAGAAAAAACAGACAGGGAAGAAAAAAGAAACGCTATCTTCGGCAAATTATTTATAGGGTTTATTGTAGCTGCAGCGGTATTAACATTTTTTTCAAAATCACTCTATAATTACCGGCTGCCCGTTGTTACTGTCACATCACCCATACAGGGGGAATTGGATTTTTCTGTGGAGGGAAGCGCAGAATTATCTTATGCAGAGTGTACACCCTGCTATGCAGAGGTGGTTGGAAGGATCGAGGAGGTTCTGGTTGGGAACGGAGATAAGGTGAAAAAAGGGCAGTGCCTGATGAAGATTGCATCGGTGGAATCGGATCAGATTGAGGAAGTCAGGGCGGCAGAAGACGGGATTATTACATCAATCGAGGTGGAAAAAGGGATGTATGTATCCTATATGCTGAATACGGTATTGTATGAAGAAGCAAAAATTTCAGGTGATTGGCAGGCAGTGATGTTCATTTCAGATGAAGAGGCAGAGAATGTGGAGACAGGAAGCAGGGCAGCGATTAAGCTTCCGGGTAAAAATATGTCATTCGACGGAGAAGTGGCGGATATTGTTCCGTATACAGGTACGGAGTTTACCGGAAAACAGGTGGTTATCCGGTTTCATTCAGAAGATGTGTCAATTGCCGGGGAACAGGCAGATATTACGATAAAAAAGGATGGAACTTTGTGTGATACGCTGATACCGGCTGCAGCACTGCAGCAGGATGAAAAGGGATATTATGTGCTCACCTTGCAGGAGGATAACGGTGTGTTAGGGGCTGGATATAAGGCGGCAAGAATGGCAGTGGATAGGATGGATGCTGACAAATTATACTGTGCAGTCCAGGGGCTGCCGGAAGGGGTGTCTGTCATCGTGGAGGCAACAAGTGAAATATTCGATGGAGACCATGTATATTATGAAGGCGGGAACTAAGATAATTAAATGGAAGGACAAGGATCAAGGGGCGGACGGGAAAGAAGATTTTCTGTTGACAGGTCAACCGAAACCCATTAAGATAAAGGCAAAGAGAAATGGGTTCTTTTACTGAGTAAGGTCATCTGACTGGAAAA
>JAMPFS010000094.1 GCA_023664325.1 Clostridium sp.
TTTGCATTTTTTATTTTAGGACAATCTGTTCAGTGAAAAAATGGGGAAACTCAAAAGAATAACATAAAAAGACAAAATTCTGAATTTAAAGAGGAGCGTTGTACCTAAATCAAGATAGATTGCAGGGCAAATATAATCAACCATAGGTGAGTGCGTTTCATTCAATGGATGGTTTGTTTATCATAACACAATTTTCCGATACAATATATAGGTGCTTGCGAAATGTAAGTTTTTCCAGACATCCGTTGTGCAATATAGACAATAATATTTTGGTTTGACAATAATAAGGGAAGGGGGTATGCTTATCTGAAAAAGACTGCCATAGTATTCAGCCCAATCGTTCCGATAAATCATTGCTTTTGGAGACGATTATGCAGCAAACGGGGAGGTAAGCAAGTGTATTTTGAAGATTTGACAAAATATCATTATATGGCGGAGGAAGATTCTTTCAATATTGGCTGGTTAGAAACAGGGCATTTGTTTCATACGGGGAGTGTGCCAGAGGAATTTATGGACAGGCTTTGGGCGTATTTAAGATATCCTGTACACGTCTGCAGAGGATTCCATGCCTGTGATTTATGTAAAGAACACCACACAAACGTACCGGTTGTTGAATATAAAGGGCAAAAACGGGAAGTGGGATATTATGAGATCCGTGTTTGGGGAAAAGATGGAAGCGTGTATGCGGCTCCAAGCCTGATTGTTCATTATATTTTACAGCATCAATATCAGCCGCCACAGAAATTTATTGATGCTGTTCTGGATTCAGAAAATATCGCTTCTGACGAATATTATCAAAAAATCATTACCTATTCAGATGGCAATGATTTTTGGCTTGCGCATGACCGCACAAAAATATGAAGAGAAACGCTTGATTGCAGATGGCTGATATTTCATTCTCGGAGCGGGCATGGGGAGAATTTCAATACTGGATGGGTGGTGTATTCCGTGGACGAGCGGGGGGTTAATATATACCAGTGTAAAGGACACTATGATGATAAATAGCTTTTTACAGTAGGGAAAATAAATACTGATAAGCCATTGTGAACAAAGAAAATGAAATGCGGGATAGACTGTCCCGCATTTTGCATGGAAAAGATAAATCCGTCTACTTCAGCCTGATTTCATAATGTTTCCCAAAATAGACCGCATACATAATCAGTCCGATAACAACTAAAACCAAACCAATTCCTGTTCCATTATTATTAGGGAAATAATAGTTAATCGCCAAATGAATTGGCGCAAGTAATACAGCAACAATCAGCCAAATGATTTCCATGTGTAAAAAATCTTTTTCAGCCTTGGCTTTCTTTTCCTGTAGTAACAGCATATTTTCCTCAGCTTTTGCTTTATAATCCTCCATAGCAATCCTTTCTCCGCTTAATAGTTCATTTACGGTTATTCCTAAAATATCGCACAGCTCCATCATGATTGACACATCCGGAATACTTTTTCCGGTTTCCCATTTCGATACTGCCCGGTTCGTAATATGCAACTGTTCAGCAAGCTGCATTTGTGTCAATCCTTTTTCTTTACGACAGGATGCAATAAATTTTCCTATCTCACTCTGATTCATCATCGAAAACCTCCTTTCTGTGCATATGGTACCGGAAAATTGTGTCATAATAAATGAACTATCAGTTGAATGAAGCATATTCCACCGATGGTTGATTGTATTTGTCCTGCAATTCATTGAATATTCTTCATACATTTCCCGATGTTCTATACAATTCTGCAAACTTGCAGGTTACAACAACCAATCCAAATTCTCCGCACTACTTGCGCAGGGAAGCTTTGAGTGCCTGTATTGTATCGGTAATAATCATCAGTTCGTGGCTGGAACAGTCCTCTAAAATGCCGGAGATTTCAGAAGCATAAGCATATTCTGCCCTATCGAGTTCATCACATAAAAGTTCATCCGCAGAACAGGATAAAGCATTCAATATAGCGATAAATACTTTCAAACTTGGGATACAGTTCCCTGTCTCGATATGAGATATGTGGGTTGTGCCGACATCACATAGTTCCGCCAGCTTCTCCTGTGACAAATTGCAGGCAATTCTTCGTTTTCTGATTTTTCCGCCAATCGTTTTGTAATCTATCATTCCTATCACCTCATTTGCATTGTAGGTGCAATTCGATAAAACAATAATGACTGTAAAATGCAAACGGATTAAATAATGCAAAATGTTGTTAAAAATTTGCGCAAATGTGCCGATAACATAAAGGAAGATATAAAATGAAATGGATTTCAATTATTTAATCAGGGAGGTAACAATTATGTCAATGAATATTCGTTTTAATACAGGTAATTCAGGCTATACGAACATTAACACCAACAGCAAACAATATAAGGCTGCGGCAAAGGATTTTCTTGCGGCTCACCGTGCGGAGGTGGCTGCCATGACACCAGAGCAGAGAATGATGTATGAGCTGTTTGGCGGTGAAGAAGCATATATGAGAAACGTAATGCGGAATTACGATTCTGATGGAAATTTTTTGAATGCATATGGCGTTGCCGGAATGGATGCAACTGGAAAGAGTTTATCAGAAATGCACCAAATCATAAATGTTTCGGAAGAATACAGGCAGAAAATGTTTGATGAGTGCAAACGTCATTTTATTCAGGAATGCGGTGTTGCAAATGGAGATACCACGAAAAGGACGGAAGTTTTTACAGCATATCAAAAAAGTGTTCCTATTGAAGACCGCTTAAAAGGAACATGGACATTAGGGCAATACGAGAAAAATTACACTTTGGCATTCGCTGCTGCGGTCAAGGCGGTGAATCCAGGCTGGAAAAATGGTGATTCCTTTGATATAAGTATTTTGGACAGCGTTACCAGAGAATCGGTAGATGCTTCGCTTGTTAAATCAAACGGTCAGTATGGGGAGGTATTAACCAGAGGATTGGATATATCCGTTTAGGCGGAGCGGCAGGGGCCGTCTGTTTCCAGCAGTTCCCTTGATTTACAGGTATAAAAATAAATTCATTAAAATGAGGTAGTGAAGATGAATATATTGAATAGCATTTATGCAGGGAAAGTATCTGCCAGTGCAAGCAGAAGTCTTTCCAAAACTTCCGAAAAAGACAAGTGGCAATTGACAGATTCCCTGAAAGAGAAAATTGTTGAACTGGCAAAGAAAGATGCGAAACGTAATGTATATATGGGAAATGAGTTTATGACTTTGCGGAAATCAGAGGTTGGCAAAGTTGCGCCAAACCGGGCTGCCCTGATTGGAAAGTTTGATCAGGCAATGCGTTCCGGGGATATGGGCGACATGAAGAAAATTCAAGAGGCAGATAAACGTTGGCTATGTCTTTTATTTGGAATACCTTATGAGGCTGAATATCAGGGAGAGGGATCGGAATCAGCGGTTCATATATATAACAAGGAAGGTGAGGAAGTTCTTACATATACTCACGGGGCTGGCTGGCATGAGAAAGAAACAAAGGCAGAAACCGATGTCCACTCCGCTTTAAAGTCTGTCTATTATGGAGCATATCGGGATGAAAGAAAGGCATTGAAAATGAATGCCGGAACAAATAGCGGAGAAGTTATAAATGAAAATATTGTAGTACAAAGTAATTTTGATATGAAAGCATAACGAGTGCGATTTCATAAATATATTCGGAAAATTTGAATGACAGGAGGATATGTTATATGCAGATAACAAGGGATAATTATTCACAGTATGCAGCTATGATACAACAAATGTTTGGAAACGGAAAAAAGTCTGGCAATCCATTGGCTCAATGTGACTATGGTAATTTTGCGCTGCGTTTTAAGCCGGTTGATATTCCGTTTACAAAACCAAATTGGGATAATATAATGACAAAACGTGATAAACCCGCTATGTCAGAAGAAGAATTTGAAGAAGCAATCAAGGAACTTGCAAGGAAAGAGTTTTCGACCGGAAAGCGTGACGATGCCGCATATAGAAAGTTATGTATGCAACATGGTGAAACCGTATCTCCGGACAGGAAAGCCATTTATGAAGCAAGCATGAAGCAGACGGGCGGCAAGATGAATGCGGCTTGTATGTTTTGGGACAGGAAAGGGAATAAAACCCTGTCTTATAATCCCGAATCAAGGAATTGGAAAGCGATAAGCACGGACGAAGAATTTGCCAGGGCAAGGCTGTTTACATCAATTTATAATGATGAATTGGCACGTTTGAAGAACGAGTATGGAGAAAATGCAAAAGGAACCGTATCCTATCAGCAGATCAAATCGGATTTATCGGATACGAACGCCAGAGAATCCACTGCCCCAAAAGGCATTGGCAGTTCCCTTGATTTACAGGTATAAAATTTTTTAGTGGAGAAGGTGTTTCTTATGGGTATATCAGCAGGTGGCATTGGTGATGTCAGAAGCAATGCCGCAATCGCAACAACCAGATCAGGCGAACCGAATTGGTCGTATATCCCCACAGCAGGGAAAACGAACAAATCAAAAACCGAATTTATCTGCGAAATAAAAGAATTGGCGCAAAAAGCAGCGCTGTCAGTAAATAAAACAGAATCCGAATATATTTCCAGACAGGTTCTTCAGTTAAATGCAGAGTATTTATCGGATGTTGCACCGGACAGGAAGAGGCTGTACCAGCAGGCTAAAAATGCCATGAAAAATCAAGATAATGCCCCGAAAGGGAAAGGAATGGGGGAACTGACATTGTTGGATTTTTTGGAGGCGGCGGACGGCAGGGGAAGCAGCCTTGCCGAAAAACGTTTTGCCCTGGCGGGCGGCGGTACGCTGACCTGCCCGATTTTGACAGGCGGCGGCTATGGGGCTGTCATTGAATATCAGGGGGTAAAGGCTTTATCGAATACCGGATACGGTTGGAGTTATGAAATGACACCTGCGGAAATCGCCAAAAAGAATGAATTTTATTTTGTCTACTGGACAGAGTACCGCTCGGTTAAGAACAGTGCAGGGGCAGAACTTGAAACGTTGCCGGATTATCTGGAAGATAAACCGGCTTTTGATAGAAAGGCTTGAAAGAAATTATAATGGTTTCATAAGGAAGGAATGACGACAATGGAAATTGAAGTAAAGTCACATTATTACAATTATTATAATGTGAAAGGAAGATATACGACATCGGAACCTGTAAAGGCAGGCTGGGTAGAAAGATATGAAAGCGTTGAGGATAGGATAGAAGGAAACAACAGCAATAAAGACAGCGAAGTATATAAGGCAAATGTCAAATTAGAAGATATTTATTATGATTTAGGAGTGTCTAACCGTGCAAGATATTCAAGCTATGAGGAATTACAAAATGCTATAGCCGCAAAATATAGTTCGGCAGAGTATCGTTCCCAATATTCTATTGCTGAATGTAGTGCAATGTATCAGAATGAACTTAGTATGAGTGCGTTTGGATATTGCAGTAATCTGACTGATCCCCGACTGAACGGAGAGGTTCATGCAGAAACGGACAGTGAGAAAAAAAGCTATAACCGCCAATGCGTGAATAATCAAATCAATAATATTTTTACAAATAACGGAATTAGTCAGAGTTCTTTTGAAAACCGTAATTTTACTTTTATTATCAATCCATACACATATCGGCTTTTTGTAGAAGGAAATGCCGATAAATCTATCATATCGCAAATGGAAACATTACTAAATGAAAATGGAAATGCAAAAGAGTTATTTTTTCATATTCTAAACAGTATTGGAAGTGCCAATATAGATAAAAATGTGTTGGCAAAATACCAAGCGGCAAGTATGCTGCGGGAATACACCGGCTTGGATATTCGGAATTTTACGCAAACGAAAGACGGTCTTATAGACGGGAACGGAAATAATATTTTAGATGTATTCAAAAAAGAGGTTAAGGAATCGTCCAAAGTTCCGTTAGCGTATAAGGGAGCAGCATATGATGTTTTTGAGGAACATATTAAACAAATTACTTCAACAGATATCAATAGTATTGATGATATGTATTTAAGTATAGGATTTGCAAACGGACAATTAAAAGATATGTCTAACAGTAATATTATAAACATGGGTTTTGATTTTACATCATAACAGATATTCTAAGGGAATATTTGCTTGACAGGAAAAGGAGATTTACATAAAAAATAGAGCACATAGATCATTATTTTCGGGCATTTGAATATTATAATGATAACGAGGATATAGTAGATTACCTTTTGGTGGAATCTGATAAAGAAAATAGCAGGATAACATGCACTTACTATGACGTAAGTGTAAAAGTATTTGACATATTTGACGATGATATGTATAATACTAATAGATGAGGTCACATTACCTTGTTTTAATGAAAAGTGTCCTACCACTTCAAGAGTAGA
>JAMPFS010000095.1 GCA_023664325.1 Clostridium sp.
TTATGTTTCCCCGTAAGGCAGTCAGGGAGATGCTTGGCAATGTCATTATACATCAAGATTTGACGGTGCATGGCAGTGGACCAATGATGGAGGTATTTGACACAAGGGTGGAATCATCTAATCCGGGAGCAATGCTTGTGGAGATTAACCGCATTATTGATACTGCACCACATTCCAGAAATGAAAATATGGCATCTTTTTTGCGAATTGTGAGAATATGCGAGGAACGGGGCAGCGGATTTGACCGTATAGAAGAAGGAATGCGGGATTTGACAATCCCTGCACCAAAAGTAGAGACGGGGGATGATTTTTCCAGAACAAAGTTGTATTGGTATGCGAGTTTATCTAAATGGACAAAAGAAGATAAAATACGGACTTGTTATCTGTATACCTGCTATTGCTATGTAAATGAGATTGAGGTTTCTAATGCGGTGTTGCGGGAACGATTTGGAGTGGATGAAAAGAATAAGGCGGTTGTGTCGAGGATTATTAAAGATACGGTAGATAAAGGGCTGATAAAAATTGAAAATGATGCAGTTGGAGTACGGGCAAGGAGATATGTGCCATACTGGGGATAAGCAGTTTGTTGATTGTTTGTTGACAAAAAAGCGGAAATGAAGAGATGGATATTTGAAAAGTGCTATAAAATCAGTGTTTTGATGATTTGATTTTGTTGATTGTTTGTTGATTGTGACTTTACAAATGATATCTTTTATTGGTCTGCAACCAAGTCGAGAGAGGCATTAAATGGTTTAATTTTTAAAGAAAAGATTTGGAGGATTCTTAAATCATGCACATCACAGATAAAAACATAGATGACGGGAAAGCCTTTGACTGGGGAAAAACGGCAAAGGACTACGCCAAATACCGTGATATTTATCCGCAGGAATTTTACGATAAGATCGTACAGCGCAATTTATGCACAGACGGGCAGGAAGTGCTGGATTTAGGTACGGGAACGGGGGTTCTTCCGAGAAATATGTATCGTTACGGGGCAAAATGGACAGGCACGGATATTTCCGAAAAACAGATAGAGCAGGCAAAAATCCTTTCCGAGGGCATGGATATCCGTTATGCTGTTTCCCCGGCGGAGCATATAGATTTTCCGGATGCATCCTTTGATGTCATTACGGCTTGCCAGTGCTTTTGGTATTTTGACCATATGCAGATTATGCCGAAGCTTTTTCGCATGCTCAAGCCCGGTGGGAGCATTCTGGTATTGTATATGGCATGGCTGCCGCTGGAAGATAAGATTGCAGGGGCAAGTGAAGAACTTGTGCTGAAATATAGCCCTAAATGGAGCGGGGCAGGTGAGACGATTCACCCGATTTTTATACCGGAATGCTATCATGGGAGCTTCGATGTTGTCTATCAGGAAGAATACCCTTTACAGGTACATTTTACCCGTGAGAGCTGGAACGGGAGAATGAAGGCATGCCGGGGTGTTGGCGCTTCCCTTTCGGAAGAAGAAATTGCACAATGGGAGCAGGAACATCGAAAATTGCTTGCTGAAATTGCCCCGCAGGAGTTTGATGTCTTGCATTACGGTGCGATAGCCGAACTCAGAAAGAAACAGGCGTAAAACCAATTTTCCCTTATCTGACCGCATGGGAGAGGGGAAATATTGCGGACAAACAGGACGATCAATCAAAGAGATAAAATGACGTCATTTCCTCAAATTCATGCAGATTACTGCCGTCCAAGCCTATGGAATACACGGTTGCCTCCGCTGCAAAGTAAAGTGTCTGGTTCGTGATTTGGAGCTGGGATGCGCTGCCGGTATAGATTTTTTCCGGTTCGCCTCCGTTCCGGCTTACCCGCCATATGCCGTCCTCCTGCGGCTTTCCGCTGAGGGAGGCATTTTTGTTGGAAGAGGCATAAATGACACCTCCGTTGACGTTGAAATCGAAGATTTTGTGCGGGAAAGTGACCGCTTTTGCCTGTTCGGGAGCGAGGGGAACAGGAGCAGCCGGGTTTAATTTGTGAACATAGATATGATTGTCGAAACCGGCAGTACCCCGCAGGGAATAGTACAGGAATCCGTCTTCTATGCAAAAACGTAAGATTGGCTGGTCAAGGATTACTGTTTTTGTTCCGTCGGCAAGGCTTTGAGCAACCAGCGATTGTGCCTGATTATCATAGAGATAAAGCATATCGCCAAAGGGGTACAGGTAAAAGGTAAACGGGTTAAATTCGCCGAGAACCTCCGCCTGCCCTCCCTCGATTGGGAGTTTGCACAAGAGATTGGCGGTTTTCGTATTTCTAAAATAATAGATGTATCCGTCATAGGCTACCGGGTTATAGACCGTGGAATGATCCAGGCAGACAAGGCTGCTGCCGTCCCTGTTCATTCTGTACAGCCCGGCCATATCACCGGAGTTTTCATCACCAGAGGTCTTGCCACCAGAGCCTGCATTACCGGGGTTTTCATCACCAGAGGTCTTGCCATCAGAGCCTGCATTACCGGAGATTTCATCATTACCGGTTTCGTTACCGGCAATTTCCCCGCTGGCAGTTTTTGTAGCATAGCGTGCCGAAAACACGGTAAAGTCTTCCGTGAGGTTAATGTCGTGCATGATATAATCGCAGAGCACTTCTTTTTGCGAGCCGTCCTTTGTTATACGGATGCCGCATTCCCCTGGCTGATCCTGACTGAAATACAGCCAGCTGCCGTCACTGGCAACAGCACCGGAGGCGTTTACGTTTCCGGAAGAGATACCGGCAGTGACAGCCGTTTTTGGTGTCCTAAAAAATATGCTTCCGGCAGACAATAAGACGGCAAATAAAAGCGCACAAATAGCCGGAAGCCATGTTCCGGTTATCTTTCGCCGGTCTTTTCTGCCGTATTTTTGATAGCTGTTTAGCGCATGGATACATTCTTCGGGTGAGCGGTAGCGGTCTTTTGGCGAGTAGGCGCACATTTTACCGATAATGGCGCCAAGCTCCCTGTCAGCATTTTCGGGACAGGGCAGCAAAACACCGGAAAGTCTTTTTTCGATTGCCGCTTCCATATCGGCAAACTTGAAAGAGGCATCCAGAAAGGGGAGTCGGCGGTTGTTGAGAAGCTGGTACAATACGATTCCCAGAGAATAAATATCCACGGTGGAATTAAAGGATAGCCCGGCGGCGATTTCGGGAGCCATGTAGGCGAGCGTTCCCTTGTGGGATGCCAGCATGGTTTTTTCCAAAAGCCTTGCACTGCCAAAGTCTCCCAGTAAATACCGGTTATCCCCGGTGACAAAGATATTTGAGGGTTTGATGTCACGGTGAATGATATTGTGGCGGCGGCATTCGGATAAAGCGGTCAATAAATCAATTCCCATAGCGGTGATTTCGCCTGGGGTAAATTCCGCCTCCCGCATACGGACAACCCTGTTAAGGGGCTTGAGCAAATCCATGCGGATGAAAATAAACCGTGTATGGGTATCGGCATTGTCCAGCACGCCGTATTCATGATAGGCCACGATTCCTTCGTGGTTTTCCAATGCCTGCATCACCTTGATTTCCGAGAGGATATCCGCAGTAATCCCGTCTAAGCGGGCTTTTTCTGCAAGCGGGCTGGAATCGGTGAAGGAGAGGGAACCCGTTGTGTCGTCAGGTGTGATGGGGATCACTTTAAGGGCAAAATGGCTGCCCGTGTTGTCCGTTATCCGGTATACGGTTCCGGAACTGCCTTCGCCGATGACCTCCTCAAGAAACCATTTTTCAAGGAGTGGCTGTTGGGAATGAAGAAATTTGTCATCTTCGGATTGGAGCATGTAAACACCTCTGTCTTTCTGAGCCGCCTAGTTCTGCGGCTGCTGGTTTCTGGCAGCTGTTTCTTTTCCGAGCAGGAAGAGTATATCGTCCGCCAGACCGGAGTCAATACTGAACAGTGCTTCGGTGATATATTCAAATAAATCTGCGCTGCCGTCAGAGCGGTAACCTGCAAGCTCAAACTGGCGGATAACCGCATCGCATTTTGCCCGCAGTCCGGCATTTTTGGTATACTGTTTCAAGAGCAATGCGTTGGAAAATTCAATTTCTGGGTTTTGCAGGACTGCATTTTCAGCGGCAAATAAGATAATGCTTTCCAGTTTATCTTTTGCGCAAAGCGGTTCCATACCGGCAAAGCCAAGCATCGTGCTGATATCGCCAGCGGTCATGCCGAGATGAATCCCTAAGGCAATCAGGTGAATCCTTGTGGGAACGGTTCCGCGGCAGCGCAGCTTGCTAATCATGGTGTTAAAGCTGGCAACGACGGAAGGCGCGCTGATTGTTTCGTTGAGGAAAGCGTTTAAAGTGCCTGGGGCTTTGCCAGTATGCGTGGTATTCATGGCAACATAGCTGTCCAGGAAATCCAATAGCTGCACATAGCTGTTGGCAAATGCCTCGGCATTTTTCTGTACGAATGCTTCAAACTCGCCAAGTGTTCCGGCATGCAGCAGCTCGGTTTCCAAATCCGTTGTCGAAAAGTATATATAGTCTTTGTCTTTTGCCAATTTCCGTGCCTGCAGCGTGCGGCAAAGAATCGGGGAAAACCGTTCCTTCAGCGCATAGCACTGCTCATAGCTCAACTGGCGGCACAGGGAAAAAACCGTGACGGCATCTTCAATGTTTTTGGCATTTAACCGTGGATATTTTCCGTACCGCTGTAGGAAATCATTTGTTTCCGCAACAGACATATGGACGGCAAAGGCAATGCGGATAAACTGCTCGCGGCTTCTTGGTATTTTCCCCTGCTCGCACCAGGAGACGATCGTGTTCCGGCTCATGTGGCATATGCGGGCGAACTGCGTATAGGAGTATCCGCCGGAATCCAGCAGGCAGTTGATAAATGCTTTCCAGTCGGTAAAATATTCGCTGTAGCGGTCAAGAAAAATCCGCACATCATTTATATCTTCACATTGTGTTAAGGCATGGTAGAGGTCATTGGTACGGCCGTCATGAATGGGTATTGGCATCTGTTTTCTCCGTAAAATCTGTTAGTAGGTTCCCGTTGATAGTATGTCGCATTTGCCTGTACCGAATTTATTCGGATATAGGCAAGTAAGGCAGACTATGTTGCTGGTCTTTATTGTATGCGTGGGAAAATGAAATGTCAAGAATCCTGGGGGTGTCAGTTCGTTTAAAACAGAGGAAAAATATGGGGTACAATGAAAGCGGTTATACAATCTTAAAATGAATGACACGGAGGAGTAAAAAGATGAGGAAAAAGATGATTTCACTGGCACTGGCTTTGGGAATGGGCGTTTTTCTGCTTACCGGTTGTGAAAATCCGGTAAGAGAGAGTGGAACTGCAGCACAGGAGCAGGACACATTCAGCAAAGAGCCGGAGGCAGAGGTAGATGCCAGAGAGGATGCCGGGGGCATGGAAGCGGATGCCGGAGAAGATATCCGTGGCACGGAAGCAGAGGCGGATGCCGGAGAAGACAGCGGGACCACGGAGGCAGGCGGAGAGAATTTGGCAGGCAGCGGGGAAACGCAGACAGAGAGCCAGAATGCAGGCTCGCCGGAAATTACACCGGTGGAGGCAGCTTTGGAGAAGCCGGCAAAAATCGGGGACTGGGTAGAGGCAAAAAAGCGTTCCGTACAGGATAAGAATTATCATACGGTATATTTCCGCCTTACCGGGGTAACTGCCGGAGCAGAGGCTCAAAAAATTGTCGATGAATATAATGCGGGAAGCAGTGCAGTCAAGCTGACGGATTTGGATAAGGAGGATTTGGAGTACCGGGTTGTCACCTATGAGCTTTTCTTCCCGGAGGATTTTCCGCAGGCAGATTATGGGATAACGGACGTTGATTTGGATTTCAATATATGCAATTTAAAAGATGCCGGTGCCATTGCCGGATATATCGGTTTGTCCACAGTATGGGATATTTCCGATACGCCGGAGACATTCCATGCCGGAGATACCTTTCGTGAGGGGAAGGCGGTTTTTGCGATGGTGAAGGGAAGCTCGGAATATCTGTTTAAATGCGCTTATGATGAAAATGGTACACAGGCATGTGTATATGTGGAGGGGCAGTAGCCCTTTTGCGCATTCGGGCCTGACAAAATAACTAACGAAATTTCCGTTAATGTATAATTTTTATTGTTAGACCAAGGGTCTGTTTTGCATTGTGGAGTTTCTCAAACAGAGAAAC
>JAMPFS010000096.1 GCA_023664325.1 Clostridium sp.
CATAGCACGATGCCAGCCTGTACTTATCAGATATGAAATAATAAGATTCTCAAAAGATATCGCCTTCTCCATCGGCAATTTCCCGCACCGTTCCATTCATCAGAATGTCCGCCCGCTGTTCGACTGTCCAATTCCGGTTCATCAGGACATGAAAAAATAGTTCCTGCCCTTCCTCTGGATTTCCGGAATAAACAGCATGAGAATTGCGATAAATCACCTCAAACACATTATCCAACTTAACAAATTCCCCATTGGCATGTCCGTATCCCGTAATTTTTTCCAATTCTTTATCCAAATCAGCCATCGCATCTTCCGCTTCTATCAATAATGCCATATCTTTTCAGGTCAAATATCCCCCTCCCCTCTTTCTCTGTTCTCTTCCGTTTCTTGTCACACAAAAGCCTAATTCACTCTACTGGCTGCCATTTCCAAGAGAAAAAGCCGTATCCATCATGGCAAAAAATTTCTTAGCATTTGCTTCAAATTGTGGTAAAAATTCTTTCGCTGTATCATAGTGTAGATATATCCCAACCAATGCTGCCGTCCAAACCTGCTCCATGACATTCTGACTCATGCCTTTTTCAATAGTCCTGAAAATTATACCCATTTTCAACACAACCTGCTGCCACCTGATGAAAAATTCATCCGGAACCGGTATGCCAAACGATTCCAGCCATTCCCGAACCGTATGATTTTCTGAATCATCGTCGCAGCTTGGACGATTAAAAATATACTGTATTTGACTTATATCAATATCCCTGAGCCCTTCTTGTGGGTTGGCTGCCACCAAACATCTGCCAATTGGATACATGGCACATACCGTCGGCTTAGCTCTATGAACCCTGCATTTTGCTTTTTTCAGCAACGGACATCTTTTATCTGCTCCCCGAGGCTGCAATCTGACAAGCGGTATTCTTGAATCATGTCCAATATACACTTCACAGTACTTTTTGCAAAAATCGTCTGTAGCAATACCCAATTCCTTTGACATATTATAAATGTCTTTTGGCGTCAATAAAATATCCTCCCGGTTGATGCAACAATTTCCACACATCCTGCAGTGAAATTGAAATGTTTCATCCACTCCGATTTTCATTGTATCAAGATTGTCAACAATATCCTTTAATCTTTCATCCATTACTCATGCCTCCTTTCGCTTTTATCCTAACATGTAATCCCTGCCACCCTTTTTTGCAAAAATACCTGCGTTATCTTCCAAGGTTTTTAATGCTATACTCTCAAAATCACAATAAACATCTGTTTTTGCAAATTCAATATTTCCAAAGATACGATATGATAAATAATATTAATCAAAGGAGGCGGTAACTAATGGGAAAAGTACTATTACTTGAAAAGCACCGAAAAAAACAACAAAATAAAACAGACAGCACAAAGCCATCTAACCTTCATGAGTTTGACGGAGATTTTGATGCATTTCTTGATTACATGTCTTCCGAAGCGTCACGAGTACTGGATGAATCCAGAATAGAAAAATTAATAGAAACAGAAAAAGAAGAACGGGAAAAATTTGAACAAAAATATGAAGATATCCTATCCGCAGCCCCCATATCCAGCACTGACAGGATTGCATATTATGCAAAAGTAATGCTGGATATGCTGCCATCTGTTTTTCATGGAACATGGAATAACAGATTCCATATGTTCCGTGATTTCAGCGAGATCTATCTCACTGAGTTTGATGCTTGCCTATTGCGAATATCAAAAAGACAATAAAAAATATGAAAAAGAATATCCGTTCTTTCCATTTTCCCTGTTGGATGCCGATGCACTGGAAAATGAGTTGCGAAACTGCCTTCTACAGATAATTTCTTCCTCATTGACAAAGAATAAGAATGAAAAGGCTCAAATCATTTTTGGGCAATCCTGTAGATTCTTTGAATTGTACCACAAGTTGGATGAGTTGATTTTTCAGCATACGTGAGAAAAAAACAAAGGCTTGGTTTTAGCTTCTTCTGCTAATGCCACCCCGCCTGTTCTCCTATCTGATCTGCCAACAGAAATCCAACCGCTGCCGCAAAATAGTATAGTTCCTTTTGAATGATGCCGAGCATACAAATAACCACAACACACTCTGCTCCAGTCCAAAAATTAAACTTACCACCCTTTTTCCGATAATTACGCAAAAGATACTGAATTAACAGTGTTATCAGAAAAAATGCAATGCCATAAATCCAATAATACATACTCCAGTCTCCTTTACACCCGGATTTTAACCGTGATTCTTACCGTTCTCTGTGCTTCGTTATATTTTGTGTCATATTTCAAAACATAAGCTTTACTTGTTATCAGTTTCATTACTTTCTTTTGTATCTTGCTGACCAACTGCGTAAAATCATCATTCATTGCATAGCTGATACGAACATATATTTCACATGGAATCTGCGCTGCTTTCTTCCGGATATACTTATCCAAACTTCTTTCATTTGGAATATCGGAACCGTTGCAATGAAAGAAATCATATTTTACGTCATCGCATGGAGGAACTCCGGCATAGACTATATGACTAATGGAAATCTGCTTGTCCGTCAGGCAAAAGTAATCATAATTGGTATATTCTCTTGTGGAATTGCAAATATCATTTGTAGGATCTACATGATATGTCTTCCCATCAATCTTAACAATATTCCAAACATGCTCCCCATTAGAACCTGACTCTGATTTGAGTTTTCCGGATACCACAATACACTTTACTCCCAAAGCATTTAGAAGCAATTTGTATGCCTTTGCAATGCCTTCACACACAGATTTTTTTTGGCAAAATACCCCTAATATGGAATGAGCGTACAAAAACTCCATGCCCTTGTCATACTCCAGCCAATCATATGCGTATTGTACTCTCCCGGATAAAATATCATGTATCGTCCTTACTTTCTCATAGTCAGATTTTCCATCAAGTTTTGTATACCGGAGAATCTTTTCTGCTTTCTCATTTACGATTTTTGCATATTTCCTGCAATCTGCCTCACTCAACAGATAATTCAGACTAATCTCGACAGATGCCTGATTCCATCTATATTCTAAATACCTCTGATCAAAATAAAAAAATTGCGGATTATCATTTAGGACTGCTGAATATACCTTATCCATATCCTTCTGGGTATAATGAACATTGCTTACGACCACCTTTGTTTCATAGTTCGTCACTGCGTCATATATAGCCTTATATAATGATTTCTCTCTGTCAGCAAGTTGTTGGTAATAGTAATAGTCTGCGCTCACTAAATATCACCGCCCGAACCAAAACCGGAACCATCATAACCTCCGGACAATACACCCGATTCCCCGCACCAATCACATACGAAGCTTGAACTATTGCCATTATTGCAATTCAGCTTGCCACAATCGCAGATTACAAAATACCTTGCTCCACAAAAAGGACACCCCGGATAATCATCATCCGGCTCAATATTTCCAACAATCTGTGTTTCATCATATCCTTCCCGCTTTGCGGCCGATTCTTTTACCGGAAATGCCCATGTATATTTCCAGCCCGTTTCCGTCCTTTCAAAGCGGACTCCATATGTCCTTCTGCCCTCTTTGCACTTGCATAATGCTATGCGGGCTTCCATTTGCTCTATCAATACACGGCTCCTTTCCACAAAAAACGATCTCTAACCTGCAACACTCTACTCTGCATAATAGGCAAAAAGTGCTGTAATATCATCACCACAGCCTAATTCACTGGTTTCGTTTAGCCATTCTCTCAGACTGCCTGATACAGCCTTTACACCATGCTCTTTCAGCAGCGCATAATAATCATGACATGTCTTTTTAAATTCATCCTCATTTTTATAACTGTTAGCCATTCCATCGGAAGAAAGCATATACATGACAGGTAATTGCTGCTCGTCCTCTTGTTTCTTAATAAATGTGATTGCTTTCTTCCAAGATTCCGTTTTACTGAGGGAATGTGTTTCCGTTCCCAGTATCTTGTCTGCCTCAATTACATTCTGGATACCGGTTTCCGATACCTTTATAATGTCACCATCCCCCAGCTGGAATGCAAAAAGGAACTCCTTCGTAAGCACCAACCCAATCAGGGTGCTTCCATATAATCTATAGATTGCATCTTTATCCTTGTTTCCTTCTGCATCCAGGAAGATTTCCCGTTTGTTGTTGGCGTGGATTTTTAATATCCGCCGTTTCCATTCTGCATCTATTGCCTGTGCAACTTTAGTATCACCTTCACGTTTCAAAAATGTCAAAAGCATTTCCGGCTGTTCTGCATAGGTATCCAAATAATCGCCCAAAATTTTACAGAATACATTTACAGCCACATAAGAACCTGTTTTACTATAGGGGCATGAATCACTTCCATGACCATCTGCCACCGCCAGTATCACTGTATCTTCATCCTTTTCAATCTTCTTTAAGCTGTCCTGACACTCTTTTCCACTTCTGATATGGGATGCCCCTTGCACAGACTCTCCGAATATATTTCGTGTCATATGCAATATCCTTTCTACCAAACGTCTCCATCCTGAATATCATCGAGGTCAGGAATCCTGCCACCCATATCCACAATAATCGGATTGGAAGTTTCACTTTTTGGCGTGTCCGCAGCCTCCATCGCAATGCTTGCCGGAGCGGACACCAGAGATGCTGCTGTGGATGCCCACTTAATCATCTTAGTAAGTGCCGCTGCATTATTTGCCTGCAATACTAATTCCTTATTGCCGGTGAACTCTTCCAAAACATCATCATCGGCATCCTGACCAATGGAAATGGCAATCTTTACAGCCTTTTTGCCCCAAGGAAGTTTCTTTAAGTCTGCTAACGCTTTCTTATAATCATCGGTAGGCTGTCCGTCTGATAGCAAAACCAATACAGGAGGCAAAGCTCTGTCTGACATAGGCGGTATGGTAAGCTGTGCCGACAAAAGTTCAAATGCTTTTCCCAGGTCTGTCACTCCCTCTGCCTCTAAATCATCCCATGCAAAATCTTCCACATTTACCGGTGTACTTGTCACCCATGATGCCCCGGTAGAAAATTTCAAAGTACGAATCATCAACTGTGCATTGGGATTATTCTCTGCTGCAGATACCATCTCTGGTATTGTAGACTGAATCGCATGGTTTACCGTTCCAATCTTTTCTCCGTACATGGAACCGGAACAATCCACAATCCAAAAGAAATGTAACGGTCTGCTTGCCAGTTCGCCCCCCGGCCTCTTCATTTTCTCGCTCATAATAGATTCCTCCTAATTTTTTATGAATATTTCTATTGCAATATTGGCATTTTCTCCATTCTTGCAAAAAGAAAATAATCTTCCAATAAAATCCTGCCCCGCATCCATCATTGTAGCCATAAATGTATTGCTCTCTTTGGGTAAATATCCCATTTGCCTGTCTTTTGTATCATAAACCGCAACTGCCATGCTGTCATACTCATTGTCGGGTTCTCTCTTTAGAGACAGCTTATCACCTTCTTTTAAATCTTTCAATATGGCATCTTTATCACTTCTGTAATAAAACCCTACGACAGTTGTAAAGCTAATAAACTTATATCCATTCCAAAGCGGTTCCTTTTTACGCATTTCGATTGCCTTTTCTTTTAACGCTGCAAAATCCCATACATTTTCTATTGTTCTGGCAATCTCAGCACCTTGAGACAGCATTTTTAAATCGTGTATATTTTGTTTAAGAAGCCTGGACACATTTTCACGCATCACATCCGAATGCATCTGCGCAATTTCCTTCTCCAAAAAATCCATCGCCTCTTTTGACAACAGCATTCCCCGTGATGGTTTGATTCCCTTTATGACTCCCTCAAGAATCTCATCTGTATTTAACCCTTTTTCTTTGCGTCCTTCATAC
>JAMPFS010000097.1 GCA_023664325.1 Clostridium sp.
ATTCATTTTTATAATCTTTTCTCATACTTGTATGTCCTTTCTGTGTCGTTCTGTACTAAGCAATTGTAAAAATTTTAATTTCTAAAATGTAGTTGTGCAATGTAAACAATATCATAAGTAAGGTACTTAGGTGCCGTATTTTGGCACCTTATGTACCACTACGAGCGACAAGCAGCGCAATGCCTGAATACTTAGCGAAGCTTTACTGAGCTTAGTAGAAAGGTATGCCCTGGCTCGTGCCAACGTTGATATTGTTTACATTGCACAACGGATGTTCGCAAAGGCAGAGTTTCGCAATTGCATACCATAATTAAAATAATCTGTTCGTAAAATAAAATTGTTTTCAATATAAAATATGGGATCAAAAATGATACAATTTACCATGAAAATTTAGACATGATCTGCCTGCGGTCATAAGCAATGTATGACAAACCATTCTGCCATTGGGCAGAAAAATAAATTGTATAGAATATACGCAAAAATGATACGATTAAACATATAATAGCATAAAACAGGAGAATTGTACAGCGTATTTTTCCGGTTTTGTCATTTACACGCATATTTAGCCTTGATGTGGCTTTGCAATTGCGGATTATTATGATACAATAAATCCAGCAAGCAACCAACTATCGTGGCTGCTTGCAGACAAAGATAGTTGGTTATTTGCTGGATAAACAAACATGAGCTTGCAGGACGATAGTCCGGAAAGCGAATGGTTGTGGGGCAATTGCATAAGCACGTAGTGCGGCAATTGCAGATTATATAATACAATAACCCCAATAAGTGCATTATATTAAGGAAATGAATATGAAAAAGTCTACCAAATATTTAAAAATATTATGCAATTTTATAGCAATGCTGCTGATTCTTTTTGGTGTGTTCTATGTACTTCCGAGGGCAGTCATCTATTTTATGCCATTTGTTGTGGGATTTATCATTGCGCGGATTGCGAATCCGGTCATCCGCTTTTTGGAAAAACGGATTAAAATAAAGCGTAAATATGGCTTTGTTCTGATGATCGTACTGGTGATTGCGGGAATCGTTCTGCTCTGTAACGGTGTGATTTCGTTGCTCTGGCAGGGGCTTCAAAGCTTTTCTGCCTATCTGCCGACGATGTATAAGAATGCCGAGGAGGAGATTGGCAATGCAGCGAACAGTCTCGAGCAGATGTTAAATGGACTGCCGTTTTTAGAAGGTTTGGATTTTGATAAATATGAAACCATCCTTAAGGATTTCTTTGAAAGCCTGGTGACAGATTCCGGTGAAAATACTGCGGATACATTGGGAACGGTTGCAAAAAGCATACCAAATATTTTTGTCAGTGTCATTATGGGACTGCTTGCCACCTATTTTTTTATTGTGGACAGAGAAAAACTGCTCCATTTTGTCAAGACACATGTACCGCAGACCTTCCAGAATAAATGTAAAATGATGTATAGTCAGATTATAGGTGCTGTGGGCGGTTATTTTAAGGCGCAGTTTCAGATTATGTTTGTGATTTATGTGATTTTAGTCATAGGTCTGATGATTTTAGGCGTGGATTATGCATGGCTGATTGGATTTGGGATCGCATTTCTTGACATGCTGCCGGTATTTGGTACCGGCACAGCGCTTTGTCCGTGGGCAGTGGTAAAGTTGTTTGCCGGTGATTACATGGTGGCGTTAGGGATGATGGCGCTTTATGGAATCTGCCTTGTGGTGCATCAGATTTTACAGCCCAAGCTTGTGGGGGATTCCGTTGGCATGGATCCATTTGCTACCCTGTTTTTTATGTATATCGGTTACCGGGTAAGCAATGTGCTTGGCATGATTATTGCGATACCGGTGGGGATGATTTTAATCAATTTTTACAAGGCGGGTGCTTTTGATACGCTTTTGTGGTGTGTGAAAGAAGTCGTCAGTGATTTTAACGAATTTCGGAAGGTTAAGTAAGGAACGGGCAGATAAAACAGACAGGAGGTTGCTACTGTGCAGGGCGATAAGAGGGATTGGATTTTGGCAGAGGAAGAGGATGAGGTGTTAGAGCTTCAGTGCAATTTGGACGATATGCCGCCGGAGGAGCTGGCATATGCAATGGAACGGTTATTGGATGCGGGAGCGCTTGATGTGTATACGGTGCCGATTGGAATGAAAAAATCGCGGACAGGGATTATGCTTTCGGTTCTTTGCAGGCAGGAACAAAAGAAAGAGATGGCACGGCTTATTTTTCAACATACAACTACGATCGGCATCCGGGAATATGTCTGTAACCGGATGATTCTGAAACGGCAGGAAGAGGTTTTGGAGACGGAATATGGCACGGTCAGAGTCAAAAAGACCTATGGTTACGGTGTCGAGAAAGAGAAAATCGAGTATGAAGATTTGAAGGAAATTGCAAACCGTACGGGAAAGCCTGTCAGGGAAATCCGCAACAGTGTGCAGGCAAATAAGAAACTGTAGATAGAATACCAATAGGAGAAAGAGATGACAGATACCTTAGAAGGCTTAAATGAAGAACAGATAGCGGCTGTGACGGCAACAGAAGGGTATGTAAGGGTGATTGCGGGGGCAGGCAGCGGGAAGACAAAGGCGCTGACACACCGGTATGTATATCTTGTCAATGATGTGGGAATTGCAACAGCAAATATTTTATGTGTTACTTTTACGAATAAAGCGGCGAATGAGATGAAAAAGCGCATCCGCAATATGATTGGCGATCAGGATACAGGCATGGTCTGCACGTTTCACGGTTTTTGTGTGCAGCTTTTAAGGGAGGATATTCACACGATGAATTATCCGGATGGCTTTCTCGTGCTGGATACGGAAGATGTGGATGCCATGCTGCGGAACGTTTACGAGCAGGCAAAAATTGATTCCAGGCAGTATACCTATGATATGGCGCTTGGCATGATTGGAAACCGCAAAGCAAAGCTTGAGCATATTCCGGTTGTTTTGAAGATGGACATGACGTCTCTGCGGGAGAAATATTTAACTTCCGCCAAACAGGAAGACCGCATTTTCTATGGATACCTTTACGAGCAAAAAAAGAGTTTTGCCCTGGATTATGATGACCTGATGACCTTTGCCTTTTATATTTTGCAGAATTTTGAAGAAAAGCGGGTAAAATGGCAGCAGCGGATGCAATACGTCATGGTGGATGAGTTCCAGGATGTATCCGGCATGCAGTATGAAATGGCGGAATTACTCAGCAGTTACCATAAGAATCTGTTTATTGTGGGAGATCCGGATCAGACGATTTATACATGGCGGGGGGCAAGGATAGAGTACATTCTTAACTTTGATAAAATCCATAAGGAGTGCATTACGGTTATCATGGATAAAAATTACCGTTCTTCTGCGGATATATTGAATGCATCCAATTCCCTGATTGAAAAGAATGAACAGAGGATAAAGAAGGATTTAAAAGCGGTAAAAGGCGCAAATGTTCCGGTCGTGTATAACCATGCCAAAACCACGAAAGAGGAGGCAGACTGGATTGTGGGGCAGATTAACCTGCTGCGGCAAAATGGCAGAAATTATAATGACGTCACGGTTTTATACCGTTCCCATTTTGTGTCCAGAAGTATGGAAGAAGCATTTTTAAAGGCAAAAATCCCTTATGTGATATATAGTGGAGTCGGGTTTTACAACCGCAAAGAGATTAAGGATGCGATAAGTTATCTGCGGATGCTGGTTTTTGAGGATGACCTGTCTTTTAAGCGGATTATTAATGTTCCGAGAAGAAATGTCGGAAAAAAGCGCATGGAGCTTTTGGAAGAGTATGCTGTAAACCATCAATGCAAATTGTATGAGGCGCTGTTGGAGAATCAGGAGCATCCCCTTATGAAAAGCAGTGATGCCGGTAAGTTTATCCGGCTGATAGAGGGTTATAAGCAATCTTTTGCCCTCTATAAGCTGACAGATCTGTTCTCAGCGCTGATGAATGAAAGCGGTTATGAGGCGATGCTCCGGCTTTCCGGAGAGAATGGCAGGCTGGATAATCTGGCAGAGCTGAAACAGTCCATATTTCATTATGAGAATGATGCCGGAGAGGAGACTTCACTGGCAGATTATTTGCAAAGTGTATCATTGTTCACCGGCATGGACAGGGAGGAAAAGCAGGATGCAGTGAAAATGATGACGATTCATACTGCAAAAGGACTGGAATTTCCCTATGTCTTTATCTGTGGCATGAATGAGGGGATTTTTCCGAGCAAGCATGTGGATTCCAAAGACAAGCTAGAGGAGGAGCGGCGTCTTGCCTATGTGGCATATACAAGGGCAGAGAGGGCATTGTTCTTAAGTGATGCAGAGGGAACCAATTTTGATGGTTCCTACCGGTATCCTTCGAGGTTTATCTTTAATACAGATAAGATGTATTTAAGCTATACGGTGGAGTTAGAACAGCGTTTAGTGGATTCGGCATCCCAATTTATTAAGGCAAGCGAGCAGCGTATGAGCGGTGAAATGCCAAAGCAGCGCATGGTGGGTGAGAAGGTTGTCCACAGTCTTTTTGGAGAGGGTACGGTCTTAGAAGTAAATGAACAGGAAAAATATTATGTGATCCAGTTTGCGCAGATGGCAACGCCACGGAATATCAGTTTTCGGGTTACGCTGGAGTGACGGGCATCCTGTGCGAAGCCGGAAACTGGCAGAATCACACAAAAATGTGTCATTTATAGGTAAAATTCACAATAACAGGGGAGGCAAAGCCGGTTGCGGCACGGTTCTTTTGTGAATTTTCACAACAAAAAAGCAAAAAATAAGAAATATTCATGCATTTTAAGCCTTGCTATTATGTTAACAAGAAAGTATCATAAGGAAGAAATTAGAAAAAGAATTGAGGTGACAATATGCAGGAATTACAGGTATCACTTAATACAATTGATAAGGTGAAGTCATTTGTCGATAAGATTTCTGAGATGAATGGAGAATTTAACTTAGTGGCAGGAAGATATGTAATTGATGCAAAGTCCATTATGGGTATTTTTTCTTTAGATATTTCAAAGCCGCTTTTGTTACAGGTTCAGAACATAGAAGATCAGGATGTATTTGACGAAATGATTGCAGAATATGCATTGTAATTGTACATAGGATGAAAAAGGTCTGCCGCATGATGAGTTTCGTGCGGCAGACCTTTTTTGCGTATCGGTATCTCATGGAAAGTATTTCCATTGATGATTTTGTCGGTATCTCATTGGCAGCGTTTCCGTCAACCGTTTTCATTGACATATTTTTTGATTACCTCAAAGCTTTCTTTGCTTATGACGTGCTCGATGCGGCAGGCGTCTTCGGTTGCGATTTCTGCCGGAACTCCCAGTTTTATGAGCCAGTCCGATAGAAATTCGTGGCGTTCATATATCATTTCTGCAATTTCTCTGCCGGAATCTGTTAAATATATGAAACCTGCGTCAGTTACCGTGATGTGTCCGGCTTGCCGGAGCTTCTTCATGGCAATGCTGATGCTGGACTTTTTAAACCCTAATTCGTTGGCAATGTCAACCGAACGGACAACCGGCAAAGTTCTGCTTAATATAAGTATCGTTTCTAAATAATTTTCTGAGGATTCGTTTGTGGTCATGGTTATTCTCCTATTTCTATTCTGGAATTGAAATTAGTATAAATATAACATAGGTTTTCCTTTTTGACAAACAAAAACATATGAAAAAATAAAAATATGTTCTTGACAACTATCATACGTTAGCTTATACTAACAGTAGTAAGTTGCGACAGTTGTTCTCGAGTTAAAAGAAAAGAGCTTCCTGTATAATTCAAGTATAGGGAATTCCAAGAAAGAGGGTTGAGAAAAA
>JAMPFS010000098.1 GCA_023664325.1 Clostridium sp.
CAATAGAAATACAAAGAAGCTCTCTGCCTATGGAATTATCATAGGACTGCTCCCAGAATTGCAATTCAAAAGGAAAGTAATGCCTGAGCCTAACCGCCCAGGCAGTTTTCTTTGCTGGGAAAGGATAAGGCTGTTATGAGAGATACAAGATTGTTGGATAAATTTAACGAAGCCAAGCAGATTTTATGCAGATATGACTATTATATCCATACATCGAAAACAATCATCCATTTAACAAATGGAGAATTAAAAATCCCTCACCTTATGGGGTTGCAGTATATCGCAAAGGAAGGAATGTTTGAAGGGGATCGTGGGGTTTATATGATAAAATCAGGAAGGCTTCGCTATGATTCCGTTGAAAAACTAATCAGGAAATATTATAAGCGGGCAGAAAAACAGGATTCCATGATAGCAATGGTTTATGGAAAAATCAATAACCTTTCACGGATTAAAGAGATGCTATGTACGGAATCGGTTTTATACCTGTATGACATTACACAAAACCCAGAGCTTCAGTTAAAGACAGATTATCTGCTTGTAAACCAGCAGCCGGATGTTGTTTTGCAGTTAGGTATCGTAAAAGCGATTAAGGCAAAGGAGCAGATATGCCACTGCAATTCTTTTATGGTGGATTATAAGAAAAATGCGGATTATGACCTTCATTATCGAGACCTCACACATTGTTATGCAATTAACAGAATTGTTCGTGAAGAGAAAGACACAAAACGGGCAGAGGTTATTTATCAGAGTATGGATGCAGAGCAAAGAGAGTATGCCGGCATAGAAAAAATGCTTACATCCGCAGGCATACATGCAGATGCAAAACTTATCAAGTCTATCTTGCGGCTGAATAAGAAATTTAGCAGATACCATACGCTGGATATGCTGCATGACAGTGAGGCTTTGTTTGAAAAATGTACTGATAAGAGGGAAAAGAACGTGGTAATGGATTTTCTCGCATTGTGGAAGAAAAAAGAAAATTGCATATAATCTGGGAAGTGAGGCTGCTTCAGGTTTTGTGTAAATTCAAAAATGGTTAGACTCATATACCAAATAGTAGGGGTGATGATATGGAAACATGGAAAGAAGTATTTGTTGGCAGTATTCCGCAAGAAAATTATCAGACCAAAATTACGAATGGCGAGGATAAAGGATTCTGTTATACTTAGGCGGATTGGATGTTGCGCAATCAAAAAGATGATAAAAAGTTACTCATTGTCAATAATCAGCTTGGAAAGGACACATATGTTAGAAGAAAAAAAGATTTGCAGTACAATCCTCGAAAAATTTGATAATCCGGTAACCGTTCTTGGGATAGACGGCTTAGGCGGTGCAGGAAAAAGTTCTATTTCCGAAAAAATCTGTACGGAATTTGAAAAATCCGGCAGGTATACGGTTTTGTTACATATTGATGATTTTATCCATGTGAAAGAGGTTCGGTATAATCGTGCTTATCCCGAATGGCAGTGCTACTACGATTTGCAGTGGAGATATGATTATTTTATCGAAATACTCAATAAGATTAAGGGTGGTACAGGCAATAGTATAGAAGTGGAGCTGTATGATAAAGAAAAGGATTGTTATCGGAGTCAGACCTATGATATCGCGGAGAAAACGATAGTGGTTGTAGAGGGGATCTTTCTGCAAAAAACGGAGCTTGCAGGGATATTTGATTATATGGTTTATATAGATGTCCCGGAAGATATAAGGATGAAGCGGGTGCTGAAACGTGATACCTATATCGGGAATGAGCAGGAAATTATGGATAAATATGAAAACCGGTATTTTCCTGCTGAACATAAATATGTTCGCGAGTACCGTCCTGCGGAATCGGCAGATTATGTTATTGGTGAATAGTATGCAGGTGGAATGGATATTTTTTGACTTGGGAAATACTTTATACAGCGAAGCGGATTCCGACGGTGAGAGAGTAGAACGTTTGTTAGAAAAAGACAATCTGCGCATTTCTCCGGCTGATTTTCTTTTGCAAATGGAATCGGGTGCCGCAGCGTATGCTGCCTCTCCATTTTCTTACGCAAGAAAATGCTTTGGGATTGAAGCGGATGAACCTTATTCCAGTGAGAAAGAGAAACTGTTTGAAGGGGTACATGATGTTTTGTGGCGGCTTTTTGGACGTTATCATCTCGGCGTTTTGGCAAATCAGCCGTCAAGCACACTGGAACGGCTGAAACGTGACGGAATATACCCGTTTTTTGAGGTATGTTTATTGTCCGAGACGGAAGATTTGTATAAGCCGGATATTGCATTTTTTGAATATGCAGCAAAAAAAGCGAATTGTATGCCGTCAAAGATTGTTATGGTGGGTGACCGGCTCGATAATGACATTATGCCTGCCAAAAAACTGGGAATGAAAACAATACGGATCAAACAGGGATTGAACGCTGTCCAGAAACCGATAAATGAGGAATATGATCCAGATATTGAGATAAGCTCCCTTTTGGAGCTGGATGCAATACTGATATAGAAATTGTCAGAGGGAAAGGAGGCTGCAAGGTTATGCAGACAGGAGAAAAAAAGAATGTCATTATTTATATCATGATGCTTGCGGTTCTGATTTCCTTAACTGGCGCAGGGTTTGAAAGCTCTTATTATGCTGTTTTTCAGGATGAGCCGGATGTGATGCAGTGCTTTGTGGAATCAGAACTGCTTCCGGAGGATAATATTACGAATATCCGAGTTGTGGAACCGGGAAGTGCGCTTATCCGACTTAACCGGATGCGGAAGGCAGGTTCCATGTTATCCGGTCGGTTCGATCTTTCTATTCTATGTGTTTGGCCGGTTTTGCCAGAGTTATTTTGGTTTTCAAACCGGGAACGTTTCTATTTGTATGGTAATCGGAATCGGTCAGGAGTTGGTTATCCGGTTATCTATATGGAAAATAAGGACGGTCGAAAAAGAATCTCATAACAGAATTTACAAGTTTATATAACAGCCGGACAGTGTGTGCCGGGCTTAAGAAATTACGGTTTTTTTACGGGAAAAAACGGTGATTCTTTTTGTATGGATAATTTTGGGAAACGGGCGGAAGCCCTGATGGAAAGGAGTTATGAGATTATGAATTTATTAATGTGGATTGTGGTTATTTTTGGCGGTGGAATCGGACTATTGTCATGCTTTTATATGGTAATATCGTTGTTTGTGGTAATTGGATTTAAAATTTACCGTAAGATCAAGTACGGTTATTCGCTATATCAATAGGGGGTATTTGCATGTCAGGTTTTGATATTTTGGTCATTATTATGGGTATCATTGCAGGCGGTGTGGGAATTTTTTGTTATGTGACCGAGCAGACAGCAGATAAAGACGAGCAAGAACAGGAAGGGGAAAAGAAATGATGATTTTATCCATTTTCATATTAGTTCTTGGTTTGGTTATGCTGGTAAAAGGGGCGGACTGGTTCGTGGACGGCGCAGCCAGTCTTGCCGCACGGTTTGGCATTCCGCAGCTTGTCATTGGGCTGACGATTGTAGCAATGGGAACGAGCCTGCCGGAAGCAGCGGTCAGCATTACCGCAGCGCTTAAGGGAAACAGCGGCATTACAGTCGGCAATGTGGTGGGCAGTAATATTTTGAATGTACTGATTATTTTAGGGATTACGGCAGTGATTATTCCGGTTGCCATACAAAAATCAACGCTGCTGTATGAGATTCCGTTTATGCTGGTGGTTTCGGGAGTGCTTCTGGTTATGGGCATCACGGGGCAGTCAGTGAACCGCCTGGAGGGAATTGGTTTATGGGCATTCTTTGTCCTGTATATGGGATATCTCTATTTTCTGGCAAAACAGCCAGGTAATGCTCCGGCACAGGAATCGAAAACAATGCCGGCATGGAAATGCCTGCTGCTGATTGTGCTTGGCGGCATTATGATTGTACTTGGCAGTGATTTTGCCGTAAACGGTGCTTCGCAGTTAGCAAGAATGTTTGGTGTCAGTGAGCGTTTTATCGGGCTGACGATTGTAGCATTGGGAACGAGCCTGCCAGAGCTTGTGACCTCCGTAACGGCGGCACGGAAGGGAAATGCCGATATCGCCATTGGCAATATCGTGGGAAGCAATCTTTTTAACATTTTGTTTGTACTCGGAACATCAGCACTCATCTGCAATGTACCGTTTGCAAAATCTTTCCGGGTTGATGCGGCAGCCGCCATATTAAGTGGTCTGCTGCTGTGGTGCGGATGTGTAAAACACCGGGAACTCCGCCGCCAGACCGGAATGGTTATGCTGCTTGCATATGGAGTATATTTCCTGTATTTGTGCCAGTAAGTGTTTTTGCGTAAAGGGCATCAATTTTTATGATGGATTGGTGTCCTTTTTGCCGTGTTCGGTATAACTGTAGAGGAAACGCATTGTGTCTGAATTATGGAAGGCTGTTGAAGTTTAGATAAATTTGTTGTTTGAAAAAGCTTTCCAGGAAATGGATAGAAGTTTGAGTTTTCCTTGTGCTTTTATGGATTTCATGAGATAATTATTATGAATAAATCACATGCAAAAACTGATAAATGCAAGTATTGTAATGCTTTGGAAAAAGTTGAGGAGAATATGGTTTTTAAATGCTTATCTGTGATATACTTATATCAGTAAAGTTGGATGTTATTTTGCGTATAGTTTCTGAAAATTTTTGAAAAGCCGGAGTATTTGATAATGTATATGGTGACGAAGTAATGGTTGTTTCTTTTAACCAAAATTTGAAAAGGAGCTAAATAATGACAATTAAAAAATTAGAAAAATTTTTGAATGAGGGAGAGGGTTATACACTGGAATATAAGGAAAGTGTCAATTCTCTGAGTGACAGCGTATTTGAAACAGTCAGTTCGTTTTCTAATCGTTACGGCGGTTATATACTGCTTGGCGTAAAGGAAGTGAAGCGGAACCATAAAAAGATTGGAGAGGTAATCGGCGTAAATCCGGCAAAGGTTGCCGATATGAAACAAAATTTTATAAATCTTCTCAATAATCCACAAAAAATGACCCCTTCTCTATACCTGAATCTTGAAGAGATCGAGTACAAGGGAATGACTGTGCTGTGGGTATATGTTCCCGTCAGTTCACAGATTGAGATTTGTTGTGGTAAAATATATGACCGCAATGGAGATGCGGATCAGGATGTGACTACATCTGCGGATTTGGTGGCAAATATATCTAACCGAAAAAAGGGAGCTTATTTAGAACGAACAATTTATCCATATTGTACGGAAAAACATTTAAAAATGGATCTTATTCCACGTGTAAAATTATGGGCAGTTAATAGGAATAAAAATCATCCCTGGAAAGATATGTCGGACATGGAATTGATGCAAAGTGCCGGGCTTTATGAAGAAGATATTATGACTGGAAAAAAAGGGTTTAACTTAGCTGCAATTTTACTTTTTGGAAAGCCGGATGTGATTCAGTCTTGCTTGCCAGGGTACAAAGTGGATGCTATTTATCGTTATGAAAATATGGATCGTTATGATGATCGCCTGGTTTGCGAGGAAAATTTGATTGAAAGCTATAGTTTGCTTTTGGATTTTATTCGACAACATACGAATGATAAATTTTATTTGGAAGATATGGCGACCAAGAGCATCAGAGATGTAATTGCAAGAGAGATTGTTAGCAATATACTCTCTCATCGAGAATTTGGAAGTGCATTTCCGGCAA
>JAMPFS010000099.1 GCA_023664325.1 Clostridium sp.
AAAATATAGATATAAGGTTTGGAGAGGCAATATAAAGTTTTATGGGTAAGTGACAGGTAACTAACAAATGCCTTGAAAATGCTGGAAATTAAGGATTTGAAACTGTTCACGAGATAATCCTAGTTTACAAAGAGATAGGCAGAATACACAACATCAAATATTTATGCTCCGCAGGATTTCCTGCGGAGTTTTTTGTCTTAACATTCAGGAAAATTTGGGTTATAATAATAGCTAAGAACAAATAGTCATGAGCAAAACTCTGTTTTCTCAATTGTCCGTTGTACAATATAGACAAATCGCAACTGGGCACGCTTGCGCTATGTGTCGCTCGTAACGGTACATAAGGTGCTAAAATACAGCACCTAAGTACCAACGGCTTCCCAATACCCTGTTTGCGATATTGTCTATATTGCACAACTGGATTTTGACAATAATGAGTTTTGCTCATGACTAAAGAAGAAATTATATGAGGTGATTGTTTTACAGCTTGTGTTGGAAGCAGCGGCAGGTAATAGGAGAGGATTGTAACTATGCAAGAGAACAGATCAAACGGAAATGAAGCAATATATAATCGGCGCAGTATTCGGAAATTTTCAGCCGAACCGATTCCTCATGCTATCATAGAAAAGATTATAGATGCGGGACGAGCAGCGCCATCTGCTAAGAACCGTCAGCCCTGGAAGTATCTTGTATATAGTGGGAGCGCAAAAGAAAAACTGCTTGCCGTCATGCAGAAAGGGATTGAACGGGAAATGGTAACCCCGAGGCTTCCGCTATCAGGGGATGGTATCGTGGATGCTAAAAATACACTGCGTATTATGAAGAGTGCGCCAATTATCATTCTCGTGTTGAACACAAACGGAAAATCACCCTTTACAGAACTTAATGCCGATGAGCGGTTTACAGAAATGAATGATTTGCTGTCCATAGGCGCATCCGTTGAAAATATGCTGTTACAAGCCGAGGAATTGGAGATTGGAACTTTGTGGATTGGCAATACCTGTTTTGCATATGAGGAATTGACAGCGTATATTGGTCTGAATGTGGAATTGGTGGGTGCGATTGCTTTGGGTTACAAAGCAGAAAAGCCACCGATGCGGTCGAGAAAAAGTATGGAGGATATTGTAGAATATTATAGTAATTGACGATTGTATCTGCATCTCTTGATGAATGTAAAGAGAAATATCTAATAGATGCAAAAGGGAGGCTTCATAACAAATACACATTTACTTTGTATAATTATTATGGCAGATTTATGAACCGATATTCAAATATAGGCAATCATTGCCAAAAGAATAAAAATCAGGTATAATACATTTATAACAATCAAGGGGTTACACCAGTATAAGGGGGGAGGACATGAAGCAATTTCAAATTCTATATAAGGATGATGAGGGATTTCTTGACAAACTCAACGAAATCAAGCAATGGCGCACATCAAATCCGGCTTATGCGACCGTATTCAGAATTTATTCCGAGGATATGGAATTAGAGCATATCCGGCACATTTGTGATTGCCTGGATGATGAAATGCCGGATGCGTTGTATTTGGGGTGTACAACGAATGCCAATATCATGGATGGGGCATTGTCGGATTCCAAAATTATTTTAACCTGTACCATTTTTGAGTGCGAGACGACGAAGGCGCAGATTCTGCAATTTCCTTTTTTGGAGGAAAATGTGGCTGAGGACGTGGCAGAGCTGCGGGAATACTGCGATACAAATCCGTGGGTTCAGGCGGTGGAAATGCATGCCACAATCATGGATATGTCCATGATGGAGTTTTGCAATGAAATGAGCGGTTTGCGGGAAGATATACAGGTGTTTGGCGGAGGCGCATTTAATCCCGATATGGACGATGAGACAGCATTCGTGTTCTCCAAAGGCAATGGCTTTTTGGGGCATGGGATTATTTTTCTGCTTCTGGGCGGAACGGATTTTCATACATACAGCACCTTTATTTCGGGCTGGAAGCCTTTAAAAAGAAAATTTACGGTGACAAAGGCGGACAGGGAGGTTTTGTATGAACTGGACGGCAAGCCTGCCCTGGACATATACCGGAGATTTTTAAATATTAACAGAAATGACCGGTTTTTCTCCAATACATTGGAATTTCCGCTGTTTTTACAGCATGGTGATATTGATATTCTGCGCTGTCCGCTGGCGGCAAATGACGACGATTCCCTTGTGATGTCTTCCGACATGCAGGAGGAGGCGGTTGTCAGGCTGGCATATGGCGATCCGGAAACGATTCTTGCCAGTATCCGGGAGGACGGACAGAAGGTGGCGGATTTCCAGCCGCAGGTGATCCAGACCTTTTCCTGCGCTGCCAGAAAGGCATTCTGGGGAGATGACAATATCAGCGATGAAACGATTTTATTTAACAGGGTTGCCCCGACAACAGGTTTCTATACGCATGGGGAATTTTTGCGCATGAACGGTGATATGCTCAATTTCAATGTCACGCTGGTGATTGTCGGCATGCGGGAGGGCGATAAGCCTGAATCGGGCAGTAAGGTGAATATTGCGAGGGCGCAGATTGACAACGATAATAATGAAAAAATACCGATTATCAGGCGGTTTGTTTCGTTTATTGAGGCTTCGACTACCGAGTTGGAGGAAATGAACATGAGGCTTGCCTTAAGCTCTGTCACAGATGGCCTGACGAGGCTTTATAACCGGGCAGAGATTGAGAGGAAGATACGCAGCGTTTTGGATAAACGCCAGAATCAGAAGACAGGCAATGCTATTTCCCTGATTATGTTAGACATTGATAATTTCAAAAAGGTAAATGATATCTATGGGCATAAAGAGGGTGACCATGTAATCCAGGCATTGTCGGACGTTTTGCGGAATGCAACGACGGGGGTACATTCCTGCTCGCTCGGACGTTGGGGCGGTGAGGAATTTATGATCCTGCTGTCGGACCGCAATGCAGATGATGCGGTGGAGCTGGCAGAGAAAATCCGCCTGGAGTTTGCAGCGGTATCGTATGAAACTGCCGGTTGCCAGACGGTCAGCATTGGCGTTACGCAGGCCAAAGATGAAAATGCAGATGCCCTTTATAACCGGGTGGACAAGGCGCTTTATATGGCAAAGGCTGCCGGGAAAAACCAGGTTGTCAGGCTGGATGGATGATGAGGCGGATATGCCGTGTGGTGCGCCAGAAGCATGACAGGCAGCCCTGCGTAATGTGTGGAATGTAAAGAAAAATATATGATTGGTACTGTCTGTTTGTCCTTCGCCGCAAGGCGGAGGACTTTTTTCGTGAAGAGGACAAGATTTGGCGGTTCTTGCCTTGCGAAAACGGCAATGTTATAATTATTTGGTGAAAAAAGGAAGTTTGACAGCTTTTGGAAATGGATAGGTAATTGCGAAACCCCGTTTTTGCAACTGTCCGTTGTACAATATAGACAAATCAATGCAGGCACGTTTGCACTGCTTGTCGCTCGCAACAGTGCTAAGCAGTGTAACACTTTGCACACTAAGTTCGATAGAATCTCACTAAGTGTGCAAGTGTACTTTCGTACTAGGCTCGAACAATACCTCGCCAAGTACTCAATGCAAGCACTGGCGGCTCCAAAGCACCTGCCTATGATATTGTCTATATTGCACAACTAGTTTTTGGAAATGGAGAGTTTCGCAATTACCTATATGAAATGGAAATGGAGAGGAAAATGACATGGAACAGTTGAGTTTATTTGACAACAGGGAAAAAACGGCGCCTCTTGCAAGCCGGTTAAGGCCAGATACGTTAGCGGACTATGTGGGGCAAAAACATCTGATCGGAGAGGGCAGGATATTAAGACGTTTAATCGAGGACGACCAGATTTCTTCGATGATTTTCTGGGGGCCTCCCGGAGTTGGCAAGACTACGCTGGCAAGGATTATTGCGGAGCAGACGAAAGCGGAATTTGTGGAGTTTAGCGCGGTCACCAGCGGAATCAAGGAGATTAAGGAAGTGATGGTGCAGGCGGAGCAGAACCGGAAAATGGGAATCCGTACCCTGCTGTTTGCAGATGAGATTCACCGTTTTAACAAGGCGCAGCAGGATGCATTTCTTCCTTTTGTCGAGAAGGGCAGTATTATTCTGGTCGGCGCAACTACGGAGAACCCTTCTTTTGAAATCAATTCGGCGTTGCTGTCCCGCTGTAAGGTATTTATTTTGAAGGCATTGGAGGAGGACGATTTAAAAGAGCTGCTGGTGCATGCACTGAAAAGCCCGAAGGGGCTGGGAAATATGCAGATTTCGATAGAGGATGCCCATTTATCGGCAATTGCGCGTTTTGCCAATGGAGATGCAAGGACGGCGCTCAATACATTGGAAATGGCAGTATTTAACGGCAGAATGAACGAGGAGGCGGTGCTATGCGTAGATGAAGAAGTCCTATCCCAGTGCATGAACCGCCGTTCCCTGCTGTATGATAAAAATGGCGAGGAGCATTACAATCTGATTTCTGCCCTGCATAAATCCATGCGCAACAGTGATCCGGATGCAGCGGTTTATTGGATGTACCGCATGCTGGACGGCGGGGAAGAGCCGTTGTATATTGCCAGGCGGCTGGTGCGGTTTGCCAGTGAAGATGTGGGGATGGCGGATTCCGCAGCTTTGCAGGTGGCGGTTGCGGCATATCAGGCATGCCATTTTCTGGGGCTGCCGGAGTGTGATGTGCATCTGGCGCATGCAGTCATTTACCTTTCCATGGCACCCAAATCTAATGCAGCCTATATGGCGGTCGAGGCATGCAAAGCCGACGTCAAAGCGCTTCCGGCAGAACCGGTTCCGCTGCAGATCCGCAATGCGCCGACCAATTTAATGAAAGAACTCGACTACGGCAAGGGCTATATTTATGCCCATGATACGGAGGAGAAATTGACGAAGATGCAGTGCCTGCCGGATGCCCTGGCGGACAGGCGTTACTACCAGCCGACGGAGCAGGGGAACGAGAAGAAGGTGAAGGAACGGCTGGAGGCGATACGGGAGTGGAAGGGGGAGTAGGGTTTAAGTCAATAAGTTTTAAAAGTAAATTACAAAAACAGTATTTAAAGGATGTAAAAAATGTGATACACTGTAACAAGATTATGATGACTTTTGGATAATGCAGTGAATGATAGATTTGGGATAGGCAGGGAGAGGAAATGGGGAAAATAATTAAGGATACAATTCATGCAAATGGAATAGATATTGGAATTTATACGCAGGACTTTGAAAACGAATTTATTTCATTGACAGATATAGCCCGATATAAAAGTGATGATCCGACAGCGGTTATACAAAATTGGATGAGAAATCGAGATGT
>JAMPFS010000009.1 GCA_023664325.1 Clostridium sp.
CTTTGGTATAGAGGCTTTCGGGTGATTTGGTCTTAGAAAATGGGGAAACTCAAAAAATTTTACACTATTACAATTGTTTGGATCTTACATTCTTTTTTTATATTGACCTTGTCCAATACGTTAAGGGATTACGCAAAATATCCGATAACTATTTTGGGAAACGGCATGCGAAGTTCGTGATACCCATTGAAATCCCTTGAAATTTTTTTGAATTTTCTGACAATTTTCGATAGACAAATGATTGCCTGCATGTTATAATAATATTCAATCATGGGGAACTAGACACAATGGACTGTGTCCCCTGTGAATCAAGTGCCATACGGTACAATGCATGAAGGCAGATAACGCCTGATATGCACGGCTATACGAATCCAGGGAAGGAGGGAATGATATGGTTAATCTGAATAATATCTATAATTACTATAGCACCCAGCTAGTATCGTCAAAGAACTATAGTAAGTCACAATCACATAACCAAAATGATTTAAAAACTGTATATAAGAATATGATTAAGCAGAATCAACATTCGCCTTTTTACAAGTTTGCATTCCCCGATTCTACACAAATGTATGCCATTGGCATCAAAGAGGTGGCAATGGATTTAGAATCTGAAAGCAAATTTCTCGGAAGCCATGACGACAGCATTTTTGAAGAAATGAAAGCGGTATCCGCCAACGAAAATGTTGTTTTTGCGTCACTGAGCAGCGGTACGATAGATGATCTGCCGGAGCAGTTATCTGTTCAGATTCACACATTGGCAAAAGGACAGACAAATGTCGGCACCTATCTTCCATCCGGAGAACTGTCATTCCAGACAGGAGAATATTCTTTCGGCATTGCAGTGGGGAAGAATGAATATACCTTTCATTTGGCAATACGCAATGGTGATACAAATTTACAGTTACAGCGGAATCTCGCCAATTCCATTAACGAGAATAATATAGGGGTTCATGCAAATATCCGTAACAACCGCCTGGCAGGAACCAGTGCGCTGGTGCTTCGTTCCGAAGCGGTCGGTCAGCCAAATGACAATGATTTCATTTTCCATTTTGACCAGACTTACCTTGATAATGATCTCACGAAGGCACTTGGCATCGACCATGTAGAGACGGCTCCGGTCAACGCAGAGTTTACCATCAATGGCAAAACACACTCCTCTATCAGCAACCGGATTTCACTGAACCACGCTATAGATTTGGATTTACTGTCAGAAAGCGATAAACCGATATCTATTTCGCTCGTACCGGATGAGGCAAAGATTAGTGACAAATTAGATGATTTTTTACACTCTTATAACGAGCTGGTTGATCTGTCCAGGAACAGCGCAGGTCAAAAGAGCGCCGTCCGGCTTTTCCGGGATATTACCAGTATCGCCAGACACCATGAACGGGAATTGTCTGATGCCGGACTCATCATGGATGAAAATGGATACCTTAGCAAAACGGAGGAGATAGACAGCGGCAAAATCCGAAAGTTGTTTGATGAAGATTCCTCTGCGTTCCGCCGGGATATCAAGCGTACAACAGATCGCATGACCCTGAATCCGCTTGAATATATTGATAAAACGATTATCACATACCCAAACACAACAGGAACTTATCCGAATCCTTATCACCCGTCCAAATATTCAGGGTTGTTATTCAATGATTATGCATAGGGGATTTACGCAATCGCCATCTGTGCCGCCAAAGCAAGCTTATTTAAAAACGGCAGAAAATCCTGTTCGAAACACTCTGCAATTTGCAGAGTGTTTCCACTGTTTAAGGAGATACTCAGATTTTTCACAGCGACAATCATAGATTTCTTATCAATATAGCTGCTCTTTGAGTTAATCAGAGAGGCGCACTGGTTATATACCTCGATTTCCCAATTGATTCCGGCAATCACTTCCCCAAGATAATCTTTCGTGTCTGTTTTGGATTCTCCCCGCAGCTCCTCTATAATATCCTGCAAGGCGGGAATCAGGTTATTACTATAGGAAATCAGTTCCACTAGCACATCCCGCTGCAGTTGTTCTCTATCTGTCATTATCATTTCCTCCTTCTTTTTCCTGAAAGGACTGTTTACTGCCTAACCCGAATCACCCGAAAAAAATAAGTGTAATTACCAATCCCATTTGATGTTATTTTAATATAAAACTGCCTTTTCTACAATTATTTTTATGAAATATTCCAGACAAATTTATTCAAAATTCCACATGTATATTTTTCCTGCTTTCCGTCTATACTACAAGATATCCCAAAGGTAACTGTAAAACCCTGTTTTCACAATTACCTTGATAAAAAGAAAAGGAGAATCAGAATGAGTCAATTATCAGAAAAAGAGTTATCTGCACTGCATGATTTATTATCTGAGGAAGAACTTCTGGTAAAAAAATTCCAGATGTTGGCAAACCACGCTACCGACAACAATGTAAGAAGCGAAATGGAAGAAATTTCCCAGAGACACCAGTCACATTTCAACAAACTATACGACCATTTAAGTTAGGAGGCTGTCATGGAATTATATCAGGAAAAAGAAATCTTAGGCGATGCCCTGGCTGCTCAAAAGGCTGCCACCAATCTATTCAATACGTTTTCAAACGAGTGTGTGCATGAAGGACTCCGCTCTACCATGTTAGATATTTTAGCCGACGAGCACACCATGCAGCAGGATGTGTTCTGTTCTATGCATGAGCGGGGATTTTATCCGACACCGGATGCGGAACAGACCAAAATTGATGAGACGAAGCAGAGATATTCCTGCTCTTACAAACCTGTTTAAGCTTCGGGGTCACACTGTTTCCCACAAAAAAACTGCGGTCAAAAATGCTTTCTGACCGCAGTTTTTTAGTATGCATTTATATAACACACATCAAACATATCCTACAATTGTTCTGTCCATGTCTGCAAAATCGCTTCACAGGCATCCACATCCATGTCTTCGACAGCCTCCCGCAACTGTACAAAAAGCTCCTGATCCTCATCCGTGTAGGAATACTGCTCCATCTCCTGAATGACAGATTCCATCTCGTCCATATCCAAATCTTCCAGCCCTGCTTTCATGCGTTTGAACATGTCCTCCAAAATATCAGATGAGATGCGCTTTTTCTTAATATTATCTTTCTTCTTTTCGTCACAAAACGGCTGCAAAACCGATATATAATTGAAGTACTGTTCCAGCATCCCTTTTGTTTTTTGGTGAATCAGCTCCCCATTGCGGGCATTACCCGCCTTTTCCAGTTCCGCTGCCTTCTCCGAAAGCGACATTGCGCCAATCTGTTTAGAAGCACTCTTTAAGGCATGAACTTCTATTGTATAATTCACCCAGTCTTCCTGTTCTTCCAGAAATTGGATCAGCTCCACCTTCTTATGAATCGTTCGGTAATATTCCTTAAGCACTGTCCAGAACAGTTTTTCTCCTCCAAGCGCATTGATTGCAGTCTGCACGTCCAGATCACCCACTACAATATCGGTTTTAAATTCACCAGACCCGGAAATAATCTGCATTCCGTCTGTTTTTTGAATTTTCTCCACCGGAAGCCATTGCTTTAACTTAGACAATAACACATGCAGTTCGATCGGTTTTGCAACAAAATCATTCATGCCCTCTTTACAGAACATTTCCTTTGTTCCCTCGACAGCATTTGCACTGAGGGCAATAATCGGCACATCATTGTACTCCGGATGAAGCCGCCGTATAATATGAGTGGCTTCTATGCCATCTATTTCCGGCATCATATGATCCATAAAAATAATGTCATAATGTTTCATGGAAATCTTATCAATGGCTTCCTGCCCGCTAAGGGCAGTATCAACCTTCATCTGCAAAGGCTCCAACAATCCCTCTGCCACTTTCAGGTTCACAGCATTGTCATCCACAATGAGAACCTCCGCATCCGTAGCAATGAAATCCAGGCTTACAGCTTCCTCCTCATCGCAATATAACTCTAAATCATCTCCATTGAACAAAGTGGCAAGTGTCAATACAAAAAATGGTTTGCGGACAACCAGCAGATTTGGCATATCATATTTAACCGTGCTGAAAAAATCAATCAAAAGCGCCACTTCGATATCCGGATGTTCTTTCACAAAATCCTGCATCTCCCCAGAAAATGCAGCCTCCTCCACAAAGAGAAATACTTTCTTATCCGTTGTCAGCGAATGAAACTCCTCTATGGAGTCTAATTCGATATACTCGACTCCGAGGGTCGTAATGTCCTTTTTGAGACTTTCCTTAATATACAGGTTGGAAATCAGTCCTGCGGCAAGCACGGACTCCTGATTTTTTACCGCAACACTTGGCGTATTATCCATCACAGTCTGCGGAAGGACAAAGGAAAATTTGCTGCCCTTTTCATATTCACTTTCTACCTTAATGGTTCCATGCATCAGTGTCAGCAGCCGCTTAGATATAGCCAAACCCAATCCGGTACCTTCCACATTGCGGTTCCGCTTACTGTCCAACTGGGAAAAGGATAAAAAGAGTTTATCCATATCCTCCTTTTTGATACCGATACCGGTATCCTCAATGGAAACCTGCATCTCAATCTTCTCATCCGTCAGCCTGGTATAACCCATTTGCAATAAAATTCTGCCTTTGGAGGTGAATTTGGCTGCATTGTTGGCAAGATTTAGCAAAATCTGCTTAATCCGGATACTGTCACCGTACAGCTTATTCGGCAAATCAGGGGGAACATCCAAAACCAGTTCCACATCTTTGTCCTTCAATCTTGTTGCTATAATATTTGCCACATCATATAACATGGAAATCGGTTCATACTCCTCCGGAATAATATCCATCTTGCCGGATTCAATTTTTGAAAAGTCCAGAATATCATTAATGATGGTGAGCAGCGATTTTCCCGCCACCTTAATCTGGTTGATATATTCTCTGGCGACAGACGGCAGTTCTTCTCTCAATGCAAGCTCTGCCATGCCGATTACCGCATTCATCGGCGTCCGGATTTCATGGCTCATATTGGCAAGAAAATCCGAGCGCATCTGCACAGTTTTTCCCAACTCCAAATTAGCATGAAATACAAGATACTGGTTGTAAGTAATACTGGATAAGATATCGGTAAGGGTGTAAAGAAATTCCGCTGCATTGTCAACGCTTTCCTGTGTGACAACTTGTGTTTGCCTGAGGGCTTGCAGGTATTCCTCCCGGTCTATGCCGATTTCCTCTGCATAGTCGCCCGCTGTTTCCCAATCCAGTTCCTTCGTGCGAACCTGTCCGCCAATCAGACAGCCTATAATCTCATCCTGCACTACAATGGGGGCAGCAAAATCCACTAATCCCGCATGGCAAATGTAAACACATGGCTGCCCTTCCTGCTGCGTCCTCTCTGCCCCGTATCTGTCACACTGCTGACAGCGCTCGCAGCCGATAGGTGAAGTCCGCATATATTTTGTACAAAATTCGGAAAAGTTGGAACCTTCCGTTACCGGAACACCATTTGCATCTGTTGTAATGGCAGCAAAACCAGTCATTTTAGCAAAGGCACTCTGAATACGCTCTAACACGCTAATATCAATTAAATTCTTTAAATCCAATTCAAAATCCATAAGTATACCTCCATTTCATCTTCAGACCTGTAAAACCACTGCGAAATCAACCAAGATATTTGTGGATTGCTTCAAGAAGCGCCTCCCGCTCAATCGGTTTTAACAAATAGCCCTGAGGCTTCATGGATAATGCTTTGCGGATCTTGTCTTTTTCGGAAATTCCTGTAAGAAAAATCACCGGTACGTCTTTGACAGAATCTATCTCCCTTAATTTTCCCAGAATCGTCGGTCCGTCCTCTCCCGGCATTTCATAATCCAATAAAATAAGATCTGTCTTTTTCTTCTCTAAAAAACGCAGGGCAACCTTGCCATTAAGGGCAGTTGCAACATCATACTCATTGCGAAGATGTTCTTTGATAACCTTTAACATCAATGAATTATCATCCACCACCAGAATATGCTTGCGCTCATTCTTAGGCTTCACCATCTTATTCACCTCTGCCATAATCTGCGGTTCCAAAACGGCTTCCACCGGTTCCGGAGCAGATACCGGACTATCGGCAGCAGGCTCCTCCGGTTCTAAACGTTCTTCCAGAAATTTTGTTATCTGCTCCTGAATAGCATATATTGTGATTGGCTTAACCAACGTAAGATCTGAAACATTGATAGCCCCCCGCTCAAACTGGACACAGGCATCTTTTGAACCAATGAGTACGAACGGAATGTCGTTCTTAGCCAATAAATTTTTGACGGAAATTAATTTTGCCCCATCCTCAAAATAATTATCATTGATACAGTAGACAAAAATATCCGGTGTAAAATATTTTAAATGCCGGTCAACATCATCAAAGCGAATGGATGTAGTCAAAAGCTCAAAATCATCATGCAAACGCAGAAAAAAATCGTCAATAGTCGATGCATTATTTCCGGCTATCAATACGTTGTATGCCATAAAACAATCCTCCTTTATCAAGTGTTCATACCAATAGCATGGTACCCTTTGACCCAACGTCGTGTTATAACTATACCATATTTTTCAGAACTTGGATATGAAAACTTCACAAATCAGCAAAACCCTTTTTTCCACCATTTTCTTATGAAAGATTCCGCCAAATCCATAAAAAATTCCCAAAATAACAAAATCTGTGTTATACTTAAGCTATCCTGCATGGAAAGGTCAAAATGTGCCTGTATGCACACAGGTCTGGCGTGCTGCCACAGGAATCAAAACGAAAGCGAGGACATCACATGGAAACATTAGAATGTATTCAAACCAGAAGAAGTATCCGCAAATTTACAGAGGAAGCCGTAAGCCATGATACGATAAATGCAATTATCGCTGCTGCTGCAATGGCGCCTTCCTGGAAAAACACCCAGATCAGCCGTTACCATATTATCGAAAATCGGGATATCTTAAATGACATTGCGAATCACTGCGTATTGGATTTTGAGTTCAACCAAAAAACCATTCAGCGCGCATCCCAGCTTGTGGTTGTCAGCATGGTTGAAAAACGCAGTGGTTACGAAAAAGACGGCAGCTTTACCACCTCCAAAGAAGACCGCTGGGAAATGTTTGATGCCGGTATTGCCTCCCAGACATTCTGCCTTGCGGCTCATGATATGGGTGTCGGAACCGTTATTCTCGGAATCTTTGACGAAGACAAAGTTGCCCAAGCAATCCAGCTTCCGGAAGGGCAAAAGGTGGCAGCCCTGATCGTCATGGGATACCCTGCCCAGGAATGTGAAGCCCCAAAGAGAAAAAGCGTGGATGAACTGGTACGATATTTATGACAGCCAGTTCATCCGATTTTCAAATACCACCTTTTCATTTCCCGGCTCTATTTTGCCGATTTCATAACATGCATAATGCTGCCCAACATGCCCGATTACACGCTCCTTATTGTTTTGGGAAACAACAAGGATCAACCCCACGCCGCAATTAAAGGTATGCAGCATTTCCTCATCACTGACCTTGCCAATATTTTTAATGTATTTGAAAATATTTAACACGGAAATTTTTGATAAATCAATTTTTGCACTGAATCCATCCGGTATGACTCTGCATAAATTGCCCTCTATTCCCCCGCCTGTAATATGCGCCATTGCATGTATGGCCTCCTGGGGGAATAAATCCTTTATCGCCCTGTAATATGGGGTATGGGGCTTCATAATCTGCTCCATGAAAGTCAGGCCATCTATTCTGTCCAATTTCATTTCCGACATTTTGTCCATCAGCAGCCGCACAAAGGAATATCCGTTGGTATGTAAGCCGTTGGAAGCAACTGCCAAAACAGCATCCCCCTCTTCCACTACGGAGCCATCAATCACTTTGGATTTTTCCACAATCCCTGCAATACTGGAAGTCAAAATGTATACGCCCGAATCGACAACGGACGGCTGGACAGATGTTTCGCCTCCCACCAGGGAACATTCATTTTGCCGGCATGCATCCGCTATCCCTTTCACAAAACTCTTAATCGTATCTTTTTCTGCATTTCCGCAGACAATCGTATCTAATACAGCTAACGGTTTTGCCCCCATGACAATGATATCATTTACCAAATGATTCACCATATCATGGCAGACCGACTCGGTATATCCATATTCCATCGCCAGTTTCTGTTATGTCATCCCCAGTTCCTTTCGTTTCCGCATGATAAAGTTACCGACTTTTTCACTGTTGAGCATACCGTATCCCTCCGTTTTTGTTTTGAAGCCGCTGATACTTGCGCAGGTTATCAACCTCGCTTTGCTTCGGTTGGTAACATTTTATCATAACAAATTGGGATAAAACAATCACTGTACAATTGAATTTTCAGGGTGAACGCAACTCATGGTTGAGTTTTCTCTGCTTATCCTTGCATTTCCATAATGCCATGGGGTGCTTCACGATATTGGCAAGTTCACTGCCGCTTCCAAATATCCGGTCAGGATAAAAGCTCCCCTCTGCAAAGGCTTTCCAGAATAACTCTTCTTCCACTGTAGGTCTCAAAACGGATGCAAGGTAATTTTTCACCATCTGCTGTGCAGTATCCAAGTCAAAGTGTTCCCCTCTTCGGAGTACAGGATTCAAATCCCTTTTTATCTGCTGCGATGAAACATCCCCGATATGATCCAGTTCAAACTTTGCAGGTGGCTTTTCTGTTCCAATTGCACTATAGAATACTACACATTTTCGGAACATCTCTTCCTCGCTTTCATCAAACAACCCGTACTTAACCATGTTGTACATATCATACAGGTCTCTCGGCGCTGTTCTCGTAAGAAGGGCAACTGTTTTTGAAGCAAATATCTCAAGAGGAGCCACTGATCGTACCGTAAGAACCTCTTCATTCCAGGGAAGCCTTACTTCTCTTCCTGCTACTGAAAAAATATGGCAGCGAAGCATATAGTTAATCTCAATCTTAAGATTATCTTTAACACCACCACAATTCACATACTCATAAACAAATGAATCCAGTGCGTGATAATTCTTCGACTTCGGGCTTAACGTATATCCGTTTGCACCCATATACTTATTCATTTTATCCGTAATAATGCTCCTGTCCGCAAGCATATCTTCTCTATCAAGGCATCTGCAATAATCCAAGTCAATATCAACAGAAAGTCTTGGCAAATCAAATATTGTAAGATTTATGGCTGTACCACCTTTTAAGGCTATACTATTCGACAGAAGTTCATCCGATTCAAAAAACTTCAAAACATCTGCCAGACGATATACCTTTTCCAGCGTATCCCTTACAAAACCCAGTTCCTTAGCCATTTTGCCAAGCGTGATTCTATCCCATTGCATTATAATCGCCAACTCCTTTATCAATTAGTTTCCTTAACGATAATGGTGTATATAGCTTCCACCGTTTGTTAAATATATGTTCCTGCGGCTCTTTCATCAGGTATCTCTTCGCATCCGATGAATACTTTTCACATTCTTCAAAAAAACGTTTGGAAAAATGAAATTCTCCATTTAACTCTTCAAAAAGATATCCACATTTCTGGTACAGAAATCCATTGCTGTTTCTCATAAGTGCCTCCAGTATCTTCTGCTCATTCAATCCGGGTATCAGCATAAGGCATCTCATCACTTCCTCCAAACCTGCCACTTTTTCAAAATCCCGAATACTATCTACCACAGTTTGCTCCATTGAGGTAACACACACTCCCTCTCGCTGTACTACATCTATATCGGGCTTACGTTCCACACGCCGATACACCACACCATCATATTCAAAATCCGAAAATCGCTTGTCCGTTGCAACAAAACACTCATAAAATACCTGGCTTGCATATCCGGATACCTCAAAGGCACTATGATGCGTGATACAAGCATCCGAAAACAGACTGGAACCTATCTGATATCGTGAAAGTATTGGCTGCTTCGTTTCCATGCTGATTACCACATAAAAGTCCCTCTTCACCTTTTCGATTAGTCCCTTCTTCTGATATTCATAGATTATCATGTTGGCAGCTCCGGGCGTTCCCACTAGTTCTGTTAGCTGGTCTCTGGAAAAGCAGCCCCTATCAAGCAAGCTCCCATAGTGCTTCATCATCTATCACCTCTTGTTTTGCATTTTACACAATCTATTTTCTTTTCAAAATATTTTATGCGTTTTTCAAAATTTGCATTTTGATTTTAGCACAAACAATATGAATATGCAAATATATTGTGTATTTTTCAAAACATTTTCATCCCCTCAAACCCGCTCCTTATCCAAGATACCACAACATCCCCCAGTACCACAATGCCCCAACGATTCCGATTACCGACAGGATCATTCCGATTTTCGTCCGGTACTCTCTTCGTTTTATGATATTCCATACAAGACCTGTTACGCCTGCCAGGATACCGGCTGCCGGCAGGCAAAAGAACGACAACAGCGCACTGGCTGCACCGAGCACGATTCCAAGCGTACTAAATTTTCGGATTCTTCCACTTTCTATTTCGGTCTGCATTTTTTGATTTTCCATACATTTTCCTCCTCTTATATTTTCTTCCTCATCGCTTTTCCCTGCTGTAACAGCAGTTTTACTGCTTTGGCAAATTGTCCGCCTGTACCTGTATCACCCATGCGGCTCATTTTCTTCTACCGCTCCCACAGTATGTTTTCTTCTCCTGTCTCTTCCTTAATCCACACTACCTTGTCAAAATTCTCCCGCTCCGCCTTATTGAACAGTATACTCTGTTCCTCTTCAATATTGCCGCTCTTTCCCGACACATTTTCCCAAAACAGCATGGCCGGACTCGTATAAAGCTCTAAATGGACCACTACATGGGATTTATCGGCATCACTATTGATTGTCTGCTTCTGAAAATCGGTAATGACTTCCCCCTCCGGCGTATACTGGTTTATCACAATGCTGGCAGCCCCCACGGCACTTCCTTTTCTTATCAGCCACACATCACCATTATCGTCCTCTCTGACGGCTACCATATCTGCATCTATCACGTCATTCATATCTGACCATCCGTCAAAGAACTTGATTACACCAATTGTTCCTGCCATTCCCAGGCTCACCAGCAGCACCAGCGCAACGATAATTCCGACCATGATATTTTCCAGCCTGATTCTCCGTTTCACCTGGCGAATCAGCGTATCATCTACTTCTGCCGGAATTGCCGTTTCTCCCTTCAGCGCCTCATATTCCCGCCTGCACCCGTCACATTCCCTTATATGCGTTTCGACAGCCTCTCTGCTCTTTTGGGAGCAGACGTCGTCTACATATAACGGAAGCAAATCTTTGATTATGCCACAATTATTCTCCATATCCTTTTTCCTCCATTTCCTTCATGATCTTAAGCCTCGCCCGATGAAAAGTGACTCTTGCCCAGTTTTCACTCCTGCCGAAAATCTCTCCGATTTTCCGAAAAGGCAATTCTGCAAACACACGCAGCCGAAACACCTCCCGATAGGATTCTTCCATATGGTCGAGAATCCTTCTCACCAGTTGCGCCTGCTCTTTATTGATGTAATCCTTTTCAATCTGTACCCTGTCGTCCGACAATTCTTCGTTCACTTCCACTGCCTCAAAATGCTTATTCGTTGTACAATATGTATAAAAGCTGTTCTTCGCAATCTGGCACAGCCATACCCGGATATCACAGTCGCCCCGAAAGCGGTTCAACGATTTCATTGCCTTAAAAAAAGTTTCCTGCGTAATTTCCTCTGCCACCTCCTTGTTCCGCGACAATGCAAATAAATATAAATAGATATCATGAAAATATAACCGGTATAATTCTTCTATTGTGTACACATTTTCACCTCGGTTTCCCTCTCCCTTTTGACTCTTCATCTATATGACCGCAAAAAGGACAATTCGTTACAGCCTTTTTCCAAAATGAAAAAAAGCCGGAAATTTCCGACATTCTTTCTTCCTTTTATACCCTAGTCATGAGCCAAACTCACTATTTCCAAAACCCAGTTGTGAAAACTTAGCTTCGCAATTACCTAAGAAACCGCAGACCTGACCTGCACTCCATCTGCGCTTCCCGAATCCGGCAGGGTGTCTCCCCGTCCATGTGCAGCCATTGCGGAAACTCCGTCCGAACGGTGATTTTTTTACATCTGTATAACGTGATATTGCGGAAAATGGTGTGCTTTCTGGCATATACCAGCATGACAGCCAGTAACAGCTTCCATTTCGGCATATTTTTTACCAGACAGATATCTAACTGTCCGTCCGCAGCATCTGCACCCGGGCAAAATGGAACACCCCCGCCCTCCTTTTCATGTATCATTGAGACAACAAAAAACAGACCGGGTACTTTCAGCCGTTCCCCGTTATCCATACAGATGACCGCCCTTGAACTCTTCCTCGTAAAAATCTGCCGGATACCGATAACCACATAGACCAGTTTTCCGAGATGCACTTTATTCAGATATTTCTTCAGCCTGCTGCGGCTTACCTCCTCACAGATATCGGCATCATAGCCGATACCGCTGCTGATGATAAATCTTCTGTCTGGCAGATGCCCACTGGTATCCGTGCCTTCCGGCCGATAGGTAATCACGCCATAATCTAAAACCAGCTCCTTCTGATGGTGCAGGATTCCATGCACAGCCTGTTCGATATCCCTGCTGATTCCCATGCTTCCCGCAAAATCATTCCCTGAACCGGTACGGATACAGGAAAGAACCGTATGCTCAAAAGATTCGATCCCATTTAAAACTGCATTTAGCGTGCCATCACCGCCAAGAACCACGATATGGCAGTCCGGAATTTCCTCGGCGGCAGCCGCCTCACTGATATTATGTAAACTTTCTGTTTCCCGGTAACCGCTTCTGTCTCCCGTCAAATCCCGCACAAGCGCTTCTGCCTCTGCCGCATCGTGCAAAATATGGGATTCATACAATACCTGTTCCCTCTTTAAAATAGGTTCCACCCGGCTCCAAATCTGCATTCCTTTTCCCGAAGATGCCGCCGGATTGATAATAAAATGATATTTTCGTCTCTCCATTTTTTCTCCTACACTGCAAAATCTTTTTTCTGATAGCGGATTCCCGCTGCCACCAGACTGGCAAACCAAATCCCCAGCCCAAACACATTCCTCTACGCAAAGTGTCCATATAATCAGGCTTTTAGACTCATTTCATGCTTATATCATACCATAATATTCTTCTTATTTGTATTACTTATTGATACAGGTAAAGAAACCGTAAATGTGGTAACACCATCTTCACAGTGAACCGAAATCCTGCCGCGGTGGTTTTCAACAATCGTTTTTGCAATGGCAAGCCCTAAGCCATAATGTCCCTGCGCTCGATTTCGTGCCTTGTCTACCCGGTAGAAGCGTTCAAATAATCTTAGCTGCTCCTCTTCCGAAATCGGTTCTCCTGTATTGCTTACCTGAAAGCGGACATGATGTGCAGTCTTTTGAAGCGTAATAGAAATGTGTCCATGCGCATCGGTATGATTTTGCGCATTGTCAATTAAAATGGTTAGAACCTGCTGAAGCTGTTCCTTTACCCCAAAGAAAGTCACATCCGGTTCAATATCATAATTCATATCAATTTGTTTTTCAAAGGCAATACTCTCAAGAGGGAGGATGCGTTCGAGCATGGCATCACTTAAGGAAAATTCGTGTTTTTCCGTATCCGTGTAAGGTGTCTGTTCCAGCTTTGTCAGTGTAAGCAGCGATTCCACGAGATTCCGCATACAATCACACTCATTCTTAATATAAGTGAGCCATTGGCTGTGACCAATCTGATCCTCCAACAGTTCACTGTTTGATAAAATGACGGCAATAGGGGTTTTTAATTCGTGACTGACATCCGAGATAAACTGTTTTTGCTTTTCAAAGGCTTCCTCTACCGGGCGTACCATCAGACCGGAAATGAGATAAGATAGTATTGCAAAAACAATCAGTCCGGCAATACCCAAAATAACGGAGATAATCAACAACCGCTGGTTGCTTTGATTTTCAGCTTAGAAAAGGCGGAAGAAATGGCAGACAGGAATGATGGGAGCGGAAAATATATGATTGTATTAGAGAATATCTGTAAGACCTATGAGATAGGTGGTGAGCTGGTAAAGGCGTTAGACCATGCCTCGCTTCGTGTCGGAGATGGCGAGTTTGTCAGCATTATCGGCCGTCGGGAAGCGGAAAATCGACGCTGATGAATATGATCGGCTGCCTGGATGTGGCAGATGAAGGAAGCTATTATCTGGACGATATTTCCATTGATGCGTATTCAGAGGAGGAACTGGCATTTGTCCGCAATCATTTTTCCATAACCCTCTATGGAACGACAGGGGACTATTATGCTATACAGGGACTTACACTTGCCAGAGGCCGTTTTATTAGAAATGTGGATGTGAATCAGGCGACATTTGTTGCAGTAATCAATGCCACTGCGGCAGAGGAGCTTTTTGAACGTACGGATGTGGTGGGAGAAGCCATCTCTATTGATGGCTGCAAATTTACCGTAATCGGCGTACTTGAAGAGGAGGAGGCGGCAACCGGAAATGTGTCGGAACGCTTAGAAGCCTATATACCATTTACTGCATTATCAAAAGTAAGCGGTGTGACACGGGAAATTACCAGCTTCTATGTATCCTCTGCCGACGAGGAAAGCATGGATGATGTGGAGACAGAGATTACCGGTTATCTTTACAGGCGGCTTGGTGATGAGGATGCCTTTTCGGTGATTAATGCTTCCTCCGTCATGGAAGCAATGACCAGTGTGACAGATACCTTAAAGCTTATGTTAGGCGGAATTGCCAGTATTTCCCTGCTGGTTGGCGGGATTGGCATTATGAATATCATGCTGGTATCCGTAACGGAGCGGACACGGGAAATCGGAATCCGCAAGGCAATTGGTGCAGGAAGGAAAATGATTATGGTGCAATTTCTGATTGAGGCTCTTTTTGTCAGTGTCACCGGCTGTCTGCTGGGTATCGGCTTGTCGGTGCTGACAGTCTTTATCATCAACCATGCCGTCAGCTCGTTCACTGCCGTGATTTCGATAGACGTGGTGCTCGTTGCGATTGGTTTTTCCCTCCTGCTCGGGGTGGTATTTGGAATGTACCCGGCTTATAAGGCGGCAAATATGCGGCCGATTGATGCGCTGCGGTATATGAATTGATATACCATAATTTGTGTAAAAAGAATCTCATTGCCGGAGAATCTGTATCGCAAAAGCGGTAGTTTGAGGCGGTATGCTTGCAGTCATGAAATTCGCATGTTCAACCCGGACACGGAGTCCCGGCACCAATATGGACAGGGGAAGCCTTCTGCCGGAGGAATCCCGTAAAACGGTATTGGATGACAGGTTAAAACGGATTCTGGAAGAAGGATTTAAACTGCTCATGGTTATGATATAGTTTCCACGGTTATTCACTTCCGTGATTCTTCCGGTTGTTGTGGCATTTCGGTTCGAACGCCGGATTACCCGAATCACAAATGCCTGCGCCTGAGGAGGAATGCTCCTCGTCATAGCCGAGGAAAAACTGGCATCTACGAACATTCCCTGTTCCAACTCACTGACAGGAATATTCCGCCCCCGCTCATCATGAATAACCGTATCCCGGTCTGCCACTAACCGAACAAGATCTTCCGGACGGACACAGTCCTGGCAATCGTGATAGGAAATGGTTACAAGTGTGGCATTCCGATCGCGGCTGATTTCCTCAATTCTTGCAGCAAATACCCGTATCACGTTCTGATTGGGAATCGGAAATGGTAGACGATTTTCGATATGATTCATAAAAACACCTGCTTTGACTTTATGTTGTCATATTATATAATATGCAATTGCCACAGTATGTTTCCCTAATACCGCAGTACCAGTATATTTGCGGTCAGACCTGCGGCTGTTCCACAGAGCATCACCACATCACCCTTTTGAATTCTGCCGCTTTCTATGGCATCAATCATCGCAACCGGAACAGAAGCGGATACCATATTACCAAACTGACTCACCTTATCTATGTACTTCCCAGCCGGTATCTTACATCTTTTCATGACCATGCCCAGCGCCTTGCTTGCCTGATGTGGCACTACCATGGCTACATCCTCCGCCGACAGACCGCTTCCCTGATAACACTCCTCAAACATGCGGGGCAGCTTTTTTGCCGCCAGTGACAGCACCTCTATCCCTTTCATGTCAAACATATACTCCGCTCTTGTTGCATCACTATAATACTTCGGATGAAAACCTGTCAATCCTCCCCTGATTTCCGTTGCATGCGCTCCCTCAGACCATGTCTTTTGCACAGCATATAAAATTCCCGTCTGTGCATCCCTGCTTTTTCCCACTACCACAGCCGCAGCAGCATCGCTGAACAGCTCAAAGCTCTCCTTTTGATTCGGATTTAAGCCGAGAGACGCCATCTCGCTGGAAACGATTAGCACATTGTGATACCTGCCAGCTTCAATCAGATATGAGACTGTATCCAACGCAGTGATAAAGCTTGTGCATGTGGTGTTAATATCCATTGCCGGAATCTCACTGCCTTTTGCAATCTGCTCATGAATCAACGCTGCTGTACAGGGAATCGGCTGAATATCCACTGCCGATGCCGCAACGATTAAATCAATCTGCGAAATATCCATATGTGCCTGCTCCAACGCTTTCCTGACTGCCGAAACCGCCATGGAAAGCTGTGTTTCATGCTCCCCCGCCCGATATCTTATCTGCCCGTCAATATTGACAGTACCCTGCGGTAAATACTTTCCGTACCCAATAATCTCAACATTTCTCATTTGCTTTCCCCCTATTATCTATCAATCTTCCAGACTCTACTCTTTTTAACTTTTTGCCCTTATCAAAGCTGTACGCAAAAAAGGATACCTCCGGCAATAAAAATCCCATGTCCTCTGCCAGACGTTCAAACTCCTGCAATATCCGCTCCCGCAGCACCGGCAGATCATCTATATAAATCTCCAATGCGCCAGTCTTGGTCTGCAATACTCTGTAATTCTCAATCTCCCCGGCAAATAGCACAACACGCCGGATAAAATCCGGAAACACTTTCACAACCTGCCCATCCTGCGTGTCAAATAAAAAGACGTCATCCTCCCGTCCTTCTATTCTCTCTAATGCCGTAAAACAACTGCCACAGGGACAACGCTCTTTCTTTTCTACCAGAATATCATTCAGGCGATACCGGATAATCGGCTGGGAACGTCTCGTAAAATCCGTAATAATCGGAATAAAACGCCTGTCATCTATGCGCTCCTTTTCAATATGCACAATATCCTCATTTAAGTGAATCGTTCCATATTCGCATGTCGTAGCCAGACACCCCTCCGTACACTGATAAACCTGATGCACCGGATCTGTCTGAAGCACACGGCAAATGCGCCTGCAATCTCTCTCCTCCAACACCTCGGCAATGGAAATCACCCTGCGGGGGTGAATCTCTAAGCCCTCTTTCTCTATGTAATCACAGATTTCCAACAGTACAGACGGCTGTCCCACCACAATATCCGGAGAAAGTTCCTGCAAGGCAGCCATATTTTCTGCGATAGGCTTATATATATCAAAAAACACAAACTTGATATTCTTTGAGCTGACCGCCTCATACAGATTGCTGTTTGCCCTCATAAAAAACGCCACTTTATATTTATGCAGAATGGAGCCATACAGAACCTTTGACAAAATATAGCCCGCCCACTGATTTTTCTCCTGCTCTGCCACAAGAAAAATACCTCTTGTATCCGATGTACCTGAACTTAAACCCACCGTAATATGGTTCAGGGTTTCTGAAAAGCTTCTCGATTTTTCCGAGTCAATGGCAAGCGAAAGCGCAGCTTCCCTGTCAATCCCTACTGTATTTAGCTCGTTAAAATGCTCCATCATGAGCTTTTTGTTCATTTCCGGAAATGCCGCCAGTTCCTTTCCGGCATAATCCTTGTAAAACGGAGAATGCTTTGTTACAAAGTCCAACTGCTTCGCAAGCCTTTTTTGCTGATATTTCTCTAAACACTTCCTATTTTTTATCCGCAGGTTCTTATAGTATAAATAATGTTTTGCAATTTCCAGCTTACTATTCATATGTCCGCTCCTCAAATGGTTCATGTGAGAAAATCACCTGTATTTCCTTATGCTCCCGCCGCAGCCTCTGTATCCTTTGTATCGTCTCCCTATATGCGTTAAAATCCGCCTGCAGCCTTCTTGGAATCCACCGCATCTGCCCGGCTCTCTTCACAAAAAAATTACCCCAGCTGCTGTCCGCAGCAAAAAACAAATGGAATGCCTCAATATAGATTCCCATCTGTCCGTTGCAATGTCCGTCCAGACGGACGCCCCAAATGCTTCCATCGCCCAGCAGATCATAAATCTCTGAAAAATAGTCTGCTAAAAAATGCCTGTTCCCTGCCGGCTTCGCCACCCTTTTTTGCACCTTCCGGTTTATCCGGGGAACCTGATTGCGAAACACCAGATTGCGGATACGGATATGCTCCATGCTCTCCCAGACCTCCTTTGTTGCAATCAACTCATACCCCCGAAAATCCTTTAACCCACCGATATGATCCGGATGGGCATGGGATAACATAACCTTATCTATCCTATGAATGCCTTCCTGCATCAGACGATAACGAATCGTATCCTCTGTTTTCACATAGGTTGGATTCAGCAGATTATATATCAGAGAGATAACACCGTTTTGGTAGACCCTTTTCGAATATCCCGTATCAAACAAAAGATTGCCATACCGCTCATGCCGGATAAACACAACCATTGCAGGAAACCTGAGTCTTCTATCCTTCTCATGCTTCACTATGTGGGATAGATGGTTTACACAATAGCCACATTGAAATAATTTAACCTTCCTGATTGGCGCTCCACCATTCTCCATATTCCCTGATTCCTTCCTCTAACGTTTTCTTCGGTTCATAATGTAATCTTTCTCTCGCCTTTTCTATGTTTAATGTCTGTGAAAATGCCAATGTACAGACTGTATATCTGGTAAGCACCGGCTCTCCCTTTAAATGAAAGGTGCCATATATCCACTCCAAAACACAGGCAGCGCCATAAACAACCGAAAAAGGCAGCTTGAGAAACCTTGCCTCTTCATTTGCAGCATGACAGAATTGTTCCAGCAACGCCTGGAATTCCTTTGGTTCACCATTTGTAATATTAAACACCTGTCCCTCCGCAGCCTCTGCCGTCATGGCAAGATAACAGGCATAAGCCGCATTTTCCACACAGGTAATATCTACCAGATTCTTTCCGCCATTAAATAACGGAATCCCCACCCTGCCATTCGCCCGCATCAGTCGGGGCATCAGGCTGGGATCTCCTTTCCCAATCAGCCCTCTGGGACGCAATGCAACCACCGGTAAGCCTTTCCCGCCAAAAATACGCAGTTCCTTTTCCGCCATCAGCTTCGTCCTGATATAATAGTTCAACCGATTATTTTCATCCACATCATCCTCTGATATGTGAAATCTGTCGCACCTGCCCGAATACACACTTGGAGACGATATATATACCAGCCTCTTTACCTTATACTGCATCGCCAACTCTGCAACATACACTGTGCCTGTCACATTAATCCGGTAAAAATCCTCCCATTTGCCCCACGCGCTTGATAGTGCTCCTGCATGGATAACATATGCTGCCTTCTCCTGTTTAAATACCTGCTCCAACGCTTCCCTGTCCGTAAAATCGACCTGATAAAAAACGCAGTCTTCCCTTTCCAGCTCCCGTCCTCGTTTCTCATTTCTTCCAATCGCAGCCACCCGATATCCATGCGCCAGCAGTTCATCTATGACATACCCGCCTAAAAAGCCGGTTGCCCCCGTCAATAACACTGTCTCCTTCATCTTTTCCTCGCCTCCATCGCCTGCTCAATCAGCTCAACTGCGCCTGCCGTTCCATCCTGCTGCCTCAAAATCTCCTGCATGCGGGAAATATGCAGGCTATCCCTGTTTTCCCATGCAGCCTCCAGCCATTCCCGCCGAAATTCCTTTCTAAAAAAACCCAGCTTCCTTTTCCGCACCATGACAGAATCCAGCCGTTGCTCCTCCTGCTTTGGAATACATAGCTGAGGAATGCCAAAATAAATGCTTTCATAAACACTGTTTAAGCCTCCCTGATTTACAAACAGCTTGCAATGGGGAAGCACATCAACCTGATTCACCCATTTACATAGGGTTACATTTTCATGTGCCGTCTCTATTTTTTCGTCTCCCACAACCGCAATAACAGAGTATCCCATACTCTCCTGCTCCAAAAACAGGCTTTTTAATTCCCTGATATTGTCTGTGAATACACTGCCCATGGAAATATACAGGTCATAGTTCCTGTATTCTTTCTGCGGCTCATGAAACATGGCAATCTTGTCCTTTAATGTAGTGCCGACAAAATGCACATTTGAGGGAAACGTTCTATAAAATGGCTGAAATTCTTTCGGAGAAAGTACAATCGTGGTTTTTGCGCAATTCATAAATAAGTCAATCATTTGAAATGGCGGCAGCCTGTTTTGCCGCCTGAAGCGTTTTTCATCCCTGATGATTTTGTGAATGCCTTTTATATTTTTCAAATACAATAAAACACTGGAAGGAAACATGTGGGAAAACAAAAAAACCGGCAGATTAAATGCCAGCGTTGCTACCATGCAGGCTGCCGGTATCTGTAGCTGATATGCAATATTTTTTGCAAATGCACACATGGAATCATATAAAATCATATCCGGCTGCTCTTGCTCCACGATCGGCAAATAAAGTGGATATGCCTCCTGATTCAGTGCGGTTAATGCCTGCATCAACGCATAGAAATCCGCTGTAACATCCTTGAGAACAAGGCGTTCAAAATGCAATGCATATGGAACATATTCTGCGCCGCATTGCTCCACCAGCTTTTGAAATTCCGGGGTTATATAGCAGCGAACCCGATATCCCTTTTCCACCAGTCTTTTTATGATGGGAAGCACGCATAAGCTGTGTCCATAGGCAGGTGTCATAAAAAAAAGAATGTTACCCCTATGCTTCATCGCAAATCTCCTCTATTGCCAATCTGTTACAAATCACTGAACGCTCTGTATTAACTGCCGTCATTATAACAGTAACCATAGCTTTTTTCAATGGTCTCTTTCGTCAAATGTGCTCCTTGTACCATTCAATCACAGCATCCCGATCGGACTCAAAGAACTGCGTAGAGATATAAATGTCAGCTCCATTAAACTGTAATGCTTTTGCCCTGTATCTTTTATGAGCGGAATTCCCCATATTATCTGTTCTGTGATCTGCAACCGCCGGATAATCTGTAGCGTGGAATAATGACTTTGTATATTCTTTTGTTTTCAATTGTTCAACTTCAGATACAGTAATCTTTGATTTATCTATAAGATCCTCCATCAAATTATAAAATAATTTTCCAACTGGCAATAATCCTTCTATCCAAGTATTTTCATCGTTGATATCGAAAGGCGCCTCTGAAAGAGAGAAATTGAAATCATCAACCTCCAATTTCATTCCCAAAAGCAAATCTTTAATAAAGGAAATAATATTATTTGATGACAGATTCGTTTCATAAAAGATGCCACTGTTAACAATTTGTCTTGCCTTGCGAAGCTTTCTTTCATCATTGCTTATATATATTCTATCTGCATATGGGATTGAATAATCCTTTGTCGCTAAATCATGAAATGTTTCCGCATCTAAGTCATAAGCAATGTTAATGAATTTAGCGAGTAAATCAGCCCAGCTTAACACCTTAACATATTCTCCAACAAACGAAAATTCCTCCGGCTTAGTGTTAGAAAAATTAATACCACTATCAACCCCAAAGCTCAATTCATTTGTTTCGATAATATCAGCATGCTTTTCGATATATTCAAATTCACCAATCAAAATATTCGAAAGCACCTTTGCCCTGTTTAAAATGGAATCTTCATTCCACCTATCTGCCGACAAAACTTCTTTATTCAAAATATTTGCCTTTGAATTATCACGAATAATTTTTTTCTTTTCATCGAAGGGTCTTGTTCCCAATTCACTGTTATGTCCTGTTATCGTTAAATTTCCGAGTGTATGTAAGTACTTCTCATATACTGTGCTATAATTATCACCAACTTCTTTTTTCCATACGGCAGAATTTTCTTTTTGCGGCAGGATATGTTCGATTGTAAGATTACTAACGTCAAGATGTTCTTTCGTGGAGTTCTCAATTACAGAAAGCACAAACTTACAAATTGGTTTCTTATATAACGGCTTATTAATTAGTGCATATCCAAATTCTTTATCTGTCGGCATACGATCATTTGATTTTGCATCATTAAGAAAAACCACAAATTTTTCATAATAATTATCATAATTTCCATCAATAACCCTATCATACATTGATTTCATAAACTTTGACAAATTCTTGTTAATTTCACAAGCAGTTTTTCTAACAAGATATGTAAGTAAATAATCCAGCACTTTGCAAAGAGTTTCTTCGTCAATATTCTTATCCTCATAATCATTCATAATCCTGAACAAAAGAGGAATAATTGTTGTTTGTTTAATCGTATAAAAAGCTTTCAAATAATCTGAGATTTCCTTGCTGTAATAATCATTTTCGCCTATAAAAGCTCCATAATATTTTGATGTTCTCTTTAATTTTTTCAGCATATCTTCGTGGCTTAAATTATTCTCTTCACAATGTTCCGTAAATAAACGGTATGCATTTTTACTGTTTACGGACTTACTTATTTGAGAGTTCAAGAAATTTATAACAAAATCACCCAGATTTCGGTAACCTACATTCTGTTCAATAGCAGACCAATAATTTTCATAAAGCTCATCCTGGTTTTCATCGTCCATAAGCAAATAATTTCTAATCAAATCTGCCAAACTTAATTCCAACCCGGTTGAATTGATAGACTCAAAAATTTTTTGCGGTTCATCGCCTTGATATTTATCAAGAACAATTTCTACCATTTCCAGTTTTTTAATACCGTCAAGAATATCGTTTAACTCTAAGCCCGATGCAAGTGTGTTCCCAATCAAGTTTTTGAAAGTAATATAGTTTTTATAGATATTGGAATTTCTATCCATTTCATCAATTTTATCTTTAATGAGAAGTAACAACTGCTCATTATCCGATTTCACTGGTTTTAGTTTAAGCTTGTATTTTTCATCGCAATTTCTGTTAAACATTACCTCCTCTATTTCAGTTTCTATCCTGACTGATACCCCCTTTGCGGCATCGTAAAGTGCCTTTAAAAGAATATACACCGTTGTAAGACGCTGCTGCCCATCTATAATCAGTGCTTCATTTAAGTTACTGCCATCGAGACCGACAATATAAACAACAGTTCCTGTGAAATGCTTATGGTCCCGTTCATTTGCCTTCATAATATCCTGGTAAAGTTTTTCACACTGTATATTAGACCAGTCATAATTGCGTTGATATACCGGAACTTTAAACACTCTTTTGTTTTTTTCAATTAAGTCTGAAAATACCCAAACCTTGTAAGGTTGCATAATCTTATCTCCTTTATCTTTGACAATTTAGTTTTTATCTATATGATATTCGACGCCTAATTTGGACATCAAACACACCGTCTCCACATGAGTACCAAATCAGAACATATCCCCACAAAATTCCGGAAATATGCAGAATATTTTGCAGTACTAAGACCGTTCGTATAATCCTTTTCCCACAAATACATAACTAATATAATACTACATCACTTTGATTCAAAATATAATCTTCGTTCATATCATCAATATCTTCTTCTGACTTACCAGCTTCCAATGCGCAATTGCTCTGTATCGTTTTTTCTCTACTATTCTAACATTTCTGATAATTTTAATTGTTTTAAAAATCTATCAGCAATATAATATTGGATATCTAATTTTTCTACTGGCTGTTTTCTAGCTCTAATAGATATTTTAAGTTTCCCAGCAGACACACTCATCAAACCTATATTTAACTCTCTAAATTGTTGCCTATCAACTTTCTGCACATATTCAGAGCTTAATGCAACATATACTTCATTTGCATATTGTTTATATCTAATGGCTTGCTCTAATCCAGCTTTCCAGTCAGAAATTTTCGCTTCTACAGCAATAAAATTCTTAGTAACAGCGTCAATTTTTTTTACAGAAGTAATGTAATTACCACTAATTTTAATATAACCAAGATTTTCTAGCTCACGAAGAAAATGATAGAATTTCCTTTCCACCCTTTCATCTGAAATTTTCATTTCATCCAGATTTATTTTTTTGTGATTATAAATTCCGTTAAAATAGTAATATGCATTAAAATACTCATCAAATACAATATTGCTTCTTTTTATGTCTGTTGTATAAACAATATCTGCAATATTATTTCCTCCTCTTAGTTCTCTGACAATATATTGAGTCCCAAATCTTTCTTGCAAATCAAGAACCAATTTTTCCACCAATTCTTTTTCGTTTACAAACATAATTCCACCTACCCAACTTAATTAAACTATCTTTTTTAAATTCTTTAACAGCTTATAGTAATCCGTATTCTTTTGGCTTCCTATAATTTCCTTTGGTATAGAATCCAAATTCTTCAGTGCGGCATCAATACGTTCTCTTAAATAAGTAATATGTTCTTCTTCGTCATACTGATTAAATTTATCCACTTCTTCTATCATCATTTGCCAGTGATGCAACTGTACTCCTTTATCTCCAGTACCTATCTCAATAGCTGGTTTACCATTACACCACTTACAATTGCATCCACCAAAATAATTATATATTTGTTCAAATGCAAACGTATCTTTTTTGGGATAAGTCAAAAAAGATAATACTTGTGGAAAATAAAATTTTGAGTATAAATTGAATGAATCTTTTTCTTCCTTTATATATTGCTCATCGAAATAATCTATACTTGCTAATCCAAGTGAAAAACCATGTATCCCCTTAGCAATCAATGTTAATCCTAAAGGTATTGGAACTTTCAAAGCAATAACAGGTTTACTTGTATATTTCTGTAAATTAACCATAAATTCAAGATAACTCCCTAATGATTGCTCATTTAACTGTTTCATATCCGAAACTTGCACAATAAATCCGTCTACTTTCGCATGAACAAAGTATGATAATATCTTATCGGCTTGAAAAACCAAATGCCCAAGCCCAATTGATATCATTGCATATTTTTCTTTTCCTTCCTCGACCACCTGTGAGCTTTCATCAATCATTTGAATATTCATTCTAATCCAATCATTAACTTTTTCTACAGGATAATCGGTATTACTTATATAATGATACGGTAAAATTAATTTCTGTCCTATCGAAACTGTCGCATACCATTTATCAATATACTCTTTTCGTTTCTGAGGATTATGTAAGTATTCCAAAGAAATTACGCCTTTTTCTGGCGCGTAGGGCAATTCTACAAGCCCTTTTGTATTGCCAAACGCAACATAAGACAATCTTTGAGTTGATGGATCAATTATTACATTCTCAAAATTATTATTAGCAAAATGTAAATGCAGTCTTTTCATCCAATTTTGAACATGGATAGGATAAATAATATCTGCTTTATTAACTTTCTCAAATTGTTCTGTAACATCTTTTTCTCGATATACCCATGCATAATATTTTCCTACAGTTACTAATTCTTCTTGAATATTTTTTTTATCAAATGCATTTATGAATTCATCAACTGTCTGAAAGCGTGCAAATGGTTCCTTTGCCGTTGCCTTAAATATAATATTTTCTAACCCATCACTTATACTTGGATTATACTGTTTCGGCGGTATGATAGGATCATTCAGAAATTTCATATAAAATTATTCCCAAAGCATATATATCTGCTCTATAGTCAATATGTTTGCTGTCCTTCAATTGTTCTGGAGACATGTATAGCGGTGAACCAATTTGAGTTCCTGTTGATGTTATCGAGGAAAAATCTATAATTTTACTCAAACCATAATCAATTATTTTTACATTTAGATTGTCATCAATCATTATATTGTCTGGTTTTAAATCTCTATGAATAATACCCTCATTTTCAATAACAGTATTATGCAAATCCCTTACGCCATACAATACGCTTACAAATATGCGAATCAACGTTTCCAGTTCAACATCGTTTCTTAAAAAACTTCTTAAAGTCCTTCCTGAAAAATACTCCATTACTATGACATATTCCATTATGCCAAACTCATTTTTAAAGTAAAAATCTTCCTGATATTGAATCAGATTTTCTCCTTTTACATTCTTTAAAACATCTATTTCTCTTGTAATTCGATTTTGTTCATTCTTAAATTCATCTAAAATATAGGTTTCTGATAAAACTTTTGCAGCATATACATTATTTTCTTTTGATACTCTATATACAGCACCAAAACTCCCACTTCCGAGCGCTTCTTCAAATAAATATCCGTTAATCACTTGTCCAACAATATTCATGCACAAATCCTCCTAATCCCTTCTCTTTCTTTAACTTAAGTAATACTTCTCTTTCAAGGACTTTTATTCATTGTATCACATTGCTTCTAATTTTTCTATTGTACCAGTATTCCTAATGATACGCTCATGATTTCAGATAACTTCAAAATGTTTCAAAGCATCCTTTATCGCTTCTACTTTCTCTACCGTTGGATGTTTCCTCAGTTGTTTCAATTCCTCTACCGCATTAGGAGCATCATACATCTGCAATCCTAAATCTCTCTTTACCTCTGCGATATATGCGGTATGTACCTTAAATCCATATTTCGCTTCTATGTACTCTTTAATCATCTTGTATGTAACACGCTCTTTCGGCTTGTATGCCGCGGCTTTTTGGCGATATTATCAAGCGACACTTTGCCCTCACGCTCGCTAAACTCCACTTTTACGTTGATTATGCTATCTGGTTTTTGTGGGAAAGCATTACAACCGTCTCCACATGCACCGTTCCCACAAACTGGTCAACTGCACAGGCTCGCACTACACGGTAGCCATGCTCCTTTAAAATCTCCAAATCCCGCACCAGGCTGGTTGGTTTGCAGGAAATATATACCATCTCGTCCACACCATAGTTTATAATCTTGGAAAGCGCCTTTGGATTACAGCCATCTCTTGGGGGGTCTAATACGATAATATCCGGTTTTTCGGGAATCTCATCCAATACTTTCAGCACGTCACCTGCAATAAATTCACAGTTAGTAAGCTGATTTAACGCTGCATTTTCTTTTGCAGCCTCCACCGCCTCCTCCACAATCTCTACACCGATCACCTTCTTTGCGACAGGTGCCAGCATCTGGGCAATGGTTCCTGTTCCGCTATACAAATCAAATACAACTTTATCCTTCGTCTCGCCAATATAGCCCCTGGCAGTCTCATAAAGCACCTCTGCACCCTTAGAATTGGTCTGAAAAAAAGAAAACGGTGAAATTTTGAATTTCAAACCCAGTATTTCTTCATAAATATAGTCCTGCCCATAAAGCGTGACAATCCGTTCCGGAATCACTGCATCCGACAGGCTGTCATTATGGGTATGAAGGATTCCCACAATGTTTCCGTCTAAGGGCAGCCCCAGTAACAATTCCTGCAATTCTTCAAAATAAAGACTTTCATAAAGCTCCTCATCCGATAAATGCATCTGTCCGCACTCCGTCTCCTGCATCCGTGCCTCTTCTGCCACATACGCCTGTGTCGTTGTCACTAAATTCACCAATATATCTTTACTGCATGCCGCCTGCCTTACGACCAGATGCCGGAGAACCCCTGCATGCTGCATTTTTTTATAAAATGGCACCTGCTTTTCCGTATAAAAATCCAGAACTGCCCGTAAAATCTTATTATAATCCTTGCTGGTAATCCGGCAGGAATCCACCGTTACGATATCATGAAAACTTCCTTTTTTGTGCATCCCAAGACAAAGAGGTCCATCCTTAAATGCATCCCCAAAAGAAAACTCCATTTTGTTACGATATTCGGTAAGCACCGGGCTTTTCCTGATACCATCCCACTTATAGGCAGAGGCATCTAACACACTGTCCAGCAATGCCTTAACCTGCCCTTCCTTTAATGCAAGCTGGTTTTCATAACTCATCGTCCGGTAAGCGCAGCCGCCACAGATGCCAAAATGCGGACAGTCAGATTCCCGATCCTCAAGCACGCCACGCTCTAAAACCTCCAAAAGTCTTCCCTCGCCACTGCCTTTGCGAAGTTTCTTAACCGCAAAACGCACCTTCTGCCCAGGCAGCACCCCCTTGATGCAAATTTCCCGTCCTTCCGTCTGTACATATCCTTTGTTTGGAAAGGCATAGCGCTCCACAATACCCTCACAAATTTGTCCCTTTTTCATAAATTCCAATCCTTTGTCTGTATTTCCAAAATCACCAATAAAAGCCTCTGTACATATCCTCGAGGGATGATTTTAACAACCCCTGCGAATAATGAAATTCGCCCTTTCTATCCACTTCCAATATCATAAATGTATGCTTTCTGCCATCCTGTCTTGGATAAGAAATGCTGCCCGGATTTAAGATTGTCACATCATCACCAATTTCTAAAAATGGCACATGGGTATGTCCGAACATCACGATATCATATCCGTTGTCAAGGGCAAACTGACGCAGATGTTCCACACCGGAACCAACATAAAACCGATGCCCGTGGGTGATGAACACCTTCTTGTCTCCAATCAAAAAAGAGTCATGATCCGGCAGGGCAATATCATAGTCGTTATTTCCGGATATCATATGACATTCACAGCCCGCCAGGCTCCTGATATAATCCGGGCCACGCTCAATATCCCCTAAATGAATGAACATATCAATCTCGCCAACCTGTTCAATTACCTGCTTAACATCATCATTCTTTCCATGTGAATCACTAATTATCAGTATCCGCATCCTAATCTCCTTACTACATATCCAATCACATTACTTTTGTTTATGCTCAATCAGCTCTTTTTTGATCTGCTCTAATGCCCTGCCACGGTGACTGATTTGATTCTTCTCCTCCGGTGAAAGCTCTGCTGTCGTCTTACCATATTCCGGCAGAAAGAAAATAGGATCATAACCAAATCCATTTTTGCCACGTTCCTCATAACCTATCATACCCTCAATGGTTCCACGCTTTGTAATCACCTGACCATCTGGAAATGCGGCTGCAATCGCACAGACGAACCGGGCAGTCCGCTGCGAATCCGGCACCCCCTCCAGGTTCTCAATAATCTTCGCATTTTTAACCGTATAGGAGGTATCTTCTCCCATCCATCTTGCCGACATAATGCCCGGCTGCTTATCCATATAATCTACCTCTAAACCGGAATCATCCGCTAGCACAAGGCAGCCCGCAAGCTTGCTGATTGCTTTTGCCTTAATCTCGGCATTCTCCTCAAAGGTTTTGCCATCCTCCACAATATCCGCAGAAATTCCCGCTTCCTTCATAGAGAGAATCTCATAATCCAAATCTCCCAAAATCATACGGATTTCTTTCATTTTATCCTGATTGCCTGTAGCAAAAATTAATTTTTCCATAAATACTCCTCTCACCTTTTCTCTTTTACACCCGTCTTTTCGGTGGTCTCGGCCCCATATACTGGTAAAAATAAGACTTAATCATACCATTATAAATCTTCCGGTTCTTCGTTGCCTTCCTTCCCAGATAGCGCTCCGCCTCCTCATAAGATGTGATAATATACTTAGACCATGTGTCCAATTTATCAAAGCTTTTGCCCATTTCCGCATAGAGTTTTGGCAGGTTGTCCTTATCCTCCAATCGCTCGCCATATGGCGGATTTGTGATAATAAATCCGTATTTTTTCGGACTGGATAATTCCCGCATATCCCGCTGCTGGAAATGAATGTATTCCTCTACACCCGCATCACGGGCATTTTGCATGGCACATTTTACAATATCCGCATCTAAATCATATCCCTGGATATTCATCTCCACATCCCGGCAAATCAAATCCTCCGCCTCTGTCACTGCTTCATACCACAGTTTCTTTGGCGCAATATTCTTCCAGTTCTCCGCTGTAAATTCCCGGTTCATCCCCGGCGCGATATTAGCGCCAATCATGGCTGCCTCAATCGGAAAAGTTCCACTGCCACAAAACGGATCAACCAAAATGCGGTCTTTGTTCCACGGTGTCAGCATAATCAAAGCCGCAGCCAACGTCTCCGAAATCGGCGCCTTTCCCACTAACTGCCGGTATCCACGTTTATGAAGCGATATCCCGGAGCTGTCTAAGGCAATCGTTACAATATCTTTCATGATAAATACCCGAATCGGATATTCATCCCCTGTTTCCTCAAACCAGTTAATATGATAAATGCCCTTTAGCCTGTCCACAATTGCCTTTTTGACAATCGACTGAATGTCCGAGCTGCTAAATAGCTTTGACTTGTTCGTGGCAGCCTTCGTCACCCAGAATTTCGCATCCTCCGGCAGATAATCCTCCCAGGTCAGTGCTTTTGTGCCTTCAAATAATTCATCAAAGGTTGTAGCCTGAAAACTCCCCACCTTTATCATAATTCGTTCCGCTGTCCGGATAAATATATTGGCTCTTGCAAGCGCTGCCTGGTCACCCCGAAAGGTAATTCTCCCATCCTCCACCGTTACAATCTCATATCCCAAATCTGTAATTTCCCTCTTTAACACTGCCTCCAATCCAAAGTGACATGGGGCAATGAATTCTAATTCTTTCATGTATGTCTCCTATATTGAACAACTTAATGAGCATAGTGTTTCCCTATCTGAACCCACAGATATTACTATAACAGATTTTTTCATTTTGTTAAAGATGCATTATAATTTTTTAATCCACCAATGCAGTTAATAACATGGTATCCCTGCTCTGCCAAAATCCTCGCTGCCTGTATGCTGGCGCCGCCGGTATCACAATATACGATCAGCGTCCTGCTTTTTGGCAGATTGATATCACCCTGTTCAATCCTGGAAAGGGGCAGGCTGACTGCCATCGGAATATGGGAAATACGGAACCGTTCCACTTCCCGCACATCTACAATAATTGCATCATGTGTAAGCGCCGTCAGCACAATCTGGCGGATATTCACATTGTCAAAGGTCATAATCCATTTCCATTTTCTGCTTTACTTACTATTATTTTATGCAAAAATTTCTGCAAGGTAACCTGTTGCATTCCAAAATATCAACCTGTTCCCTCCCACCTGTGATTTGTCTGTGATCCAATACTTTTATACACATATTCTTCCTGTCTGACATAAAATATTACAAAACCACATAGGATATAGATTATGTATCTCGTTCTTTTATTACTGTTATTGACAGCCGCTTTGTCCGGCATCATTTTTCATTTTCGCAAAAAGAAAATTGTCTGCAAGATCAAATGCATGGGCAAATACGAAAAATGCAGCCTGCTTGACGAGCTTATTGAACCATTCGGCTACTGCTATCACTGCAACTATGGATTTTTTTCCTCCACGCTAAATGCCTGGCAGAAAAAAGCAGGGTACACATATCTCTATGATTATGCAGCTCCCCGCTTTCACATGGTGTTTGATACCCTCCCTGTCTATTTTGATTATAAAGGAAAAACCTGGATGATTGAATTTTGGAAGGGGCAGTATGGCATCCACACAGGAGCAGAGATTGGCATTTATCATGCCGACCATATCCTTTCCGCGGATGAATACAAAACAACACTGTTTGACTGCGCCGACAAATCAGAAATGCTTCCCTGCTCCTTCCTGCTCTACAACCAGGATGGTGATTACCTTCGGATTGCCGGAACACACTGGTGGCTGACTGCTTTTGTGACCGGACGTTTTTCCAATCCCAAAGACCTCTGCATGGAAATATCCATAACCTTCCCTAACGAGGAAATGCAGTCTGCCTTTATCAGAGGCATGTATCGGGCAGGGTATACGGTACAGCAGTTAAGTCTTTACGGACTGACACTTGTCTTTACTTTCTGCAAGGAACAAGACAGCGATGCCCGGCTTTTAACCCGTTTCCGGCGCCGCTTCTCCCAATGGAAAAATAAATTATTCTGTAAATTATATTTACGGATTACCAAACCATTCTGCAATACAGAAGACCGGATTTTATATCTGTATTATCATCTGCCTTTCATTTTCCGCAGAGTTTTGCGCCTGCACCGTTTTGACAAACGATGCCACCGAAAAAAACGTTGTATGAGGTCAAAAATATGAGTACTGCTTCCCGTTTAAACCATGCCTTTGAACATGCTCCGATTCTTCCGCTTAGCCGCTCCTCAAAATTTGTCCTCATGAGCGACTGCCACAGAGGGGTCGGAAGCTCATCCGATAACTTTCTGAAAAATCAACATCTGTATTTTGCCGCCCTAAAGCACTACTATCAACAGGGGTTCACCTATATTGAATTGGGGGATGGAGATGAACTCTGGGAAAACCGGAGCATGAAAAACATTATTGACAGCCATAGCAATGTATTCTGGCTATTTTCCCTGTTTCACCAGGATAACCGCCTTTATCTGATTTATGGAAATCATGATATGATAAAAAAGAAAAAGCGCTACACCCAGAAACAGTGCAGTACTTATTTTTGTACGGATTCGCAAAAGCCACAGCCGCTTTTCCCTTCCCTGACCTTCCACGAGGCACTCATCCTTTGCCCGGAACAAATGCCGGAACATGCCATCTATCTGACTCACGGACACCAGGCAAGCCCGTTAAATTCCACCTTCTGGCCGTTGGCGCAGTTCCTTGTCCGTTACGTCTGGAGCCCTCTGGAACATCTGGGAGTGCTGGATCCCACAAGCGCCGCTAAAAACTATGCGGTAAAAAAGAAATGTGAAACCCGGCTAAGCCAATGGGCAGAGGAAAACCGGCATCTGTTGATTACCGGACATACCCACCGCCCTGTCCTGCCGGAAGAACCATCCTATTATTATAATACCGGCAGTTGCGTCCATCCCCGCTGCATCACCTGCATCGAGATTGAACACTGCAAACTGTCGCTGGTGAAATGGAGTATGAGCGCCCGGGCAGACAGCACCCTCTATGTCGCCAGGGAAGTGCTTGCCGGGCCAGTCCGTATAAATCCACCATGTAAAACAGTATAATCCGCAAAAGAAGAAAACTTCCGCCTATAAATTGGCTTTCACCTGCTTATAGATTCCCTCGCCGTCTAACTGATACTTGTGAAGCAGTTCTACGGCAGGGCCAGACTCACCAAAGCAATCCCTGACACCAATCTTGTACACCGGCGCCGGAGCCTTTTCGCAGACCACATCACATACAGCAGAACCAAGCCCGCCAATGATAGAATGTTCTTCCACCGTAAAAATCTTCTTCGTCTCGGCGGCAGCTTTTACAATGATCTCCTCGTCAATCGGTTTGATCGTATGGATATTAATCACCCTCGCATCAATTCCATCTGCCTCTAACATCTTTGCCGCCTCTAATGCAAAACCGACCTCTAATCCGGTGGCAACAATGGTAATATCCCCGCCTGCGCGAAGTTCTACACCCTTGCCGATCTCAAATTTATAATCCGGTCTGTCATTGATAACAGGCGCTGCCAAACGTCCAAAGCGCATGTAGACCGGACCGACATACTCATAAGCTGCACGGACGGCAGCGCGCGCCTCCACGTCATCACACGGGTTGATGACTACCATATTCGGAATGGTTCGCATCAGTGCAATATCCTCATTACACTGGTGGGTTGCGCCATCCTCGCCAACCGAAATACCCGCATGGGTTGCGCCAATCTTAACATTTAACTTGGGATATCCAATCGTATTGCGAACCTGTTCAAAGGCGCGTCCTGCGGCAAACATCGCAAAAGTAGATGCAAATGGAACCTTCCCGGTCAGTGAAAGACCGCCTGCAATACCCATCATGTTACACTCTGCAATACCGCAATCAATATGTCTGTCCGGAAATTCCTTCCTAAAAATTCCGGTCTTGGTAGCCGCTGCCAAATCTGCATCCAATACAACGAGATTCTCAAATTCCTTTCCCAATTCCACTAAAGCATTACCGTAGCTTTCACGGGTCGCAATCTTCTTTACTTCTGACATAATGCTTCACCTACTTTCTCTAAATCTGCCATTGCAACTGCATACTGCTCGTCATTTGGCGCAGCGCCATGCCATGATGCCTGGTTCTCCATAAAGGAAACATCCTTTCCCTTAACCGTCTTTGCAATAATGGCAGTCGGCATTCCCTTTCTGCCTCTCGCTTCTTTAAATGCCGCATCTATCGCATCAAAATCATGTCCGTCAATCTCAATCACATGAAAATTAAATGCCCGAAACTTGTCCGCAATCGGATATGGCGAACAGACATCTGCCACATCACCATCAATCTGAAGACCATTATTATCTACAATGACAACCAAATTATCTAATTTTTTATGACCTGCAAACATAGCAGCCTCCCATACCTGACCCTCCTGGATTTCGCCATCACCCAACAGGGTATACACACGGTAAGCCTCACCGGAAAGCTTTGCAGAAAGCGCCATGCCTGCCGCAACGGAAATGCCCTGACCCAGAGAACCTGCTGACATATCCACACCGGGAGTTCCCTTCATGTCAGGATGCCCCTGAAGCATGGCTCCTGTTTTACGAAGCTGAATGAGCTCCTCCTCCGGAAAATACCCCTTCATGGCAAGTGCGCCATAAAGCGCCGGCGCAACGTGGCCTTTGGAAAGTACAAAGCGATCCCGGTCACTCTTTTTCGGATTTCCCGAATCTACATTCATTTCCTCAAAATACAAATACGTTACAATGTCTGCTGCGGAAAGGGATCCACCCGGATGCCCACACTTTGCAGCATGCAGGGAAGTCACAATGTGCTTTCTCAACTGATTTGCTTTTTGCTGTAAATCTAACTTATTCATGTTTTGTCTCCTAACTACATATGTTACATGTTACTCCATGATCCATGTACTATTTTAAAGACAAGGATGAAAAAAGCAAGTCTTTTTCATAAAAAACTTACTTTTTCCTTATAAAAATAAATAGATTTCCTGTAATTTTGCTCAATTTCACGCATTTTTCACAATCTTAAGAATTCTTTCATATTTTTTCGGCAGAATATGTGGTTTAATAGTACTGGTAAAATGTGATTTTGTAAGACAGATTGGAGACAGCTATGAATAATGTATTAGAATATCTTGAGGCAAGCGCTGCTGCAGTTCCGGAAAAAACGGCTGTAAAAGATGACAAAACTTCCTGTACTTATATCGAACTGCTCAAGGATGCCCAAAAAATCGGTTTATTTCTCACAGAGAAAACGGGTATCCGCAAGCCAATTGTGGTATTTATGGACAAAAGCGCTGCCACGCTAAAAGCATTTATGGGTATCCTGTATGCAGGATGTTTCTATACGCTGGTAGATCCATCCTTTCCCCCGGAGCGGATTGCGCAAATCCTTGATGTGCTGAATACAGATATTGTAATCACCTTAAGGGAACACAGTGGCAGACTGTCAGATGCAGGCTACAACAGAACCATTCTATATATGGACGAGCTGCCGGATACGGGAGACATGGCGGAAAATGAAACCAAATTAATGCAAATCCGGCAAAGCCTTGTGGACACAGACCCGGTTTACTGCAACTTCACGTCAGGTTCCACAGGCATTCCAAAAGGAGTTTTAATCTGCCACCGCTCGGTGATTGATTTTATTGATACATTTACAGAAACGTTCGGCATTGGCAGTCAGGATGTCATTGGCAACCAGGCGCCATTTGATTTTGATGTTTCCGTGAAAGACATTTACAGCACATTGAAAACCGGGGCAACGCTTGTGATTATTCCAAAATCATATTTTATGTTTCCCAATGCAGTCGTTGATATGTTAGATGACAATAAAGTAACAACCCTGATTTGGGCGGTATCTGCGCTTTGTCTGCTCAACCGCCTTCACGGTCTGAAACATAAGGTTCCGTCCTGCATCAACAAAATTCTGTTCAGCGGAGAGGTTATGCCTGTCAAACAGCTAAATGCCTGGCGTTCCTATTATCCGGATGCAATGTTTGTCAACCTGTACGGCCCGACAGAAATCACATGCAACTGCGCCTATTATATTCTTGACAGGGAATTTGAAGAAGGAGACAAGCTTCCGATGGGAAAAGCCTTCCCAAATGAACGCATCCTTTTATTGGATGAAGCCGACCGGGAAATAATGCCCCACCAGGCAGAAACCGCAGGCGAGTTATGTGTCGCCGGCACATGCCTTGCGCTGGGGTACTACCGCAATCCGGAAATGACGCAAAAAGCATTTACAGGCAATCCTCTGCAATCCGGCTGGACGGAAAGAATATACCGGACAGGCGACCTTGCATACTACGGAACAGACGGAATGCTCTATTTCGCCGGACGAAAAGACTTCCAGATTAAGCATATGGGACACCGCATTGAGCTTGAGGAAATCGAAAGTGTCCTGAACAATATCCGTATTGTCGAACATGCCTGCTGCTTTTTTGATGAAAAACGTGGAAAAATCGTTGCCTTCTATGTTGGAAGCAACGACAAAGAACAGGTTGTAAATGAAATGAAGCAGAAGGTTCCCGAGTATATGGTGCCGAATATCTTACGCTGTATAGACGAACTGCCGCTTACCAAAAACGGGAAAACCGACAGAAAGCGCTTGAGAAAGCAATACGAAAACCAAAAGAAAGGATGAGGAGATGGACGACAGGCAAAAAGAATGTTTGCAAAAAATTGCTGCGGATTTCGAGACCCCGACCTATGTATTTGATGCGAGAATACTGTCAGAACGGGTATCGCTAATCCGAGACATGCTTCCAAAAGATACAACACTTTGCTTTGCAATGAAAGCCAACCCGTTTTTGACCGGTACGTTTGCAAAACTTGTGGATCGATTAGAAGTCTGCTCACCAGGCGAATACGAAATCTGCATCCGCGAACAGATTGATCCGGAAATGATTGTCGTATCCGGTGTCAACAAGACACCCGCCTCCCTGGAGAGAATTTTTTCCTACAGCCACGGAGCCGGCATTTATACCATTGAATCCGAGCTTCACTATCGGATTCTCAAACAGTGCGCGGACAAGTGTGGGAAGAGACTGAAAGTTTTGCTAAGACTTTCCTCCGGCAATCAGTTTGGCATGGATGAAGCCTCCCTTACCCGGATGCTTTCCATGATACAGGCTGATGATAAAATGGATGTCATCGGCATTCACTACTATGCCGGCACACAGAAAAACAGTAAGAAAATTGAGAGTGAATTACAGCTTCTTGATGCATTTGGCGACAGGCTGCGGAAAGATTTTAATATAGAAAACCCGGAGTTGGAATACGGACCCGGGCTTATGGTATCCTATTTTGAAAATGCCGGAGATTCCGAACGGAAAGAAGCTGATGCATCTGCCCAGCTCCATGCGCTAAACGAACTTCTTACAGGCATGGATGCATACCGCCGCATCTCCATTGAGCTTGGAAGGTTCCTAGTGTCAACCTGTGGATACTATATGACACAGGTAATGGATATCAAGCATACGGGCAAAACCAACTTTGCAATTGTAGATGGCGGCATCCACCAGATTAACTACTACGGACAGATGATGGGCATGAAAAAACCATATATCAGCCTTTTGAAAATGTCCGCAGCGGATCATGCGGTTTCATCACAGAACAATTCCGAATGGACGATTTGTGGTTCCCTGTGTACGGTAAATGATGTACTGGTTCGCCAGATTGCATTAGAACCCTTTGACACGGGTGATATTCTGGTGTTTGAACGGTGCGGCGCTTATTCCATAACGGAGGGCATGGCAATGTTTTTGAGCCGGGAGCTGCCACAGGCGCTTTTGATTGACTATGATGGAAACACGCAGATATTAAGAAAGAAAACAGAAATCAACACATTAAATGGAAGAATGGAGGAATAAAAAGATGGAAAAATTAATTGAAATTTTAGAGGAGATCTTACCGGGAAAGGACGTTGAAAATTGCACGACACTGATTGATGACCATATTCTGGATTCATTTGGCATCCTGTCCCTGGTATCGGAAATTGAGGAGGCATTTGACGTGGAAATCTCCCCTGCCGAGCTGATTCCAGATAACTTCAATTCAGCCGCTGCTCTCTGGAGCATGATTGGCAGACTGAAGGAGGAAAACTAGATTGGAGTATCATTTACTGACCTACAGCCTGTTATTTCTGCCAGTGGTTCTAATCTTATATCAGCTTGCCCCGGCACGGATGCGCTGGATGGTTCTGCTTGCCACTGACTACCTGTTTTTCTGGATGGTCAGCAAAGGGTTGATTGTCTACCTGTTTGCGGCAACACTGACTGCTTATGCTACCGGAAGGATCCTATCCCATGTAACCGAACATGCCACTGTAAAAGGGAAGAAGCTGACAGGAAAAAAACGGCGCATTCTTGCTGCCGGCATCTCCATCACGTTAGGGATGTTGATTGTATTCAAGTATTTAAAGATATTTGGCATCACTTTGATTGCGCCAATCGGAATATCCTACTATACGCTTCAGACCATTTCCTATATGACGGATGTGTACAGGGGAACGGTCAAACCGGATTCTATGAACAGTGGAACGCTTTCATCCGGAAGCAGTATTGCCAATGCGGTAAATGGATTTGCAAAAGTTGCGCTTTACTTAAGCTTTTTCCCACAGATTATGGAAGGCCCAATCAGCCGTTATTCGGAAACTGCCGATGACCTTTTTGCCGGCAGGGGAATTGAATACAGGAACCTCTCATTTGGTTATCAGCGGATTTTCTGGGGACTTTGCAAAAAAATGCTGATCGCAGACAGGCTGGCGCCGGTTATTTACAAAATATTCAAAGATTACGAAAAATATGACGGCTCCGCCATTGCAGTTGCGGTAGTCTGCTTTACCCTGCAGCTCTATACTGAATTTTCAGGGTGCATGGATATCATACTGGGAAGCGGTGAGATCTTTGGCATAAAACTGCCGGAAAATTTCAGGCAGCCATTCTTCGCTGAGAGCGCATCCGATTTCTGGCGCAGATGGCATATTACACTCGGCACATGGCTCAAAGATTATATATTCTATCCGATTTCATTGGCAAAACCTGTAAAGAATTTTGCAAAAAAGGTAAAGGGTATCTGGGGAATCGGCGTCAGCAAATTTGTAGCGCCTACCATTGCGCTGTTCTTTGTATGGCTTTCAAATGGAATCTGGCACGGCGCAGGCTGGACTTACATATTTTACGGCATGTACTATTTTGTGCTGATTTTCCTGGAAAACATAACGGAAGCGCCAAGACAAAAGCTAATAGAACGAATGCATATTCGGAAAGACAAACTGGGCTTTCGCATTCTTACAGGGATCAAGCTATTTATCATCATTAACCTCGGCGAGATGTTTTTCCGTGCAAAAACCGTTGCCCAGGGCTTTGATATGTTAAAGAATATCTGCTTTGATTTCCATCTGCACTCCCTGTTGGAAACAGATTTCGGCATTGACAATTATGACATCCTGCTGTCTATGTTTGGTGTCCTAATCGTTTTTATTGTAGATATTATTCACGAAAAGGGAATCTCCATCCGGGAACGGATTGCCGCTTTCCGGTTACCGCTTCGGTGGAGTGTCTGGTATGCCGCTATTCTCTTTTTGGTAATCTTTGGCGCTTATGGCGCAGGATACACGATTGTGGATATGATTTATGCAGCTTATTAAGGAATATTGGAGGAACAAAAATTGAAGCTTAACAAAAATATATGGAAATGCATTGGTTTCATTCTGGGACTTTTCATAATTCTTATACTCGTATCCCTTCTCTTTCGCCGCAACGACGGACTGTATGTATACGACCCTCTGTCCTTTCATGTAAAGAGTGCGGATATTAAGGCAGAGCCCGATTACAGCCTGGATGTACTCTTTTTTGGTGACAGTGAAGCTTATTCTGCCTTTTCACCAAATTATCTCTACTCCAAATTTGGCTATACCTCTTTTTGCTGTGGAACTGCTGCGCAGAAGGTGTGTGATACCTATGCGCTCCTAACGGAAAATTTTAAAACCCAGTCACCACAGGTGATTGTGCTTGAGGCAAACTGCCTGTACCGGGATTTGAAATCAGAGGATGAAACCTCCGATCCGGTTATGGAGCTTTTGACGGAATCCATGCCGGTATTTGCCAACCATTCTGCCTGGAAGCTCCTTGTGCGCAAAGCGCTGCCAAAAGGACGCGAGGCACGGCGCAGAAAACAAAAGGGATTTGTCATGAGAAAAGATGTACGCCCCTATAAAGGCGGTAAATATATGAAAAAGACGAAGAAATCGCAAAAGATTTCAGAGGATATCCTGTCTTATTTAGACCAGATTACAGATTTGTGCGAAACAAACAACGCAGAACTTTTACTGGTAAGCGCACCTGCCCCAAAAAACTGGAACTACAAAAAACACAATGGCGTAAAGTCCTGGGCAGATGCGCACAATGTAACCTATATTGATTTGAACCTTGAAAAAGACCTGAAAATAAACTGGAAAACTGACACCAAAGATGGCGGAGACCATCTAAATTATGATGGCGCCAAAAAGGTGACAAAATATATGGGAAAATATTTTCAGGAAAATTATCATCTGACGGATCACCGTAAAGATTCAGAAAAGTGAGTTTGCCTTTTACTGTATTATCGACTCTCCGTAATCTCAATCAGTTTGCTTTTGAAATCACCAGACTCTGCATCTATACGGATACCCGCATGGAGCAGTACCTCGCCTGTATATGTCTCTTCCCCTACAACATAACTTTTAGCCGGATCAAGACCTTGCAGCCTGATAAACCGACTCTTGGCGTTCGCTCTTGCCAACACCTGGACATACGATACAAGGGCATGGCTCTTTTCCTTATCCACCACCATAAAGCAGTCGTAGGCATTGTTCTCGGAATAGGATGCGAGACGATAATAGTCTCCCTCTGCAACAAGATGATGATACTTATGGTACATGGCAGTCTGCTCCTTTACCATCTGCTTATCCTCATCTGAAAGCATTGTGATATCCAGCTCATAGCCAAAGGTTCCAAAAAGCGCTACATGACCTCTCGTCTCAAACGGAGTATTTCGCCCAACCGTGTGGTTTGGACATACACTCACATGAGCACCCATGCAGGACAAAGGATACACCAGTGCCGTTCCCTCCTGTATCGACAAACGCTCTATCGCATCCGTATCATCCGAACACCAGATCTGTGGACTGTAATAAAGCATGCCCGGATCAAATCTTGCGCCGCCTCCGGAACAATTCTCTAAAAGCAAATCCGGGAAGTCTGTCACTAACCGCTCCTGCATCTGATACACGCCCAACATATAACGATGATAAAGTTCACCCTGCTGGTCTGCGGAAAGTCTGGCGCTCCCAAGCGTGGTAAGCTGGCGGTTCATATCCCATTTGACATAGGAAATATCAGCGCTTCTCAAAATGTCTGCCACCATCCCATATACGGTATCTACAACTTCCTGGCGGGACAAATCCAGCACATACTGCGCACGGCTTTGTGTAATATCACGTCCCGGAATCTGGATTGCCCAGTCGGGATGTTTGCGAAACAGATCCGAATCCGGTGAAATCATTTCCGGTTCAAACCAGATACCAAACTTCATTCCCGTCTTTTTTACTTCCTCTACCAGACTGGAAAGCCCGCCCTTTAATTTGTCCTCATTTACCTGCCAATCGCCTAAGGAACTGTCGTCACTGCTTCTTTTTCCAAACCAGCCGTCATCCATCACCAGCATTTCAATACCGAGGGATGAGGCTTCCTTTGCAATATCAATCAATTTTTTCTCATTAAAATCAAAATATGTTGCCTCCCAGTTATTGATGAGAATTGGTCTCTCCCTGTGGAGGTATGGGCTGCGGATTAAATGATTGCGGTAAAGCTCATGAAAGGTTCTCGTCATTTTCCCCAGTCCTTCTGCGGAATAGACCATAACGACCTCCGGTGCCGTAAAACAATCCCCAGACGCTAATTTCCACTCAAATCCCTCCGGATGGATTCCCATCATCATACGGACAGAATCAAACTGGCTCTTTTCCACCTGTGCAAAAAAGTTTCCGGAATATACAAAATTCATGGCATAAACCTCACCACTTGTCTGATTCGTTTCCGGTGTCACAAGCGCCATGAACGGATGCTCCTGGTGGCTGGACTCTCCCTTAAAAGAAGCAATATTCTGTCTTCCGTAACCCACCGGCATTCTCTGTATGTGACGCTCCCTCGCCCATGAGCCATACAATCCCATCACTTCAAAATCCGCATCATCCATATCCATGCAGGCACTCAATACCTTTTCCAAGTATACGGTTTCACTGCCCTGGTTTTCCACACGGACAGACCTGGTAATCGCATCCACATCATGAAATGCCGAGTATTGCAGTGTTACCCTGACTCCCGACAGCGAATCCTTTAAAAATAGATTGAGTGTTGTGCAGTCTGCCTCTTTCGCCCATGTCGCAGGCAGCCCCTGAAGCTTCGGCTTTCCCTGCACAATCTCATATCCCTGATATTCCAGTTCGCTTGCACGGTATCCATCTTTGCTCCGCATACAAAATGCCGACTCTCTGTAATCTCCCATTCCTGTCTGCGGATACTCAAAGGGTGCGCAATCATAAAAAGAATTTGTCTCTCTCTTATTTTTGCCCGGAACAAATGGAGCCTGATCTTCCCTTAATAAAAACCGTAAATTGGCAGATTCGATACGCCTGCCGTAATACACATGATTCAAATATCTGTCATCTACAACAGCCATCGCATAAGTAGTACCCGGTGTGTGCAACAGAAACATTTTTTGCTGCTCGTCATAAAGTATTGACATATCTTACCTCCGTCTTCACAGTGCTCAAAAACATCTGTGTATGAAACATTTCACCAAAACGATTTTCGGGCTGCCAGACATCCTCCCGAACCTACAGATAGCTCTTTAATTTCTCCGCCATGTCAAGCTTCTCCCACGGCAGGTCAATATCTGTACGGCCAAAATGCCCATAGGCTGCCGTCTGCTTGTAAATTGGACGGCGCAGATCCAGCATCTTAATAATGCCTGCCGGACGGAGATCGAAGTTTTCACGGACAATCTCTACAAGCTTGCGCTCATCCAGCTTTCCGGTTCCAAAGGTATCCACGCGGACAGAAGTCGGACGTGCCACGCCGATTGCGTAGGATAACTGTATCTCACATTTATCTGCAAGCCCTGCCGCCACGATATTCTTTGCCACATATCTTGCCGCATAAGCAGCGGAACGGTCTACCTTTGTGCAGTCCTTGCCGGAAAATGCGCCGCCGCCATGACGTGCATATCCGCCATAGGTATCGACAATGATCTTACGTCCGGTAAGACCGGAATCCCCATTCGGGCCACCGATTACAAAACGGCCGGTTGGATTAATAAAGAACTTGGTATTTTCATCCACTAACTCCTTCGGGAGCACCGCATCAAATACATACTTTTTGATATCTTCGTGAATCTGCTCCTGGGTCACATCCCCGCTATGCTGAGTGGAAAGTACGACTGCCTCAAGACGGGTTGGCTTTCCATTTTCATCATACTCCACCGATACCTGTGTCTTTCCATCCGGCCGAAGATAAGCCAGTGTTCCATTCTTACGAACCTCGGTAAGCCTTCTTGCCAGCTTATGCGCAAGGCTGATCGGATACGGCATATACTCCTCCGTCTCATTGGATGCAAAGCCAAACATCATGCCCTGGTCACCAGCGCCAATCGCCTCAAGCTCCTCATCACTCATCTGATTTTCTTTTGCCTCTAATGCCTTGTCCACGCCCATTGCAATATCGCTGGACTGCTCATCAATTGCGGTAATGACACCACAGGTATCACAGTCAAAACCATACTCGGAACGGTCATAACCAATCTCCCGGATTGTCTCCCTGACAATCTTTTGAATGTCTACATAGGCATTCGTGCTGATTTCACCCATTACCAGTACAAGCCCGGTCGTAATGGAAGTTTCACATGCCACACGGCTGTTCGGATCCTGCTTCATCAACGCATCTAACACTGCATCTGAAATCTGATCGCAAATCTTGTCCGGATGTCCTTCTGTAACGGACTCTGACGTAAACAATAATTTTTCCATAAGTATCCTCCTTTTCATCTCTGTCTCGCAAAACAAATCGCCAGACCTTGTAATATTGACAAAAAAACCTTCAAATCGGGGATTTGAAGGTCCTTAAAATTCGTATGTTCAAATCCTCTTATTGATCGATTACTCGCATCAGGCCGGCACCTTCCATTGTTGGGGTTGCCGTGGCTTCATAGTCCCTTCTGACTCCACCACTCTGAATAAGAGAAGTTTTTCTGCAATATATATTATCTGTAACGTGATTAGAATACACCATATGCTATTATCTGTCAAGAGAAACATTTTTTTCCGGCAGTGCCGCCTCCTCCTGCGCCCCTTCATCCAATGCGCCCTCCGCAATCAGCCCCAGAAAAACATCTACAATATCGGTATCTAGCTGCGTGCCGGACACCCGTTTCAGCTCGGCAACAATATTCTCCATCTGCATGCTCTTGCGATACGGACGGGTGGAATGCATGGCATCAAACGTATCGGCAACGGCGATAATCCTTGCAATCTGCGGGATTTCCTCCGCCTGCTTGCCGTTCGGATACCCCTTTCCGTCCAAACGTTCATGGTGGTATCCGGCTCCCAACGCCAGATTCGGCAGACAGTCAATTTCCTTGAGAATATCATATCCGTACTGCGCATGTTTTTTAATTGTGTCATACTCATCATCCGTCAGTTGTCCAGGCTTGTTGAGAATCTTTTCCGGAATCACAATCTTGCCGATATCATGCAGCAGGGCAATATAGTAAATGTTTTCAAGTGTTTTATCGTTATAGCCCATTCTGGCGGCAATCATCCTTGCATACTCCGCCACCCGGAAAGAATGACCTTTTGTATACTGATCCTTAATATCAATGCTTTTGGCAAAGGCGCGTATCATCTGGTTGATAAACAGTTCGCCTTCTTCTTCCTCCTGAATCGCCCGCTTCAGCTCCGCATTCTGCTTTTCCAGTCGGGCAGAAAACTGATGAATCTCATCTTTCATAAAATGCACGCAGTTTTCCGGTATATTGCTTCCGTTGTGAATTGCCGCTGCCATTTCCTGGCAATTCCCATAACCACATGCTCCGCAGTTAATATTCCGCTTCTCCCAATCCGTTTTATTCATCGAAATAAAGATTGCATCAAGCTCCTCCTCGCTCGGCTCACGCAGGGAAATACTGTCCGACTTATCGGTATAGCTGCGCATAAAATCCCGGATATCCAGTTCCGAAAACTGCTTGTTTAGCTGCTCGAGCCGCTGTTCCGGTGTCAGTTTTAACGAAAATGGATCGGTATCACTGTTTTTCTTACAGCTTTCCCTGATTTCCTGCAGATTGTAAAAGTTATCCTCAGAATAATTTTTGACCATTTCAATACCGGTTCCATACAGGCAGCCACGGTCGCAATTTAAAATATCCACCATAAACGGCAGCCTCTGCCCTCTTGCCAGCCTTTTCCGATAATCCTCCAAAAAGGCATAGGCACGTTTTTCTCCCTCCACCTGCCGTATCATCGCCTCTTCACCGCAAAACCAGTAAACATTCTCCTTAAGCCCTCCCGGCATCGGGTAGATAGAACCCAGGCCATATTCAATCTCGTCGGAAGCATCTTCTCCTACGATATGATGCCTGCCTGCATATTCCATAAAATGCTGAAAAGTCAGATTGTAAGATACATAGCCATGTGTATTCGGATCGGTAATCTCCACCTTTTTTGCAATGCAGGGGCTGATAAATGCAAGCTTATCCGTAATGTGCATATATTTCTTCGCATAAATCGCCGTACACAACAGCGGGCTGTGAATGGGTACCAGCTTCGGTATCAGATCCGGCGCATAATGCTCAATATAATTCACGACAGCCGGACATGGCTGGGAGATTCCCCCTTCCAGATGATGCCCTGTAATATAGTTGATATATCCCCATGTCGTGATGTCGGCGCCAAAGCTGACACTGATAATCCGATTGACGCCCAAATCCTTCAACCCGCCCAAAATAGAGGCATATTCCTCCGGATAATTCGCCTGAAAGGACGGTGCCAGCAGCACGGATATCTGCTCTCCACGCTCTAAATCACGGAAAAACTGCTCCGTATCGTCATAATATTCCCTTGCCTTATGCTCACACACATCAAAGCAGGCGCCACACGCAATGCAGTTCTCACTATGCACCTCTATCCGCTGCCCGTTCTCCGACTGCACGGAATAATTGGCGGTCAGAACCGGACAGACGGAAATGCAGCGGTTACACCCCTGGCACTTTTCACTCGTATAGACCAACTGGCTCATGACTTGTCTCTCCTCTTTTGTAATCGTCTGTATAGGCGGTTGCGAAATGTTTTTTCGTGGAGAATTGATACAGCTTTTCTCGGCTAACGTTCCTAATGCTGTCGAAAAGCTGTATCAATTCTCCACAAGCAAATTCACTCTTTCGAGTTTCGCAATCGCCTGTAATCTATATTGATTCTAACATATTGAACAGGTTTTGACTATGGGAAATGTGAAGAGGGTTTCGCTTCACCGCAGGACATTCGTCTCTCTGATAAAATCACATGGCGGCTGCAAAACTCGAAAAAATATTCCGCAATTGCCTAATAAAATCATGCAAAATCTTTGGCAAATGAAACATGGTCTTTTAATTCTCTAAAGCCATTTTTCTGATAAAAATGATATGCCGGAACGGTTCTGTCCGTTTGCAGAAAAATATGTGTTATCTTTCTGCATTTTACATATTCCTCCACTTGCCTTAAAAAATCTGTTCCCATTTCCATACCCTGCTTTTCTGTCTTAATGCAAAACTCAAAAATATAGTATTCCGTACCACTGTACCAGTGCATGATACTACCCATTGAAAGACCGACCAGCATATCCTTTTCAAATGCGCCCAACGTCAGTGAATTTCTATTCCCGATCAAATCCATGATATATTCACTGAGCTGCTTTTCATCTCCCCAGTCATCCTCCCACGGTTTACTTGTGAAAATTTCTGCATACAATGACTTGATTTCTTCTATGTGTTCCACATTCAGTTCCCTTACCAAAATCACAAAGTTATCCCCCCTTCTGTTAGATAAAAATATTATAACAAAATTACTAAATAATATCATTCCTTTTTATTATGTCTTCAGTAAAAACAAATTTGCATTTTAAAATCAATCAACAGGGGATTTTTGTAGAAACATCTTTAAGGATATGGTAGAATGTTTGTAGAAATTTGTCGAACAGGAGAACATATGGAACGAAACGTGAATATTGTCAAAGATGTAAACGGTAATAATATCGTTATTATTAACGATATACGATTTAAGGGAAAACGCTCTGTTAAATGGAATGACGTAAAAGAATATTTGGAAAATTTTGTTGGTGAATTTTATGAAATTGCCGACACCAAAGATATTGTATATATAGGGAGTGATCTGCCGGATGAATATACCGGCTCCAAATATACATACTCTTTGAAGGGAACAACAGCAAAGGCAAAAGCAAATGCAGCACAAGGAATTCCAGAGATGTTGGAAATTGCTGTTAGCAAGAAATTTGAACAAAATCGTGACACAAAACACCGATGGAATGCAAGAAATGGGTGGTATAGATATGATTCCCGATTTGCACTTCCGGTTTTTGCAGAAAGCGGTGAAGTGGAAAGATATAATGTTTTTCATGCATCTATGTTGATTCGTTATGCAAATGATGGCAAATTATACCTTTATGATATCCTGGAAATAAAAAAAGAAACGAGCAACCCTTTAGAATCCTAAGATTTTACTTGGAAAAAACCCATTTCTCTTTGCTTATTATCTTAGAAGAAAAAAGAAGTTTTGTCAAGCAGGGATTTGGGCATTTTTCATAAAACTAAAATATCTTTTATCTCGAATAAAACAGCCACAGAGGACGAATTGACAGACATTACGATTAAGAATGTTCTGACTGACGGAATTTATAATGATTTAGGATTCCTTTTAGGGGAAAGTAAGAATACCAACACCTGAGCTGTATGTAATATATACAGGCAACCGACAAAATATTCCAGATACAATATCCTTATCAAAAGATTTTTTTGACGGAGTTGATATTGCTATTGATGTAAAGGTTAAAGTTATTTGTGAAAATGATACGGACAACATAATCAATCAGTATATTATTTTCTGTAAAGTATATAATGAACAGATGAAGCTATACGGCAGGACAAGAAAAACCGTTACGGAAACAATTCGTATCTGTAAAGATAAAAATGTGTTAAGGGAATATCTGCTTGACAGGGAAAAGGAGGTTGTGTCAATTATGATGAGTTTATTTGACGAGGAAGAAGTTATAAGGTCTTATATCAAAAGTGAGCGTTATGAAGCCGAGCAAGATAAAGCGAAAAAGACAGCTATTCGTATGATTAAAGCAGGTAAAATGTCATTGGAGGATATAGCAGATTACACAGAATTATCCCTTGATTTCGTTAAGGATTTACAGAGCGAGGTTATGCAGTTGGCATAGTCAAAAACAATTTGATATCACAATAACAGCGTAAAAGCGCATGGAAACAATAAAATGTAAACCATGTGCTTTTTTGCTGTAACAGGATTCCAAAAATTCTTTGGATATTTCTGCCTTTTCAAACCATCATTTAACTGTTCGTATAAGCAGAAAGAATTTCACTGACAAAAGAGGAAACTCCTGAAACATCTGTCTGGTGCTTTTTATCCAGAAAAAATGCTCCCATTTTCTGCAAATCCATAATATTCAATACATCTGCCTTTACACCTTTTAGATTCTTCCAATCGAAGAAGCCCTTGTCAAGAACAGAGGCTTTCGCAGCTTCAAGATACTTTAACACATCACCGTTCATCTGCTCACCCTTTTCATTACTGATAACCTCCTCGCCTGCTTTTTGGGTTATATCAGGCTCATTCAATGCCGCTTCCGCCTCCGCTTGAGTGCTATAGCTCTTTACCGTTGTATTGATGACAATATCTCCTGATAAAATCCGCATCTGCCTTGTATACTGCTTTGCCAAAGAATCCTTTGCCTCATTGTAAGCCTTATCCAAAATTCCCATCTGCCGCTCATATTCATTTCCAGAATATTTTTCCTGAATATCATCTGCCATGCTCTTATACTGCTCTGCCACTTTCCCCACAAAGCTGCCATCAATAATGGAAGCCGGATTTGAAGCATCCCTTAATAATTCGACTCTCATGTTATAGACCTCTTCACCATCAAATGCCTCCAATTCCTGTGCCATAGCAAACCCACGGCGGGAAATCTCCATGCTTGCCGCATGGTCTATCATTTCCTGACTCTTTCTCTGCTGTTCGTCCGTCTGTTTTACCTCAGATTTTTGATTCCAAACACCTGAATCACTATATTGATTACCGACATATAAACTTTCTATTTTCATCATCTTCCTCCTAATCAATCATTATCAGTACAAATTGCATAAATATCACCTATACTATGGTAATGGTGAGAAGAACTACTCTCATAATACCAATTCGGAGAGAATAAATCTATAGTTTTTCCAGTATCTACATCAACAATAACTTCCGCAAAAACTCTGCCACTTTGGTGAACAGAAGTAGGAGCCATTGAAGCACTAGCCGTTCTATCATATGCATAGTTTACATCATTAATAGGTATATATAACGCTATTTTTCTCGTTGAACCGTTAAAACTAGAATTATACTTAATAAACATAATTCCTGCATGATCAATCCCATCTGTATCCGTAAATGCAGTATTGAATACTTCAGATGTTGATCTGGTTGACAAGGTCATTCGTGCATTCATATAGTTTGAACCTGACGAGAAATTATCCTTATATTGGTATGAAAAATCTATCTTCTTTCCGTTAATGTAATAATCTAATCCAGTTCCGCCCTGCTGCAGAAGATACCCGTCATAACTTAATAAATCTGTTGCATTAAGCGCACAACCCTGACTTGTTACTGCTAAAGTATATGGCAAAGAATCGCTATACGTATCATCGGCTGTAGCTATTACTAAATAATATGTATCTGATTCAAGAAGATATAATGCTCTATTTGTTACATTATATGCTTTACCTGTACTCTCTCTGACCATATACATAGCATAATTGCATCCATTTGGGCATGTCAGCACAAACTTTTTTCTTGCTGCTTGTGTAGAAACTGTAAACTTGTATACATCCATATCAATCGGAGAATCTATTGCATCTGTAATTGTTGCTGAATCAGGTAAAGCGGTTGCACATGTAACATTATCATTTATTTCATTTGCAATATACTGTGTTGATAAATAACTTACCAATGCAAAATTTCCCGTTCCCGAATTTGAAGCAATTTTGATATAATATGTTCCGGCATCAACCACCATATCCACTATTTCATAGGCTCCAGCATCCTCAATGGAATACCCAACCAATTCTAAAGTGCTTGTTTCCTCATTCAGACGATAAACATATAAATCAAAGTCAACTGTATTGTCTTCCGCAACCATCATAGTTGATATTCTTGAAGTTTCTTCAGAGATAACACCCCACCAACGACCTTCACCTTCCATATCAATGTTATCACTCTGAGGAGCGTTAAATGGTAAATAGTATGCTCCGTTTGGATTATCATTGGATGCAGACCTTGCTTTCCCTAATTCGCTTTCTATTTCCAGCCCCGTCTCATCCTGCTTTATCGCTTCATTGTTTTGTCTATACAACCGTTCTTCACCCTCAAAATAGGTGACTTCTTCTAATTCTTGAGGTTCCTCAATACTGTTGCTTTCGACTGACGCAGCCTGTACAGATTCCATTGCATTGTAATGTGACGTACTTCCTAAAACCAATACAAAAACAAGTAAAATTGCAAAAATCTTCTTCATCTTCATAGTTAATCCTCCTTTTTCATCTCTTATACTCATTTCTCTGACATTTTTTGCAGATATTTCTCTCTTGCCGCTTTCGGTTCTTTAGCCTGAAAACATCTGCCTGGAGAAGCTGCACAAACTGCATTTTTAGCAGCTAAATCCCCAATCCTAACAAGTATTTTTGCAAGGTGCTGTTTCATCTACATTTCCCTCCTTTCCTGACTCATAATCATCGATACCGCTACCACTGCCATAGTAGCAATAATGCAGTTTCCAATCTCCTGCTGATAAACTTTAGCTGCCACTGCAATGAACAGCCATAATGTTGACAGCCATGCGCCCCATGTTCTGTAGTGGTACTTTTGCCGCTTTGTCAGCGGCTTATTTGGATGTTCCACAGGAGCATAGACATAAAAGCACATGCCATAAAAAACACTGCACAGAAGATATGTGAACCAGCTTTCAAAAAATATACTGCCCCATGACGTTGTCACCAGTACAATACCTAAAAAAACACATGACATACAAGTACACCCGATTCTTGTTTCAGCATGGACTCCCCCAGTATACTTTCTTAGCATTGCAAACACAGTGAGAAATAAAACCGTCTGCCAAAAACGGTGGACACTTATGCCTATCAGTAGAAATAGCATTGTCTGCCCTGCATCAAAAAACAGCGCTCCAAAACCATAATCATAAATCTCTGCCTCTTCCGGCTGTACTGCTTTTTCTCTCACTAAAAAATCAGTTACAATATGTGCAAGTCTTTCACTCATGCGTTTCACGCTCCTTATACACGTATCATAACTGACTAATTCATTTTTTCAATATGTCTGGCACACTTGACCTGTTTTTAGGCACAGTTAGACGATTGGCAGGGAAATCTCCGTCACAAACGCATCCCCATGCTCGAAGCAGTGATAGCTTCCCTCCGCCCCGGCAACCATCCGTTTCACACTATGGATTCCCAGCCCGTGGCTTTTCTTATCCTTTTTATGGGACTTCAATGCCGGATTCTCCCCTAAGACGGATTTTCCGATATAATTTTCTATCCGCATCAGATACATGCCCTTCTGCCGCTGCATGTATATATGGATATACCGTTTTCCCTCCGGTTCTGAAAGCTCTGCCTCATAGGCATTTTCCAGGAGGTTAGACAAAATGATTCCCATATCCATCTGCATTTCCTCCGGTATATCGCCGTTGACATACACCTCACAGGAAATATTGTCATGTTCGCAGAGGAATTTTCTGTCATTGATAACCGCATTGATGATACTGCTGTTTGTGTAAACGGTCAAATCGCTGTCAAAATGAGTGTCCACCGCCTTTTCAATATACTGCTTTGCCCCTTCCATATCCTCGCCGATTAAAAGCCCCTGCACCGCTGTCAGATACCGTTTCAGGTCATGGCGCAGGATACGGTTGTTTTCATGCATTTCCTCCACACGCTTTAGCATGTACTTTTCCTCGTCAAGCTTCGCTTTCAGCACTTCATATTCCAGCTTGTACCGGTTCTGGACATTTAAACGGTAAACACAGATAACCGCCGCCACGCTCATCAGGATAAAGCCTGCCATAAATAGGAACAGATAATCGCTGTACTGCACCAGTGCTTCACTCTCGCTCCATATCTGCCCTATTGATGAGCTGATGCAGAGAATTGCCACAAAAATCGCAAAACTGATGAACCATTCCTTGTAATCCAGCCGGATTCGTTTCCTGATTACGATGATAGCCAAAAGCAGCCCGCTAAGCAGAATCTTGTCAAATACAAGCCCCATGATTCTTACCACCCCGCCAGTGACGATTGCCTCCTCTGTCGTTGTGCCAAAGCCATGCAGGGTAAGCAAATGGGTTGCCATAGCTGCAAACATCAGTATCATCACAAACAGTATGCAGTAAATAAACTGCTCCGCCCCGGAGCATGACAGCATATGCCTTGCATACAAAAACAAAACCGCAATAATGATAATATCCTGTAACACAAACTGCTCCGGCTTATCCTGCACTGCTGCCAAGCCCAGCATATAAAGCACCGTATACAGCCAAAACTTATTATTATATTGGCAACATTCCTTTTTCCCCATAGTGAAGAACATGAATAAAATGCCTGCCACAGCATCAAATAGATTTGCCATAAATTCAATCACATTAAATGCGAATCCCATTTACAAACCTCCCCATCCCTATGTTATATCCTTCTCTTGCCGATTCTGAATATTTTTTGCTGACAGGCAAAATGGTACCGTTATCCAGTTCTGCAATACTTGCCGTCATGCGGTAAATAAAACGCACATTTACCAGATATCCAATATGGATACGGACAAACCCGTATTCCTTAAGCCGTGCTTCGTAGACAGACAGCTTTCCCCGCACTCTGTGTATCTTGTCTTCCTCGTGAATCTGAATATAGTGTCTGTCACTGTCAATGTACAAAATGTCTTTAATCCTTACCTTCAGGCTCTCTTTCTTATTTTGAAATTCAAAAAGAAACTGCTCATTTGTCAGTTTCTGTGCAACGGATTCCAGCGCCTCTGGAAGTTCTGTCTCCATATGGCTCTTTCTGATAAAACGGAAGGGGTGGCAGTAGATTGCCCGGAAAACCATATCTGCCCGGTTTGTAAGAAAAATTAAATTCAACTCCTGTTTTTTCAAGGCGATGGCATCCCCGATTTCAATACCGTTTCTGCCCGGCATATCAATGTCCAGCAGCATGGCATCCAAGTCCGCTGCCAGTATGTCCTCCACAATACTGTCCCTGTTCTCAAAGGGAATGAGTTCTATCTGCTGCCCCAGAGATTCCATAGATTTGATTATTTTTTTCACCGCCAATATGGCGTTTTTTTCATCATCACAAATAGCTATTTTTAGCACTGGTTCATACCCTCTCTCTTTCGGATGAATACCGCCTTACCCTCTGCTCTCTATCACTTCCCGAACCGTCTGCTCCAATACCGCCATATCCACCGGTTTTGCCACATGCGCATTCATCCCGGCTTCCAGTGCATCCCGCACATCCTCGCTGAACGCATTTGCCGTCATGGCAATAATCGGAATGTTCTTTGCCAGCGGGTGATTAAGCTTCCGAATCGCCTTTGTTGCCTCATATCCGTTCATGACCGGCATCTGTACGTCCATGAGGATAATCTGGTACTGTCCCGGCTTCGACTGCTCAAATTCCTCGACTGCAAGCTGCCCATTTTCACAAATCTGACAGGTAGCGCCTACGATACTCAGCATTTCCCGAAGAATTTCTGCATTTATCTCGTTATCCTCTGCCGCTAAAATGTGCATTCCGTGGAGAATGCTCTGTTTTTCGTCAGATTCCTCCTCCGTCACGGCAGCCTGCTCCTCACCATTTAGAAGCCCGTCTACCTTCTGCCGGAAGTTGGTAATAAAGAATGGCTTCGGAAGAAAGGCATCCACTCCGGCTTCCCGCCCCTCCTCTTCGACCTCCGGCCAGTCGTAACTGGTTAAAATCAAAATAGGGCTGTTTTGAGACACGGTTTCCCGAATACGGCGCGCAGTCTCCACACCGTCCATGCCAGGCATCTTCCAGTCCAGCAAAACGATATCATACATCTGTCCGTCCTTATCCGACTGCTTCACCATATCCACGGCACTCTGTCCGCCTAAAGCATAGTCCACCAAAACGCCTGTACCCTCCATCGTCAACTGAATATTCTGGCAGACGACCTCCTCGTCGTCCACTGCCAAAAGCCTGGTAATCCCGTTGTTTCTCCAAAAATTCTGATCGATATTCTGTTCACTGACCGGCAGTTTTAAATCCACGGTAAACGTAGAACCCTCTCCCTTTTTGCTCTTCACCGAGATCATGCCACCCATCAAATCCAGCAGATTTTTTGTAATCGCCATGCCAAGACCCGTTCCCTGAATCTTATTGGTTATGCTGTCCTCTTCCCGTGTAAAAGCCTGAAAGAGATTTTGCTGATACTCCTCGCTCATGCCGTAACCATTGTCTGCCACGATGAAACGATAGCTGGCAAGCTGTCTGGTTTGCTTCGGCAGCTCCTGCACGGTCAGCTCGATATGGCCGCCTTCCGGCGTGTATTTCACTGCGTTAGACAGCAGGTTTAATAGAATCTGGTTCAGGCGCAGTTTATCCATCACCACATACTCATGTTTCAAATCCTTGCTGTAAACTTCAAAATGATGTCCCTTCGCTTTCATCTGCGGGCGAATAATACTGTCAATGTTTTCAATCAGTTCCACTATGCTTTCATCTGACAGATTCAGCGTTGTTTTGCCCGCCTCGATTTTACTGATGTCCAGAATGTCATTGATCAGACCTAAGAGATGCTGGCTGGAGGAGGTGATTTTTTTCGTATACTCCCTTACCTTATCCGGATTTTCCGCATCACGCGCCAGCAGTGCGGCAAACCCTACAATCGCATTCATCGGCGTGCGGATATCGTGGCTCATATTCGACAGAAAAGAACTCTTGGCACGGTTCGCCTCCTCGGCAATCTGAAATGCCTGTTCCGCTGATTCTTTGGACTCGGTAAGCATTCGGTTATACTCTTCCAACTGCTGGTTCAGTTCCTCCTGCCGGTGCAGGTTTTCCTGTTCCTGACGATACAGCTGGACACTGTTTCGCTGCCGTAAAACAGCCACCGAAGCCAGAACGACCAGTACCAGAACAACCACTGCCAGTATCAGCAGCGTGCGCACCACCGTATTCACCATGCCGACTGTCCCGGAAGCCACAAAATCCGCCGGAATCAAAAACAGCAGTAATGTGTCATACTCCTCCATGGAGGTGATACAGTAGTAATATTCCTGCCCTTCCAGCTGAAAGTTTGTGCTGATCGTTTCATTCTCCGCCAGCGCAGCACGGATATCACGGTACTGCTGGTCCTCCATTTCTTCCAGCACTTTCAGCACATTGTATGTCTGAATCGTATGTTCATCGGAAACGTTGTCATACATACGGGTGCCGTTGCTTTTCAAAATGTATGTCTCATTATGTCCGCCATAAGCGGCACTGTTATAGTACTGTGTCATCGTGTAGATATCTTTCATCAGGACAGCATGGGTAAAGGTTATGCCATCCCCCGTTTGGAGCGGTTTTTCCAGCTTCTGCACAAAAATCCAGCAGCCGCTCTGGGTGATGTAGCTGTCAGAGATAAAACTGCAGCGATCCTCTCCACCAGACACCAAATCCAAATCCGACCAGACACCGTGCCTGCCCTGTGCATCCCAGCAGTTGCCCTGGCTGTCCAGCAGCATAAGGTCAGAACTGTAACTGTCGGTTACCAGCAATTGCTCCAAACCGTCCACATATGCCGCCACATCATCCCCAGTGGCAAAGGTTCCTGCCTCCAAAGCATTGACAGCGGCAGTGAGATAGTTCCAATGCGTATCCAAAGCATTGCTCAGATTCACCCGTACCTGCGCCGTGATCTCCACTAACTGCGTAGTACGCTCTACAAAAATCTGCTCTTCCAGAGATTTGGTAAAAAGGAAAGTTCCTGCCAGTAAAACCGCCAGCAATCCCAATACCAATACTGTCGGAAGAACCATGTTTCGTTTATTTCCTTTGAACTTCATCTTGTTTCCCTTCTCTCTTATCGCAGTGTAATATAGTCGGTGGGTGCGGCAAGCTGACGTCCGGCTGCCAGCCGGTCTGTCACAATCTGCTGATATGCCGTCTCCGTCAGTTCATAATCTTCCACACCGATCTCCTCTAAGACCTCACCTATCATATTCTCCATGTTACCCAGCACAGCCACGGTGTAGGCTGCTTCCCGTTCCAATTCTTTTCCGTCAATCGTAAGCCCTTCCAAAGCATAGCCGGTATCTGTCTTTTGGATGTCCATTTCAAAACCGCTGGATACATACAGGGTGGAGTCATTTATCACAGAGCCCCGCCTGTTCGGAACCGTGAGCACACTGTCCACATACTGATACAACTGTTCTCCGGTCATCTCACACAGGACAATGACCGGTGTCTCACCCATCGTCAGAAAATTTAACTCGGTCTGCGTGTAATCTCCGGCAAGAATATTCCCTGCCACCGTCTCCGCAGGACCGATAAGCAGTTGTGTTCCCACCTCCTCACGGAGGGAGTTAAACACTGCCGAAGCTGCCTGGCAGCCATGCTGCCCATCAAAAGCATAAGCGTAACCGGTGTCAATATGCGCAATTTTCTCTGTTTCGGAGGACGGCTCACCCATAGCGGCATTAAACGCATCCAAAGCAGAACGGGCATCGGGGTATGTTCCGTCCATCATTCCCTGCACGACCATTTCCGAGGCAGAGAACATGTCCGCCGAGGCAAGCCGGATATAGAGGCGGTTATCCGCAATCTGCTCCTCCATCGGAGCCAGCAGCGAAGACAATGTCTGCGGCACGTCCTTATTGTAGGCAATCAGTGACTCATCACTGGTAATCTGCTTTAAACCCTCCTCGTCCAGCATCGCAGACATAATATCCAAAATAAGCTCCTTGCGGTCGGGGTCTTCGGTTCCCTGAACATTTGCCGCCACCTGAAAAGCCGGATACGTCAGATACCAGCTGCTATTTGCTGTCTCCCCGAAATAAGGCAGAAACAGGCAGTTCTCCGGCATGTCATAGTTGTTCGTCTCGTCAGGAGTTGTACGGATCATCGCTGTTCTCCCTGCCGCCAGTTCCTCATAGGAATCAGCGGGATTGCCGGTCAGGTCAGCTTCATCTATTCCGCTATATGCAATAAATTCCTCCATACGTTCAAAGACAGGAAGCCAGACCTCCTCGTCTAACTGGTCAGTACGGCCGCTCTCATACTGCTGCCGCCACTCCCTGCCCTCCTGAGAGGTGAGCTGTTCTACCGACAACCCCTGAAGCATCTCCATGCAGGTGTAATCTGCCCCGAAATTCGAGTCGAACGGCCGAATCCCCAACTCTTTAAGCTTCCCGCACAATTCCACAAACTCCTGATAAGTCTGTGGCATGGACAGGCCGTGCTCCTTCAACAATCCTTCGTTGACAAGGAAGCCGTCCACCTCTGCGCAGGCAGGAAGCCAGTTTACCGTACCATCATGATAGGTATAACTGCGCAGATATGCCTCATGAAAAGCATTGGCAAGCTCCGTGTCGCTTAAATCTAACAGGGCATCCTTCCATGCGGCAACATCCCGCAGGGCAAAACGCCGGACAGTAAGAATATCAGGCAAATCTCCCTGCTCCTGCTTAAAGCGGTAAAAATCTGTGGAATTGGTCGCCACATAGAATACAAAATCCACATCCGGAAAGCGTTCCTGCAGATAAGAAGCGTAACGCTCGGTAAGCTGGTCACTCCACAGCGCAATAGTAACCTGCTCCCGTCCGGAATCTCCCGCTGTCTTATGTTCTCCACCACAGCCGGTCAATGCCGCTAACAATACGATCGTAATCATCAGGCTCAACCACTTTTTCATCCCGACCCTCCTCGCTTACTCCCATCAGGGTATTGATTTTTTTCATTGTACATCAGATCCTTTTTCTTGCCGTTTTGGTTATATTTTAGCATTTTTCACCAAAAAATCAAGAAAGAGCTTCTATTCCTGATGTCTAATTCGCTCAATCAGTGTATCCTTTTGCAGATAGCCGCTCATCACCGCTGACAATACCGTTTGCAGCACCAGCAAAATGGCAGTCATAGACAACAATTCCGTTGCCGGAATATGATAAACGTGAATGCCAATCATGGCGGCGGCCTTACATTTTGTCCAAGTCAGATATCCCAATACATTGCCAAGCGATAATGCAATCACCAGCGTTCCCACCGTAAATATCAGTCCTTCCATTTGCAGCATATGGCTTAACTGCTTCTTCGTCATGCCGATTGCCTGTAAAATCCCCAGTTCCCTTTTCCGTGTGACAATGCTGGTAATCAGTGTGTTTGCCATATTCATAAAACCGATAATTCCGATAACCGCTAAAAACACATAGCTTGTTGTTTTCATTAAACCGATCTGCGCTTTTGAAAGGTCATAGGCATCCTGATAGGTCTGCATCTCATAATGCGCATTCTCTGCCGTAAGCTGTTCCAGCTCACGCTGCACGGACTCCTGTTTCCCCGGTTCACAGCTTACCCAGACCGCATCTGTCACATTTTCCGTAAAATCCATAGCTTCCAATTGTTCCTCGGTCAGGATGAAAGAGTTCGCGCTTCTTGAAGTGCCGACAAGGGTAAATGTCATCGGAATTTCCTTATCCCCGTCAAACAGCGTAAGTTTTATTTCATCCCCAACCGCATAGCCATATATCCCTAACCATTCGCGAAACCCAAAGGCAATCCCGTTCTCTTTTACCTGTCCGTCATAATCCAAAATCCCCTGATCGCTTTCCAATTTCTGATAATCTTCTTTTGACAGCACGGTGATGGAATCATATAACTCCTGCTCATCCTCGTTTCCGGTTACATTTTCCCTTAAAACCCGTATACTCTTTCTCGTCTCGACCTCCGTCACCCCGTCAATCCGGCGGATCCGGTCAAGCTGCTTTTCACCAAACAGGTTTAACTGCTGGACATGGTGCATACTGTTTTCCGGATATGCCCTGTCATTTAATTTATAATCCAGTGTAAGATAAAAATCGCCCTTTTCGATATAGCTTCTCGCATCATATTCCACATCCATGTTGCCGGCTACATTTGCGATTACCACAAACAGGATACAGGAAAGCCCCATAGTAAATATCGTCGTCAGCGTACGTTTCTTATTTCTTGCCAGATTGGAAAGGGTTAGCCGCATGACATTCATGGACGGATACCCTTTGCGGATTCCCTTCCCTTTTACGCGATCCTCCTGATAGCGGAGCGCCTCCACAGGCGCAATTCCCGCCGCCACCCGCATCGGCTTTCGCAAAGACAGATAGATCGTGAGAAATGAAACCATGACAGCGCACAGCATAAGCGGAAAATGAAACAGGGATACCGGTTCCGCATTTGCAATCGGCATTTCGTCATAGAGTCTGCCTGTGAGCCAGGAAAAACCCAGATTGGCAAACAGCAGTCCGAGCAGCGAGCCTGCCACCGCTCCCATTGCGGCTAAAATCATTCCCTCCTTCAGCAGAATCTTTTTAATCTGTCTTTGGGTTGTGCCAATGGCGCGCAGTTTCCCGTACTCCTGAATCTTCCGAATCAGCCCGACATAAAAAATATTGTAAATAACCAATACCGAGAATAAGACCACCAAAGCCGCAGCCGCCACACAGGCAGCAATGGTCTCCCAGCCCGGGTCTAATGTCCACATCAGATAGAAGTCATTCGTCACCACGAGATTTTCATCCACCCCTAAGTCCGCTGCCAGGCTTTTTATCTTTTCCACCATTTCATCTTCATTCAAATTCTCATCATTTTTCACCTTAAAAACCACATTATAATGCTGCTCCTCCACGGGTACGGTCTGTTCATAAAATGCCTCCGAAACGTATGCGCCATATCGCCTGCTAAACTCACTTTCTTTTCCCTCCGCAAAGAAACCGCTGATGATAAACTCTCCGTCCGCAAACGCATTGTCACCTATCCGGTAACTCAGGTTTACTTTATCGCCAATCTGTGGATTATTAAGCCCCGCTGCCCGGAAAAATCCTTTTGTCCCCGCAATTTCATTTTCTGCTGCCGGAAACGTTCCCTCCTCCGGTTCGATATGCCCCAGCCGGCGCGCTGTATCATCCGCATAAGAAAGAATCCCGTCCGCTTGTTCAAAGGAAACCTCTGCCATGCTTCCGGTTCTTCCCACATCATAAAATTCGCCATGAATCCTGACTTTTTCATAAAGTTCCTGCCCTGCTTTTGCAAAACCGCCAAAATGCTCCCCGTAGAGAGTACCCGCATTTTGTTTGGAGCTTTTGATTGTTCCATAGGCAACAAGCGCTATCATCGTCAGAAGCATTGTCGTCAGCATAATGGAAATGCTAATCAACAGTGTTCTACTCTTATTCTCTTTCAAATTCGCCACTGCAATCTTTGTTGTTGTCTTCATCTATGCCACCACCTTACCATCTTCGATGACGATAATCCGGTCTGTCATCTGCGCGATATCTTCATCATGTGTAATCATTACCAGGGTCTGTCCGTATTTCTTCGCCGACATTTTGAGAAGGCTGATCACCTCGTTTCCGGTCTTAGAATCCAGATTGCCGGTCGGCTCATCCGCCAGAATGATATCCGGCTTGGATGCGATAGCTCTGGCAATTGCCACCCGCTGCTGCTGTCCGCCGGATAAGGTGTTCGGCAGATTTTCTGTCTTTCGTTCCAACTGCAGCGTGCTTAAGATATCCCTTACAAATTCCTCATCGACCGCCTTTCCATCCAGCCCAATCGGCAGTACGATATTCTCCCACACATTCAGGGAGGACACCAGATTAAATGCCTGAAAGACAAATCCAATCTTTCTTCTGCGGAACACGGCAAGCTCCTCTTCTTTCAACTGAAAAATATTCTTACCGCCAATGAAGACCTCGCCGCTGGTCGGAAGGTCCAGCCCGCCTAACATATGAAGCAGGGTGCTTTTTCCCGAGCCCGATTTCCCGACAATCGCAACAAATTCACCTTTTTGAATCTCTATGCTGGTATTGTCAATGGCTCTTACCTCGTTTTCCCCTTCCCCGTAAAATTTGCATAAGTTTTCTGTTCTCAAAATCGTATCCATACACTTTCCTTCTTTCGCTGTTTGATATTATGGCTCCTATGATAAACCCTGATTCTTTCATTTCGCTTTCAAAAAAAAGAAGTCTTACAAAATTGCAAGACTTCTATCACCCCTTTAATGGCAGCATGATTGCAAACGTGCTTCCCTTTTCGTTTTTCTTACCAACCGGCAGTACCACGGTAATATTTCCTCCCTGCTCTTCCAAAATTTTCCTCGCAAGATAAAGCCCCACACCGGAGCCCTCCGCCTGCCTGACAACCTCATGGTTTCCCCTGTAAAACCGCTGAAAGATCCGGTTCACCTCCTCTTTTCGGATACCGATTCCCTCATCCCGAATCTCAATCCGCAGAAAATGTACCTGCTTTTTCATGGCAATCCAAATGGCAGAATCCGCAGGGCTGTACTTGACCGCATTCTCTAACACATTGACAATCGCTTCCCTTGTCCATTTTATATCATGTGCCAGGCAAAGCGTTTCCATGTCCGGTGAATCCGTGTCAATGGCAATCTCGATTCCCTTTTCCTCCGCCTTCATATAGACCTGATTGACGGCTTCCACCACGGTACGGAATATGCTGGTCTGCTCCCGGTGAAGTTCGATCATTCCGGTTTCCATGCGGGAAATATTGACCAGCGCTGCCAGCAGTCCTTCCAAATGCGTAATCTGCTCGCCCAGCCTGCCTAAAAATTCCGTTCTCTCCTCCGGCTGCAAATCCGCATCCTCCAACAGTTGGAAACACATTTTTATGGATGCTACCGGTGTTTTTAACTGATGGGACAAATCCGTTACCAGCGCTTTTGTCTCTTCCTTTTCCAATGCCATGCGCTGTTCGTTTAATTTCAGTTTCTTCCCCAAAGATTCCAGCCGCATAAAAAAGAGGCTCTCGGTTTCCTCCTTTATATTTTCGGTCAGGAAATCATATTCTCCATTGTAAAACTGTTCCAGAATATGCGCAAGCTCCGAATATTCTACCCTTCTGCTTTTCTTTACAAACCGCACAAAAAGGATGCTCCCTGCCACAGACAGCAGATACAGTGCCAGATAAAAAAATGCCGTCTTTTTTGCATACGCATCTGCCCGCCTGGAAAATACGGAATAATAATTCTCATCATACCCGTATCCCGATAAACTCTGCAAACCTTCCTCCAACGCCTCTCGGTTCTCATTTCCTTTCAGGGCATCCGCTACTGCCTGCTCATAGGATACGCCCTGTTCCAGTTCCCCCAATATCTGGTATACCCGGTTGGCATTTTCCGCTTCGTATTCCCGCTCCGTTTCCACCTGCGCGCAGTAAGCAGCCACGAACACGGCAAATAACGCCAGCATATAGAGAAACAAATACTTTCTGTTCTTTTCCATATCTCTTTCCTTTTAGGCAACAACCTCTTTATCCCACAGATATCCGATTCCCCGCACATTTCGGATATAAACCGGATTCGACGGGTCATCCTCTATCTTCTCCCGCAGCCTTCTTATATTAACAGCAACCGTGTTTTCATCTACGAACCCGCCGCCGATATCAAATACCTGCTCTAAAAGCTGGTTCTTGGATAAAATCTGCTTTGGATGCTCCATCAAAACGAACAGCAGGCGTAATTCATTTTTTGTCAGGAGTGTTTCCTCCCCCTTTACCAAAACTTTCATCTCTTTCTTCAAAAATGTCACCCCGCCGGATACGATTTTATCCTCACCGCCATTTGCCATTCTTTTAAAAATAGCATTTACTTTGGATATCAGGACGGAAAGGCTAAAGGGCTTCACCATATAATCGTCTGCGCCTGCATCATAACCTAATACAATATCCATCTCCTGGTCGAAAGCGGTCAGAAAAATAAAATGAACCTGGCTGATTTTTCGGATTTCCCTGCAAAAATCCAGCCCGTTTCCATCCTCTAATGTAATGTCACAGATAACCAAATCTATGGCACTTTCCAAAAACAGCTTCATCCCTTCCGTGACACCAGAGGCAGGGAATACCTGATATCCTTCTTTTTCCAGCTTTAAACAGATGCCACGGTTCAGATTTTCCTCATCTTCCAATAATAAAATTTGATTCATTCTATGATTCCTCCCGTGTTCCCAGTCCTTTATTTCCGAGTCGCCAAACTCTTTGTAATATTCTTTCCGGCTTCAGCTCCGTATCCCGTGCCGGTAATCATTTCGCTCCCAAAAACATTATATCCCTGCCCCCTGTTTTGTCAATAAGCGGACAAATACCGGGTGTTCCACTGCCATTTATCTATGCATCTTCTCCTTATTTATCTTTATCAATATTTTTTTAACGATAAACGTTAAATTTTTATTGACAAGTGTGTATATATCTGGTATTGTACATTTAATGATAAACATTAAATTTTTTATCATATCTAAATAGTTCGGTAATTGCGAAACTCCTAATTTCCAAAATCCAGTTGTGCAATATAGTCAATATCGCAAACAGGGTATTGGGGAGCCGTCGGTACTTAGGTGCTATATTTTAGCACCTTATGTACCGTTACGAGCGACACATAGCGCAAGCGTACCCAGTTGCGATTTGTCTATATTGTACAACGGATGTCCTGAAAAACATAAGTTTCGCAATCGCCTGCAATTCAAGTAGAAAGAAGGAATGTACAATGAAAGAAAACGCAATTTCCAAAATTAACAAAATGGGGAAGATCGGAACTACCCTTGCCACAATCGCCAAAGTATTCGTGATTCTCGGTCTGGTGTTTACTGCCGCCGGAACGATACTCTGCGCCTGTCTTCCGAAAGATTTCCTGACGATGCAGATCGACAGCAATCTTCTTATGGACATCAACTTTGCCTCTGTTGGTGCGCAGGCAACTGACGAAGAGGTATCGCAGATGCAAAAAGAGATTGAGCAATCGCTGAAGGAAGAGGGTATCGTAAACACCGTCAGCGTAAACAACAGCAGCATATCCCTTGATTTCACCAGCGATTTCTCCAGCGGTCTCGTGGATTTGGTGGAATTTAACCTGCATAAACTTGTCTGGCCTATGCTGGCTGCCCTCCTCTATCTTGTGATGACCCTAGTCACCCTGTTTTTTATCAGTTCCCTTTGCAAGACCTTTAAAAACTGCGCATCCCCATTCGAGGACGAGGTGATCCACAAGATGAAAATGCTCGCCTACTCGCTGATTCCCTGGACAATTCTCTCCTCGGTCTATGATGCCATTGCCGAAAACCTTTTCTCCAACTCTTTTCATCTAAGCATTGGCATTGATTTAGGAATGGTCGTTACAGTTTTAATTATTCTGGCTTTAGCTTACATCTTCCAGTATGGCGCAGTATTGCAGCAGGAATCAGACGAAACGTTATAGAATAGGGGGATGTTCAAATGGGAAAAATCATATTACGCTTAGACCGGGTGATGGCTGACCGCAAAATGAGTTTGAATGAATTATCCGAAAAAGTCGGTGTCTCCAATGTCAACCTATCCAAAATAAAGACGGGCAAAATCAGTGCGATCCGTTTTTCCACGCTGGAAGCAATCTGCGAAGTCTTAGACTGCCAACCCGGAGATATTCTGGAATACGATAAGGATGCCAGCCACGAAGGAGGGTAATCAATCGTTAAATGGGACGGAAAATCCGTCCCATTGTTAAATCACGAAGACTTAACTTCTAAATCATATGAACTTCACCTGTCAAGCCAAACCGCAGCAGCTTAAACACCCCTCGTCCATCTCATACACCTCATCGCAGACCTCCATATCCTCCGCATAGTGGCTGGAAAGCAGTATCGTTTTTCCCTGCTCCTTCAACTGGCAAAGCAGCTCCTTCACCAGACGGATCCCATGCTTATCCAGCCCGTTCATCGGCTCATCTAAAATGATGAGATCGGGGTTTTCCATGATCGCCTGCGCGATTCCCAGCCGCTGCCGCATGCCTAACGAGAATTTCCCCACTTTCTTCCGACTGTCCGCATCCAGCCCGACCTGGTCGATCGGTGCATCAATCTTGATTTCGTTTTCCCCTTCTGCAAGCGTAAGCCGGCATCGGTATCCGTCCTGTTCCGGCTCCAGAAAATCGTATGCCGACAAGTCCGTTTCCTTGCCAATATCCTGCAGAAGCTCCTTTGCATTTTGGTTACTGCCTTCACTTCTTACCGCTTTGCTGCCGTCTTCTGTATCCGGCACACTGGCGCAGCCGGAAGGGCAGCAATCAGAAGCGGTACTGCAAGCCATATGGTTCCTTTCTTCATCGTCTTCTTTTTCATGATATGTTCCTCCGTAATCATCTCTATTGATTGCTTCCATATCCGATTATGATTGCCTTTCCCATCTGTTTTGCATCTTAGTTGTATCAAATTTGTATCTTGTTTCAGGCAATGGCGGAAGTTTGGATTTCCTCTGTCTTCTCCTTCTCTAAAACACATCGCATCTCTCAAAATACATATGTCCAAACAAAACACTTCCAAAAATTACCAATAGCGACAATATGATGCCAAACACAGGATCGATCCCCCCTTCTTCCATATAACTACTCCGGATCCACATCGTATAACTTCCCATCCAAAATGGACTGGTATAATAAGCTGACACAACATATAAGGTGCAAATCCCAAAAAAACTAATAACCGGATTTATGAGGAAACTGGCCAGAATCTGTAACAGAGACAGCGCTAACGTTGTCAGGCATGGCAGTATCAGCACTGTAAGAACAAATTCTCCCTGTTCCAGATATTGCGCATGCGAATCAACCAGCAGCATTAGGATATCTCCCGAAAAAAGAAATTTAGATTTTGCTCCACTGCACAGGGCAGCCACCCATATCGTGGCAGAAGCTGCCAAAAAATAAAACAATACACTGAAAACACACCAGATACATTTTGCATTCCACCAACCTGCTCTGGATTTGCAGGCAATCAGCATATTCTTCCCATAATACCGGAAATCCTTTTCCGGATAATAAGCAATAATATAAGCAATTCCAATTTGGAAGGCAAACCACAGAATGGGGATTGAAAAAGATTTATCTGGAGAGAAATTATACACAGGCATCCCCTGGAAAATATAGGCAAAATAATCCGCCACCGATGCAGTACCTCTGAATGCACCATCTGCATAACATTCTGCCAAAACGTCTTTAAATGCAATTACCTGTACATACACCACCACTACAGCCCACAAATATTTATACATACATTTTAACGTTCCCTCCACCAAATCATGCCGTACCAGTTCATTCAGCTTCATTGGACACCTCCGTTCTCTCCATGATCCGCCCTTCCTTCATCAGGTAAACCACATCACTTAAGTAATAAAGTTCCTCGCTGTCATGACAGGCAAGAATCACAAGCTTTCCTGCCTCCCGCATCCTGACAAGAGTCTGTTTCACTACTGCTACACTTTCCTCATCAATGGCATTAATCGGTTCATCCAGAATAATGATGTCTGGTTCCCCCAAAATGGCATTGGCAATGCCAAGTTTCTGCCGCATGCCAAGTGAATATTTTCCATATGACCGATCATCTTCCAAAGAAAGCGCTACACTCTCCATGGCTTTTACAATATCCTCTCTTTGTATTTCTTCCTGTAATTTCCCCAATAATTCAAGATTCCTATATCCAGTATACTGTTTTAGAAATGCCGGATTCTCAATCAGAGCACCTATGCTTCTTGGAAAAGCAATGTCTTTATGCAGAACTTTCCCGTCTATCACGACTTTACCTGCACTGGGTAAAATCAGTCCACAAATCACACGCATCAGCATGGTCTTTCCACATCCGTTCTTCCCCTTTAAACCATATATTTTCCCCGGAGTAACCGTCATATTGATATCATCCAGAACAACATTTCCTTTGAGTACTTTACATACATTTTGTAATTCTATTTGGTTCATTCCAGAATCTCCTTTCTCTTTCCCTGCAGCCTTATCCAGAAAATGCCCATCGTCAAAAGCACTGCATAGATCAACAACAACCGAAATGCATCTGCCGGACAATCCTGCTGAGGATTTAACATCTGGTAAAGCGACCATGTTTTATCATAGCGGATCAATAAAACCCCTGTCAGTATATAGAATGTAAACGGCGTTACAACCGCACTGAACCGACTGGCCACATGCTCTGAAATGCAGACGGAACACACAGCAAGCATTCCGCCAAACATAGCATCAATCAACGTATAAATCACGGCATACAAGAGCGGCTTTGTATTGTAAATCTCTGCCATCAAACTGGTATCCCAGACAGCAGCCGTCAAAAATAACAGTTTCTCTGGTCTGCGTTCCGGATAAAAGGTCATACATAGAATAATACTGGCACACAGGGGAATAAATATCGCCAGCCACCCCGTCACAAAAACTGCTATACATTTTGCTGCAAAATATCCCGCTCTGCTGCCCTTCAGACAAATATTTTTAATATAGCCGCTCTGCACATCCTCAAAGTAGGATGCCCCAAATGGCAAAGAGGCAAGAATCGGAAGCAACACAAAAAAAAGCTGGTTAAATGCAAATTTATAGTCAGTTCCCAACCATGCTTCGATCATCGGAGTAATCACACCCTCTGTACTCCACACTTTATTTTCGTGGCAAAAAAACAGCAGATCAAGCACAACAAAGCTCATGCTGATAAAAAGACTAATCCACAGCGTTCGGGAACGAAGCCCTCGTTCCAGTTCAAAAGATATTATTTTTTTCATCAGATCACCTCATTCGATTCGGATACATATTTTTTCAGGAGTAGTCTCTAAAACGTAAAAAAAAGAGTTTTCATTAAGGCTTTCCCATGTTCGGTCTGAAAAAGCATTCCGATTCACTTCTGTCAACAGCCAAAATTCCTGCACCTGGCCTGACTCAAAAACCTCCGAGGAAAAACGGTTGACATTCTGACCTAAAAACGGGTCAATTCCATTTGCCCAGGTCAGCGTCTCGAAGCCAAGACCAAAGGCATCAAAGAAAATATCCCAATCAATATCTTGTCCAGAATGGTTTTCCACCCTGACTTTAAGGCCCAGCACACGGTCTTCTCCGGAAAATTCCCCATTCATCTCGTCCAATTCTGTTCCTATATAATTTTCATATTCCGCAGGGGTAAGAAAAATGGAATCTACAGGAGTGACACATATCCCTCTCCAATGAAAACTTTCCCCCTGCCCATACTCTACAACCATTTGTGGGAATCTTTCATTTAAACGAACAACATGCATTACCCAGCTGCTAATAATACACAAGACAAAAAGAACCAGCCATTTTCTATTCATGCCTCTCCCCCTTTATCAATGACTCCAGTGAAAACATGTTCTTTCCAATAGCAAGGTTTCCCCCCATCTCTACCATTTCATTATCAACAGTGCCAATATAATACTCCGCCTTTTCCCCCAAATCATCTACTTGAAAACCAAGGGTACAAACCATCTCTTCCCCTGCATCCATATTCACTATAAAAAAAGAATGCATACGATCATCCCCCTCCGTATGTTCCGGCTGGTTAAAATAAATATTCGTATCTGTTCGATTTGTCCACTCCTTAAAATCGGCACTGGTTGCAACCAGATCTAACTCGTTTAAAAACACGTCCGTATTTTCATTTCTTCTATTTTTAATCCTGCACTCCACAAAAACATATTTTTGTGGGATTTCCTCCGTACTGGTATACTTCTCAATAATACTCTGGTTACGGCTATAAATCTCCTTCGTCTCCTCAATAGAATACTTATCCAGATTATTCCACATCTCTTTCAGTTCCGGTGACTCCTGCTCAATCGCCTCATAATTCACCACCTGGCTTTCCCGAACCGCAGAAGGCTGTTCTTTCTCGTAAAAATATTCTGCTCCATACTGTTCCTGGTTTTCAAACTCTCCTACACTAAGAACCGAATATCCAAGCACCTCCACATCAAAATCATACTCTACGCAAAAGACAGTGCTGCTCTTCTCCTCTGCTTCCTCCTCCCCGGTATTCTCAGCCACTGTCTGCTGGCTTTCTTTGACTAAATTATCACGATACCGTTGTGCTGCTGTCTGCGTGTTCTTCTGCGTTTTATAAAAATAGACACCACCTGCCACGGCACAAAGCATGAACAGCACAAGAAATGGGATAAATTGGGGTTTCTTATTCATTTCCACCAACGCTCCTTTCCAGGGTACCATCTCTTACATAGACGGTACTCCAGTTACATTATTACCCTATATGTCTAATAAACTGTATAGTTTTTTGTAGAGTCCGGACTCCATAAACCGGATGTAGTAACGTTCTTCTTCTCTGTAATTGCATCAAATCGCAGCCTTGCCTTTGTACAGCCTGCTTCTCTCACCGTATTCGTAATACTGCACTCTGTTTCCATTGGCAGCTTAAATTTCTGGGAACACTGATAAGATTCACCATCCTTCAAGCCTCCTACCGTATAATAAATTGGCTGTCCTTTCTGTGGGTAAACATAAACCTTTGTTGTATCTTTTTTATCCTCCCAGTCTGTACGTGCCATTCCTACATAACTGTTAAAAGTAAACTTTCTGTTTTGTACATTGCCAGCAGCAGAAGCCAGACTGGCATTCCCCATTACACATCCCAATACCATAACCGCAGAAAGTATCATGAAACTTATTCTCTTTTTCATAAATATGTACCTCTCTTTCATTTTTCACCTAATAATATCCTAATTTGTATTTCCGGCTTTCTATCAGGTAACTTGCTCAAAAGTTTCGGTTGATAGAAAGCCTTTTCAAATTGGCGGACTGTCCTCCATCATACTTTCCCTCCTTTTACTTAACCGCCTTATCCGTCTCTTCCAGTTCCTCTCGCAAACACTCCGGCAGTTTTACTTCTCCCCACGCACGGCCCGAACAGGAATTTACCTGAATTCCTTTTGCTATGCGGCACAACTGCTTATTAATTGTTTGCTTTATACAGTGCTTCATGCTGATTCACCTCCTTCTTCTGTATTCGGACACATAGAAATACCATTTCAAACATATGAAAAAATACTGCAAACATCATCGTGTTATATAATTGCTGCGGTACGCAAATGCCTGATGCGAATATGACAGCCATTCCAACCAGCGCCTTTCCCTTAAATCCCATCCTCTGTTTTTTGCTATACAGCATTCGGTCTTCGGATTGTATTGGCGCAAAATATAGAATGAAAACGATCAATACCACTGCGGCAAAAACACATACACCCTTTTTAAGCATGATATTGTTCCCTAAAAATATAATCAGCGAGAGGTTCACTAACGACTGAAGAAAGCAGCCTGTTATTGTTTTCCGGTGCATGCCGCCGGTGTAACTCCGAAGCATTATGATAACTCCAAAAGCAGCCAGAAATTCCTTCAGATAACCTGTTATGCCAAAAAGAATACATAACAAAACCGTCTTCTCCATTCCGCTGATGATTACCCGAAGGGAATAATCCACTTTCAAAAATACCGTTTCTCCATACTCCCTTGTACCAAGAAACTGAAGCAGTTTTTGAACCACCTGGTCTATATGCTTTTCCCATAAATGATTTCCTGTCATCTCTCGTATCTCCTTGTCCTGTCTCCTTTATAAATCATTAGTTTTGTAAAATCAATAGGAACTACGGAAAACGACTGCAAATGCAATTTAAACGACCGCAAATGCAATTTTTCCCCTATGACGGAAACTTATAATATGATATACTATGAACAATACCACAATATCTTCATGTCCATGATTTTAAGGAGGTATTATAACCATGCATAATATTTTAATCGTAGAAGATAACCCGGAACAGAACAGGGAACTCCGTGAGAGCATACACGATTCCTATCCGAATTGGAAAATATCCAGCGCTTACAGCTTTGAGGAAGCAAATGATATGTTAGTACAATCCATCCATATGAATGACTACTTTTCTATGTTTTTATTAGATGTGCAATTAAAGGACGATCCCTGCGATTTTGGCGGTTTTGTTTTGGCAAATGAAATTCGTTCCCAAAAAGCCTATTATACAGTACCCATCTTATTTCTCACATCTGTTTCCGAAAAAACAAGCTATGCATTATCAAATTTTCATTGCTACAATTACATTACAAAACCATACTCACCCGATGATGTAATCGGTCAGATCCATCAAATGCTGATGACTGGTTTTTTGGAAACGAACTCCATACGCATTACAGATACCGACCGGATTCAGCACCGCATTGTCCAACAGGATATCTGCTACATTGAATCCAAATCACATCTGGTTATAATAAACACGACCGATGGCAGTATTACATCACGGGAGACGAGTTTTTCATCTCTTAAGGAGCAGCTAACCGGTGACTTTGTACAATGCCACAAAAAATATATTGTAAATCTTGCACATATTGATAATTATGACAGACAGAACCGGCTTTTACGGCTTGGTATCCATTTAGTACCGGTAAGCCGGACATACAAGGAGACGTTGGAAAACCTTCTCCGCAAAAAAAATTTATTTGAAGAAAAATAGGCACTTCCCAAATTAACACTGCATAACTTTGCCGGAACTTGCTAACCAAAAAATACCAAAAAGAAAAATGGAGGGACATACAATATGAATATCATAGAAATTTTTTCGTTATTTTTAGAATTTATTTCTTTTTATCTTTTCTTCCATTTCTTTTTGAATATTTCACTGAAGCCGGATAAGCGGGATATCGCTGTTTGCTTTACCTATGTATTTTTTTCTTATCTTGTATACAAATCGGTCATTTACTCATGGATAATCTCTCAGCTGCTCATTTTTTGCTATGCAATGACCTACAAAAAATACCAGCCGCTTGCCGCTTTTTTTCTCCACTGTATATCGGACATCACCTTAATTGTATTTCAGTTAACCCTGATCTTTTTGCTTTCTTTTGGCAATATATCATTTGATGCACAGTACATGTCTATTATCGGTAATCTGCTGACCATCACACTGATTATCCTTGTTTTTTCTTTTACACCATACCGCAGATTATATCCTTTTATTGCCGAGGCATCCCTCCTTTATAAAATATTGCTGATTAACAGCTATCTTGCTGTGACCATTCTGCTGCTTTACTTAAAAATGGAAACTCTGGATTTTTACCAAAATATTTATTATTTCATCATCATAACGACACTGATCGCCATCTTTAACACCTGCCTTTTATATTATGACCAGAAGATGTTCGCAGAACACCAGCAGTTAATTTCCTACCAAAAGAATCTTCCCATCTATCAATCCCTGATTGATGAAATCCGTGCCAGCCAGCATGAATTTTCCAACCGGATTCAAAATCTGGAACAGCTTCCCTATGCCTGCCATGATTACGATTCCTTATGTGCGGCTTTATTGAAAAATACAGCCGATTATAAGAAACCCCTGCGGGCATACTCTTTATTGCAGCTCAATATGCCCCTGCTGGCGGCAGCACTCTATAGCCTGTATACGCAGGCATGTGACCGGAATATTACCATCCTTTTTGATATCAGTTCGCCAGATATTGAAAGCCATGCTCCGGAATATGCCTTATCCGACTTTATCCGTATCCTGACACAAAATGCAATCGAAGCCTGCAAATCAGGGGATACCATTTATACCCGCATTGTTTCCATGGAAGGCCGGCTGCATTTTGAAATAAGAAATCCTGTAGAGCAGCATTTGTCAGCAGCCGATTTGTCACGCTTCTTCCAAAAAGGCTTTTCCACAAAGAAACAGCATGTGAAAGACGACGGCCTAAATCACGGATTCGGATTACATTATCTGATAAACGAAATTAAAACATACAACGGCAGCATTCAGGCTGACTGCGTACACTATAATGGGGAGTGGGTTATATTCTATTTGGAAATATAATCAAGCATATCACATATTATTCTGCTAAAACGAATTACGGGGGTAAGTGGTAAAAAATAGGTGGTGAACGGCATGAAACTAAACATTGCAATCTGTGATGACGACAAATCAGATATATCCAGACTTACTCATATGCTTGAAAGCTATTATATTGCCAAAGATGTTGATTTAAAAATTGATACCTTCATCAGCGGCAAGGCATTGTTTGAGATTTACCGGAAAGCCGGTATTCTTTCCTTCCATTTCTGTGACAAATGTGTTTCCACAAAAGGAA